>JAZKIC010000025.1:0-80014 GCA_040385065.1 Pseudomonadota bacterium
AATTTCCGCGTGAATTACTTCAAAACTGGCTCAGTTTTAAGAATGAATCAACACCAACCCGCACGCGGCAGCCTATTTGCAGACCTTGCTTCTGACCGGCGCACGCCCTGGCGAAGTGCTCGCCATGCGCTGGGAGGACATCAACAGCAAGTGGAAGGGCCTGACCATTCGGGACAAGGTCGAAGGCGAGCGCGTGATTCCACTGACGCCTTATGTGGGGCAGCTCCTTTCCGTCCTACCGCGCGTGAACGAATGGGTCTTTGCAAGCCCCTCACGGCTCGAAGTGATGGCGGGTAAGGCCATGAGCACACCTCACAAGCAGCATGAGCGTGCTTGCGCCGTTGCAGGCATTGACGGGCTGACGCTGCACGGTTTGCGGCGGTCTTTCAAGTCCCTAACGGAGTGGGTCGAAATTCCTGCGGGCGTTGTCGCGCAGATCATGGGTCACAAACCGAGCGCAACGGCCGAAAAGCACTACACAGTTCGGCCGCTGGATCTCTTGCGCCTGCATCACGAGAAAATTGAAGCTTGGGTACTGGATCAGGCGGGCGTGAGCTTTGTGCCGCAAGCCGACGACCACCGGTTGCGCGCCGTAAGTTAGGGCTGCAGCCTTTGAGGCGATCCCTGTAACGGTAACGGTAACGGTATGAGTATCGGTATCGGTACCGGAATCGCAGCCGCCACTTAGCGCACTTCCCATTTCACATTCGACGTCTCCCTGGCACAGCTGCGGAGACACTAACTCACCAACCTCAAGACACTAGCGGGCGACTTTCGCGTGCCCATGCGGCCGCGTGAAAAGACATTTACAGCGCACGCGATATCACAATCGTCCAATCAATTCCACCAATTTATTTTTGGGGGTCTCGATAAGCAAAAGGGCTCAGTTTGACCGTCTCAAACTAGTTCCTATTGTCGACGAGCACAGACCTTCAATTTGTCAAGGTCCTGTAACGGTAACGGTTACTGGCCATTGGCCTAATGACCTCTCCGAAAAACAATTGAGCCATGTTCAACAAGCCGAAAAGGCACTGACTTGGCCAATACGTCAATCTACACACCCCTGAATCTCGAGCCCAGGGCTAATCTGCCAACGCCCGAAGCTGCCTTTCATTTGAACCGCGCGCAGCAAACTCTGCGCTTGTGGGCGATGCGTGAAAACGGGCCGCTTCGTCCCATCCGCGTGAACGGTCGGCTGGCCTGGCCGGTCGCGGAACTGCGTCGTATCTTGCAAGTCCCCACGGCAGCCTAAGGCGTGACGATGGATCAATGCGACCAGTTACGCGCGACCTTTCACAATCGTTACGCCATCAAAAGAAGCACCCTCGCTTATCGCAACAACTGGCCTCGTTTGGTCGAATGCATCCTTTGCATCGCGAAGGACGGCGACCCGGACTACTTCCAGCCTGGCGCAGAGCGTGAATTTGAAGTTGTCGATTTAAGAACAAGGGAAAAGGCGTGGCTTGAGATTCCGCTCGGAGCAGCGCCTGAAGTCTTGCAGGGGATGATCGAAAGTCACTTTGCCTGCCGTGCTCACCGCGTCTCTGAATGGCTGTGGGTGGTCTGATGCTAGATCCACGCGCGGATGAATATGAAATCTTTGCCGCTTCACTGACAAACACACGCAAGGCAAGAGCGCTTCTTTCGTCCTACCAGCGGCACGCTGCTGCGCCTCAAAGTGTGGATGCACTTGCTGAAACCTTAGACGGCCTTGCAAGGGCGCTACAAGCCAGGCCGGTCGCTAAAAAGGTGAGTCTGTCAGGTCGAATCAATCGCATGCTCGACGCTCAGTGGTGGCGGCGGAATTTGCGGCGAGAACTTCTTCGAGAAAACGAAGTGGTCGCGCATGCTCAGGGACGCGTGCGCAAGAAGCAAGAGTGCTACGCCTCGAACCATGCCGTTCACAGGAAAGCCGTCCGTGCCAAGATCAACCGTCAGACCCTCTCCGATTTGGAAGCTGTCAACGAATACGGCGTCGCGTGCAATCTTTTGGAGGCGTCGGACGCTAGCGTAAGCAACCCTAAGGTGCGCCGAGCTGAGCTCATGGTGCGTACGCGTGGATTTGAGCAGATGGCGGCCTACATGGGCCACGAAGGCGTCTTTTTGACCATCACCGCACCTAGCCGCTTCCACCGTTTCAGCGCGTCGGGCAAGCCCAACCCAAACTGGAACGGGTCAACTCCAAGACAGGCCCATGACTATCTTTGCTCCACCTGGACAAAGATTCGCGCCAAGTGGAAACGACAAGGAATCAATCCCTATGGATTTCGTGTCGCCGAGCCGCATCACGACGGCTGCCCGCACTGGCACCTTTTGCTTTTTGCACCAGGCGACGTCATCGGGCGATTTGAAGTGCTGACGGACGGGTCGATCGAAGGTGGAGGCCTGCTCGGTATCGCAGGCTCTTATGCATTGCAAGACAGCCCTAATGAGCCAGGCGCGCGCAAACACCGTTACACGGTTAAGCGCATCGATCCATCAAAGGGCAGTGCAACCGGGTACATCGCGAAGTACATCTCCAAGAACATTGACGGGCTAGTCGAAAGTGGAGATGGAATGGGCCTCGACTTTGCCAGTGGAACAAACGCGAGCGACTCATGCAAGCGGGTAAGAACCTGGGCAAGCACCTGGGGCATTCGGCAATTCCAGCAAATCGGTGGCCCAAGCGTCACGGTCTGGAGAGAACTTAGGCGAGTCCAACGTGAGGGTCACGAAAAGATTTCTCACAGCGAAATCTTCGACGGGCCGAGTTCTGCAGCCGACCGAAGTCTTTGGGCTCTCTTCTGGTTCACGCAAGGCGGACCGGAAACTCTACGCGCTGACCATGTCATCAAGCCGCTTTATGAGCAGGTCCATTCATTTGCGTATGGCGATTGCTCTAGGAGAGTTCGAGGGCTGCAAGGGGTGTGTGCTGAACGCGGTTGCTTTTCGTTAGTCACACGAGTCCATAGCTGGACTGTGCAACGCGCTGGCTTGGCAGTCATCAACACCGCAGAAGATCAGTCACGGCTCGAACGTTCCCGCGCTCGTGCAACGTCGAACTTTTTCGACGCCTACGACGAGCTGCAAGCAAAGGGATTTTTTGAGCGCAGCGGCGAAGCCGCGAGCACTCGGACTCGTGTCAATAACTGTACGGAGCAAACAGAACGAAGAACTGGTAAAAGCCTTTACCAAATTGCACCGGGAGGTGGTTTGCGGATTCCTGAAGGTTAATCAGCAAATTGCAGGAAGAGACCTCTATCGCGGGCATTCAGTTTCCCGCCGCAGCGAGGTTGCGGAGAAGGCGGTGCTCTAGGCGATGACAGTTCGCACACAGACACATTAGATCGGCTAGTTTGGTCTTGTGTCCTGGAACCATCTCTGCCACCTGCGTGAGGTGGTGGTGTACCTCGATGCACGCCTCGCCGTCTTCTGAGCCATAGTGGGCCACGGGATCGACCTTGCACTTCTCGCAAAAAAGCTTGCCAGCGTTTTGGTTCCTGAAGTCGGCCTTTTTGGCCTTGCTTAGGCTGGGCGCCCGCTCGCGCTTCAAGTGGCTGCGTAGTTTCGGATTGCCTTCTGCCCACTCGCTGTCTGGAGAGGCCTTCGGCTCGGCCGCTTCCGGGGTATTGCCGTCCTTTGGCACGATGGCGTACCCAGCCGCGCCAAGTCGCTCAAAGCAAACAGTGCCGAGGCCCCCCGAGAAATGCTTCGGAAGGACCTGAAAACCAAGCGCGTCAGCGAGCGCAATGCCGAAAACGGCCTTCGGTGGGAGCCGCGTCCCATCCTCAAGCAGCACGTCGAAGGCATCCGAGTCGGCGAATTCATGATCTTTGAATCCTTCGCACAGCTTCTGCACTGCGAGGAAGAAGTGGACATCGGTGGCCTTCTTCAGCTCGGACGCTGGAAGGCGTTCTTGGCTCTTGAAGTCACCCTTTGAGGGCGCGACCTTTAGAACTGCCAGCAATTCCTGAGGCGTTATGGTCGAAGTGACCGTCAAAAGGATGCGCTTGGTTGAATTGCCGTGGTCCGATTTGGATGCGGGGTCCTTGCCAATCGCCTGCATGCGAGAGCTCATACGGGCCACCAGAACAGCCGGGGTCGCCCCTGCGTCGGCTTCTCCGAGGATTGCACGATCGGACAGCTGTATAGCCTGTACACGGCTACTGTCGACCCATGCCCCCTCAATCAAAATCTCAGCCGCTGCCAAGCGCTCCACCAGCAGACGTAACGCTTTTGCATAGTGAACGTTTCTCGCATTCTTCCCAGAGGCTCCGCCTCTGCTGTGAAAAACTATGTTGGGTCCGTCCACGTCGAGGTGCGCGTCAAGCGCGCCTCCGTCATCCCCGAGAACTTGGTAGGTCAATTAACTCTCCTTTGCTGACCCCCGCTCGCAACCCATGCGTGATTTAATGTAGAGCTATCATTAGTTGCTAGCCTGCAGAAGGTCAATGCGTTTATCGGTCGATTTCGAACTTACCGCCTTCAATTAACAAAATTTACATGGAATGGCATGACTCGTATTTTCCTTTTTGCATTTACGCTGATCGTATCCGGCTGTGGGCCCTCCGCGGCAGATTGTGATGCGGACCCACATTGCGTCTACCAAGCCTGCCTTAAAACAAAGGAACAAATGAGCCGAGAAGGACGACAAATCGCTGACCGAATTCAATGCTCAACGCCGCAGCGATGACATACTTAATCAAGATCGTGCCAATGAGTTAGAGATGACTCGGTTGGCCCAGCACGAGACTTCGAGTGTCCAAGATCCCAGTGGACGAAACCGATTTACCTCAAATCCCTAGGCTTTTTTACGAAACCTTCTGGACTGATCATGCTTTCGGTATCAAGTGCATGCTGGACAAGCAAGTTTCCGATGTGTGGCAAGGACAAGTCTGCAAAATTTATAGCCTCGAAAGACTTGAAAAAAAGTCGAACCGCCCTTGTAAAGCGATTCAGCTCATTCTCACGCATCACCCCAACGGGAATTCGAAAAGCAGCCGCACTACTAACCACGGCAGCTGGGTGAATTTCAATGTATCTTGCCGATGCGCCAGGGTAGTGCTTTTCGAACCACGCAGCGGAGCTGTTCATCTGGTCGGCTTCATACTTGCTTATTTCTGCACGGTTCAGGTCCACTTCAGTTTTTGCTTCCCACACAATAAAGTTTGTCGCATCTAATGCCCAAAGGTTATCCGGACCTTCTTTCCACTCCTTGTCCGGACGTTCTCCAACGAAACCCAAAGCGCTACATAGCTCATGCAGCGCTTTTTCGAACCGTTCGGACCGTACTCCAAAAGCGAGTCTTCCCAATATGTCTGATAACGACACATCTAGTTGACCGTAGTTGTCGTACTGAGAAATCCAGTCGGCAATTCGCTCAACCCGCCCCTGACTGACGCCCTGCAGCTTCGCGACGGTCATTCCTTGAGGGGGGCGCAACAGCATGCGGTTTTTGTTGTGCGCAGCAAGTTGGAGCCTTTGGAATTCCGCGCGGTTACCCGGATAGTTGTATCGAGCCATGGTTTGCAATGACCAACCCACATCATCCGGTTCAAGGTCGCTGGAGTCCAGTAGCCCCTGCATGCGTTCCCCGGCCTGCCTAAATTCTCCCCGCGTGAACAGCTGCTCAGCCTCTAGCTCAGAGGCATAAAGTTCGAGAACGGAGCGGTTTGAACCGTTCGGCGTGACTTGATCCATTTGCTCTGCGTAGAACGCCTTCCAACCTTCGTCCCGATCGAGGCACTGGCGGATGAGTCTGTTGAACGCGTCGACAGCCTTTGTCCCTTCTTTGATTTCGCTCTTAGCCATCTCAGCAATTTCCAAGCCGATCTCAATCTGAGTCGACATTTGGGAAGATAAGAAGCTCCTTGATGTGCGATCGCGGAGCAGCCTGATCAAGTCCTCGCCCAAAACCACAATTACACAGTAGTCTTTTTCGCCCCTAACGCTGCGGCCCATGCCCTGCTCAACCGTTCGAACAGCGCGCATTAAAGTTGCATTGCTATCTGGCCGGCAGGCCTCTTGATATAGGTCCGTCAGGCACTCAGAGTAAGGTTTTCCGTCGAAGACAAGAACCCGGCACGCGTCGTCTGGTAGATCAACCCCGTCATACCGATTCACCAGGACGAGCGTGTTTTCGTATCTTCCGCTTTTAAGGAGGTTTACGTCGTCCCAAACGCTCGTCGGCTTCGCAACTTTGGCCTTGTACGATTCCCAGTCGGCCGTGCTCGAAAAAGATGTAGCAAGGGCAACGAGACCAGCTTTCCGCCGTGAGTCAGGCGGAGCAAACCTAGCAACAAGAGAAGACCGATCCAAGCTAACGTCGATTAAAGACGGGAGCAGTACCATCTTCTCGCCTGACCAACGCTCTTTGTCGTAGACCAATGGCTCCATGATGGCCTTTGGTGGAAGCTGTAGACCCTTGATTAGAAAAGCGTCATCCGTCACGGTAGCGGACATGAAAATCCGGTGTGGGCAATTCCAGTAGCTTCCAAACGCCTCCAGCGGAGCAATGTATGGTTCGATTTCAATCGCTGTGCCCGAAACTACACATTGGCAATTCTTAAGCATGTTTTTCAGGAGCGGCCATGCGAACTTGACACTACTGCGCTCAACAGCACTTGCAAGAATCGCAGCCACGTCAGACTCTCGGTCGTGCCATGCCCAATAAGGGACGGGAAGCAGCGCATCTCTCTTGCCATTTAGTATTTCGGCGTACGTGCCAACACCTTGAGCTTCGAGCTCTGTTGCGAATAGTGCGCGGAGCGCCGCGTACGTAGCATCCGAGTTTGGAATCTTGAGTTGACAACTTTCTCTTATTGCATCGGCACATGCATGTGCGTCGTCCATAAGCATGGTGCCCAAAGGTATGGATCGTCGATGCAATCCGAACTTTGTGAGTCCATTGAATAGCTTCTGCACTGAAGTAACAAGGATTCGCTCACTATTCGCAAAAACTTCGGGCAGCTCCGGATCCGCGACGCATGTCGCGACGCCAAACTGTTTCGCCTGCTCCACCGTCTGCTCGATCAGAAAGTTATTGGGGCAAAGGTACACAACTGGCCCTTTGCCTTCATTCAACCTCGCCTGCAGCATCAATAGACCAACAAGCGTCTTTCCTTGCCCAGTATGCAATTTCACAACTACATCCTGCTTGAGCCGCCCGTGTTCGTTCCAAGCTGAAAGGACGGCTTCCTGCGAAGGTCGGAGCGGCCCCTTGTCATGAGCACGGTCAAGCGATTCGTATAGCTTTACTGGATCAGAGACGCGCGCGCGCGGTTTACCCGCCAACCGCTTTTTGAAGTCAACCATTTAGCTTCCTTTGAATCACTGGGATGTGTAGATGAGCTAAGAATGCTACACGGTCGATTACCCCAGCGACTGGCTACATAGTGGCTACATCAACGCGACATGAAAAAGCCCACTACCAAAAAAGATAGCAGGCTTTCCTTATGCACATTGGTAGGGCGTGAGTGACTTGAACACTCGACCAAAGGATTATGAGTCTCCTGGCTCTACGCAACGCTGTATTTCCTTGGACAAGCAAGATGCTTGATTTCAAAGGGATTTCGTCCAAAGTCGTCCAACCCAATACAGGGAGCAATACCGCTTAAACTGTCACCAAACTGTCACCGACAACTTTCAATGACCGTCACCCCAGGGCAACTCATCAAGGACTTAAGCGTGGGACGTTGGCTGGTGTTGGCCAAGCTACCGGTCGGAGGCTCACTGGTAGTTAGAAAGTTGACGGGGGGAGCGATGTTTTTTTGGAGGCGTACAAGCGCGGGACAGACTGATCGGCTGCCCATCGGGTTGTACGATCCTTCGGCTCCACCGAAGTCGCTGAAACCTTCCGCTCGGGGCTACAGCTTCCAAGCCGCGCTCGAGCGGGCACGTGAGTTGGCTCAGGAAGCCAGCTCTACCCCTGGCGGTATCCGAGCGGTGCGGGAGATAGCTCAGGCAGCCCTCGTCGCCGAAGCCGAGCGGGGGCAGTACTCTCTCCAAGCGTTATGCGCGGCCTATGTGGCCCACCTGAAGCAATGTGACGTCCGATCCTGGCGCGCCGTACAGCTCACTCTCAAGGGCCATCTCGAAACCCCATTTCCGGCACTGGTTGCTAAACCCGCAGCAGACGTGGACAAGAAGGAGTTGGTGACGGTCATACGCAGACCACTTCAAGACGGCAAGATGACCACGGCGCGTAAGCTGCGCGCTTACCTGCATGCCGCCTACTCATGCGCCGTCAGGGCAGACTCAGACCCTAGCCTGCCGTCCTCCTTCACAGCTTTCAATGTCACCCGCAATCCTGTCGAGACAGTCGCCCCGATTAAGGGAAGGGCAGACAAACGCCCGCTGCCTGTGGCAGACCTGCGGCGATATTGGAACCAGCTGAAGGAACGCGACGGTCCCGCTGGTGCAGCCCTACGTCTTCATGTTCTAAGCGGCGGACAACGACCACAGCAGTTGGCGCGAATCACAGAGAACGACATAAAGGATGGGGTCCTTCGCCTCATGGATGGAAAGGGAAGGCGCACAGCGGCGCGCGCGCACTTGCTGCCAATTACCGATGCCATGCAGAGCGAATTGGCGACACTGCTGGAGGTTGTGAAAGAAGTTGATAGGCGGCAAGAAGCTAGCAATGAGAAGCCGACTGCAGGATTTCTCTTGTCAACCGACGGCGGCAAAACTTCCATGCACTCGTCAAGCTTGTCGAACTGGGCTTCAGAGATCGGAGCAGATGCAGGGATCGCCGATTTCCAGCTTAAGCGGGTACGCAGCGGAATTGAGACCCTGCTAGCTGCGGCAAGGATTCCGAAGCATGTACGTGGACAACTGCAATCGCACGGGATAGGGGGAGTGCAAGACACGCACTACGACGACCACGACTACATTGAAGAGAAACGAGAAGCGCTCGCGGAACTCCAGCGGCTGTTGGAGTCGCCTTCTCTTGTTACTGCTAATGCCTAATTCTGGCCTTCTCGGGCCAGCCCGGGATGACCCCGGAAGGCTGCTTAAAAAACAGACGATTTAGCGCTTTTTGCTCCGGGAAAGTGGCCAAAAACGTCCTGTAAACACCAGAATTCGGTAGGAAATTAGGGCTGCTGAAGCAAAAATAGAGGTACGCGCTCGACGCAGCTAGGCGACAAGCAGGCTGCGCGCGGTCCGGAAGACTACTCCGGCCGCTCCCCTCCCCCACCCCTCTTTAATTCCGCTGCGGCCAAACAAGGCCGTGGGCGTGCGCGTGCGGAGCTCTAACGAAAGGTCAAAAATGTCGGATTCACGGCAGGGCGAAACTCGCCCGAAATTTTCGCTCGGACGCGTTCTTGCAACCCAAGGCGCGGTTGGTCTGCTCCAGCGTTCAAACGTCGATATCCCCGCGCTGATCTCGCGCCACGTTCACGGCGACTGGGGGCTTGTGCATCCAGATGACATCGAGACAAACGAGCGTGCGGTACGGGAGGGCCACTGCATCATGTCCATCTATGCCTTGGCCATAGCCGGATCTGATAGCAAAACCGAGGCGCTTTGGCTCATAACGGAAGCCGATCGGACCTCGACCACATTCCTGCTCCCTGGGGAGTATTGATATGGCGCGCCACTCCGAAGACGTGAAGCAATACCTCAAAAGCTCGCTCGCGTCGAACACGCGGAAGGCTTACACCGGCGACCTCAAACGATTCAAGCAGTCGGGGGGACGCATTCCAGCCACCGCCGAACAGGTGGCTCGATACCTCGCCTCCGCAGCCGAGGATCTCAAGCCAAGCACGCTGGCCAGGCAGGTCGCCGCGATCTCTTATGCGCACGAGGAGCGCGGTTTGCAGTCGCCGACCAAATCTCCTGTCGTCCGGCGCACGCTTCGTGGCATCCGCCGCAGTAAGGGCGTCGCGCAGAAGCAAGCAACCCCGATTACGCCGGCGCTCGTGAGGTCACTCGTCAGACCGCTGAAGTCGCAATCAGATGCACAGAACCGAAGAGACGCCGCGCTCTTCCTCGTCGCATTCGCTGGCGGGTTTCGTCGGTCGGAGGTCACCTCGCTATGCATCAACGACCTCACGTTCAAAAAGCAAGGCCTCCTGATCAGGCTGAGAAGCAGCAAGACCGATCAGTACCAGCGCGGTCGTGACGTTGCGATTCCGAAAGCGCCAGACGCGCGTTATTGTCCTGTTGGCACGCTCAGACGCTGGTTGTCGATACTTGAAGCCGCTGAAAGAGCCGGTCTGATCATTGCCGTCGATCAGCCGGTCTTTTGCGGCATCGATAAACACGGCAACTTTGGGAAGAGCCTCAACAGCGCCTCGGTAGGCTGGCTTTTAAGGAAACGCCTCAAACTGCACGGATACGCGCCGGAGGGCTTCACGGCGCATAGCCTAAGAGCAGGTTTGGTGACAAGCGCGGCCAGGGCTGGCGTACCTGTGTGGGCCATCCAGCGTCAGACGGGGCACCGGTCCGAGAGCACCGTGCATCGCTACATCCGAGGACTCGGAGCCTTCGAACACAACGCGGCCTCCGCGTTGCTGTAAAGGAGGGCTCGAAATGCACAAAGAATTCAGGTCTGCAGGTCTGCCCTTGCCCCGGACGGACTCCAGCGTTCAACGAATCCGAGAAGCTGCCGGGCTCACCTGGTCCGTACTTTCGTCGCCCATCACCTACGCGCCCCGAATATCTGGAGCGTTAGCGACGGTCATTCCAATCGAAGGGCACCAGGTGCTCTACCGAAGCGATACGCAGCAACAGCTTGCAATCGTGCCGTCGAGTCACACTCCGCAGCAGCCTGACGACGTGATTGATTTTTACCTCGCGGTCGCGAAGTTTTATGACATGCCGTTGACACGCGTGGGATGCACGCAAGGAGGAAGAACGCTGTGGGGGCTCATTGCGACGGGCTACGGTGCGAAGTTCGTCGGCAAACGATCAGGGTCTACTTTTATCCTGCTTACCACGTCCTGCGATAGCAGGCTCGCGGCGCGTGCAAGTTCACTTTGCATACTAGACCCGGGTGACCTTGCCGTCCCAGCGGCGGTACGACCACATCCGACCATACGCATGCCGCGGGTCTTCGAATTCTTGACACCTCCCACACTTGCCGACATGGGAGACTTGATTGCGGAATGCATAGGCTTTCCGGAGTTCCTCAAGGACCTTGCAGCGCTTCGAGTTTCCAATGAAGATGTAAAACACGCGGTGCAGCGAATGTATGGTGGAGTCGAGCATGAAGGGCGCCGCGCACATTTGAAACTGACGACGGACGCGGTTCTCGCACGCTTCAACGCACAAGCAGCACGGCGGCGTGGTACTGCATTGGATCTGTTGTATGGTCTCGCGCAGCACATGGACGCACAGGACCGACGGCGCCACGCCCGCGACGCGTTACACGCGATGTGGCTGGGCTCAGGCGCAAGGCGCAGGCAGCTCGCGATCGCGGGACTGCGCGACCTATTGCTCACTGTGGTCAATAAGTAGAGGGAGAGTCGGCGGCGGGCAGACCAAGTGGCGTGCGACTGCTGCGCCGAAGGGATAGGCAGCCGAGCCGCCGCTAGCTCATGGCATTAGGTCATGCATATGGTTTGGTGAGCCCATGTAAACCAAGCCTCGCGGCGGTCGAAGGGCCATTCCCCAGTCTTGTCAACCTCGACAGAAGCGGATTTCATCCATGCATCTGACCCCATAAGTGGCATATGTGTCGATGAACTTCAGCTAGCAAACAGACGGCTTACTAATTCTCAACCGTTTCAAGGCGTACGCGAGCGAAGAGCTCATCAGGGGAGGTCCGGGCACAAAGCCCCGTGTATAGCTCTGAAAAATGCGCAGATCGAACTGCGCCGCCCGTAAGCGCGCGTCCTTGCGTGTTCCATGTGCGTTGTATCGGGACAGGGCTCTCATCTGCCATCGTCTGCGCCTGAACTAACGCGCGGTAAATCCCCCATCTGCGAATAGCACAGAGCCCGTCACAAAGCTGGATCGAGGTGAAAGCAGGAAGAGCACCGCTTCTGCAATTTCTTCAGGAGTTCCCAAACGTCCAACCGCATGGTCAGACGCGATTGCACTGCGTTCGCCCTCCTCCAGAATCTGCAGAAGCGGCGTGTCAATATAGCCCGGCGCCACCGCATTCACGCGAAGACCCTGACTGGAATATGCCAAGGCCGCACTCCGCGTAAGACCCACTACGCCGTGCTTGGCGGCCGTATAGGCTGGTGAGGAGGCTGAACCGACGTGACACAGAACGGACGCGACGTTCACGATTGAAGTTGCAGAGTGGCGCAGGAGCGCGGGAACCTGGAACTTCATCGCGTAGAAGACGCTGTTGAGATTCACGTTGATCATGTGGTGCCAGTCGTCCAGTGTTTGCTCGGCCAGTGGCACCCGGTGGCCACTGATACCTGCGTTGTTCACGGCCAGATGCAACCCGCCAAAATGAGCTTCAACCTCGTCGACAACCTTCTCCACACGAACCACATCGCTCATGTCGATTTGCCAGGCACGCACGCTGCGGCCTGTCGGGTCGAGCTGATGGCCCAGGGTCCGAATTTTTTCCCCGTTGATGTCGAGCAACGCAACACGGGCTCCGCGCTCCAGAAGAAGCGTCGCAACCGATAAGCCGATGCCGGATCCCGCGCCCGACACCATTGCCGTCCTGCCATCGAATTCACTCGCCATGGTTTCTATTTCGCTGCGGAGGGGCGCATCTTGAGAACCCGCACCGCGAATTCGCCGACGACCCCGCGCGGGAGCAGAATCACCATGACCACGAATACGAACCCCTGGAGCACCGGCATCCATTGTGAGTAGCCCTGCAAGGAGCTTTGCAGTGTTAGCAAAAAGCCGGCGCCGACCAGCGGGCCGAAGATGGTGCCGATCCCGCCAACGAGGGTCATCAGGATCACCTCACCAGACGTCCCCCAGCTCACGTCTACCAAGGTGGCCAGACGAAATACCAGAACCTTCAACGAGCCAGCCAGACCGGCCAGCGCAGCGGACATGACGAAGGCGATGAGCTTGTAGCGATCGACGGCGTATCCGAGCGAGACAGCTCTTGCCTCGTTGTCGCGAATGGCGCGCAGCACTTGCCCATAAGGCGAGTGCGTGATCCGGTAAACGAACAGCAGCGCCGCCATGAACACCACCATGACAACGTAATAGAGCGTGCGATCGTCGGTAATGTCGATCACGCCAAAAACCGCTCTGCGCGGAATGGCCGAGATGCCATCGTCACCGCCTGTGAAGGGAGCGCTCACGCAGAAAAAGAAGAACATCTGCGCCAGTGCAAGGGTGATCATGGCGAAGTAGATGCCCTGCCTGCGGATGGACACCAGCCCGACCAGCAAGCCCGCTCCGGTCGCAAAAACTACCCCCAGCAACACTGCCCATTCAGTCGGCCAGGCCCACGCCTTGAGAGCATAGCCAGTAACAAAAGAAGCGCCACCGAAAAACAATGCGTGCCCGAAGGACAGCAGTCCTGCCTGCCCAAAAAGAAGGTTGAAGGCTGAAGCAAACAGCGCAAAACACAGCAGCTTCGTCATGAAGATCGGGTACACGAAGAGTGGCGCCAACGACAACACGATCAATAGCGCAGCAAAGACGAGCAAATAGTGGCGGCGCATCAGAAGCCTCCCTGATTGATGAATTCGTTGCAGTTGAATACGGTCATGGTTGCCGCCCGAATAGCCCCGCCGGCTTGATGAGTATCACGATCGCCATGACCAGGAAGATCACCACGCTCGAGGCAGGGGGGAAGTAGACCTTGGTCAGCGCCTCCAGCAGGCCGAGCGCAAAACCGGTGACGATGGAGCCCATGATCGAGCCCATGCCGCCAATGACGACCACCGCAAAGACCGTGATGATCAGGCCCGATCCCATCAGCGGCTTGACCTGGTCGATGGGTGCAGCCAGCACGCCAGCAAGCGCTGCGAGGCCCACGCCAAAACCGTAAGTCAGGGTCATCAGCCGCGGCACATTGATGCCGAACGTGCGCACAAGGTCGGGGTTGTCGGTGGAAGCGCGCAGGTAGGCCCCAAGCCGAGTCTTCTCGATGGCGTACCACGTTCCAAAGCACAGAACCAGCGAAGATGTGATCACCCAGGCTCGGTAGTACGGCAGGAACATGAAGCCCAGGTTTACACCGCCCGGCATGGGGTTGTCGTAAGGCTTTCCCGACGACCCATAGGCCACCGCCAGCAGCCCCTCGATCATCAGCGCGAGCCCGAAAGTCAGCAACAGCTGAAAGAGGTGGTTCATTTCATAGAGCCGGCGCAGCAGCGCACGCTCGGTCAGGGAACCGAGCACCGCCATCACGACAGGAACAATCACCAGCGCGCCCCAGTACGGCACCTTGAAATACGCCAGCATCATCCAAGCACCGAAAGCACCGAGCGTGAACTGCGCGCCATGGGTGAAGTTGATCACGCGCAGCATGCCGAAAATGACCGTGAGGCCCAGGCTCATGACAGCGTAGAAAGAGCCATTGATCAAGCCAATGGTGAGCTGCCCCATGAGGGCCGGCGCAGGAATACCGAAAATGTCAGCCATGTGTTAAACGCTCAGGTATTTCTGCAGTCTGTCGGGAGACGCGATCAACTCGTCATTGCTCAGCTGATCCACGACTGAACCATGCTCTACGACGTAGTGGTGGTCAGCGATGCCCATGGCGAAGTCCAGGCTTTGCTCGACCAGCAGCACCGTGTAGCCTCGTAGCTTGAGTTTGGCGAGCACGTCACCGATATGCTCGACGATCACGGGGGCGAGCCCCTCGGTGGGCTCGTCCAGCAAAAGAATGTCGCACCCAGTTCGAAGGATTCGCGCAATGGCCAGCATCTGCTGCTCGCCGCCCGAAAGCTTGGTGCCCGGGCTATTGAAGCGTTCTGCCAGCCTCGGAAAAAGCGCGATGACCTCTTCCGTGCTCAGCCCGCCCGGCTTAAGCACAGGCGGCAACATCAGGTTTTCACGAACGTTGAGCGAGGGAAATATTCCGCGCTCCTCGGGACAAAACGAAATGCCGAGCGGCGCAATCTTTTCAGGGTTGCGCTTGATTGTCTCAACCCCGTTGACCTTTATCGATCCTGCACGCTGGCGTAGCAATCCCATGATGCAGCGCATGGTCGTTGTCTTGCCCGCGCCATTGCGACCCAACAATGTCACCACCTTGCCCTTGGGCACCGTGAAGTTCATGCCATGCAGTACGTGCGAAGGGCCATAGTGCGCCTGCAGGCCCGACACTTCGATCGCCAATGAAGCGTCAGCCATTCTTTCCCCGTCCTATGTAAGCGGCTCGAACACGGGGATCCGTCGAGACTTCGGCATAGCTCCCCTCGCAAAGAATCTCGCCATTGGCCAGCACCGTGATCTTGTCAGCCAAGTCGGCGACCACCCCCAGGTTGTGCTCCACCATGAGGATCGTGCGAGTTTTGGAGACACGTCGAATGAGTGCAGCAATGGACGCAACGTCCTCCAGTCCCATGCCGGATGTAGGTTCGTCCAACAAGAGCATTTCAGGTTCCAGCGCGAGCGTTGTGGCGATTTCGAGTGCGCGCTTTTTCCCATAGGACAGGTCGCCTGCGATCACCTCGGCAACGTCTTTCAAGCCGACGTCTTCGAGGAGGTCGAGCGCGGTGCCATCCAGCCCCGCCAGCACGCGGTCCGAGCGCCAGAACTTGTAGGATGTGCCGTGCTTTCTCTGCAGTGCAACACGCACGTTGTCCAGCACCGAAAGCGTCGGAAAGATGGCAGAGATCTGGAAACTGCGCACCATGCCGAGTTGCGCCACCTGGGCCGGCGACATCTTCGTGATGTCCCGCCCCTTGAAGTGAATGGTGCCCTCGCTGGGTTCGAGCATCTTGGTCAGCAGGTTGAAGCAAGTCGTCTTGCCCGCCCCGTTGGGGCCGATGAGCGCATGGATATGCCCGCGGCGAACTTGAAGGTTCACACCTTTGAGCGCGTAAAAGCCCGCGAACTTTCTTGAAAGTCCGCGGACCTCGATCAAGTTTTCGTCACTTGATGGTTTCAGCTCCACTCCCGGACTCACTTCACCAGCGGGCAGGCTGCCTTGTCGGCAGGGGCGAACGCGAGGTTGGCCGGGATCATGGAGACGGGTGCGTAAATGTCCCACTCGCTCTTGGACTCCGATGGCTTCTTGACGCGCCAGATGTAGTTCTCGCGAATCACACGGCCATCCTCTCGAATAAAACCTTTTTTGGTCATCATGTCGTTGATGGGCGTGGCCTTCATCTTGGCAAGGACTGCAGCGGTATCGTCGGTGCCCGCGGCCTTCACCGCGTTGAGGTAATGCATGACCGAGCCATACACGCTGGCCTGAATGAAGTTGGGCATCTTGCCCGACTTCTCCTTGTAGCGAACCGCAAAGCGACGCGACTCGTCGTTCTGGTCCCAGTAGTAAGGCTCCGTGATGATCAGGTCTTGCGCGGACTTCAGTCCCAGCGCTTTCACGTCATGCAAGGACAGGCTCAGAGCCGCCAGACGCTGGCCACCCGCGCGAATGCCGAACTCGTCGGCTTGCTTGATCATCGCCGCGGCATGCGACGTGGTGGTCGCCAGCGCGATGACGTTGGCTTTGGACGCCTGGGCCTGCAGCAACTGCGATGAAAACTCGAACGAGCTCAATGGATGCGTGGTCGAGCCGACCACCTTGCCGCCGCCCTTTTCGATCATTTCGGTCGTGTCGCGCTGCACGTTCTTGCCGTAGGTGTAGTCGACCGTAATGAAGTACCAGGTCTTGCCGCCGGCCTCAAGGTTGCCCTTGACCGCACCCAGCGCTTGCGAATAATTGTTGTACGTCCAGTGAATGCCGTTGGGCGAGCAGTTCTTGCCGGTAATGTCCGAGCTGGCCGAACTGTTGAAAATCGCGATGCGATTTTTTTCCTTCGCCAGATCCTGCACACCCAGCGCCACGGTGGTGATGCCGATGTCGAAAATCGCGCGCACGCCGCTGTCGTACCACTGGCGAGCCACGGTCAGGCCGACGTCTGGCTTGTTCTGATGATCAGCCTCCAGGAACTCGATGGGCCGGTTCAGCACGCGGCCGCCGAAATCCTGAATCGCCATCTTGGCAGCGACCACGGAGCCCGGGCCGGAGAGGTCCGCCACGAATCCGGACATGTCGCTCAACAGACCGATGCGAAGCGGCGCAGTATTAGCTTGAGCCCAGGCACCGCTCGAGGCGGCAACCGTGAATGCCAGAGCTCCCAGCTTCACAGCGATATCGCGCCGCGACTGGCCTTTGAATGATTCAGGTTTTTTCATGTGTTGTCTCCGAAGCGCAATTGAAAGAGCAGATTCCACAGCCAGCCGGGCTGCACGGGTAATGAGAAATAAGAGATCGCAGATGACAGACCACCGGTGACCATGATCAGGTGTGATGAATATTCTTGGCGTGCAGGTAGGCAGCCAATCCTTCCGGCCCGCCCTCTTGGCCGTAACCGCTGTCCTTGAGCCCGCCGAAGGGCATCTCAATCTGCGAGACGGCAAAAGTATTGATGCCGATACCGCCTGCCTGCAACTCTTCGCTGACCAGCATCGCCGTTGAGGCTGAACGCGTGAACGCGTAAGCAGCCAACCCGAACGGCAGGCTGTTGGCCTGGGCAAGGCCGTCCTCGAGCGTCGAGAAACGGTTGACGAGCGCGAGCGGCCCAAACGGCTCGGTCGACATGGCCTTGGCGCCTGATGGAACATTGGCCAAGACCGTGGGGCGAAAGAAGCTTCCCTTCTGCCCGATCCGGTTGCCGCCAGCGACTACCGTGGCGCCGCGGTCGACCGCGTCGCTGACGAGGCTGTCCATCGCCTCGAGCCGGCGCGTATTGGCCAGAGCTCCCATCTGGGACGGCGCCTCGAGACCTGAGCCCACCACAAGCGCACCCATCGCCTCACCAAAGCGCCTGACGAACTCGTCGTGAATGCCTTGTTGCACGTAAAAGCGGGTGGGTGAAGTGCACACTTGGCCAGCGTTGCGCGTCTTGCCCATGACACAGCCGGCAACAGCTCGATCGATGTCGGCATCATCGAAAACCAGTACAGGTGCGTGACCTCCCAGCTCCAGCGTGCAGGGCTTCGGCCCTTCCGCCGCCAGCCGCGCCAGCGCGCGCCCAACGCCCGTCGAACCCGTAAACGTGATCTTTCGGATGACGTCCGAGGCGATGAGATGCGTCGACACTTCGGAAGGAACGCCGAACACGACATTGAGCACGCCGGGCGGCAGACCGGCATCGGCCAGCGCCTGCGCCAGTCCGATGGTGGAGGCCGGCGTTTCTTCGGACGGCTTGATGATCATGCTGCAGCCCGCAGCCAGCGCCGGGGCAATCTTGCGGGCGGGCAGCACAGCCGGAAAATTCCACGGCGTGAACGCCGCGACGGGCCCGATCGGCTGCGGAAGCACCATTTGCCGGGTACCGCGAACACGCGAGGGCATCACGCGGCCGTTGGCACGCAGCCCTTCGGCGGCGTACCACTCGAATGTCTCGGCCGAAATGGCCACTTCGACACGTGACTCGGCCAGGGTCTTGCCCTGCTCCATCGTCATTGCCCAGGCCAATTGCTCGGTGCGTTCGCGCAAGAGGGCTGCGGCACGCATCAACACGGCGCCACGCTCCTGGGGCGATTTAAGGCGCCACACCTGGAAGGCAGCTGCACTGGAAGTCAGCGCGTCATCGAGATCGCTGCGGCTGGCCTTGGGCACGTCTGCCAGAACGTCGCCATTTGCTGGATTCCTAACCACGCCCGAGATGCCGTCTCCGCCCAATACCCACTCCCCGGCAATGAACTGACGGGGTGGGAGATAAGCGAAACTGTTCAATGCAGTGTCCATACAGTTCTCAAATGATGCAATATATTAGGCAAGCATACGATATTGGCCAATACATTTAAATGCGTGAAATCCCTGTGGCTCATCGACCAACGCGCGCTCGTTTTGTTTCCGGGGCTCAAGGCAACATGACCACGCGACCGATCAGTCGCCGGGCTTCGAGGTCGTCCAGCGTCTCATTGATCGCTGACATGGGTCGCGTGGCAAATGGGATTGCAGGAAGGCGACCTTCTTCGGCGAACTGCAGCAAAGCCTTCAACTCGTCCATCGTTCCGACGTGTGATCCGCGAATCGTGAGGTTTCGCGGCGACAGCAAGGGGAGCGCGATTTCAAGGCTTCCGCCCATCATGCCCACGATGACAATCACGGTTCCCTTAACGGCGACAGCCATCGCCAGTTCTGCGGTCTGGCGTGACCCGACAAAGTCGATCACGCCGCGAATCGGTCCGCCGGCCGCCGCCTTCAAGGCCGCAGCGGCATCGGGAGTGCGACTGTCGAACACGATGTCGGCACCTTGCCGTGACGCGGCTTCGAGCTTTTCGGCATCGATGTCGGCCACCACAAGCGTGGCCCCGGTCACCAAAGGCGCAATCGAGAGCGCCGCCAGACCCAGGCCGCCGGCCCCGATGATCAGCAGCCTGTCTTTCGGCTTCATGGCGGGCATCTTTTTTAGCGCGCCGTAGGCAGTCAGCCCGGAGCAGGCAAAGGTGGCGGCCAACTGCAAATCGACATTACCTGCAGGCACGGCGTAGCGGCCCTTGGGCAGCACAACATACTCTGCGAAGCCGCCATCCCTGCGGACACCCAGCGTGCGTTGCGACTCGCAGTCGGTGTCGCGCTCTTCCTGGCATGCCTCGCAGACGCCGCAGCCTATCCACGGATAAGCGACCACGCGGGTTCCGACTGCCGGACCGGTTGCATCTGGACCCAGCGCTGCGACGGTGCCCGCGATTTCGTGACCTATCGTCATAGGCAACTTCGATCCGAATTGCTCGGCCGTCAGCCGCTTGCCGCCTCCAAGATCGAAGAACCCATCGCGGATGTGAATGTCGCTGTGGCACACACCGGCCGCTTCGATTTTGATCAGTACTTCTTCACCTTGCGGTACAGGCTTGTCGCGAAGGCAGAGCTGGAGCGGCTTGCCCCACTCGACGATTTGGTAGGCATTCATGTTGGCGTTTGGCAGTCGTGGTCGTGGTCGTGCGCCGTCGCGGTTCAGGTCACATTCAGCACGACGGACTTCGTCTGCTGGTAATGCTCCATGTGCTCCGTGCCGGATTCGCGGCCGTAGCCGCTCATCTTGTAACCGCCGAAGGGAATGGCCGGGTCGATCTGCAGGTAGCAATTGATCCATACGGTGCCGGCACGAATGGCGCTAGCCATGCGGTGCGCTTTGCCCACATCGCGCGTCCAGACACCTGCGCCCAGACCATAAGAGGTGTCGTTGGCGCGGCGAACCACTTCCTCGACGCTGTCGAACGGCAAGGCGCTGATCACCGGCCCGAAGATTTCTTCCTGGACGATGCGCATGCTCTCGTTGGCGTTGGCAAACACCGTCGGCTGCACAAAACAACCCTTGTCGAAGCTCGCGCCTGTCTGGCGGGCTCCGCCGGTGACGGCTCGCGCGCCCTGAGAATGCCCGCTCTCGATGAAGCCCATGACGCGGTCCAGCTGCTCGCTCGATGCCAGTGGCCCCAGCTCGGTTGCCCTGTCAAGGGGCGAGCCGATCCTCAGCCGCTTGCCGTGCTCGGCCACGCGCTCCACGAACTCGTCGTGAATCTTGCGCTCCACAAAGAGACGGCTGCCTGCAATGCAGATCTGCCCGCAATTGGCGAATACGGCGGCGGCGGCACCCGCGGCGGCGGCCTCGATGTCGCAGTCGGCAAAGACGATGTCTGGCGACTTGCCGCCGAGCTCGAGCGACAGGCGCTTCAAATTTCCCGCCGAGGCGCGCACGATGGCCTGCCCCGTTTCGGTCGAACCGGTGAACGCGACCTTGTCGACGTCGGGATGCGCAGAAAGCGCCGCACCCGCTTCGCCGAACCCGGTGACCACGTTGAACACGCCGGGCGGAAAACCCGCAGCCTCGATGAGCTCGGCCAGCTTGAGCGACGACAGGCTCGCCTGCTCGGCAGGCTTGAGCACGAGGGTACAACCGGTGGCCAGCGCGGGAGCGATTTTCCACACAGCCTGCGTCGTGGGGCCGTTCCAGGGAATGATCGCCCCGACCACGCCGACTGGTTCCTTGACGGTGTAAGAAATGTGCTGGCCCGGCAGCGAGTTCTCGATCGTCTGGCCATGAATGGCCGTTGCCAAGCCAGCGTAAAAGCGGATCATGCCGACGACGCGCTGCTTGTTCAGCGCACTGCGGGAGATCGGCATGCCCATGTCGAGCGTGTCGAGCAAGGCAAATTCGTCGTACTCGGCTTCCACGAGATCAGCCAGTTTGAGCAGCAGGCGCTGCCGCTCGAACGGCTTGGTCTTGCTCCACGGTCCTTCAAATGCACGGCGCGCTGCCGCGACGGCCGCATTCACATCCTGCTGTCCGCCCTCGGCGATGTACGCCAGCACGTCGCCCGTGGCCGGGTCTGTCGTCTCGAATGTTCGTCCAGAGGCCGCAGCGACCCACTTCCCGTCAATCAGGAGCCGCTTCTCTGCGATCTTCTCGATAAACCGGGGGCGGATGAGCTTGGTGGGGGTGATGGCGATGTCAGACATGGAAGCTTTCAAAATTGGGGCACAGCCATTGCTGAGTAAATCTTTGCCTTGCGACTTTTGCGACCCTACGAGCGCGTCGATCAGGAAAAAGGACGAACTTGAAATTCGGTCACACCCAAGGGCCATGTTCGCCGGATAGTAGGGTTGGACCTTCGCTTGAACAAGTTAAATTAAGTGAACGATTATTCAGAAATATGAGTAAAAACGTCCAGCCCTGCCGTATCCTGGGTTGGGACTCCATCCTGGAAAAGGCAAGCAGCGGCTCCGCGCGGAGCTTTCGGTCTACTCGGCGACTGCCGCCGTCGTGAACCCCGTATAGCCAGCCTTGGCAATGGCATCGCACTTCTCGCGGAACACGCCAACGCCACCCATGTACGGCATGAAGACGCGAGGTTTTCCTTCGATGTTGGCGCCCGTGTACCAGGACTTGGCCTGGGGCAGCAGCGAGAGGTTTGCCACTGCATCGACATGCTCGCCCCACGCCGTCTCGGCCGCCTGCTCGGCCTCTATCCGGTTCAGCCCGTTCGCACGCAAGTAGTCCAGGCAGTCGGCAATCCAGTCGACGTGCTGCTCGATTGAAACCACCACATTGCTCAATACGGACGGGCTGCCCGGCCCGGTGACCATGAAGAGATTGGGCAGGCCCGCTGCCATGACACCCAGGTAAGCACGGGGGCCGTGCGCCCATTTGCTCTTCAGGTCGCTGCCGTTCTTTACCCGCATGTTGACGGCCAGGAGCGCGCCCGTGATGGCGTCAAAGCCGGTCGCGAACACGATCGCATCGAGCTCGTACTCGCGCTCGGCCGTGCGCAGTCCTTTTTCTGTCGCTTCCACCAGGGGAGATGCTTCGATGTCGACGAGCGTCACGTTCTCGCGGTTATAGGTCTGGAAGTAACCCGTGTCCGCGCACAGACGCTTGGTTCCGATGGGGTATTTCGGCGTGAGCTTGGTGGCGACTTCGGGATCGTCCACCACCGCCAGCATTTTGGAAACCACGAAATCACGCGCCAGCTTGTTCGCCTCTTCCTTGAAAAGGATGTCCTTGAACGCCCGCGTGAACCCGACGCCGCCAAAATTCCAGCGCTCTTCAAAAATCCGCTCGCGCTCGTCAGCTGGAGTCTCCAGCGCAGCCTTGTCCGCAACATTGAATCCCGCGACCCCCGACGGGCAGGTGCGCGCAATCTGACGGACTTTCTGGTATTGGCCCTTGATCCGCTGTTCGTGTTCTGGTGACAGCGGTGTGTTTCGCAAGGGAATGCTGTAGTTCGCCGTGCGCTGGAAAACGTGGAGTTCCGCCGCTTGCTTGGCGATGATGGGAATAGCCTGGATGGCTGTGGAGCCGGTCCCAACCACGCCGACGCGCTTGCCCGTGAAATCCACGCCATCACGCGGCCAGTTGCCCGTGTGAAACCAGTCGCCCTTGAAAGATGCTAGTCCCGGAAGGTCTGGCACTTTGGCACTGGACAGGCAACCCGTGCCCATGATGCAAAAGCGTGAACTCAGCGTTAGTCCGTTCTCCGTCTTGATCGTCCAGCGGTTTGTGTCGCCATCGAATTCGGCGTCTACAACGCGTGTGTCCAGGCGAATGTCCCGGCGCAGGTCAAAGCGGTCGGCGACATGGTGGATGTAGGCCAGAATTTCGGGCTGTCCCGCGTAGCGGTCCGTCCACTTCCACTCCTGCTGAAGCTCCTCGGAGAAAGAGTACGAATACTCCAGGCTTTCAACGTCGCACCGGGCGCCCGGGTAGCGGTTCCAGTACCAGGTCCCGCCTACGTCGTTTCCAGCCTCGAGCACGACCACGTCGAGGCCCATCTTGCGCAACCGGTGCAGGAGGTACAACCCCGCGAAGCCCGCGCCGACCACGACCACATCAAAGGGCTCGCCCGGATGCGAGGGAGTTGAGTGCGCCGCTGAGGCGTCGGAAATTGCCACTGAAAGATCTCCTCTATTGATTGATGAAAAACTGGAGCCGCTCTCAGTGCGACTGGACTGCACGCCTGATGGCTACGGCGGCTTCGGCGATGGCCGCGTCCGCTTCGGGGACGTGGTTGAACAAACGCACAAAGCCGTGCGCCAGACCCGGAACGGTCACGCATGACACGGGGACGCCGCAGTCACGCAGCCGCTGTGCATACGCGAGCCCCTCATCCAGAAGCACGTCGTACTCCGCCAACGCGATCCAGGCCGGTGGCGAGCCCGCCAGATCCTGATTTCGTACCGGTGCAATTCGGGGGTTCTGGTGCAGCGAGGTGTCTGCGTAATGGCTGAAAAACCATTGCATGTCCGCCCGCGTCAAGGGAAGTCCTTCTCCGTGCGCGAGATAACTGGGCCGGCCGGTATCTGTATCCGCAACGGGATAGAAGAGGCACTGCAGCGCCACTGCGACCCCACCGCCGAGATGCGCCAACGCGACCGTCGCGAGATTTGCCCCTGCGCTGTCCCCGGCAACCACCAGCGCCACGGTCGTGCCGATGAGATCGGACATGTGCTCACTTGCCCAGGCGATGACGTCTTCGACATCTTCCAGACCTGCAGGAAAAGGATGCTCTGGCGCCAGCCGGTAATCAACGGAAACGACAGCGCAGCCTGACTTGTCAACCAGCGCACGGGCGAGCAGATCGAAATCATCCAGCGTTCCACAAACCCAGCCACCGCCATGGACGTACACGATCAGGCCGTCTTCGTCGCCCTCGGCGCTGCGGTAAAGCCGAGCCGGAACAGATCCCGCCCGCGAGGGAATGTCGAGATCGCGCACCTCGCCCACAGCCGGGCCTGTGCCCAGCACAGTTCGGGCACTGGCAACCAGTTCACGCGCATCGGCGGGCGTTCCGGCCGAAAGTGCAGGCCGCCCGGCAGCGCGCGCGCCTTCCATCATTTTCTGGACAAAGGGATGCAATGCCATGAACGACTCCAGGCAATCTACCGGCAGATCAAGGGACCAGCACAACGCGGCCAATGACACGGCCGGCGCGCAGATCGGTCAGAGCCGCGTCGGCATCGTCGAGGCTGCGCCGGTCGATGGGTACGGAGAGTCCGGGTCCGGACTGAACCAGCGCGACCAATTCCCGAAGTTCTGCCGGACTGCCGATGTAGCTGCCCTGCAAAGTCGCGGCGCGCATGGGCAAAAGTGGCACCGACAAGGTCATGGATCCACCAAGCAGGCCGACGACGATGGCCTTGCCGCCCTTGCCCAGCATCTCGAACCCGAGCGTCGCGGTTTCGCCGCTTCCCACCAGGTCCAGCACAAAATTGACAGGTCCATTGACGGCGGCACGAATCTGGCCGGCGGGGTCGGCCGACCTGGGGTCGATCACTGCAACGGCGCCTGACTTCAGGGCCGCATCCCGCTTGAGTGGATCAAGCTCCACCACCACCGCACCCTTGCCCCCCATAAGCTTTAGAAGGTTGAGGGCCATGAGGCCCAAGCCACCCGCACCGAAGATGACGATGTGCTCGTCCTTCAGAAATTCAGCACCCTTCTTGAGCGCGCTGTACGTCGTCAAGCCGGAGCACGCGAGCGGTGCGGCAGCGACGGGGTCGAGGCCCTTCAAATCGATCAGGTAGCGTGCGTCGGGAACCATGATGTGGTCGGCATAGCCGCCATCCTGATTGACGCCAAGAAAGCGCGGCGCTGCACAGAGGTGTTCGTCACCCTTGCGGCAGGCAGCGCATTCGCCGCAACCGATCCAGCTGCAGATGAGGTGCTTCGAGCCCGGCGCCACGCCTTGTGCATCCGGACCCAGGCGCACGACTTCGCCGGAAGTTTCATGTCCCATGATCAGCGGAAGCTTGACCCTGTCCTGGAAAGAAAGCTGCTTGCCACCCCCCAGGTCGTACGAACCTTCCCAGATATGAACGTCGCTGTGGCACATGCCGGCGCCCAGCACCTTGAGCAACACCTGGGTGCCCTTGGGCTCCGGAAGAGGACGATCTACCTGGACCAAAGGCTGGTGAAAACCACCGAGGTGCACACATCGCATTTTCATGAATCGAGTCTCCAGAATTTCTGCATTACTTGTCGGGGCCGGCTCGCCGTTCGGATGCCATGGTATCGAAAATTTCGTATGCATGTCAACTTTATGTCATCCAAATATTTAGAATCGGTAAAGCTGTTCAACAATGCTGAATAGTTTTTTAGCCCGCTGCACAACCTGATTGGCGGTCGAGCTGCATTGAGCTCGGTGTTCCTGGTGTCGAGCGCCCGCCGCAGACCGATAGTTCAGAAGATGCGAACGGTTCTTACGCTTATTTGATTTGTCTTCGCGCGGGGCTTGCCCTACCCTAGATTCAACTTCCGCTGCCAGCGGCCGAAAGAACGACATGTTTCATCGATTTGCCCAGCCCTGCTTGATTGCCACGCTCGTGGCCACCGCCGCCATCAGCCACGCCCAACAGGACAATTTCCCCTCGCGGCCCATCACCTTGGTCGCGCCCTTTCCCGCCGGCTCAGTAACAGACAGCGTCACACGCATCGTTGGCCAGGCCATGCAGGAAGTGCTCGGGCAGACGGTTGTTGTGGACAACCGTGCCGGGGCCCAGGGAACGGTGGGTGCAGCCTACGTGGCACGCGCCAAGCCTGATGGCTACACCTTGCTGATGGCCTCTTCCGGCATGTTCGTTGCGAAGAGCTTCTACAAATCCTTAACCTATGACCCAACCGAGGCATTCCAGCCAGTGTCCGGCATCGGGTCGACCTCGATGATGTTCATGGTAGCCCAGGACTCGCCCTACAAATCCATGGCCGATCTGACGCGCGAGGCCAAATCTGGCAAACCCGTGACAGTCGCATTTGGCTCGCCCAGCGGGCAGCTTGCGCTGGCCCTTTATTCGGCCGCGGCCCAGGTCAGCCCCGTGCCCGTGAGCTATCGCGGCATACCGCAGGCCTTGACCGATCTGGGCGGCGGCCACGTCAATGTTGCGGTGGTCGATATCGGCAGCGGCGTCGCACAGATGAATTCGGGCAAGATGCGCCCCATCGCGATTTCGGCCCGCGGGCGCAGCACGGCGGCGCCTGAAGTACCCACCATGGAAGAAGTGTTTCGTGGCGGCGGCAATTCACTGGAAACACTTATTGCGATCATGGCGCCGGCCGGCACGCCCAAGTCCGTCGTCGACAAGCTCGACAACGCGGTGCGCACTGCCCTGTCGCGCACAGCCGTTAAGGCGCGGTTCCAGGCGCTGACCACTAGCGTGGTGCCGCTTTCTGCAGACGAGCTGACCAAACGAATCAGGGACGACAACCCCAAGTGGGAAGCGCTGATCAAGAAGGCGGGCATCGAGCAGCAGTAGCCGAACTCTCAACGTTTCCAACGTAAAAGCGCCGCCCTCGGGCGGCGCTTTTACCTTTGTGTGTCTCGGCGATCTGGCACTCCCCATCAGTGCAAGGTGCTCCGGGAATCAGACCGGTTTGTCGCCCTGCAAGGTGATGCGGTGCATGATTCGGCGAAAGCCGTGGTAATCGTTGACGGGGTTATGTTGGGCGCAGCGGTTGTCCCAGAAGGCAATCACGTTCGGCTCCCAGGCAAAGCGGCAAGTGAACTCGGGCTTGACTTGGTGCCTGAACAAGAACTCCAGCAGAGGGCCGCTTTCTTCGTCCGTCATGCCCTTGATGCCTGCGGTGTGCGCGGTGTTCACATACAGGGCCTTGCGTCCGGTCTCCGGATGCGTTCGGACAACGGGATGCTCCGCGCGGTACTCCACCGGGGTCGCTTCCTTGCCATCGGTCTTGATGCGGTCCTCGCGGGTTTTTGAGACGTCGGCGCGGGCTGAACTACTGATGCCGACAAGGCCGTCGAGAAGCACCTTCATGGTGTCTGACAACGCTTCGTAGGCAAGGTACTGGTTGGCGAACATCGTGTCGCCGCCGAACGGAGGAACCTGGCGCGACAGCAGCATGGAGCCCATCGGTGGAAGCTCGAGATAGGTCGTGTCCGAATGCCAGATGCCGCCGAAGTTCACCTTCTCATGCTCGAGCTTCTTGACCTCGATGATGTGAGGAAAACCCTCCAGCCCTTTGACGAAAGGGTATTCGATCGGCTCACCCATGGCCTTGCCGAAGGCCAGGAACTGCGCAGGCGAAAGGTCCTGACCGCGGATAAAAATCACCAGATGGTCCAGCAGAGCCTGCCGAACCTCTTGCGCGAGCACCGGCGAGAGCCCAGCCGCCAGATCGATTCCGGTAATTTCTGCGCCACAGGCGCCTGCGATTCTCTTGATCTTCATGGCCATGCCGAAAACTCCTGCGGATCAATAGGGTTGATGCTCGTACGCATGGATCCTAAAGACGGCGGCCATTCCCAACAAGTCAAATAGTATGAGCGATAGTTCAGCTTTTCAAAAACGCTTCCCATCGCCGATCTCAGACATTTACTCGCCTGCGGGTACGAGCATCTGCTCGCACAGATCGACGAGTCGAGATGCCGCGGGCGAGAGCGAATGCCCACGAATGGTAATGACCGCAATGGACCGGCTCAGGACAGGCCCGGTCACCCTGACGGCCTTTAGCCGGGTTTTTGGCGGCAAACCAACTCTCGGAAGAATGGCGACGCCCAGGCCAGCCTCGGCCATCGCGATGAGCGTGCTTACATGGGTAAACTCATAGTTCGATTCCGCCACCAGTCCGTGCTCCTTGAGCGCGCTGTCAAGGTGGTGCCTGAAGAGCGATGAGGTGCCCAGTGTGAGCAACGGCATCTTGGCCAGCTCCTTGAGCGAAATTCCAGAGCGGCCGCCGTCCCTGAAACCCTTGGGAAGAAGTGCGCAGTATTCGTCCACAAAGATAGGGGCAAACTCGAGCTCGCCCTTGCGCTCCGGAATAGGGCCAATGCCAAAATCAACTTCGCGGCGCCGCACCACTTCCAAGAGATCGTCATTGGTCAGTTCACGAACGCGCACCGAAATACCCGGGTATTTTCTGGCGAACTCGAGCAGGATGCGGGGCAGCCGTGTACTGGCCACCGTCGGCACGCAGGCGAAGGAAATATGACCCTCGAGAACGTTGACTGCCTGCCTTATCTGCGTTAGCCCGCCTTCGAGCTCAGCCATCGCCTTGCGCGCGCTGATCATGAGCTGCTCGCCGGCCACTGTCAGGTCGACCTTGCGCGTGGTGCGCTGAAAAAGCGCCAAACCCAATTGTTCTTCCAGCTGCTTGATCTGCATGCTGACGGCGGGCAAGGACAAGTGCGTCTGTTCGGCCGCCTTGCGAAAGCTCGAATTCTCGGCCACAGCCAGGAAGGTACCGAGCAGTTTGAAATTGATCATGAGAACTCTCTCTTAAGCGACACGCTGATGATCAGCTCTGCCGGTATTGTCCAGTCCATTTGAATTATCGATCAGATTATTTGACTGGCCGGGGCAGCTGCAGCCCGCTACGATCATCCGTTACAGACCGAGGAAAAACCGTGGCCCGAAAAAAGAAAGACATCCGTACCGACATCGGCTGGAGCAATGCCAGCAGCATCACGCTGTTCGGCCGGGACTTCCCTTCGGAGATTCTCGGTACGCTCAACCTCGGCGACATGGGCTTTCTGGAACTCACCGGCCGTTTCCCGACCGCGAACGAGTCCCGGATGTTCAATGCCATGGTGGTGGCGCTCGTCGAGCATGGCATCACCCCCAGCGCGCTCGTGGCGCGCCTCACCTATCTGGGCGCGCCTGAGTCCTTGCAAGGGGCCGTCGCGGCTGGCCTCAGCGGACTCGGGACTGTGTTCGTCGGCAGCATCGAGGGTGCAGCCCGCATGCTGACGGAGGCGATGCCAAAACCCGATCCCGACGCGGATTTTTCCGCGCTCGCGGAGCCTGTCGTCGAGTCCTTCAGCGCGCAGAAAAAAATCGTCCCAGGCGTCGGGCATCCCTTTCACAAACCCATCGATCCGCGCACGCCCCGACTGATGGAGATTGCGCGGGAGACGGGATTTGACGGGCCCTACCTCAAGCTGATGGTCGCGATCTCTGACGAGGCTGCGCGGCGCAGCGGAAAAGTACTGCCAGTCAATGCCACCGGAGCCATCGGCGCCATCGCAAGCGAAATGGGTTTTGACTGGAAGATCTGCCGCGGGCTTGGCGTAATGGCGCGCGCCGTGGGCCTGGTGGGTCACATTCTGGAAGAGTCACGCCGTCCGATGGCAGAAGAAATTTGGCACTCGATCGAAGCGCAGGCGACCTCGCATCTGCGGCCGCCAGAGACGGCCGCGGACTAGTCACGGTACGAGTGCGCGCGCAAGCGCACCCGTGCGCCCTTCACTGCTGGCAAAAACAGACGTCTCCCGTTCGACAGCAGTTGCACCTCAGAACACGCACCACCCATTCAACAGGAAATTAACATGACAACGGGAAACTTCACCAAGGACAAGGTTGTTCTGGTCACCGGCGCCGGAGGCGGCATCGGGCGAGAGTTCGCATTGGCTCTAGGCCGCGAGGGCGCCCGCGTCATCGTCAACGACATAGGCGCTTCGGTCCAGGGCGAAGGCAGGGATTTGTCCAGGGCGCAGGGCGTGGTCGACGAGATCGTGGGCGCAGGAGGCACGGCGGTTGCCAACAGCGACAGCGTTGCAGACTGGGACAGTGCGAATCGCATGGTGGCCCAGGCCGTCGACACCTATGGCCGCATCGATTGCGTCATCAACAATGCAGGCATTCTGCGTGACCGCTTTTTCTTCAACATGAGCGTGGACGAATGGCGGGCCGTGATCGACGTTCACCTCAACGGCGCTTTCTATGTGTCGCGCGCCGCCGCGCCGCACTTCAAGGCGCAGGGATCGGGCTCCTACATTCACATGGTGTCCACCTCGGGGCTCGTCGGCAATTTCGGCCAGGCGAACTATTCCGCCGCCAAGCTGGGCATCGTGGCGCTTTCCAAATCGATCGCGATGGACATGGCCAAATTCAATATCCGCTCGAACTGCATTTCGCCCTTCGCATGGAGCCGCATGATCGATTCCATGCCGACCGAAACCGACGAACAGAAGGCTCGCGTCGCACGGCTGCAGCGCATGGAGACGGCCAAGATCGCCCCGCTTGCGGTCTACCTTGCCAGCGACCAGGCCAAAGAAGTATCCGGCCAGATCTTTGCCGTACGGGCCAACGAGATCTTTCTGATGAGCCAGAGCCGCCCCCTACGCTCCATGCACACCGCCGAAGGCTGGACCGCAGAGTCAATCGCAGAGCGGGTGATGCCCGCGATGAGTCCGAGTTTTTACAAGCTCGACCGGTCACAGGACGTGTTCGACTGGGACCCGGTTTAAACCCAACACACATGGCAATCGATATCAACCGGGTGAGAAACTGGCCTTTTCCGCTCATCACCCAGGACTACACCGAAAAGGATTCGATCCTTTACGCGCTGGCCCTGGGGTACGGCAGCAACCCGACCGATGCAGCCGAGTTGTCGTTTGTGTACGAGCAAGGCCTGCAAGCCGTCCCCAGCATGGTCAACGTGCTGTGCCATCCGGGCTTCTGGATCAGCGACGCTCGCACGGGCATCGATGCTTCGCGTGCTGTTCATGGCGAACAGCACGTTATCTTCCACGCACCGCTCGCGCCGCGTGGTCGGGTGCGAGGCCAGACACGTGTGGAGGACGTCATCGACAAGGGCCCAGGCAAGGGGGCTCTGCTCATCGTCACCCGCCAACTGCACGACGACGTGAGCGGAACCCTGTTGGCCTCGATCACCCAGCGGACCTTGTGTCGCGGTGACGGCGGTTTCTCAAGCGCTGATGCAAGCGCCGCAGCGCCAGTCGGTCAGAAAGGCAAGGCAGTCAGCGCAAGCGACTCCGCCGCACTCGCCCGCCCGCCGAATATTTCGATCGACCTGCTCACCCTTCCTCAGGCAGCACTGCTCTATCGATTGAGCGCGGACCGGAATCCCTTGCACGCTGACCCCGACGTCGCACGCAAGGCAGGATTTCCACGCCCTATCCTCCACGGCCTGTGCACCTATGGCATGGCCACTCGCGCCATCATCACCGCTTGCTGTGAGAACGTGGCCGATCGCCTCGGCAGCCTGAACGTGCGATTTTCTGCCCCGGTGTTTCCTGGTGAAGTTTTGCGCACCGAAATCTGGGAGGGCGACGAAGGCTTGCGCTTCCGGTGCCTCGTACCTGACCGCGAGACCGTCGTCATTTCCAACGGCGTTGCAACCTTGCGCCATTGACCAGGCGGACCTGCTGTGTACGCATGGTGTGCACTTCACTGCATGCGTGGGGCGTTGCGGGATTCCAGGTGCGTCGAACTTCGGGAAGACGCGTCACATCTGAATCGGCAGTCAGTTTTCTGCAGATTCGCTGGCGCGCAGTTCGTTACGGATTTCCTCGTCGTGCTGCCCCAGCGTCGGCGGCGGCCGGCGGTACGCCGGCGGCGTGCGCGACATCCGGATCGGGCTGGCGATCATGCGCACCGGTTGCCCGTTGACCTCGCCGAGCGTGCGCACCATTTGCCGCTCAACGACTTGCGGATCGGCAAAGGTCTGGGCCACGGTGTTGATAGGACTGCCTGGGACGCCTGCAGCGTCGAGTAGCACCTGGCACTCGGCGACGGTTCGCGTCGCCAGCGCCTGCGCGATCATGGGCGCGAGCTCGTCGGCATGTTGGAGCCGCAAGGCGTTGCGTGCAAATCGCGGATCTGCCGCGACACTTTCCATCCTCAGCGCCTGGCAGAAGCGCCGGAACTGTTCGTCGTTGCCGACAATGAGCATCATGTCGCCATCCAGGCACTTGAAACTGTCGCTGGGGTAGACGGTAGACAGGCGATTGCCGGCGCGGTGCGGGACTTTTCCCGTGACAAGGTAGTTCAAGCCAATGTTGGACAGCGCAGACACCTGTACGTCGAGAAGGGACATATCGATGTGTTGCCCTCTGCCAGAGGTATGTCGCTCGTTGAGCGCGGCCAGGATGGCAATGCTCGAGTAGAGGGCTGTCATCAGGTCAGCCATCGAAACGCCTGTCTTGCGCGGACCACCGCCCTCAGCACCCTCGGGATTTCCCGTGATGCTCATCAGCCCGCCCAGGGCTTGAACGATGGTGTCGTAACCTGGTCTGGCGCTGTAAGGACCCGTCTGACCGAAGCCCGTGATCGAACAATAGATCAGGCGCGGATTCGCGCGTGAAAGTGTTTCGTAGTCCAGACCGTAACGTGCAAGCGTACCAACCTTGTAGTTTTCAACGATCACGTCCGACTGCGCCGCCAGCCGCTCGATGATCGACCGGCCCTCCGGACTGGCGATGTCGGCAGTCAGCGAACGTTTGCCGCGATTGCACGACCAGAAGTAAATAGATTCGTCCAGCGGCTCCGCAGGCGCGGGCGACACAAACGGTGGCGCCCACTCGCGTGAGTCATCGCCCCGCCCGGGACGTTCGACCTTGATGACGTCAGCCCCGAGATCGGCCATCACCTGCGCGCAAAGCGGTCCTGCGAGAACGCGCGACAAGTCAAGCACACGAAGGCCATCCAATGCGCCGGGTGCAGGAAGAACGGGTTCAGCGAAGGTCATACGCAGATCAATGGATGAGGTACGGCGCGCACTCAGGCAGGCTCTTTCCAGACCGGCTTGCGCTTTTCCACGAACGCCGCGAGTCCCTCTTTGGAATCGTCGGTGGCAAACACCATGCAAGCGGTGTTGACCGCAGCGGCAATGCCCTGCCGGTAGTCACCGTCGATGGCTCGTGTGAACGCGGTCTTTCCCAGGCGCATGAGCTCCGGCGATTTCTCGGCCAGTACGCGCGCCACCTTTCTTGCCTCTTCCATGACGTCGGCTTCCGGCGCAATGCGACTCACCAGCCCGAGGTCCAGGGCTTCGCGGGCGTCGAAGGTACGGCCTGTGAAAAGCAGGTCAAAAGCCCGGTAGCGCCCCACGATGCGCGGCAGGTTCGTGTAATGGATGGCGGGCACCAGGCCGATATCGAGTTCGGGGTAGCCGAAGGTGGAGGTTTCCGAGGCGACCATCATGTCGCATGAAATTGCCACCGACATGCCGCCACCCCGTGCGGCGCCAGTGATGGCCGCGATCGAGGGCTTGCCGAGGTTAAATTGGACATCGCACAGTTGCGCATAAAGCTTGTTCACGAGGCCATGCACTTCGGACGGCGAGCTTCTCAGGAAAGCCCCCAGGTCGAGCCCCGCGCAAAAGCGTCCCGGCACAGCACTGCCGATGATCACGACGCGCACTGCAGGGTCCTCCCCAGCTTGCTTTAGACAGGCAAACAGTTCATCCATCAGCAACTGTGTGATGGCATTGACAGGAGGGTTGTTGAACAAGATCTCTGCGACCTTGTCTTTGACTTCATAGCGGATCGTCTGCATGGGTCCTTGTGCCTTTTCGAAATCCCGCAACCCCGGCCTCGCCGTAAGGCCAACGAGGCGTCGATGGAGAGAGGTTCGGCTTGAGCGGTGAGATCGCCAAGTTGACGGAGATCGTAGGCATGCGACTTCATGCCAACAAGTCAAATAATCTAAAGCACTCTTCAGATTTCCCTTGCAAGCGAGCTCTGTCTGCGTCGTCACAAAGGGCTTTCGAAGCGCCTCGGCGGAAGAACTGATGCGTTGAAGCGATGCCAGAGCTACCGGCCTCTGATCAGTTCGCCGGAAATTGCCTTTCGACCAGCGACCGCCAAAACTTTGCCGAGCCTGCGCGAATAGCCTGACGGCCGAGTTCCTCACTCCACCACGCGTTTGAGCCAAACTCGCTGCGCCAGGACCAGAGACGGCGGGTGTAGAAATTCAGGGGGTGTTCGCGCGTGAATCCAATGGCGCCGTGGACCTGATGCACGATCGCTGCGGCGCTGCCCGCCACATCACTGCAGCGCGCCTTGGCTACTGCGATGTCGAACGCTGAATCTGCGCTGCCGCTCCAGGCCAGGAGTGCGGCGACGCGAGCCCCCGCGGCCTGCCCTGCCAGCGTGGCGAGCATGTGCTGGATGGCCTGGTTGTTGCCAATCGGCTTGCCAAATTGAACGCGGTCCCTGGCGTATTGCACCGCCAGTTCGAGCGCTCTTTCCAGCGCGCCACTGATCTGGGCGCTACGCGCCAGGGCGCCGGCCAGCCTGACAGGATTGATACCGGCGTTGCATGCGACATGGCCGGCACCGGATGGCTTGACCTTTTCGAAGCTCAGGCTGGCTCGCGGCTCTCCCGCCGAGCTCGTGTCGAAAGCGCCGCCATCGCCACGTCGTGGTGCGAGCGGCAGCAAAAGCACCTCGGCCGTGCTGCCCTGCGCTATCGCCGCCACACCCCAGTGCGCCTGATCAGCCCAGGGAACCTTGTGCACCGTGCCCGAGACCATGCGCTCGCCACCCTCGACAGCGACTGCCAACGGCTGTGCGCTCCCGGTGTCGTCGATGAGCGCGATGCAGCCCTCAGGCACATGGATTCCGGCGCGTTGCAGCAGCCCGGCCGCGACCATGCTGTCGGCCAGAGGCGTTGTTGCGGCGTAGTAGCCACACGCGTGCGCGACTGAAAAAACGTCTGCCGGTGCGGCGCCGATGCCACCTTGCGATTCCTTCAGCAACGCGCGGTCGAGACCGAGTTCAGCGCACGCTTGCCATACCGCACCAGAAGGTCCGTCGCGCTCGAAACGCGCGAGCTCGGCCGAGGTGAACAGCGCCGCGAAAAGCCGCTGGACGCTGTCCTGGATCATCACTTGCGTCTCGCTCATCGCAGCCCCAGGCCGCGCGCGATGATGCCGCGCAGGATCTCACGGGTGCCGCCGCGCAGCGAATAGGACACGCTGGCCTGCACGGAAAAGTCGATCAGCTCGCTCAGGGACGAGCCGGGCGCGAATTCCCGGTCACTCAAAAGCGCGTGCGCCACCTCAGGGATGCGCTGTTCCAGCAGCGCCCCCTGGTCCTTGACCAGGGTGGCCGCCAGCGCAGCGTCCTCCTGGCGGGCCAGCAGGCCGGCCACGTTGATCGACATCTGGCGCAGGCTCGCGTAGTCGGCTACGAGCTTGCCGATTTCGATGGCTTGACGACGGTCTGTTGCATCCGCGGTGTCGAGCATTTCGACGAACACCTGCGTGCTGGAGAGATAGCGTTCCGGCCCGCTACGCTCGAACGCCAACTCGGACGTGACCTGCTGCCAGCCGTCGCCAGGCTGCCCGATCAGGCATTCGTCGGGCACAAAGCATTCATCCAGAATGACCGTGTTGAAGTCGTCGTCGCCCACAATATTGCGGATGGGCGATACATGCACCGCCGGGTTCTTCATGTCGACCAGGAATTGCGAAAGGCCTTTCTGCCGGTCCTTGGGTCCGTCACTGGTACGCACCAGCGCGATCATGTAGTGCGCATGCTGTGCAAACGATGTCCAGAGCTTGGTGCCATTGATGATCCAGCCGCCTTCAACCTGCCGCGCTGAAGTGCGCACGGAAGCGAGGTCGGAGCCGCTGTCGGGCTCGCTCATGCCGATGCAGAAGTAGGTTTCGCCACGCACGATTCCCGGCACGATTCTTTCGGCCAGATGTGGCGCGTAGCGCATCAGCAAGGGGCCGCTTTGCCGGTCGGCAATCCAGTGCGCCGCAACCGGCGCGCCTGCAGCCAGAAGTTCTTCCATCACCACATAGCGTTCGAGAAAGCTGCGCTCCGCGCCGCCGTAGGCACGCGGCCAGGTCATGCCGATCCAGCCCTGCGCTCCGAGCCGGCGGCTGAAGCCGGGATTCACCGCCGTCCAGTTGCGCGCCCGTTCCAGACTGGAGACATCGGCCATTTCGGTGGCGATGAATTCGCGCACCTGCTGCCTCAGCGCCTGCGTTTCCCGAGGCAGGTCGAGGATGTGCTCGAAGGCCTGGGGGATTGCCGCCACCGTCACATGCCCTCAAAGTTGGGCTGTCGCTTTTCCGCGAAGGCGTTGAGCGCTTCTTCATGCTCGGGCGTCCAGTGCGCCAGAGCCTGGAAGCTCGCCGACATCTCAAGCAGCGTGTCAAGCCGCGTGTGCTGGCCTTCGCGCATCAGCCGCTTGGTCATGCGAAGCGCCTGGCCGGGATTGCGCGCGATGCGCTCGGCCAGCGCATTGGCTTCCTGCATGAGGGCGTCGGGCGCCACGACCCTGGAAACCAGCCCGTACTCCAGCGCCTGCTGCGCGTTGATGGCGTCGCCTGTGAATGCCATTTCATAAGCCCGGCTCAGCCCCACAGCGCGCGGCAAAAGCCAGGCTCCGCCGTCGCCTGCGACGAGGCCGATGCGTACGAAGCTTTCGGCAAAGGTGGCCGTGTCGCTTGCCAGGCGGATGTCGCACATGGTGGCGATATCACATCCGGCACCGATCGCTGGTCCGTTGACGGCCGCAATGGTCGGCACGTCAAGGTTGTAAAGCGCCAGGGGAATGCGCTGGATGCCGTTTCGGTAGGCCTGCCGCGACAGGCTCGGCTGGCCCAGTCCGGTGCCGAGCGAGGCCTTGACTTTCTTGAGGTCGCCACCGGATGAAAACGCGCTGCCTGCACCGGTAAGGATGACCACGCGGGCCGAGTTGTCCAGATTGACGCGCTGGCAGGCGTCAACAATTTCCTGCCCATCGTTTTCCCCGATCAGTGCGTTGCGCGCCTCCGGCCTGTTCATCGTCAGGCAGACGATGCTGCCCGTCTTTTCGAACTTGATGAAGTCGCTCATGAATGCACCACCTTCAACTCTTCGCCGTTCGGTGACGGTTGCTCGCGGCTGGCCTGTTCACCTGCAGGCAGCAACTCGGCCAGGTCTTCAGCGGACAGGCCAAGCCTGCCCAGAATCCGGGCGCTGTCCTGGCCCAGGCGTGGCGCGTGATTGCGCAATTGGTAGGGCGAGGCACCAAACCGCACCGGGGGACGCACGGCCCGGTAGGCACCTTCAGTAGGGTGTACCGACGACTCGAGCAGGCCCACCGCGCGCACGTGCGCATCGTCCTGCACATGCTGCAGCCCAATAACGGGCATGCAGGCAATGCCAACACTGTCGCAGAGCCGGATCCACTCTTCGGTGCTGCGCTTTTCAGCCTCCAGGTTGACCAGGCTATACAGCGCATTGACGTTTCGGCCACGGGCATCGACACCTGAAAAGCGCGGGTCGGTGGCCAGATCCGGCTCACCGATCAAATTGAAGAAGTCATGCCAGTTGCGGTTCGAGTACGGCAGGATGCACACCCAGCCATCAGCAGTCCGGTAAGGCTTGCGATGCGGCGAGAGCTGGCGGCTGAAACCGTAGGGTCCGAGGGGCGGCTCGAAAGCCGCGGCGCCCAGGTGCTCGGTCATGAGGAACTCGACCGAGGTTTCGAACATGGGCACCTCGACCTCCTGCCCCTCGCCCGTGCGCTCCTTGTGCAGCAGCGCGGCGAGCACGGCGTAAGCAATAGCCTGCCCGGCAATCTTGTCGCACAGCGCTGTGGGCACGTAGCGCGGCGCGCCGTGTACCTGGCCATACAGGCCAGCCAGGCCGCAACCGGCCTGAATGATGTCGTCATAGGCAGCCTTCTCGGCATAGGGGCCATCGGCACCAAAGCCCCGTGCCGCGCACAACACCACCTTGGGATTGCTTTGCCGCACGGCTTCCCAGTCGAGCCCCAGGCGCTGCGCCGGACCTGGACGCAGGTTGTGCACGACAGCGTCGCTGCCGGCAATGAGTTTTTGCAAGGCTCGCCGCGCCGCAGCGGTTTTGAGGTCCAGCACGACGCTTTCCTTGTTGCGGTGCAATTGCAGGATCGAGCCTCCCATGCCCTCGCTGCGGCTGGGTCCGTACTGGCGCATGGTGTCGCCCTCGGGGCCCTCCACCTTGATGACGGTGGCGCCCATGTCGGCCAGGATATGCGTGGCAAACGGGCCCATGATCACCGTGGTGAGGTCCAGGATGGTGATGCCTGCAAGCGGTGCTTTACTCATGGAATCGCCTGCCGTGGTGTTGAAAGCCTTCGATGCTAGCCACGGTGGATGAAAAGTAAAATTAATTATTCGACTTCTGTTATTAGGCCAACGCTGCATGATCGACATCTCTACCCGCACCCTGCGCGCCATGCTCGCGCTTGATGACCTGCGTAATTTTTCGCTTGCCGCCGAGCGCTGCCATGTCACGCAATCCGCGCTGAGCCAGATGGTGCGAAAGCTAGAGGACGATGTGGGTTTGCAACTGGTCGACCGCGATAGACGGCGCGTCGAGTTCACGCCCGAGGGGCGGCGTTTTCTCGCCACGGCACAGCGCGTAATGCACGAGCTCGACGAGATCGATATCGACCTCAAGGACCACGCATCCGCCAAACGCGGCCGCATCCAGATCACGGCACTGCCTTCGCTGGCGGCTCATTGGCTGCCTTCGGTAGTGGCCCGTTACAAAAGCGTCTTTCCTGGCGTGGAGCTCGGTCTTTTCGACGCAACGCCCTTGCGTTCACTGGAACTGGTGCGCCTGCGGCAAGCGGACTTTGCCATCACCGCGGACGGTCCCGGCCGCCCCGGCCTGGAGGCCCGGCTGCTGCTGCGCGAGCCTTTCGTGCTGGTCTGCCACCGCACGCATGCGCTGGCCAAACGCCGCCGGGTCAAGCTGCAGGATTTGCAGGGTCAGGCCTATATCCGCCTGATTCGCAACGGCAGCATCGCGCAGCATCTCGAAAGCGCCTTGCGTGAGCTGGACCTGGTCGAGACCGGCCTGGAGGTCGAACAGGTGGCCACAGTCGCCGGCCTGGTGGCAGCCAATCTCGGCATCAGCGTAGTGCCGGCGTTGACGGTGCCTTACTTCGATGCGCGCGAAGTGGCGGTCATAGAGCTCGATGCCGCCCAGTTGCACCGCCCGGTGTACCTGGTCTCGGTGGCAGGGCGGCCTTTGTCAAAAGCAGCTCAGGAATTTATTAAGCTGCTCGATGAAAGCGTTCTGCCGCTCCAGGCGGAGCCTCATGTGCCCGCGAGCTTGCCGACCGGCCCGATGGCGCGAAAGCGTCGGGCCGAGGCTTCCTGACCTTTGGCAGGATTGCGGCGATGGGTTGACGAAAAGCCTAAAGCGTGGTCGCGCTGCCCAGAATCACCACGGCCTGACTGGCCAGTTCTCCGCCGTTGCCGTGCGCCAGCGCAATATCAACCGAAGGAACCTGTCTGCGGCCGGCGGTGCCCATCAACTGCTGCGTAGCCTCGACCATCGTGAACAGGCCGTACATACCCGGATGAACGCAAGACAGGCCACCGCCATTGGTATTGACCGGCAAGGTCCCGCCAGGGGAAATGTTTCCATCGGCCACGAAGCGTCCGCCCTCGCCTTTCGGGCAAAAGCCCAGGTCTTCCAGAAACAGGATCGTGTTGATGGTGAAGGCGTCATACACCTGGACCACATCCACATCGCTGGCCGAGATGCCGGCTTGCCCATAGGCTGCCGCACCGGCGGCCTTGGCCGCCGTGGTGGTGAGGTCAGGCATGTTGGTGATGTCACGGTGGGTGGTCGAGGCGGCGGCGCCGAGCACATAGGCCGGACGCGCCGCAAGGTCGGGCGCGCGATCGGCGCGCACCATCACGACGGCTGCGGCGCCATCGGAAACCAGACAACAGTCCCGCACACCCAGCGGGTCCGAGACCATGCGCGAACCCAGATAGTCGGCCATGGTCAGCGCATCCTGCATCGTTGCCTCGGGGTTGAGCTGGGCCCACTGCCGCGCCGCAATGGCCACGTGGCCGAGCATCTCCTTGGTCGTACCGTACTCGTGCATGTGCCGGGCCGCTGCCAGGGCATAAGCCGACAGGGGGCGGATTCCACGGTAAGGCTGCTCGTAAATCGACGGGCGCAAGGGCGTGACGAGTTTGCCCGAAGCGCTCTTCTGGTTGCTGCCGTAAGCAATGAGCGCGACATCGCATTGCCCACTGGCCAGGGCCATGCTGGCGACTGCGCAGTGCGTCTGGAAGGAAGAGCCGCCGGTGCGGTTGTTGTCCGTGATGCGGGGCTGGATGCCCAGATACTCGGCCAGGCTCAGGCTCGAAAAAATATCGTCGGGCAGGCAGATCATCAGTCCGTCCACATCGGCCGGCGTCAGCCCAACGCCGTGCAGGGCCTTGAGCGATGCCTGTACAGCAAGTTCCATGGCGCTGTAGCCGGGCGCCGAGCCCATGCCGAAAGTCGCAGCCGAAACGATGGCAGCCTGGCCGCGCGGAAAGACGGGAGCCTGTGTGCTCATCAATGCGCTCCAGCCAGATCACCGGACGGCTCGAACACCAGCAAGGCGGCGCCGTTTTCCTGAATGATCCGCGCCCGCACCCGCATGCCGATCTTCACTGCACCCGGGGCTATGCCGTCAACGCGTGACATCATGCGCGGCCCTTCCTCCAGGTCGATCAGCACCACGTTATAGGCCGGCTCGGGCGGCTTCGGATGCAGCACCGTGACCGAATAAACCGTGCCGCGTCCCGAAGCCTCGACCCACTCCAGGGGACTTCCTGTGAGCGGCTCGGCGATGCGGGGATAAAACACATGGCGGCCGGTGGCCGGGCTGCGCTGGATCATGAATTTGCCCTCGGCGAGGAAGGCGAAGTATTCGGTCTGGGGAAAGCTAAGATTCATGCGGCGAGGCCTTGAGAGAAAAGGACGAGCGTAAAAGCTTGCGTTGCTTGCCCTGAGGCAAATGCCTTGCTAGGCCTTGCCAGGCGCGGTTTGCGCAACGGCGTCTGGCACAGCTTGAGTCACGGATTCAGCCGCCGCTTCACGCATGGGATTCCAAACTCCCGCATAACCTCGTCCGTGTGTTCACCCAGCTGCGGCGCATGCCGGTAGACAGAGCACGGCGTCTGGCTGAAACGTATGGGAGGCGTGATCACCCGTATGTGCCCTTCGCTGGGATGCTCCATGGTCTGGATCAGGTCCACCGCCTTGAGATGTTCGTCGTGGATCAGCTCTTCCACTGTGTGGGCCGGCGCCCAGGGAATGTCGTTTTCTTCCAGCGCCCGTTTCCACTCGGCGGTGCTTTTACTCAGCACAACCTCGGCCAGGAAGCGGTAGACCTCGTCGTAATGGCGCGCTCGCACGGCGTGGTCGTTGTACATGGGCAGGGCATCAAACTCCTCCGACCGGCCGAGAATCCTGAAAAATTTTCGCCAGTGCTCGTTCGTGTAAACCAGCACGCAAATGAATCCATCACTTGTCTGGTAGGGCCTGCGGTCGGTTGCCAGCAAGCGGTTGTATCCGGCCGGACCGGTGGGCGGATCGAAACTGAAGCCGCCGAGGTGATCGGTCAGGACAAATTGGCTCATGATTTCGAACATCGGCACTTCGATGCTCTGGCCCTGGCCGGTCCGGCCCTTGCAAACCAGCGCGGCAAGAATCGCGTGGGCAGCCGAGAGCCCGGCGACCTTGTCGGCCAGAGTGAGCGGTGCGTATTGCGGTTTGCTGTTCTGGGCGCGGCCCACCAGCGTGGGAATAGCCGAAATGCCCTGGATCAGATCATCGTAGGCGGGCCTATCCTTGTAAGGGCCAGCCTGGCCGTAGCCCACCAGTGATGCATAGATGATGCCGGGGTTGACCTGCTTCACATCCGCGTAATCCATGCCGAGCCGCTTCAGCGCAGAAGGGCGGATATTGCTCACGAAAACGTCTGCGGTCTCACACAGCTTGAGCAGTGCGGCGAGGCCCGCCGGGGTCTTGGCGTCCAGCACCACGCTGCGTTTGTTCCGGTTGCTCTGCATATAGAGCGAGCCCATCTTTGGGCTGCGCATGGCGCCTGCCAGGCGGAGCAGGTCACCGTCATCACTCTCGATCTTGATGACATCGGCGCCATAGTCGGCCAGGATCTGCGTCGCGAAAGGGCCCATCAGGACGGACGTCATATCGACGATTCGAATGCCTGTAAGCGGCCCGGTGGGCTGGGTCATGAGTTGTTCCGACGAGCCAGCCTTGCGCCGAAGTGCTGACAGTTGATGGGCTGAATGCCTGACTTGCCTGGCTTGTTACTGGACAACGAGCGCAGCGGCCTCGTCCACAGACACCGTCTTTTCCTGCAGCAGGATTTCATACGCCTCTTTTTCCCATGCACCATCTGGCGGGGCCATCGGATCGAGCGGTTCGAGCTTGTGCTCCAGCACAAAACGGCTCACCAGCAGCTTGCGCGGCTCGCCCTGCGGCTGCACGCTTTCCCAGGCCAACACCACGGCGCTGGCCGCGTTGTAGAAAGCCGTCGTCGCGGTACGGAACATGTGTTCGTCTTCCGTGGATGCACCCACCTCGGAGATGAGCTTGAAGCTCCTGTGCAAAGGCTTGAGGAGCCGTTCACGGTAGGCCGGGGGAAGCGGAGCATCGGCCAGCATCTGCTCAAGCAAGGCATGCAGGTTGATGTGCGCCCTGGACTTGCCGACTGCGCGCCGAACAACGTCGATCGCATTGATGTTGCTGGTGCCTTCCCAGAGCACGCCAATGTGCGAGTCACGCACGAGCCGCGCGTTGACCCACTCTTCGATGTAGCCATTGCCGCCGCGCGTTTCCATGGAGGCGCGCGCGGCCGAGATGGCATCGCGGCAGGCGCGAAATTTCACCAGCGGAGTCAGAATGCGAATGAGCTGGGTTGCCTCGGCAGAACCGGCGCGCGACTCGTCCATATACCTTGCACCCAGCATCGAAAGCGCCAGCGCCTGCTCGGCGGGAACGAGGATCTTCATGACCTGACGTCGCAGCAGCGGGTGGTCGATGATCTTGGCACCGAAAGCATTCCGGTTGCGCGCGACCTGCATGGCTTCGTTGTAGCAGCGGCGCATCTGGCCTGCTGCGCGCACACCGTGCGAAAGCCGGGACATGTTGACCTGTTCCATCATCTGCTTGATGCCCTGATCGGCACGGCCGACGAGATAGGCCTCGGCCCCCTCCAGCACGATCTCGCAGGAAGCCAGTGACCTGGTGCCCAGCTTGTCCTTCAAGCGAACGATGCGGTAGCTGTTGCGCGTGCCGTCCGGCAGGTAGCGCGGCAGCGCGAACATGGCCACGCCCTTGATACCTTCGGGTGCACCCTCGGGCCGCGCCAGAATAAGCGCGACATGCGCGTCGGTGTGAGAGGCGAACCACTTGTCCCCATACAGGCGCCAAACACCGTTTTCGTTCCGGGCCACAGTTTCGAGCGTGCCGACGTCGGAGCCGCCGGCCCGTTCGGTCATGAACTGCGTTCCTTTCCACAAGTCCTTGAGCTGCGGCGCCAGCATCCGGGGCATGAGGTAGTTCTTGAGCTCCTCGCTGCCATAGGTCTTGAGTACGTGGATGGTGGCGTCCGTGATGCTGAGCGGACACATCATGCCGAACTCGGACTGGATGAACAGGTACTGGAATGCGTATTTCATGGCCTGTGGCGCGGCATCTTTCCAGCCATGCGCGCCGGGCTTGTGCGTCATCGAATGCAACTGGAAATCTTCGAAGCCGATCTTCTCCATGTCGCGGTAGGCGGGGTGATAAGTGATGTTGTCCAGGTCACGGCCGAAACGGTCGCGGTGCTCCAGAACGGGCGGGTTGCGATCCACCAGGCGTGCCAGCCGGTCGAGCTCGCCACCGGCCACTGCGCCCAGGCTCTTCAGCAGTGGTTCGAAATGCGCCAGCACGGCAGCGGGAACGTTCACGCGAAGCGATGCCTGAAAGCTGGGGTCGATGTCATAAAAATTCAGGCCGGCACAGTCAGGCGCTATGTGCCCGTTGTCGGGTGTGGCCGGTGCCATGTCAAAGCGGCTGGCGGCCGGCGTGGCGAGATGAATCTGGGTGCCGTGATCGGACATATAGGTTCCTGTCTTGCTTGAGCTGGAGCTTGAGTGCGGGGCGATGTCTGGAGGCGAGTCAGCTCGGCATTACGGCGGTGCGTCGATAAGGCACTGCCAAAGCCGAGAAGTCCCTAGCCTATTGCTTTTCCATCTTCGCCGCTTCCACGATCCTCGCCCATCGCTTGGTGTCGGCTTCGGCAAACGCGGCCAGCTGCTCGGGGGTGGTGGGGAACGGCGTGGCGCCGGTCGAGTTCAGGTAGGCGGCGGTGGCCGGGTCTTTCAGGACCGTGTTGAGCATTGCGTTCAGCTTGGCGACCACCGCCTTGGGTGTTTTCTCGGGTACGAAGGCCGCGATCCAGGCGATCAACTCGAAGCCGGGCAGGCCCGCTTCTTCGAGGCTTGGTACGTCAGGCATGGTCGGCGCACGCTTGGCGCTGGTCACGGCCAGAACGCGGACCGAGCCTTTTTGCACAAGGCCAGCTGCCGCGACGGGGTCGACGAACAACGAGTCCACGTGGCCACCGAGCAGGTCGGTCAGCGCTTGCGGGGAGCCTTTGTAAGGGATGTTGAGCATGGCCAGACTCTCGCGTTCCTTGAGCAGTTCGCCGGCGCCGCGTCCGGTCTGGCTACCACTGCCGAAGGTGACGGGTTTGGCGGCGCTTGCTTTCGCCAGCGCAATGTATTCCGCAATGTTCCTGGCCGGAAAGTCGGGACGCACCACCAGCATGATGGGGATGCGTGCGATGCCGGAGACCGGGGCGAAATCCGCCTTCGGATCGAAAGGCAGTTGCTTGAAGAGGTTGACGTTGGCGGCGTGGGTTGAATTGGTGGTGACAAACACGGTGTAGCCATCGGCGTCCGAGCGCAGCACGGACATTGCCGCAATGTTGCCGTCTGCACCGGGCTTGTTCTCGACGATGACCGGCACGTTGCCGATTTTTCCAAGCTCCGCCGCCAGACGCCGGGCAGTCCCGTCGGTGGCGCTACCGGCCGGAAAAGGAACCACCAGCGTAATGCGCCTGGACGGAAAGTCCTGCGCTAGCGCTGTCACAGGCAAGGCGTGCATCAGGGCGGCTAAGACAAGGCCGAGCAAGGGAAAGCGCTTCATGGATAGCTCCTCGAGGGTGGGGTGCGGAGTCATCTTAGCGATGGGTTTCGGAAAGGGAAATTAATTATTCGACTGCTGTTATTAGCAAAACCGCAAAAATCCGCGAAATATTTCCCAAGAGGTGGGCGCTTTGTATTGCCATTCATGGGGACGTTTTAATGTCATCCCCGTCTGAACAAAAACGCGCCTGACTACCGATAAATCCGCCCGCGCTTTCGGTCTCACATTCAAGTTCAAAACAGGGAATTGCTATGGGCTGAACAGGGAATGAAAAACCTCGGTTCAGGTTCTTGACAGGTTCTGCGCCCAGAATCTGAAGGGTATGCCTGTCGATATAGCCGGGCGCACTGAGTTGCAACGAAGGCCGTGGTTAGGCGCCGTGTAGGCTCGCGACAATGCTGAAACGACATGTCTCAAGACGGACGCGACGTTCACGATCGGAGTCGCTGAGTGGCGCAAGAGCGCTGGAAATCAGAAACTTCATCGCCTAGATCGCGCTGTTCAGATTCGAGCGAATCATCCGGGACTGGCTTATCGATTGCGACGCTTCTTGGAGCGCCGTGTCCGCGTTGCCTTGCTCGACATCGAGAGGAAGGTTCTGACCCAGGGGCCATCAGTTCGACCCAACGCATCATCCTCATATCTTGCTCTGCCATCGAGCTCGACCGCAGACCTTCTTTGTTCTGTTAAGAGTTAGCCTAAGAGAAGGAAGGTCGCAATCCTCAGGCGAGGATCATTTCACGGCGCTTATCTCCGAATACATCCAGACCGAGATCCGAAGTCTGTCCGCCGGAATGCTCGCGTCGTACGCCGTCCCCACAAACACGTCGCCCGCGCTCGCCTCGTACCCCTGCCCCAGCGCCACGGACTCAATTGCCGCCATTGCTGCCTCAAGCCTAAAGCCGCCGCCAAACACCTCCTGCGCCTGCCTACACACCCGCAACTTTCGTCCGCGCAACTGCTCCCCAAACACGACCGACACAAACGTCGCCTGCGCCCGCTCAAAGCCGTACCCCAGCTCGCGCATTCGACTTCCGATGCAACGCTGCGCCACAACCGCAACGTCTTCCCCCTCCTCCCCCAACACCGACAAGTACCCCAGCGCAAACGGCCCCGCGGGAACGTTCGCGCTCACAAAGTCCCAGTTCGAGTTGAGGAACATGGTCCCGGGGGGTGACGGCTCAAACGTCACGCGCATCAAGTCGAGCCACGCCTGCAGAAACTCCGCCGGCCGCTGCTGCCGCCCCGTCACCGAAAACCCAAACCTGTCGTCTCCCTCTCCGAGTGGGCCCGCGTCTAACGAAGGCCCACACAGGCTAAAGAGATCGGTGACGGCCAAAGCCGTCGCCTCGAAGGATTGTCGAAACGCGTTGCCATCGTGTATGAATGCGGTCATGCGTTTAAGCATAAATTCTGCCGCGCGCAATTCCTACCGGCGATTCCAGGGCGTCGCCTTCCTCGGAAAAACAGCGGGCGCTTCGTGCACGTTCCGCCTTCACTGTCTACCGTTACCGTTCACCCCTCACCCTTTAACGTCAAACATTCACCGTTCACCGTTCACCGGCGGTGCAGCGCCGATCACCCAATGCTTGGTGCGCGTCAACTAAAAATAGTGACAGCGCGCAAGCGCGCACGCTGAAAACGGCACGTTTTGCTGAAAAACCGGTCTGGCTTCTCATACTGCAGGTTTAAGTAGGTCAGCCGTTCATTGGCTTTTAAGCCACCTCAAGAATGCACCCCGCGCGAACAGCGCGCAAAAGAATCAAGGGGCGAAACTTGCCAGGTTCATCAGCCCCCCCGCCTTCTGGAGTACTCGCGCAGGCGCTGGTAGGTCGGGTCTTGGACAACACTCGCGTCTGACTGCACGATGAGATCCAGGCATTGCGCTAGTTCGGGAACGCCCCAGGGCTGATCCGTGACGATCGCTGCCAACAGTAGCAGGGCGTGGATCGGGAATCGACCACACAGCCCCGACTCGTGCAGGCGATGGATGACGTAATACGGGTGCTCGATGGGTCGCAACCAGTCCAGGATAGTAGTAAGAGCAGCGGGAAACTCAGAGCCTGCCGCAATGCAAAGCCGTCCGAGAGATTCGGAGATGCCAGGCGTGGCGAGATCGCGCGACTTGGGCCAGACATCCCGCCAGAACGGCTGGATGCGGTTCTTCCAGTATTCCTCTCGCTGATCAGCGGCTCCTTCGAGCGCCTGCGACAGTGCCTGCGCCGATTCTTGCAAGCCATCCTGCGACAGCGCCGCGATCGCAGCACGCCACTCCTCCGCTGTGTAGCCAACCACGGGCCCCAGCGCTGCATACGTCAGGAACGCGGCGAACTGCTGGCCATGTTTACCCAGCTCGTCATAGTGGCGCGCGGTGTCGAGGAACTGGAATTTGAATGCAAGCAGCAGCGGCTGATAAAGGCGAGGCGACCAGAGGAATCCCACCCATGTGCTTTTTGCTTCCATCGGATCGGCCGCCCAATTCAATAGTGGCAGCATGTACTGCTCGGTCCATTGGCGGTCAACACGGAAGAGCGCGATCAATTGGGAGGCCAGCAGAACTCGGCCGTACCAGAACCGCTGGACTCTCGCATTACAGAGCTGAGTGAACAAGGGTCCGATGTCAGCGGGGAGTCCGTCGCCATCATTGGGCTCGCGCTTCAACCATAGGTTGATCAGTGCCTGTGTGACGTGACCGATAGGGTGGTTGATGGCCTCGGTGACGGGTTCCTGGATCGCTTTTCCATCGTTCCCTCTGATCCCGGAGTCCACGTCCAGCGTCAATCCCAGAACACGCTGGCACATGCGCAGCAGGATGGCCTCGTGTCGATCAATCGACTTGGATGCAGCCTGCAGCCACCATGTGATGCCATACGCGAATTCCTGCACTATTGTGTCGGGCATTGTCTGCACCAACGGCGCCGCCCAGCCCCAAGACCGCAACACCATGCCGTCTTCGCTCCAGACCTGCAGCGCCTCGCGCCAACGCCCCACCGGCCATATGTCCTGACGCGCCAAATCACACAGCGCGTAAAAGCTGTGAAAGAAACGCGAGCGACAGACATCGCGCCAAGTGTCCTCCTGGAACGGGTGACGCTCGCGTTGGGGCTCGACGAGCCACTGCACCAGGTCGCGTCGCTTGCGGGGCGCGAAATCGACGTCCCGACGTTCCTCGTAATCCGGGTCGCCGGTGCCACTCATCCAATGTGAGAACTCGTCGCTCTCGTTGGCGGCCAAACGCCATTGCGGATGGAGGTCTGAAAGTTCTGCCAGCCGCAGCCCGCTGGCCGCCCCGAGCGCCAGGCCGGATGCATTCAGCTTGGCCAAATGCAGCCAGACCGAGTGCGTCACCATGTTTTGCCACTGATCAGGTTCGATATCGTCTCCATACATCTCACGCGGCGGCCCCGTCAGGATGGCCGACTCCAGAAGGTCCCGTGAGGCCGGCGTCAACCGGCTACCCTGCCGCACCAGCAGCCGAAACACCTCGCGGCGCGTATCGACAGCCCACATCCACCAAGCACCATCTGCGAGCAACCACTCCACCCAGTGCGCGGGGCGAATGCATTCCTCCTGAGTCGCAGCGAACAGTGCAAGGCGCTTGAACGTGGGGTACGGCAGTTCGAACCAAGCCGCCGCAACGTGCGCCGCGCGAGACCGATCGGCACTGAGCACCGACAACCAGGCGTCCCGCAGCAACTCGATCAACGACACCCAGTCGCGGAACCCGCGGTTCTGCCAGTGGTGGCTGATCGAGGGCAGATCCCAATGGGAGTGGTCTCTGCGATCGTCGGCCTCACCCAGCTCGCGCAGTAGGTCCAGCGCATCGCGCAGCAGTAATTGCATGTCCTCCAGCAATTTCGGCAAGGCCGCTTGCCAATGAGCGTCAGCCAGGTCGCGCAAGGCCGAGCGCCCATGATCGGCGGCCAGGACCAGCTCCCAGTCCACAAGTTGCCGCAGCCGACTAGGCTCGTCAGTGCTCTCGGGCTCATCGCCCCATCGGAACGGCTTGCTCAAGCGCACTTTAGGCGACAGCAGGTCGCGCAGCTCCAGCCGCACGGTCGCTGTCAAGCCTTCACGCTTCAGCCGGCTCTTCCAACGGTAAAAGTCATGTTGGCGCCACGGCGACTTCACCCGCCCGCTGAGCAACAGGCGCCACAGGCTTCGCATCAGCGGGCTGGGGATGGCGTTGGGGGCGTGAGCACGAATGTCTTGCAGCTCGGGCGTCTTGCCGTCGCGTTCCAGTTGGGCGAGCTCGTCCAACTTGTGCTCGATCTGCCAGATCCATTGCTCATGCAGTTGGCCGCCACGCTCCGCGATCCACAGAACTACCCGCGGGTCATTGAGGTGCCGCAACAGCCAGCGCGCAAGCTGGAACATCACATCGTCCCACTGCGCCGCCCCGATTCCACCGGCAACCAACCGCATCGGTGGCGCAAGCGGGTAAGGCGATGGGCGATGGATCAGGCTGAACCGCAGTTTGGGATCACAGTTGTCTCGCGGCGGCACGCCAAATCGGGCAAGGTCGGTGTGCCCGTAACGGTCCGCGGCGAATGCATCCAGAAGCCAGTCTAGCGACGGCACCGGGTTGAACTCTGCAAACCGCCGGGCCGGTAGTCCGGACGGGTCCGACAAAGCCCACAGCATCCGGCCAACAAAATCATCCTGACGTGTGCTGGCAGAAGGCCGGGCCAAGGCATTAGCGACCACGATGCGCTCTTTGCCCGTCACACCGTCGCGATAGGTCTCAGCCCAAGCCTTTAAGGTCTGGTGTAGCGCCGAATGGTCGGTCGTGCCGGCGGTCACGTGGTATAGGATCGGCGTGACGCCCTTGGCCCCCCACTCGACCATCTTGGACGTTTCCTGTCCGGGCTCGCAGTCGCCAAGTGCCCAGGCCTGCGGCGTGACTTCGCCAAGCGCACGGTCGGCCGCCAAAGCGTCCATCATGTAGCGCAGCACTGGGTCGTTGATGCTGTAGCCTACGAAGCACACCACGTAGTTGCGGAACAGCTCGCTTACGAAGCGCGCCGCCCAGCGCTCCGTCAGGTAAGCAAGCCCGAAGTCGCCACTCGTTACCACTAACCGGTTTAAGGCCGTGCTGTCCGCCTTGTCGGGTAGCAAGCCGTGTAGATACGTTAGCCCGTCCCAACGGCTGTTCTTCGGGATCGGCAACATCGGCGCGGCATGGGTATGGAACACCTGCCCTGAGCGCTTGGCGGCTACATGAAAGACGCGGTCGAAGTTGGTTGTGACCAACCTCAGCGCGCCATCACGATCTCGCGCGAGCCGCAGCAAAGCAGCATGTGTGTCGGTCGCGCCCTTGCGGCGCAGATTGGGCTTAAGCGCTTCAGCCAGCGCGCGGCGCACTGCAAGGCGCTGGCCCGGCAGCCGCCGCTCCAGCAAGTCTAGCGTGGCGTCGTACTGCCCCCGGTTCAGGGCAACGCGCTCGATGTCGCTCGGCGCGGTGTCGTTGCGGCAGTAGATCTCATCGACCAACTGCTTGAAGTCCGGCAAACCGGCGGGGTAAGAGATGCCGGCGCCACAGAAGAACACCACGCGACCGTCCTCATGCGCCTGCAAGAGTGCATCGGGAATGTCCGGGCCGTGGGTGATGAACTGCACTATGCCCTCCTCGCGAGCGTCCGCACTAACGTGAGGCCACCATGTCGGCCATCGATTGAGACCAGTCGATCGGTGTGAACTTGTCCGGTGTCGGCCCAGGCTCCGCTGGTTAGCTGAATACCAACAATGCAGAACTTCATCTCAAATGTCTGGGTTTGCGATGCACTGTTATGAACGAGTTCGCGATATAGATCATTTCTTGTAGCCATCATCCCTCAGCCTCTTCCTTCTTACCAGTTCATACCGCAGGCCTCGCACACGAGCGGGCAAGGAAGGAATGATGCAATATGCTTGAGCTTCGAATATAAATCTTCAAGCTTGTGAGCAGCTTGCAACTTTGTGAAGGAGACTTAAGTGACCACAGCTTCAATACGTCAAACGACGGCTCAAGAATGGGCGATGTACCAGCATAGGCCGTCAGTACGTATCTCAACCTGCTGCTTGCTTTTAATGGGCCTAAGTCCGGGCGCTGCCAAAAAAGCCGGGATCACTCTATGGCCAACGGAGTCGAAGCTCGGACGACAATACAACAGCCTCCTGGTGCAAATCCACAGCTCCATGGAGGGCGGCAATCGGTTGGTTCAACCGTTTAAAGGGGAAGCAACGCTCGACCGAAACGAGTTCCAAGCGTTGACCGTTCCGTTCGCATACTTCGTCGCTCTTGCGAAAAGTGACGTTTCTCCCTTCTCTGCGATCTTGGATAACGAGCTGCCCGAGGCCTTCAGGACGCTATCTCCGCCCATCCCAACTGGCTATCCGCCTACAGCCGAACTACTGACGGAACTTCGAGGTACGTACGACTCATCGCACGAAGAACTTGTACCCCGCGAAAACGGGGAGAACGACGTCGAGAACGTATCCGAGAAGCTCACTAGAGGCGACAAGCAGCTCCTTCAGTACTGCGGTCTGATGCTTTATTGGGTTCACGAGAAGCACATGCCCAAAGAATGGCACTCGAGAGCCAAACCAAATCTCAGCGCCCTCGAGGCGGAGCTTCTTCCGTGGCTTCACGCGCGAGTTGAGGTTGGCGTCGAAGTACCAAAGGCCGGCACGATGCGCAAATGCCTTGCACTGGCTTTGGAAGCATTCAGGAGTGGAAATATCGAGTTGAAGCCCTTGGCAGATACAACAAAGTAGCGCATTGACACTATCTTGCCAAGTCATGGCACTTGGCAAGATCGTCCTCACCGAAGCTGATTCGCTTGGAATGGTGTTTTCAACAACGCCCCCAGGTGATTAAAAATGGAAATTCAGCTTCGTGATGCCTTACTGCGGAAGCGAGAGGTCCTTCGTCTCGCGGCCCTCTCCAACTCGTCTCTCTACGCTTTGATGGGAGAAGGACGTTTTCCACGGCCCGTGCGCATTGGCACCCGCTCGGTTCGGTGGCTTGAACGCGAAGTCCAGGCCTTCATTGACGCATGCGTGGTTAACCGCAACGATGCAGGGGGAACGCATGAACTTTAACGAACGCAAGTCGCTTGCTTTTGGGCACGTGCCGCTCAAGCCGGGTGCACTGATCAGCGGACCTCGAGTCGTCCACTCAATCGTCGCTAAGGTCGATGAGTTCGACCTAGTCTGCTTTCGACTCGACAAGCTCCTAGCAGACGCTGTGCTTGCTGACCTTCAGCGCGACTGCTCCAAGTTTTACGTTTTGCCGTACCGCCAACCCTTCATGTTTCGCTGGAACTGGATGGTTGCCGTGGTGCGCCCATCGCGGGATTGGTTGCTGAGATTCTGCGAGCTGCTGCCTTCCGACGTCACTGCAGAGTTGTGCTACGCAGAGGTCTCGCGCGACTTCATCACTTGGACCAAGGTGCAGGCATCAGCATTGCACTCGGCCGTTCTAAGCTCTTTGGTCAGGCGTCGATTTGCAGGGACTCCTACCCGCTACGAAACGACTAGCTACTACGGCCCTCGTCGGGACACCATCGCGATGTACCACAACAGGCCACACAAAGGCACTGATCAGTTTCTGGGCTATCCGTGTCTACACGCAGAAATAAGAATTGCGGGCAAAGCTAGGCTGAACGGGTTCGGATTGGCACGTCCGCGTGATCTAGTGGACTATGACTTCGGGAAGGCGTGGGAACGCGCATGCACCTTTTACACCGTACCAGACGACTTACGCGAGCTAGGCAGCGACTTGGGCGATGGCAGGAAGGCCGTTGGCGACCACGCTCTAAGGAAGCGGGCCCGGAGGTTTATTCAAGCAGGTATGGACGGCGACCTCTTCATCGCGCACCGCGCCATCCGCAGCCAAGGTGCAGGCCGAATCGCTCGCACCGACTTCGACGAATGGATCAGGGCGAACATGAAAGTTTCCCCAAATCCCCTACTAATATAGATACGTTTAACGGCAGATATGAACAAGATCAAGAACGCAAAAACACTGAAATCAGCACTCAAAACGCATCAAAATAGCGATGCCGACTGCGATCCGAAGCGTAACCACAAAAGCTGTGATGTGGATGCTCACCACGACCTCTTCCTAGAGTTCGCGCGGTATCGGTGGGTCGTTATTCGGGGTTGCCCCGGATCTGGCAAAACTGCACTTGCGGCCAAATGGATCGCTCACGTCGGCATGGCAGCAGTCATCCTCGCCACATCAAAATCCGGTCGGGAAAAGTTGAAGATCATTTTCGGCAAACGACCCAACGTCTCGGTTTTGATGCTGAATGAGGTTGATGTCAAGGACGTCGCTAGCAGCTTCGTTGTCATTCACGACTGTCATCGCACTCCAAAAGATGTCCACTGCTTCCTCGAGACCGCCGGCCATGCACACGTGATGCTGCTGACGCAGGATGCCGAACCTTCTTATGCGCTCAGCGCGGGGCCCTGGGATGAGGTCAAGCTAATTCACTCACTGGACCACTCGTTCACTGTGGCAAGTGGGATCGTGCCACTCGCCAACGTCTTAGCCAGTAGCTTGGCACATTCCACAATCGAAAGCACCAGCCGTACAGGGGCGCGGCCGCTCCAAGTCGAATTTGATGAACCAGAGGCATTGGCTCGCTTCGTCAACGCCGAGATTCAGGACCTTTTAAGCGATGGCGTTTCCGCGAGCGAGATCGTGGTTGTCTGCGGCTCTGGGGCCGAGTCCCGACAGATGTCCAGCCGATTGCTCAGAGCCCGCATCGCGGCACATCCGCTCACTCACATGACGAAGGCACGGGAGTTCAAAAGAGTGCTGTGGCTGACCAGGCTCGCCATAAAGCTAAGAAGGGGGGAGCGATTGGCCCCCGTAGACCGTCGGAACTCGGCGGTTTTCCTCAAGCTACTCGGGGAACCAAAGTGGTCGAAGCTCTTGCATGAGATTCGTATGATCAAGGTGACGAGCTTAGAGTCGATATATTGCCTTTGTTGTGAAGCTTATCTGCGGGTCCAAGGTGGTGTGCGAGCCCATCACAATCGACTGCTCCGGAGCTACTTGATGGTGTGGGAACCGGTGGCACGCGCTTCGAAATCCGCTTCCGATCTGTTCAAGCTATCCGAGTCTGCTGAGCCCATCCGCTGCCTCACGCCGCAAGCTGCCCGCGGCGGCGCATGGGAGTATGTCTTTATCGCTGGCTTAACGAACGGCGTATGGACCGTTAGGCCTGAACATACCGACATCCGCCTTCTGCGGGAACTGCTTCTAGATACCATCACGCGATGCACGCGGCAGCTGAGGATTTTGATCTGCCCGGCGCATGGCGAAAGCGGATCGGATGTTGTCCACCGCATTGCTGGTGACGGATTGTCGAAAGCCATGTGCAGCTACGGGTCCATGCGCAGCTGAATCAGGCCTTCTCGCTTTTCACTTCTTCCCCAATCGATGTACCGCTCAATCTTGGTCCATCCCGTGTTTTTATCTAGCTGAGCCATCTAGCTCTGCCTCATGCGTCAATAGCACGCCGCTTGCTCGCGGAAATCGAATCCGAACGACGCGAAGTTTGGTCGGCCAGGTTTTGAATTGCGGCATCTTATGCGAGCCGATGGTCCCACTGAATGCACGAGCGGTTCGAGGGCAGCACGCTATCGTGTCAAAAAAAAAATGATCGCACTACTGACTACGCTAGCAATGGACGTCTCCGATAACATAGCGGGTCAAAAGGGAACAATAAATGCAAATCGAAGTATTCAAAGCATCCACCAAGTACGGGGACTTCAAAGGCACTTCGGCCGCTGACGGAGGGGACATGGTGAACGCGACCAAGTTTTTGCAAGACTCGAAGCTAATAAACGACGGTGAGTTTTTGGTTGGAATTGAGATTGGCACCGGGGAGATGCACGGGAACTTCGATGGCGGAATTGCAGTCACGTTCTTCCTCTGCCAACCAGGTGACTACGATACCGTGAACAGCATGATCAACGCCACGAACGGCCCTGTCGTGGTTAGGCGCGTTCATAAGGACATGCACATTGCCGACTTTATGAAAATGTTCAAGCGCTTCTCGGTCAGTTTTTCTCGTCATGCGATGCTCGAAGGCCGTGAAGTCACGTCCTTGAATTACTGATGCCCGACGTATTCATCAGCTATAGCACGAAGGACGAAGAGCTTGCACAATTCGTTCGTCAACACCTAGAAGCCCAAAAGCTATCGGTGTTTATCGCGTCCCTGAGCCTAGTCGCAGGCGAGCGCTGGACTCCTAAGATCATTTCGGAGCTGAAGGGCAGTCAGTGGGTTGTACTGCTGGCCACGAAGGACGCTCTCGCCTCAGCGTCGGTCCAGATGGAAGCGGGAGCCGCAATCTTCGGAGAGAAAAAAGTCGTTCCGATCATGTGGAACGTGAAACCCGAGGAAGTCCCTCGCTGGATTTCAGACTACCAGGGCATTTTGCTCAGCGACTCCACCATGGAGCACCTTGCGACTCAAGTGTCTCAGCTGGCAGCCAAGATCAAGGCGAACAAGGACACGGGCCTTCTCGTCGTCCTCGCAATCTTGGCGGGCCTTTTTATTGCGGGCAGGCAGTAATTGAAAAGTACAGAAACTGTGGCCGCGCGAAGCCCCTAATGCCCTGCTTCTCGCAGTGATACCGTTTCCGGCTGTGCCGCTGTTTCCCCGCCGCCTCAAAGAATATGTGCCTGCCGCTCGTACGGCTATTGGTCATCATTGGGTCAGCTAGATGAGACCGGTTTCAGCGAACGAGCTCGCCATGCCCGGTGCCACAACCACGTGATCCAAGACCCGCACGTCCACCAACGCGAGCGCCTGTTTGAGCGTGACTGTCAGGGCCTCATCGGCCTTTGAAGGCTCTGTGGTTCCGCTCGGGTGATTGTGAGAAAAAATGACTGCTGCCGCGTCATGGTCCAGTGCTCTCTTCACGATCTCTCGAGGATAAACAGAAGTCTGGGTGAGCGTCCCTCGAAACATTACTTCCATCTCGATCAAACGATTTTGTGCATCGAGGAACATGACGGCGAACACCTCATGCGGCAGACGTGCTATGTGCAATTGAAGAAAGTGTTTGACTGCATCCGGCGAGGTGAAGACGTCGCGCTGCTTTAGCTGCTCGCCCGTGGCACGCCGAACTAGCTCCAGCACCGAAACCAATGCTGCGCGGTTTATTCCTGTCATCCCACGAATGCCCGCGAAATCATCGGCACAGGCGTATAGCAGTCCAGAAACGCCGCCAAACCGATCTAGCAAGCTTTGCGCAAGTGCCTGCGCTGTTTTGCCGGGCGAGCCAGTGCGCAGGAACACAGCTAGCAGCTCGACGTCCGAAAGACCACCGGGACCGTCCACGAGCACCTTGTATCGGGGCGACGATTCCGAGGCGAACAAATCGCTGCACACCAGGAGCGTGATCCTCACTGTTTACCGTTTGCAGCCGTTTCTGGCACTGGTCTGCAAGAATGCGCCAAACGGACCATCAAGGCTGTCGCTGCCCCCAGTTCGGCTAATAGCCAGCCTAGTGCTTCAATTGCGTCTGAGCTAATGGCCTTGTCTTCGACCTGCGGTGCTGCGTAGGCCATCAACGAGCCCACAGCTGAAATACCCAAGTTGATCGCGGCAGCCGACGACTGGGCGTGCTCGGAGATTCCTGCCAGTACAGCGCGATCTGTCGCCCTCAAATCCGGCAAACCGCTGGCATCGAGCCTCAACTGCGGCAGTAGCTCGAAAAGCTCCTGCATGTGCCTCAGCGACTCGGGGAGCAAGTGCCGGGTGCCGCGACTTGCTGGGATCTGCTCCCCCTGGGATCGTTGCCTACGAGGCTTGCGTTCGCGCCGCGTTTTCTCAGGCTGAGGGGACTGTGCATCAGTGCTGTTTTCTTGGGCCATACCCACACAGTACAGCCAGGCTTAGCGAATTCCTACCGCTCTCGCCGCCCGTCAAAGCCAAACTTTTTTACTACCACTCTGCTCAACAGCACCTTCCATCGTAGATTAAAAGAAAAGCAAAACAGCCCCTACTACTGTGACCTCTAAGCCATCTTCGTCGTCCAGTTACGTACGAGAGGATCCACCCCAATCCAAACCTAAACTGTCACCAAACTGTCACCGGGCCTTGTTCTGCACTTTCAAATGCCTCTTGCCTCCGGCCTAAAAGTTTAATATAATCAACAAGTTAAGTGGTAGGGCGTGAGTGACTTGAACACTCGACCAAAGGATTATGAGTCCTCTGCTCTAACCAACTGAGCTAACGCCCCCCGGGGTGCATTGTAGGTCGGGGCGGAAGCATCCCCGGCCCCCTCTGGTCGACTCCCGCACTTCAACTTCCCGCGACGGAACGCCGAACTGCACGGAGCACTCCGCTGGCACAAGCACCGCTCCGATAACCCACCCGCAAAACCCTGCTCAACTAAACTGCAGAGCATGAAGCCAAGCCTCGTCAAAGCGCTGTTTTCCCTGCGCAAGCCTCTTGATTTGCTGTTGTGCGTGGCGATAATTCCGGCGGCGTGGCTGATGCGTTCTTATCGGCGTTTTGGTTCGGAGCGGCTGCCGGCCACTACACGGCGCTTGAAGGCGATGGGGGTGTTTCCCATCAGCAATCATTACTACGAACCGCTTTTCGACGAACGGCTGCTGACCGCACCCCTGGATGAAGATCGCGCCTTGCCGGGCATCGACCTGGACCTGGCTGGCCAGGAGGCGCTGCTCGACTCCATGCATTGCGCTGACGAACTGCTCGCGCTGAAGCTGAACGAGCCGCCTGCCGACCCCTTGCGCTTCAGCTTGAACAATGGCTCTTTCGAGTCGGGGGACGCGGAGTTTTTGTATCAGTTTTTGCGGCACACCCAGCCGCGCAAGGTGATCGAGATTGGCAGTGGCAATTCGACCAAGATTGCGCAGATGGCGCTGCAGCAAAACCGCAAAGCGGCGGAAGCTGCAGGGCGGGCGACGCCGTCGACCGAACACATTTGCGTCGAGCCTTACGAGCAGCCCTGGCTTGAAAAGCTGGGCAACATCCAGGTGCTGCGCGCCCGGGTGGAAGTCTGCGGCATTGACTGGGCCACTGCACTGGAGCCGGGGGATTTGCTGTTCATCGACTCGTCGCACGTCATCCGGCCGCAGGGCGATGTGCTGAAGGAATATCTGGAAATCCTTCCGTTGCTCAAACCGGGCGTGTTCGTGCATGTGCATGACATCTTCACGCCCAAGGATTACCCGAGGGCGTGGGTGGTGGATGTGGTGCGCCTCTGGAACGAGCAGTATTTGCTGGAGGCGCTGCTGGGCAATTCGGCGCGCTACAAGGTGGTGGCCGCCATGAACCACCTCAAGCACAAGCGCTTTGACAAACTCCAGAAGGTATGCCCCTATCTCACGGCGGACCGGGAGCCGGGCTCTTTTTACTTGCAGATTCGCTGAGGCCTTGGTCGCCTGCGCGCGGCGAGCCCCCCGCCCTATTTGCTGTGGCTCAGCGCGCTGCTGACCAGCTTGGACGTGATGTCGACGATCTGGATCATCTTTTCGTAGGGCATGCGCATGGGGCCGATGACGCCCAGCGTTCCGACCACCTTGCCGTCCACCTCGTAGGGAGCAGTCACGACGGAGAGTTCCTGGTAGGGAATGACCTGGCTCTCGCCGCCTATATAGATGCGGATGCCTTCGGCGCGGCTCGACACGTCGAGCAGGCGCATGAGTTGCGTGCGTTGCTCGAACAGGTCGAACAGTTTGCGGAGGCTGCCCATGTTGTTGGAGAACTCGTCGACGGCCAGCAGGTTGCGCTCGCCCGCAATGACCACTTCGTCGCGCGACTCGATGGCTTCGGAGCTGACGTCTACCGCGGCCTGCATGAGGCTGGCAATTTCGCCGCGCAGTTGTTCGACCTCGTTTTTCAGGCGCTCGCGCACTTCCTCGATGGCAGTGCCTGCGTAGTGGCTGTTCAAAAAGTTCGACGCTTCGATGAGCTGGCTCTGCGTGTAATCGGTGTCGGTAAAGATGACGCGGTTTTGCACGTCGCCGTCGGGCGAAACGATGATCACCAGGAAGCGGCGCTCCGACAGGCGCAGAAATTCGATGTGCCTGAAAACCGAAGTCCGGCGCGGCGCCATCACCACGCCGACGAACTGAGACAGGTTAGACAGCATGTGCGCCGCGTTGCTGATGACTTTTTGCGGCTGGTCAGGTGCGAGCTTGCTCGCCAGTGAACTGACGGGCATGGGGTCACGCTGCATGGTCAGCATGGTGTCGACAAAGAGTCGGTACCCGCGCGCCGTGGGAATGCGGCCTGCCGAGGTGTGCGGGCTCACGATGAGCCCCAGCTCCTCCAGGTCGCTCATGACGTTGCGAATGGTCGCTGGCGACAGCTCCAGCCCCGAAGCCTTGGAAAGCGTGCGCGAACCGACCGGCTGGCCGTCGGCAATATAGCGCTCCACCAGGGCCTTCAGCAGTAACTTGGCGCGGTCGTCTAGCATGGGGACATTCTACGAACGGGGCTGCTCGCTTGTGATGTAATTTAAAAATGAAATCCCAATTCCGCCACGTCGCCCTGATTGGCAAGTATCACGCCCAGGGTTCAAGGTCGGCGGTGGAGGATATTGCGCATTTTCTCAGTGCGCAGGGCTGCGACGTTGCGATTGAAAAGGCAACCGCCAGCAATACGGGCCTCACGCAGTTTCCCGTCCTGGAAGTGGCCCAGATCGGCGCGCAGTGCGACCTTGGCCTCGTCGTGGGCGGCGACGGCACCATGCTGGGCATCGGGCGGCAACTGGCGCAGTTCAACGTGCCCCTGGTCGGCGTCAACCAGGGTCGTCTCGGCTTCATTACCGACATCGCGTTCGAGGATTTCAGGCAGGTGCTCGAGCCCATGCTGCACGGCGCCTATGAAGAAGACTCGCGCTGGATGATGCAGGCCATGGTCATGCGCGACGGGCGCTGCGTGTTCAACGCCACCGCCATGAACGACGTGGTGGTCAACCGCGGCGCCACGGCCGGCATGGTCGAGTTGCGGGTAGAAGTTGACGGGCGCTTTGTGGCCAACCAGCGGGCTGATGGCTTGATCATCGCGTCGCCGACCGGCTCTACGGCCTATGCGTTGTCGGCCGGCGGTCCACTGCTTCACCCTTCTATCGGTGGGTGGATCCTGGTGCCGATTGCGCCGCATACCTTGTCGAACCGGCCAATTGTTTTGCCCGACAGCGGCGAGATCGCCATCGAGATCGTGTCGGGCCGTGACGCCAGCGCCAATTTCGACATGCAATCTCTTGCCAGCCTGCTGCACGGCGACCGCATTGTGGTGCGCCGCTCGGAGCACCAGGTGCGCTTTCTGCACCCCAAGGGCTGGAGCTACTTTGACACCCTGCGCAAAAAACTGCACTGGAACGAAGGCGTAGCCTGAACTGCCTGCACCATGAGCCTTAAAAGCATTTACCTCCGCGACTTCGTCATCGTCCACGAGCTGCAGCTCGAGCTGGAAGATGGGTTCTCGGTGCTCACCGGCGAGACAGGCGCGGGCAAATCCATCCTCGTTGACGCGTTGCAGCTCGCGCTGGGCGCAAGGGCCGATGCCGGCGCCGTGCGCGAAGGTGCCCCCCGTTGCGAAGTGAGCGCCGCGTTCGACTGCCCCGCCGGCCTTCAGCCCTGGCTGGAAGAAGCCGGCTATGCGGCCGACGGCGAACTGCTGCTGCGCCGCATTGTCGACCTCGACGGCAAAAGCCGTGCATGGATCAACGGCAGCCCCGCCACTGCCCGGCAGCTCAAGGAAATCGCCGACCAGCTGGTCGACATTCACGGCCAGCACGCATGGCAAAGCCTGACCCGGCCCGACGCCGTGCGCGGCTTGCTCGACGACTACGCCGGGCTTTCCACCACGCGGCTGTCGCAAAGCTGGCAGGCGTGGCGCACAGACCAGCGCGCGCTTGAAGAAGCGAAAGGTGCGCAGGACACGCTCGCCCACGAGCGCGAGCGCCTGGCCTGGCAAATCGGCGAGCTCGACAAACTTTCGCCCGGCGAAGACGAGTGGGACGAGCTCAACGCGCAGCACAGCCGTCTGTCGAATGCGCATGCCCTGCGCGAAGCCGTGCAAACATCGCTCGACGTCCTGCAGGAAGCCGACGACAGCGCCACCACGCAGTTGGGCCGGGCCCTCAGCGCCTTGCAGGCGCAGGCCGCCATCGAGCCACGCTTTGCACCTGTGGTCGAGGAATTGTCGAGCGCGCTGGCCCTGGCGGAGGACGCGGTGCATTCACTTAACGGCTATGCGCGCCATGCCGAACTCGAGCCGGCACGGCTCGCGGAACTCGATGAACGCCTGGGCCTGTGGGTGAGCCTGGCCCGGCGATACAAGCGCCCTCCGGCGGAGCTGCCAGAGTTGCTTGCGGGCTGGAAAGACGCGCTCGCCAAGCTCGATGCCGCCAGCGACCTCGAAGCACTCGAACGCGCCGAAGCACGTTCCGCCAAGGCGTATGCCGACGAGGCTAAGCTGCTTTCCAAAGGTCGGGCCAAGGCAGCGCCCGCCCTGGCGAGTGCGATCACGCAGGCGATGCAGGGCCTCGGCATGCAAGGCGGCAAGTTCGAGGTCTCGCTGACTAAGCTGGAGCAGCCCGCGCAGCATGGGCTGGAACAGGCCGAATTTCTGGTGGCAGGCCACAGCGGCTCGACCCCTCGGCCTGTGGGCAAGGTTGCATCGGGCGGTGAACTTTCCCGCATTGCGCTGGCCATCGCCGTGACGACGAGCCAGCTGGGCCAGGCACAAACGCTCATTTTTGACGAGGTCGACTCCGGCGTCGGCGGCAGGGTTGCCGAAACCGTCGGCCGGCTCATGAAGCAGTTGGGCAAAGACAGGCAGGTACTGGCCGTGACACACCTGCCGCAGGTTGCGGCCTGCGCCGACCACCACCTCGTGGTGCTCAAGACCACGGCTGACGCGGCACCTTCCAGCACCGTGAGCGCGGTGGAAGGCGAGCAGCGCGTGGCCGAAATCGCCCGCATGCTGGGCGGTGAGCGGCTCTCGAACACCACACTCGCGCACGCCAAGGAAATGCTCGGCCAATGATTAAGCCGTCCACTCCGCCCAAGCCGACCACTCCGTCTACGCCGTCTACGCCGTCTACGCCGTCTACGCCGTCAATGCCGACTACTGCCACGCAGCCGGGCTTGCCAAGCTCGGCAGCCCCCAGCACCGACGCGCCCATGGAAATGGTGCTCATTACCGGCATGTCGGGCTCGGGCAAGTCCGTGGCTTTGCGCGCGCTGGAAGACGCCGGCTATTACTGCGTCGACAACCTGCCGCCCGAACTCCTGAACAGTTTTGCCGCGCTCGAAATCCAGCACGGTGCGCGCAGGGTCGCCATCGCCATGGACGTGCGCAGTGCCGCGTCATTGCCTTCGGTGCCACGCCATTTGCATGAGCTGCGCGACCAAGGCATTGCCATCACGTCGATTTTTCTGGACTCGAGCACCGACACATTGGTGCGCCGGTTTTCGGAAACGCGGCGCATGCACCCGCTGTCGCGCGTAGACACCGCCGACCAGCATCGGGCGCTGGCTGAAGCCATCGAACTCGAGCGTGAATTGCTGAGCGACTTGCGCGAGCAAGCCCACGTGGTGGACACCAGCATGATCCGGTCTGCCCAGTTGCAGGCCTATGTCAAGGCTCTTATTTCAGCGCCCGCAGACCGGCTTACGCTGGTCTTCGAGTCTTTCGCATTCAAGCGCGGCGTGCCGCTCGATGCCGACTATGTGTTCGACGTGCGCATGCTGCCGAACCCGCATTACGAGGCCGAGCTTCGGAACCTCACGGGCAAGGACGAGGCGGTTGTGCAATACCTGCTCAAGCACCCTGAAGTGCAGCGCATGCAAGACGGCATCGCCCACTTTCTCGACCAATGGCTGGACGCCATGGTACGGGACCACCGCAGCTATGTGACGGTGGCCGTCGGCTGCACGGGGGGCCAGCACCGATCGGTCTATCTGGTCGAGGCACTTTGCCGCCTGTTCGATTCGCGCTGGCCGACGCTCAAGCGGCACCGCGAACTGGACGCCCTGGGGCATTAGGCGACTGGCCGCGTGGGCGGCAATGCCTCAGGCTTCGGATTCCAGCAGCTTGCGAATCGGCGCAGGCACGCCAAGACTGGGCCAGGCGCTCGGTGCGTACCAGCCGCCCGTGAATTCCGACGCAATCGGGCCTGCACTACTTGCCACCGGGGAAAGGTAGAGATCCTTATGCGTGAGCACATGGCGGAAGGTCGGCCGAAACTCAAGCTGCTGGGCCGCACCTTCGGGCAGGATTTGCGCAAGCTGCTCTTCCGATTCAAACACCGGAAGGCAGTAGAGCCCGCCCCAGATTCCCGCGTCGGGCCTGCGCTCCAGCCAGACCGAGCCATCCGGCTGCCTGGCCCACAGCAGCCACAGCTTTTGCGTGCTGCGCTTGAGTTTGCGCGTTTTGACGGGATACGCCTCTGGATTCTGCTGGGCATAGGCGCGGCAGACGGTCCGCAGCGGGCAGGCGGCGCACTGCGGCTTCGTTCTCGCACAGACGCCCGCGCCAAGGTCCATCAGGCCCTGCGTGTAGCGCGGCATGTCGGCAGCGCGGGGCAGCAAGGCTGTGGCTTTCGCCCACAATTCCTTTTCGGCCCGGCCGTCGGCCAGGTCGCCGGAGTAGGCGAGCACGCGCGATAGCACGCGCTTGACGTTGCCGTCCAGAATGGCCACGCACTCGTCAAAGCAAAACGAAGCAATGGCAGCCGCGGTCGAGCGCCCGATGCCTGGCAAGGTTTGCAGCTCGGCGGCGCTTCGTGGAAAGGCGCCGCCATGGTCTGCTACGACGCGCCGCGCGCAGGCATGCAGATTGCGCGCCCGGCTGTAATAACCCAGGCCGCTCCACATGCCCAGCACTTCGTCCAGATCGGCCGCAGCCAGTGCAGCCACGTCGGGGAAGCGCAGCATGAAGCGCGAAAAGTAGTCGAGCACGGTGGCCACCTGCGTCTGCTGGAGCATGACTTCGGACAGCCAGATCCGATAAGGGTCGCGGGTGTTTTGCCAAGGTAGGTGCGACCGCCCGTGCTTCGCCTGCCACGCAACGACCAGTTGGGCCAGGTCGGCGAGGTCGGCGAGGTCGGCCAGGTCGTTCAGATCGGCCACCTCGTCCAGATCGTTGGCCGCCGCAATACCCGCGACTCCTGCTTTCACTGCAGTTTTACGCACGCTCGGTTCGGGGGAGTTGTGGGGTGATCGGCTCAAGCCAGCTCGGCGCTGGCAGCAGACGTGATGGGCTCGCCAGCGGCATTCGCTTCGTTGCTATCCGCATCGCCCTGCGACAGGCCGGCCGTCAATTGGACCAGCTTGAGCGTGGTCCGGTCCAGGTCGAGTTGCCGCGACTTGAGCTCGTCGATGCGCGCGTCAAGATCGCCCGCGGCGTTCTGGATGCGCTCCACGGCTTCGAGGCGCCTGCGCAGATTGCGCTTTCTCTCACGCAGTTGCGAGTCGATTTGCGCGGCCGCCGATTTGTTCCAGAGCTCGACGTCGGTCAAGGCCGACTCGTAAATGTTGCGCAGCCGCGAAGACAGCGCCCGTGCAAGGCGATCGGCGAACTCGGGCTGCGAGAGTTTGATCAGGTTCCCCATGCCGAGGTACTGCAAATGGCTCTTTTCAACGAGGTCGAGGTCAAGGCAATACCGCGTTACGGCCGGCGCGTCAGGGACCTGCAGCGAGAGGCCGTATTCGGTATTGAGCTGACGGAAAGACGCGACGAGCATGGCATGGATGTCCGTGCCCGCAGCCTCAGCCTGCCGAAGGCCGTCGCGAAGCTTTTCAAAAGTTTCCTGATAGGTCTTGCGCAAGCCGAACTTGAGGCCGGGCTGCCGAAGCGCCTGAACGAGGGGTCCGAGTTCGGCCTTCAACGCGGCTGTGCCGAGCCTGTCGTACATGGCACTGAGCAACTTGAGGTGCACGGAGCGCACGGCAAAAATGCGAACCCCGCTTCCGTCGAACTCGGCCTGCTCTTTTTCGATGCGCAGGCGCATCTGCCGGATAACGCTGGTGTTTTTTCCGCGCAGTCCGCTCAGTTCAACCAGCTGATCGTCGAGATCGCCGCGCCTGACCCTGAGGGTGCGGCTGGCTTCGGCACGCAGCTCGGCTACACCGGTAGCAACCGCACGGCGCAACAATGAGCGACGCTGCCCCACGACGCCTTCGCCGAGCACGCGCTCCAGTGAAGCTATCCGGCTTGACCGAAGCATGGCCTCGTTCGCCGTGATCTTGCCGATGAGTCCTTTTTGCGCGGACACCGGAATGACACGCTCGGGCGGCACGCCCAGAATTTCGGCCGTGGTGGCCTTCTGACGCTCGATCTGGGCCTCGATCTGCTCGGGCTTGCTGATCGAATCCCACAAGGTGTCTATCTTGTTAAGGACGACCACGCGGCCTTCCACACTGGCGCCTTCGGCCACCAGATGCTCGCGCCAGATTTCGAGATCGGAACGGGTCACACCGGCATCGGCCGCCAGGATGAACACCACCGCATGCGCCTGTGGAATGAGGTTGACCGTCAGCTCGGGTTCGGCGCCGATGGCATTGAGCCCCGGCGTGTCCAGAATGACAAGGCCCTGCTTGAGCAGGGGGTGCGGAATGTTGATCAGCGCGTGGCGCCAGCGCGGCACCTCGATGGTTCCGTCTGCGGCCTGCAGCGGGTTGTCGATGGTGACGTCGTCGTGCCAGAAGCCGAGCGCGCGCGCCTCGTCCTTGGAAACACGGGTGATCTCGGCAACTTTTTCGAAGGCGGTGGCGAGTTGAGCCGGATCGTTAACGTCAAGATCGATGTGGGTCCAGGCCTCGCCGGTTAGGCGCCATTCGGCCAACGCCTGGGGTTTTAGCCGTGTCTCGATAGGCAGCAGCCTCAAACTCGCCGGCCACTGAGCGTCGTAGCCGAGCTCGGTCGGACACATGGTGGTGCGACCGGCACTCGCCGGCATGAGGCGCCTGCCATAGCTGGCGAAAAAGATGGCGTTGATGAGTTCGGACTTGCCGCGCGAAAACTCGGCCACAAAGGCCACCATGACCTTGTCGGAGCGAACTTGCAGCTCCAGGCGCTGCAGCCGCTCGCGCACTGCCGAGTCGAGCAGGTCCTGCTCCTGCAACCATTCGACTGTTGCCTTCAAACGAAGCGCAAAGTCCCGGCGCCAGGCGCCGTGCTGGTCAAACTGCTCGCTGAACGACATCGATGGAATCCGAAGGCATTGGTCAATATAGCATCGGCTGTGCTTGGTACAGAAGAGCGTGCACCCGCTTCTTCAGAATTTCTGGCAGTTGACGCAGTAAAACGTCGAGCGCTGGCCCTGGACGATTTTCCGGATGGGTGCCGCGCAGACCCGGCAAGGCTCGCCCGCCCGGTCATAAACCATGGCGTCGAGCTGGAAATGCCCGGCCTCGCCTTGGGCATTGGAAAAGTCGCGCAGTGTGCTGCCGCCCTTTTGGACCGCCTGGGCCAACACGTGGCGGATGGCCGCATGTAGCCTGACGGCGCGGGGCCGGCTGATCTTGGCGGCACTGAGCGTCGGCCGGATCGCTGCCCTGAACAGGACTTCAGAGGCGTAGATGTTGCCGACGCCCACCACCACGTCGCCGCTCAGCAATACCTGCTTGATCGCGCTTTTGCGCAGTTTGAGTGCCGCATGAAAGGGCCCCTCGCCAAAATCATCTCCAAGTGGCTCGACCCCCAGCCGTCCCAGCAGTTTGACTGCCTCTGCAGAGGCTTCGTCCGGCGCAAAAACCACCGCGCCGAAGCGCCTGGGATCGTTGAGCCGCAAAGTGCCCAGCGTCGTGACGATCTCCATATGGTCGTGCTTGCCGGCTTCAGGCAGGGCCTGCCCGAAGCTCAGGCTGCCCGACATACCCAAGTGAATCAGCAGGAGCCCCCCGCTCAAATCGATTAGCAGGTATTTGCCACGCCGCCTGACCTGCAGCACGTGCTGGCCTTCGATCATGCTGGGCGCGCAGCCCAAAGGCCAGCGCAGCGCCTTGCCCAGGCGCATGGAGATGATGGCTGCGCCAGCGATGCGGTCGGCAAAACTCAATCTCGTGACTTCAACTTCTGGGAGTTCTGGCATGGCTGTCGAGCTTCTGGAAATTCACTGGGCGCCCTTGAGACCACAGCGGAACAAGAAGACGATGCATCAATTATCATGGTCCGATGAAGAAACGACTCGCCTGCGCCCTGGCTGTTTTGTGGTTGGCGGCGCCTCCGCTCGCCCAAGCCCAATCCGATACTGCCCCCCGGATTCCGGCAGCGCCTGGCGTTAAGGTTCCGGTACCGCCGCTGGTGGCCGAAAAGCCGATTGCCACCTCCGACATGGACAGCCAGCTGATGTACCAACTGCTGGTAGCCGAACTAAGCGCAGACAGCGGCGACGCGGGTGCCGGACTGTCGCTCATCCTGGACGCGGCCAAGAAAACCAACGACGCGCAGCTCTACAAGCGCGCGGTCGATCTGGCGCTGCAGCAGCGCGCCGGCGAGCGAGCCCTGCAGGCCGCACGCGACTGGACCAAGGGACAACCCCGTTCACTGGAGGCGCATCGCTATTTGCTGCAGATTCTGGTTGCGCTGAACAGGGTTGCCGAATCGGCCGAGCCCTTGAAGACGGTGCTGCAATTGACACCGCCCTCCGAAGTCCTTTTGGGGTTTGCCGCTATTCCTCGCGCCTATGCGAGGGTTACCGACAAGAAACTGGCCGCCACCGTCGCCGAGCAAGCTGCCGCAGGCTTTCTGACGGCGCCCGAGACAGCAGGCGCTGCATGGACCATGGTGGCACGCCTGCGGCTGGCCGCAGGCGACGCCACAGGGGCCTTCGAAGCGGCCAAACGCGGACAGGTCATCGATCCGCGCGCCGAAGGCCCGGCCCTCGTGGCGCTCGAACTCATGGATCCCAAGCTGCCGCAGGCTGAAGCCCAGGTGCGCCAGTACCTGGAGCAAACGCCGAACGCGCTGCCTGAAATCCGCATGGCCTACGCCCGCAACCTGCTCGATGCGCAGCGTTACCCCGAGGCCGGCGCGCAGCTGAAAATAATCACCCGCGACAAGCCGGACCTGGCTGAAGCCTGGCTGGTGCTGGGCTCCCTGCAACTGCAGGACAACCAGTTGCCAGAGTCGGAGGCGTCGTTCAAGCGCTACGTCACGCTGGTGCAGGACTCCGGTTCGGGCGAGCGCGCGAGGGGACTTGCGCAGGCTTATCTTTCGCTCTCGCAGGTGGCCGAAAAGCGCAAGGATTTTGCGGGCGCCGAAGCCTGGCTTGCCAAGATCGAAAGCCCGGACATGCTGGTTCAGGCGCAGACCCGCCGGGCGAGCGTGCTGGCTCGCCAGGGCAAGCTCGCCGAAGCGCGGCAACTGATCAGCAACCTGCCGGAACGCAACGAGGCCGACGCCCGAGCCAAGCTGCTGGCAGAAGTTGGGCTGTTGCGCGAGTTCAAGCAGTACAAGGCTGCGCTCGACTTGCTCGAAGAGGCGGTGAGCGAATCGCCGCAAGACACTGACCTGATCTACGAGCAGGCCATGCTCGCGGAAAAGGTGGGCGAGCTGCCCCAGATGGAGCGCCTGCTCAGGCGCGTCATCGAGCTAAAGCCCGACTCGCAAGGCGCCTATAACGCGCTGGGCTATTCGCTGGCCGATCGCGGTTTACGCTTGCCTGAGGCAAAAAAACTGATCCAGACAGCCGTGGAACTGGCACCGAGCGATCCCTTTATCAAGGACAGCCTGGGCTGGGTCGAGTTCCGCATGGGCAACAAGGCCGAAGCCGCGAAAATACTGGAAGCGGCGTTCCAGGCCAGGCCTGATGCCGAGATTGCCGCGCATCTCGGCGAGGTCCTCTGGGTATTGAATCAGCGCGATCGGGCCATGAATATCTGGAAGCAGGGTCGCCTGCTCAATCCCGAGAATGAGACCCTGCTCGAAACCCTGAAGCGCCTGCGCGTTCGGCTCTGAGCAAATGCGCCACGCCTGGGTCCGCTGGTTGCTGCGGTGCGGTTTTACAGCGGTTCTCCTGCTGGGACTGGCGGCCTGCGCCGTTGCACCCCGCGCTGCTTCGAACGCCCAGGCCAATCTGTGGTCCGGCCGCTTGAGCCTGCAGGTCCAGTCGGAACCTGTTCAGTCATTTTCCGCCGCCTTCATCCTTGAAGGCAATTCCGGCCAGGGCAAGCTGACGGTGACAAGCCCTTTCGGCAATACGCTAGCCGTGGCAGCCTGGGAGCCCGGCAAGGCCACGCTGACTTCGGGCGGGGAGATACAGGTGTTCGCGTCGGCCAGCCAATTGCTCGAAAGGGCTACTGGAGCCGCCATACCGCTAGGCGGCCTCTTCGACTGGCTGGCCGGGAAGGCAACGCCCGTGAATGGGTGGACGGCCGATCTGACGCGTTTCACCGAAGGGCGCATTCTGGCGAAAAGGGTCCAACCATTGCCGGAGTCCGACCTGCGCATCGTGCTCGACCAGTAATCCTGGCAAATGTCAGCGCTTGCCCCACTTCAGCCCCTCAAGGCGCTTTACGACGTTCCGGCACCGGCCAAGCTCAATCTTTTTTTGCACGTCACCGGGCGCAGGCCCGACGGTTACCACCTCATCCAGTCCGTCTTCATGCTGATCGACTGGTGCGACCGACTGAGTTTCGAGCTGCGCAGCGATGGTGTCATTACCCGCAGCGACACGTCGGGCGACGGCTTGGCACCCTTGCCAGACGACGACTTGTGCGTGAGGGCGGCGCGCGCTTTGCAGGCGGCCTCTGGAACATCGCTCGGCGCGCACATCACGCTCGACAAACACATTCCCATGCAGGCGGGAATGGGGGGTGGCTCGTCGGACGCTGCGACCACCTTGCTCAGCCTGCAGCGCCTCTGGGGGGTGCGCCTGGAAGAGGCGCAACTCATGGAAATCGCACTCAGCCTGGGCGCCGACGTTCCCTTTTTCATGGGCTGTTCGAATGCATGGGTCGAAGGAATAGGCGAGTTGCTGACGCCTATTGAACTGCCCAAGGCGAGCTTTCTGGTGGTTCAGCCTGGCGCTGGTGTGTCGACGCCAGCAATTTTCGGCTCGCCACTGCTCAAACGCGACACCGGGACTGCTATAATCACAGGCTTTGCTGCAGAGGCAGATGGCTCAGTTTATGAATTTGGCCATAACGACCTGCAGCCGGTCGCCCAGAGTCTGTGCGAGCCCATCGGCGAGTCCCTCGCCTGGTTGGCCCGGCAAGGTCTCAAGGGCAGAATGACCGGCTCCGGAAGTGCTGTTTTTGCGCAAGTGCGACACGACGCCGAGATTCCGGCAGCCCCTGGCAACTGGAAAATTCGCAAGTGCAGCAATCTGGAGATGCATCCTTTGGCGGGTTGGTAAACTACCGGTCCAGAGGAAACGTCTTCTAGCGACGATTTATAGGTCGGCGCAGCGGCAAGGCTTCTGTCTTGAAGTTGCACTGTCCTGTGTAGGGGTGTCGCCAAGTTGGTTAAGGCACCGGATTTTGATTCCGGCATTCGCAGGTTCGAATCCTTCCACCCCTGCCAAATTTATGTGGCCCTTGCCGCAGGCTCTAGAACAGAGCTTGGGCAAAGGCCATTTTGTTGAGTGTCTTCGGTCGACGGTTTCATGTTTTTGTTTTGGCTCCGCGTCAGATCAGGCGCATCAGGAAAGCCCCAGTCGGACGACACAGGCATTGAACGCAACTTGTTCGTGCGCTTTTTGCTTTAGTTCATCGTTTCACTGCCAATCTTGCCGGGCCAACACATGCAACCGCTCAACCCTGACTTCATGGTTTTTACCGGCAATGCCAATCCAGCCATGGCGCTGGAAATTGCCCAGAACCTGGGCATTTCACTGGGTTCGGCGCATGTCGGGCGTTTTTCGGACGGTGAAGTCACCGTCGAAATCCAGCAAAACGTACGTGCCCGCGATGTCTTCGTCGTGCAATCGACGTGCGCGCCGACTAACGACAACCTGATGGAACTGCTGATCATGGTGGACGCCCTAAAGCGCGCCTCCGCCGAACGCATTTCCGCCGTCATCCCCTACTTCGGCTATGCCCGCCAGGACCGCCGCCCGCGTTCGGCCCGGGTGCCTATCACCGCCAAGGTGGTGGCCAACATGCTGCAGGCCGTGGGCGTTTCACGCGTGCTCACCATGGACCTGCACGCCGACCAGATCCAGGGCTTCTTCGACATTCCGGTCGACAACATCTACGCCTCGCCCGTGCTGCTCGGCGACCTGCGCCTGCAAAACTACAACGACCTGATGGTCGTGTCGCCTGACGTGGGCGGCGTGGTCCGCGCCCGGGCGCTGGCCAAGCAACTGGGCTGCGACATGGCCATCATCGACAAGCGCCGCCCCAAGGCGAACGTGTCCGAAGTGATGCACGTGATCGGTGACATCGACGGCCGCAACTGCGTGATCATGGACGACATGATCGACACCGCGGGCACGCTTGTGAAGGCCGCCGAAGTCTTGAAGGAACGGGGCGCCAAGAAGGTCTACGCATATTGCACGCACCCTATTTTTTCCGGCCCCGCCATTGACCGCATCGCGCAGGGCGGCGCCCTGGATGAAGTCGTCGTTACCAACACCATCGCCCTGACCGAAAAGGCCTTGGGGTGCAAGAAAATTCGCCAGCTTTCCGTGGCCCCGCTGATCGCCGAAACGATCCAGCGCATCGCCAAGGGAGAGTCGGTCATGAGTTTGTTTTCGGACCAGGACAATTTGTTTTAGGCCGAACAAAAAGCCGGCCGCGCGCAAGTGCGGCCTTTTATGTCACGAGGCAAGCTGGTCGCGGCAAGCCTCTTCAGGAGTAGTTTATGAAATTCGTCGCTTTTGAGCGCGCAAAGCAGGGCACGGGTGCGAGCCGCCGTCTCCGCATCACCGGTCGCACGCCCGGTATCGTTTATGGTGGCACTGGCGCCCCTTTGTTGATCGAACTCGATCACAACGCGCTGTTCCATGCCATCAAGAAGGAAGCCTTCCACGCTTCCATCCTCGAGATGGATCTTGCCGGCGCAACCCAGAAGGTTCTGCTGCGCGATCTGCAAATGCACCCGTTCAAGCAGCAGATCCTGCACATCGACTTCCAGCGCGTCGAAGCCCGCACGCGCATGACCGTTAAGGTTCCCCTGCACTACAGCGGTGAGGAAGAGTCCCCAGCCGTCAAGGCAGAGAACTGCCTGGCCAACCACGTGCTGACCGAACTGACCGTGTCGTGCTTCCCCGCCGACATTCCCGAGTTCATCAACGTGGACCTCAGCGGCCTGAAAAAAGGCGCCTCGCTGCACGTCAAAGACATCACGCTGCCAAAAGGCGTGAAGTTCGTTGCCAAGGGTCAGGACAATCCTGTGCTGGTGTCCGTCTCGGCCGTGGTTGAAGAGATCGATCCAGCTGCCGCCGCTGCAGAACCCGCAGCAGATGCCAAGGACGCCAAAGGCGGCAAGGGCAAGCCAGCTGCCAAGGCTGCCGCACCTGCCGCTGCCAAAACGCCGGCCGCCAAGCCAGCCGCCAAGAAGTAAGCTCTTTCAAGAGCCTGCCCTCGCGGCAAACGGCCCACTGCCTTGCAAAAGGTGTGGGCCGTTTTTTATTGGTGGGCACCAATAAATGGCACGCGCTTTGACGCCAGCGATGTGGCCGGACAGGGCCCTTCGACAGGCTCAGGGCGAACGGTGCGGTGGTGTGAAATCGTGAGCCGAGTTCTCTAATCCGTTCGGGCCAAGCCTGCCGAGGCCTGCTGAAGCCTGGCATCGCGCCAAGCAGTCGTGAGCACATGAGCACATCAAGCCTCGCGGTTTGCTAACGAACACGCCGCGCGCGTTAAAGTCGACGCAGCTCTTTCACCTTTTCCGCATTCCTCTTTTCGCATGATCAAACTTTTTGTCGGCCTGGGCAATCCTGGCACCGAGTACGAGGCCACCCGTCACAACGCCGGATTCTGGTGGATCGATGAGGTCGCGCGTGAGTTGAAAGCGTCGCTCGCACTCGACAAGAGTTTTCACGGCCAGGTCGCCCGCATCAACGTCGGTGGGCAGACTGTCTGGTTGCTCAAGCCGCTCACGTTCATGAATCTGTCGGGCAAGGCCGTGGCGGCCCTGGCTCGCTTTTTCAAGATCCAGCCCGGCGAAATTCTGGTGGCGCATGACGAGCTCGATATCGTGCCGGGGCAACTCAAGCTGAAGTTCGGCGGCAGCCATGCGGGCCACAACGGCCTGCGGGACATTCATGCGCAACTGGGCACTGGAGACTATTGGCGTCTTCGCATCGGGGTCGGCCACCCCGGGGTGAAATCTGAAGTGATCAACTGGGTCCTGAAGAAGCCCTCGCAGGAACACCGGACCATGATCGAAGATGCCGTCATTCGTAGCCTCAAGGGCCTGCCGAACCTGCTGGCCGGCGAAATGGAGAAGGCCACGATGCTGATTCACACCAGCACGCCACCGCGGCCCAAACCGCCTAGGAAGCCCGAGGCATCCGCAAAGACCGACGCCACCCTGCCATACGCAGCGCCGAAGGAAAACGCCCCGGATTAGGCCCCAGATTAGCCCCCGCCGGAAGCTGCAGTCTCCTGCAGGCGGCGGTACTTTTCCATGAGGGTTTCGCGCGATTCGATATACGCCGGATTGATCGGGATGCAAGCCACGGGACAAACCTGGACGCACTGCGGTTCGTCGAAATGGCCGACGCATTCGGTGCATTTCTTCGGGTCTATCTCGTAGATTTCCTTGCCGAGGTAGATTGCCTGATTAGGGCACTCGGGCTCGCAAACGTCGCAGTTGATGCATTCGTCGGTGATCAACAAGGCCATGGTCAGCCCTTCACCGTCGCTGCAGAAGCCAGCGCGTGCATCGACGCCAACGCCGCTGCCACCGGCCGGCCGACCATCTGGCTCACGTCGCCGCCGAGTTTGCTGATCTCGCGCACCAGCGTGCTGCTGATGCATTGCAAGGAGGCGTCGGGCAGCAGAAACACGGTCTCCACGCCGGGGCGCAGTTTACGGTTCATGGCGGCCATCTGGGCTTCGTAATCGAAGTCGGTGAGGTTGCGAACACCGCGAACCACGGCGCTGGCATGCTGCTCCGCGCAAAAATCCATGATGAGCCCATCGAAGGGCCTGACGCTGACATTGGGCAGATCGCTGACCGATTGCTCGGCCTGACGCACCCGCTCGTGGAGCGAGAAGAGCGTCTTCTTGTGGTGGGCAACGGCCACGGCAATCACCAGTTTGTCGAACAGCCCGGCTGCGCGCCTGACCACGTCCTCATGCCCCAGCGTGAAGGGGTCGAACGTGCCTGAATAGACGGCGATGCGGGGCGATGGCGTCATGCCGGGATTATGCCGCGCCACAGGAAGAGGCACGGCCGGCCCTGGAGACACCCCTTCAGGCAGCGCCGCTTTGCGTGCGGACCAGCAGATGAAAATGCACCGCTCCGGCCTTGCCGCTGCGGTGAATCTCAAGCCCCAGCGCCGCAAGCTCTTCGGGGGTGTAGGCGCGCGGCGCTTCCAGGTAAACGAACCCGGGCTCGGCCACCGCCTTCGCGGCCGCAGCAAGGGCAGGCTCGAAAAGGCTGGAGTCGAACGGTGGGTCGATGAACACTAGCTGCTGGCTGCCCGGCGTGAGGCGGCGCAGCAAGCTGACGCCGTCACCGCGCTCCACACGCACCGGAGCCTTGAGCTTTTCCTGGAAGGTTTTCAGCTTGAGGACGAGCTGCGCATCGTTTTCGCACATCACCACTTCGGTCGCGCCGCGCGATGCCGCCTCGAACCCCAGCGCGCCCGTGCCGGCGAACACGTCGGCGCAACGCCAGCCCGAAAGGTCTTGCCCCAGCCAGTTGAACAAGGTTTCGCGAACGCGGTCAGGGGTGGGCCGCAGCCCGGGCCTGTCTGACACCGGGAGCTTGGAGCGCTTGTAGAGCCCGCCGATGATGCGCACCTCACCCGGAAGCGCCCGTCCATGCCGAGGGGCCAGCTTGGGCCTTGTGCTGGGGTCGACGGTGGTCGAACGCGGCTTCATACCTGGCCGCCCACGACCACCGTGACCATGCGCTCCGGTTGAAGTTTTCGCGCAAACGCGGCCTTGATGTCGTTGGCGGTGATTTTTTCGACCTGGGCGGTCCAGGTATCCAGATAGTCGAGGGGCAAGTTGTTCCAGGCGATGTTTGAGACTTGGTCGAGAAGTTTGGCGTTGCTGTCCAGGCGGAGCGCAAAGCCACCGATCAGGTTGTCCTTGGCCGCCTGAAGTTCGGCGGCGGTCGGGCCTTCAGCCACGAATTTTGCCAGCACATCGCGTGAGACCTGCACCGCCTGGGCGGCCTGGTCCGGGCGGGTCTGCAGGCCCAGGGTAAAGGCGCCCTCGTGGAGCGCGGGCGCGAAGTAGCTGTGGACGCTGTAGCTCAGGCCGCGCTTTTCGCGCACCTCGGTCGTCAGGCGCGACACGAAACCGCCACCGCCGAGAATGTAGTTGCCGACCGTCAGCGCGAAGTAGTCGGGATCGGCTCGCTTGTATCCGGGCTGGCCGATCAGCACGTGCGCCTGTGCCGAAGCGAAGGGAATGGCTCGCGCCACGGGGGCTGTGAGCGGCTGCACGTCGGGCACGGCAGGCAATGCCGCGCAGTCGGACGTGCCCTGCGGCAAGCGGGACACCAGGGCCGAGACCAGCGAATCGGCTTGCGCACGCGTAACGTCGCCCACGATGCTGACCTTGGCGCGGCACGCGGCGATGTATCGCCGGTGGATCTCACGCATGTCCTGCACCGTGATGCGCGCGACCGAAGCCTCGGTCGGCTCGTAGCCATAGGGATGGCTGCCGAAAACGGCGGCTGCAAACGCGCGGTTGGCAATCGTCGGTGGCCGGGTATTGGCCTCACGGATCGAAGCCGCGAGCCGCGCCTTGTCGCGCTGCCAGATGGCTTCGGGAAAGGCCGGGTCGCCGAGCTGGCGCGCGGCCAGTTCAAGCGACTTGGGCAGCAGGTCGGGGTAGCTCAGCGAGCGCATCGAAAAACTCATGCGGTCACTGCTGGCACCGCCGCCGAAGCGTGCACCCAAGTCGGCCCAGGCTTCGCTGAGCTGGTTCTCGTCGAGTGCCTGGTCGTAGATGCCAGCGGCCCGGTCAGGCACGCCGGGTCTGGCTGCACGAGCCACAATGCCGCGCGCTGTCAGGGAAGCCGTAACGCTGGCCAGGCCGGCCTTGTCCGCAGGATCGCGGCGGCCGCCCGCGTCGAAATCGAGCTGCACATCCACCATGGGAATGGCGTGGCTCTCGACGAAGTAGACCTTGGCGCCGCTCGCGTGCGACCACTGCTGGATCGGCAGTGCAGCCAGAGCGAACTGCGCCGAGCACCAGGCAACAGCGGCCAGAGCGAACGAGCGTACGAGCCGGGCTGATTTTTCTTTGCACATCATGGGTAATCCGTTCTTCGGGAATCAGTGCCGCGAGCCTGCAGGTGCCGGGCGCGGTTTGCGGTTGGGGTCGACCGGTTGCGGGACGAGCACCGCTTCAGTGAGCTGGTCGTCGCCGAAGTAGCGCCCCGCAACGGCCTGCACCTCGGCGGCCGTCACGGTACGCAACTGCGCCACCAGCCGCGTGCTGGCGTCCAGCGGCAGACCCTCGATCCAATGCGAGCCGAGCTCGCGTGCCTGATTGAACAAAGCGTCGAGCTTGTAGACCTCGCTTGCGACCCATTGCGTCTTGACGCGGTTGAGCTCGGCTTCGCTCACACCGTCTTTGGCGATCAGGGCCACCTGCTGGCGCAGCGCCGCAATGACTTGCTGCGCTGTTTTACCCTCGGCGGGAACGCCGTCCAGAATAAAGAGTTGCGGCCCCCGCCCCGCCAGGCCGTTGGACGCACCTGCGCTGTCCGCGACGCGGGCCTCGCCTTGCGTCAAGGCCCGGTCGAGTCGGGCTCCGCTGTATCCGTCCAGCACGGCGGCAAGCACCGTCAGCACCACCGCATCGCGGCCCGGTCCAGGCTGGGCTGCCGCGCCCGGCGCCAAGGCTTCAGGCTGCAGACTGGGCACCTTGAACATGAGGCTGGTGTAGGCCTGGCTAGCGCTGGCTTTGTGTTCGAGCCGCCGGGCACCGGCCTGAACCGGCTCGACGCGCGGCTTGCGCTCGGGCACGGGACGAGCCGCGATGCCTCCGTAATATTTGTCGGCAAGACGCTTTGCCGTGGCCACGTCGACGTCACCGGCGATCACGACCGCCGCATTGGCAGGCACGTACCAGCGGCGGTAAAAGTCGCGTACATCGGCGGCCGTCATGGACTCCAGATCGCTCATCCAGCCAATGACCGGACGCCGGTAGGGCGACGCCGTGAAGGCGACCGCGCTGGCCGCCTCATACAGCTGCGAGCGCGGCGCGTCCTCGATGCGCATGCGCCGCTCCTCCTTCACCACTTCAATTTCGCGCGTGAATTCGTCATCGGCCCACTGCGTCCGCGCAAATCGGTCCGCCTCCAGCTTCATGACTTCTTCCAGCCGGTTCGCAGGAACCTGCTGGTGATACCCCGTGGCATCCTGCCCGGTGAAGGCGTTTTCGCGTCCACCCAGCGCGGCAATGCGTCGTGAAAATTCACCGGGTTTGAGATCCGGCGTTCCCTTGAACATCATGTGCTCGAGCATGTGGGCCACGCCTGAGGCTCCGTCGACCTCGTCCATGGAGCCGACCCGAACCCACAGCATGTGCGCCACCGTTGGCGCCCGGCGGTCGGGCTTGACGATCAGCGTCATGCCGTTGGCAAGTGTGAACTGTTGGGCTTGAGAGGCGGCGGCCTTGTCACCCTGCGCCGCTGATCCCATGGCCGACGCGCCGGCAGCGACGGGCTCGACAGGACCTTTCAACTGGGCGCAGCCAAAGAGCAGCGACGAAAGCACGACGGGCAGCACGACGGGCACTAGCACGCGTTTGAAGGAGTTGGGGCGTAGCGAAGCGCCCGGCGAGATGTGTTTCATAGAATGCTGTGACTCCCAAGACCAATCAATGTTCAGTTTCTTCAAGAAAATCCTTCGGCCTTCGGCACCCGCCCCTGCGCCGGCGCCCATCACAGCACCGTCAGAAGACAAGCCCGCACCGGTTGTAGCAGCCGCTCCGGCCGCTGAAGCCGTTGTTGCCGCACCGCCAACGCAAGCGCCCGTCGTACCCGCACGTGTGGATGCGCCGGTGGTGAAAGCGTTGGCGGAAAAGCCCCCGGTTCCCGCAACGGTGCCCGGCAGCCTCATCGGTTCGGCACTGGTAACGCCTATCGACATTCCCGTCCCTGGCGCGATCCCCGCCGAGCGTCAGCCCTGGCTGAGCAAACTCTCGGCCGGACTTCGCAAGACAGGCACCAGCATTTCAAGTGTATTCACCGGCACGCAGATCGATGACGCGCTCTGGGAAGACCTTGAATCGGCCTTGCTGATGGCCGACGCCGGCGTCGGCGCCACCACCCATTTGCTGGAAGACGTCAAGCGCCGGGTCAAGGACGGCGGCGTGACTCACCCTGTTGCGGTCAAGAATGCCTTGATCGAAGCCATTGCACAGCTTCTCAAACCTCTTGAAAAACCGCTGGTGATCGGCGAGTTCACGCCCACCGTCATCATGGTCGCTGGCGTCAATGGCGCGGGCAAGACCACGTCGATCGGCAAGCTCACGCGCCACTTGGCAGACGAAGGCGCGTCGGTGCTGCTGGCTGCCGCCGACACCTTCCGCGCGGCGGCCCGCGAACAGCTGACAGTCTGGGCAGACCGAAATACGGTAGAGATCATCAGCCAGGAAGGCGGCGACCCTGCCGCGGTGAGCTTCGACGCGGTTGCTGCCGGCAAGGCGCGCGGCAAGGACGTCGTGCTGGTGGATACGGCGGGCCGCCTGCCGACTCAGCTGCACTTGATGGAAGAGCTGAAAAAGATCAAACGCACTATCGGCAAGGCCGGTGGGGACACGATTGGCACGCCACCGCATGAAATCCTGCTGGTGATCGACGGCAACACTGGGCAGAACGCGCTCGCACAAGTCAAAGCGTTCGATGACGCGCTGCAACTGACAGGCCTCATCGTGACCAAGCTGGACGGCACAGCCAAGGGCGGCGTGCTGGCGGCCATTGCGCTGTGGGCGCGTGAGCGGGCGAAGGCGCACCCGGATTGGCGTACGGTGCCGGTGTATTTCATCGGGGTGGGTGAAAAGCTGGAGGACCTTGAGACGTTCAATGCTCGGGAGTTTGCGCAGGCTTTGCTGACTTGAGGTGCAAGTCTTGCGCTGCTTTCGGGCGGATCCATTCATCGCGCCGGAATTCGCTTTCTAAGCTTGGTTATCTTGTGTTTTTATTTCTGGGCTTTTTCCCCACTCACTCTCCCCCGCCTCTCTCCCGCCCCTTCAGGGCGGAAGAGAGGAGCCTGATTTGAATTTTTCGATTTGCTGAACCGCTGCGTGTCTTGTTGTTGGCTGCGGTGCAGCTTGTCTTTCGCGGTTATGCGCGGCAAATTAGCCTTGTGCTGGCTGCGTCCCGTGTAACGATGAATTCCTCGGTTGATCGGCGCCCGTACATAACGTGCGCCTGAGATCGCGCATGCCCGCGGTCGTTCTTCTTCGGTCTGAGGCGCGTGTTGAGCACGCGCGCCGGCTCATTCAAGCCGGCCTACAGAGCAAGCGAGGCGATGCCTGAACAAGGGCAATTTCCTGCGCAATCGTGCACTTCAAAAGATTTAGGCACCGGTCCGTAAGACACGCAGGGCTGCCACTCAAAAACCAAAAACCCAAATAAAGTCCCCCGCTTTCGCCCGGCGGGGCGAGCGAATACGAAGGGACTTCC
>JAZKIC010000026.1:0-46851 GCA_040385065.1 Pseudomonadota bacterium
ATTCCAGGGCTTTTTCCAGGCTCATCCACGAGGCCAGGCGCTTGGCCTTGTCGCGGCTCAGGAGCGTGTCGCCATAGCCGTTTTCGACCGAGTCGATGGCCACGGAGACGAAATCGCCGACCTGGACTTCGAGTTCGCCCTTGTCGTTCTTGAATTCTTCGAGAGGCACGTAGGCCTCGGATTTCAGTCCTGCATTGACGACCACATGGTTGTGGTCGATGCGCACGACTTCAGCGGTGATGACTTCGCCCGAACGCATCTCCGAACGTTGGAGAGATTCTTCGAATAGGGCGGCAAAAGATTCAGACATTCAGTTTCCTAATCCCCAGAACAGTGTTCCAGCAGCGGAATTGCTGCTGTTTTTAAAGCTGACTGCGGCGGTTTTTGCGGGCCATGGACATGGACCACGCGGGTAAGGTTGAAAACCAGCTGATTGGTGCTGCAGCGGCGCTGCAAGCGGTGAAATCAGATGGGCCGGGCGCTTCGCCACCAGTCAATCACGAGAGCCGTCGATTTTTCAATCGAGAGCTCGGAGTTGTCCAGCAGCTTTGCATCTTGGGCGGGCTTCAAGGGGGCGCTGGCGCGTGAGGAATCACGTGCGTCGCGCGCCGTCAAATCCCGCTCAATCCCGTCGATTGTAGCTTCAATTCCCTTTGAAATCAATTGCTTATGGCGGCGCTCGGCCCTTTTGGCGGCGCTTGCGGTCAGGAATATCTTGAGCCCGGCGTCCGGGAAGATGACCGTGCCCATGTCGCGCCCGTCGGCGACCAGCCCTGGCAGCTTGCGAAAGCTGCGCTGAAGCTCGACCAGGGCAGCTCTTACGGCAGGATGCGCGGACACGGTACTGGCGGCCATGCCGGCGCTTTCGGTCCGGATGGCGTCGGACACTTCGTCCTGCGCGAGAAAGACCTGGTCGGCCACGAACCGGACCGGCAGGTGGCGCGCGATGCGCGCGACGCCTTCGGCATCGTCAAGTGCAATGCCCGCCTTGGTCGACGCGAAGGCCGTCAATCGGTAGAGGGCGCCCGAGTCGAGGTAGTGAAAGCCGAGCTTGTGCGCCGCAAGCGCGGCCAGGGTGCCTTTGCCCGAGGCGGTCGGGCCGTCGATGCAGATCACGGGAATGTCGGCGACGTCGGCCCTCGAGACCGCGAACAGCGCCTCGAAATAGTCGGGAAAGGTCTTGGCCACGCAATGTGGGTCCAGGATGCGCACCGGCAGCCGCGCCGGATTGAACGCTGCAAGCGAAAAGCACATGGCGATCCGGTGATCGTCATAAGTGTGGATCGCGGCGGACTTCCAGGTTTGAGGCGGCGTGATGCGCAGGAAGTCGGCACCTTCTTCCACGGTGGCGCCGAGCTTGAGCAACTCGGCGTGCATGGCCGCGATGCGGTCGGTTTCCTTGACGCGCCAGCTGGCAATGTTGCGGAGGGTGGTCGTTCCATCGGCGAAGAGTGCCATGGCGGCCAGCGTCATGGCGGCGTCGGGGATGTGGTTGCAATCGAGGTCGATTGCCTTCAGCGGCCAGGCGCCGCGGCTGATCTTGAGCGAATTGGGCGTGCTCGTGACCTGCGCGCCCATGAGCTCGGCAGCCTCGACAAAACGGATGTCACCCTGGATGGATGCCGAGCCGATTCCCCAGATCTCGATGCTTTCGCCGGCACTGGCGGCGATCGCGCCGAGCGCCACAAAATAGCTGGCAGAGGAGGCGTCGCCTTCGACATAAATTTCGCCAGGCGACTGGTAGGCCGAGCCGGCCGGTATGGTGAAGCGTTGCCAGCCCTCGCGCCGCACGGCAATGCCAAAGCGCGCCAGCAGGTTCAGCGTGATCTCGATGTAGGGCTTGGAGATGAGCTCGCCGGCCACCTCGATGACGATGTCCTGTTCAGCCACCAGCGGCAGCGCCATGAGGAGCGCCGTCAGGAACTGACTGGAGACGTCGCCCCGGACCTGGATGGGGCGGTTCAGGCGCAGCTGCCCAGTCCTGAGGCGCAGCGGCGGAAAGCCCTCATTGCCGAGGTAGTCGATGTGGCAACCCAGCTGCCGCAATGCGTCCACCAGATCGCCGATGGGCCGCTCGTGCATGCGCGGCACGCCGGACAGTTCGTAGTCGCCGCCCATGAGCGCCAGCGCCGCCGTGAGCGGACGCATCGCCGTGCCGGCGTTGCCCATGAAGAGTTTGGCCTGTGCCACCGCGGGCTTGCCGCCCAGGCCGCCGATGACGGCCGTGTGGCCGGTCTGCTCGACGGTGCAGCCCAGCTGGCGCAAGGCGGTGAGCATGACTGCCGTATCGTCGGACGCGAGCAGGTCGTGCACGACGGTCTCGCCCTTGCACAGCGCGGCGAGCAGCAGAACGCGGTTGGAAATGCTCTTGGAGCCTGGCAGCCGGACCGTGCCGTTGGCGCCCGTCAGCGGCGGGAGATCAAGGAACTCGATGTCGAACATGCGCCGCGCTCAGGAGGAAGACTTGGGCGCGCTGATGCGCCATTTCGCCCGCACCTGGCTGGCCTCATCGATGGCGCTTTCCAGTTCATCGGTTTGTCCGGACTCGATCATTTTCTCCAGTGCTTCGAGACTGGCCTTGAAGTGCCGCGACTGCGCCAGCAGCTCTTCACGATTGGACAGGAGCACATCGCGCCACATGGTCGGATCGCTCGCGGCAATGCGCGTGAAATCGCGGAATCCGGGGCCTGCGAGCGAGAGGAATTCTGCACCTTGCGATTGCGCCGTGATGGCATTCATCAGGGCAAAGGCAATGAGGTGCGGCAAGTGGCTGACGGCCGCGTAAGCCGCATCGTGTGAATGCGGCGACATCTGCCGCACGTGGCAGCCGATGCCCGTCCAGACGTCCACGGCGCGCTTGAGCTGGGCGGTGAAGGTTCGCTCGATCGGCGTCAGGATGACCTGCTTGCCGACGTACAGGTCTGCATCGGCGTGTTCTACCCCCGAAACTTCGCGGCCCGTGATCGGATGCGCCGGCACGAAGCAGCCGAGCCTGTCGCGCAGCACGCGGCGTGCCGCATCGACGACGTCGCGCTTGGTGGACCCGACGTCCATGATGAGCGCGTCGGGAGATACCAGATGACGAATGGCCTTGAAGGTCGATTCGGTGGCCGACACTGGCACCGCGAGCAGCACGATGTCGGCGCCCGAGACGGCCAGCAACGCGGAGGGCGCTTCGATGTCGATGACACCCATCTGGCGCGCCCGCTCGGTCGTGGACGGCGACTTGCTGTAGCCGACGACGCGTTTGACGAGCCCGGCGCGCTTGAGCGCGAGCGCAAATGAGCCGCCCATCAGGCCGCAGCCGACAAGCCCAAGCTGCTCAAACATGAAACGACACGTCAGGACGCGAGGAGACTGCCTGAAAAAAATTAAAGGCCATCACTCGGCCGCCGGGTAGGTTCCCAGCACCTTGAAGAAGGCGCAGAGCTGCTCCAGCTCCTGCAACGCCGTCTTGACGTGCGGCTGCGACGGATGGCCCTGAAGGTCGATATAAAAATAGTATTCCCACTGGCCGGAGCGGGCCGGGCGCGACTCGAAGCGTGTCATCGACACGCCATGTTTTTTAAGCGGTCCGAGAATGTCGTGCACGGCGCCGGGCCGGTTCGGCACCGACACCACCAGGCTGATGCAGTCATTGCCGGACGCTGGTGGTGCAGGCAGTGTGCTCGGCAGGCAAACCACGGCAAAACGCGTACGGTTGAAGGCGTCATCCTGAATGGCTCTTGCGGCCAGGTGCAGGCCGAATTCGGCAGAGGCACGCTCGCTGGCGATCCCCGCCCATGCGGGGTTGGTCGAGGCCAGGCGGGCGCCTTCGGCGTTGCTGGAGGCTGCGCGCCGTTCCGCATTGGGCAGGTGTGCCGACAGCCAACCCTGGCATTGGGCAAGCGCCTGCGGATGCGCCAGCACCACTTCGATGTCATCGAGCGAGTCCGACAGGCGCAGGAGGTTGTGCCGGATCATCAGGTTGGTTTCGCCGACGATGTGCAGGGGAGAATTGAGAAGCAGGTCCAGCGAGCGGGAGACCACACCTTCTGTCGAGTTCTCGACGGGAACGATGCCGTAGTCTGCGCTGCCTGCGGCCGTGGCGCGAAATACTTCATCGAAGTTTCCGCAGGAAACATGCTCGATGCTGGCACCGAAAAACTGCAGCGCGGCCTGTTCGCTGAAGGTGCCGGCCGGGCCCAGGTAAGCCACGCGGACGGGCGCTTCGAGCGCCAGGCAGGCCGACATGATTTCACGCCATACGGCGGCGATGTGCTCGCTCTTCAGGGGCCCCGGGTTAGACGCCTGCAGCTGTTCGATGACCTTCGCAACCCGGTCGGGCCGGAAGAAGGGTGTGCCCTCGCGTTTCTTGACTTCACCGACTTGCTCGGCCACTTTGGCGCGGCGATTCAGGAGGTCAAGAAGTTGCGTGTCGATCGAGTCAATCTGTGTACGTAAATCCGGGAGGTTGTGCGTCATGGAGGTCAGGCGTGCTTTTGTTCGAATTCTCGCATGTGGCTCAACAGTGCCTCGACGCCGGCCAGCGGCATGGCGTTGTAAAGGCTCGCGCGCATGCCGCCGAGGGTCTTGTAACCTTTAAGCTGGAGCAAGCCGCGCGCTTTGGCGTCCGCAAGGAAGCGCTCGTTGAGCGATTCGTCCTTCAGGAAAAACGGAATGTTCATGCGTGAGCGCGAACCCGGCTCAACCCGGCTGACATAAAAATCAGAGCGGTCGATGAAGTCGTACAGCATGGCCGACTTGGCGATGTTTCGGCGCTCGATCTCGGCGATGCCACCTTGCTTCTTGAGCCATTTGAAAGTCAGGCCCGCAATGTAGATGCCATAGGTAGGTGGCGTGTTGTACATGGACTGGCTCTCAGCCACCACCTTGTAATCGAACGCGGTAGGGCAATGGGGCAGCGCGTGACCGAGGAGGTCCTTGCGCACAAACACGAGCGTCACGCCTGCGGGGCCCACATTTTTTTGCGCGCCGCCATATGCCAGGCCGACACGCGACCAGTCCACAGGCCGTGATGCCATGTGCGACGAAAAATCGATGATCAGCGGCGCATCGCTGCCCAGCGATTTCAGGTTGGGCAGTTCATGCACTTCAAGGCCGTGGACGGTCTCGTTGGTGCACATATGCACATAGCGGGCGTTCTGGCTCAATTGCCATGACTGCGGCGGGATCAAGGCCGTGTGGCCATTGGCCGTATTGCTGGCCGCAACGTGCACATCGCAGTACTTGCGGGCTTCCTTTTGCGAACGATCGCTCCAGTTGCCGCTGACGATGTAGTCGGCGCGCTCGGCCCGCGACAGGTTCAGGGGAATAATCGCATTTTCGGCGATTGCGCCGCCCTGCATGAACAGGATGTGGAAGTCGGCCGGGACGGCCAGCAGCTCGCGCAGGTCGCTCTCGGCGGTCTCGTAAATCGAGATGAATTCCTTGCCCCGGTGGCTCATCTCCATGACGCTCATGCCGCTGCCATGCCAGTCGAGCATTTCGGCAGCGGCTTCCTGCAACACCTCTTCTGGCAGGACCGCAGGCCCTGCCGAAAAATTAAAGGGTCGCGTCATTTCTTGGGATTGGCCGCCGGCGCTGCAGGTGTCCGTGCAGGAGCTGGCGCGGTGCCGACAATCTTCGTTGCCGACTCATCGAACTGACGCGCGCGAGCGACCACTTCCGTGCGCGACGCCTCGACCAGCTTCTCGACAAACAGCGAACCCATCTGGGGAGCCACGCCCTGGTACTTCTTGATCACAGGAGACTCGAAAAACGCGCTGATCTGCTTGAGCTCATCCAGAGTGAAGCGCTCCATGTAGGCAGGAACCAGCGTGTCAGTGCTGACCTTGGTCACCTTGTCGCCGATGATCTTCGAGACTTCGTCGGAATACTTCTTGAGCTCGCCGTTCAGGTCTTCCATGGCCTTGGCCTGCCGCGCCTTCGGGACGCTCGTCTGCAGGCGGGGCTCCCAGTTGGCAATAAGGTCTTGCGTGGCGCTGCCCGCAAGCTGGGCCACAAGGCGATCGAGTTCAGGGCCCTGCTGCAAGGCAACCACTTTGGTTGCCCACTCCAGCTTGGGGTCGGCCGTCTGAGCCTGGCTGGATGCGCTGAACGCAAGACCTGCAAGGGCCAGGGCGGTCAATAATTTCTTCATTCGTTGGTTTCCGGGTTGGTGGCATCAAGGCCTGGGGTGGGTTCGGCATCGTCGAGCGCGGCATCGTTCTCGACGATGCGCTGCAAGCCACTCAATTGTGAGCCGTCATCCAAGCCGATCAAGGTAACGCCCTGTGTCGCCCTTCCCATCTCGCGGATTTCATTAACCCGGGTACGCACCAAAACACCGCGATCGGTAATCAACATGATTTCGTCGTCGACGTGCACCAGCGTTGCGGCGACCACCTTGCCATTGCGTTCGCTTTGCTGGATGGCGATCATGCCCTTGGTGCCGCGCCCGTGGCGCGTGTATTCACTGATCGAGGTGCGCTTGCCGTAGCCGTTTTGCGTGGCGGTCAGAACGCTCTGCTGCTCGTCCTCGGCCACCAGCATGGCGATCACGTTTTGCGTTTCTTCCAGCATCATGCCGCGCACACCACGTGCTGTGCGGCCCATCGGCCTGACGTCGTTTTCGTCGAAACGCACGGCCTTGCCTCCATCGGAGAACAGCATCACGTCATGCTTGCCATCGGTGAGGGCGGCGCCGATCAGGTAGTCGTTTTCATCCAGGTCGACGGCGATGATGCCGGCCTTGCGAGGATTGTTGAAGTCGTCCAGCGGTGTCTTTTTGACCGTTCCCATCGAGGTCGCCATGAAGACGAAGTGGTCCGCGGGGAATGTCCGGTTGTCGCCGGTCAGCGGCAAGACGACCGTGACCTTCTCGCCTTCTTGCAGCGGGAACATGTTGACGATGGGCCGACCCCGGGAGCCGCGCGAGCCGGCAGGCACTTCCCATACCTTGAGCCAGTAGAGCCGGCCCCGGTTGGAGAAGCAGAGGATGTAGTCATGGGTGTTTGCAATGAAGAGCTGGTCAACCCAGTCGTCTTCCTTGGTGGACGTTGCCTGCTTGCCGCGCCCGCCGCGTTTTTGCGCCCGGTATTCGGACAAGGGCTGGCTCTTTATATAGCCAAGGTGGGAGAGCGTTACCACCATGTCGGTGGGTGTGATGAGGTCTTCGGTGCTGAGGTCGAAGGAGCTGTGCTCGATCAGGCTCCGGCGTGCGCCGAGCTTGCTCTGACCGAACTCCTGGCGAATGGCGCCCAGCTCTTCGCCGATGATGGTCGAGACGCGCTCGGGGCGCGCCAGGATGTCGAGCAGATCGTCGATCTCGGCCATCACCTCTTTATATTCAGAGACGATCTTGTCTTGCTCCAGGCCGGTCAGGCGCTGCAGGCGCATCTGCAGAATTTCCTGCGCCTGCGTTTCCGAGAGCCGATACAAGCCGTCGCTGCCCATGCCGAATTCGCGGTCCAGGCCATCAGGGCGGTAGTCGTCTGCATTGACGACGCCACCATCGGCACGCGTGCGCGTGAGCATTTCACGGACGAGCGAGCTGTCCCATGGTTTGAGCATCAGCTCGGCCTTGGCCACCGGAGGCGTCGGCGCATTGCGGATGATGGCGATGAAGTCGTCGATGTTAGCCAGGGCGACCGCAAGGCCTTCGAGCACATGGCCGCGTTCGCGCGCCTTGCGCAAGGTGAACACCGTACGCCGCGTAACGACCTCGCGCCGATGCGACAGAAATACCTGGATCAGGTCTTTCAAGTTGCACAGCTTGGGCTGGCCATTTACCAGCGCCACCATATTGATGCCGAAATTGTCCTGAAGCTGGGTCTGCTTGTACAGGTTGTTCAGCACGACTTCAGGGACTTCGCCGCGCTTGAGCTCGATCACAAGCCGCATCCCGGACTTGTCGCTTTCGTCCTGGATGTGGCTGATGCCTTCTATCTTCTTCTCATGGACCAGCTCGGCCATGCGCTCCTGCAGTGTCTTTTTGTTGACCTGGTAGGGTAGCTCGTCCACGATGATGGCCTGGCGCTGGCCCTTGTCGATGTCCTCGAAGTGGCACTTGGCACGCATGACGACGCGGCCGCGGCCCGTGCGGTAGCCGTCCTTGACGCCATTGATGCCGTAGATGATGCCGGCCGTGGGGAAGTCGGGGCCGGGAATGATTTCCATCAGCTCATCGATGTCAGCCTGGGGGTTCTTGAGCAGATGCAGGCAACCGTCCACAACTTCATTGATGTTGTGCGGCGGAATATTGGTGGCCATGCCAACGGCAATTCCGCCCGAGCCATTGATCAGCAGGTTGGGTATGCGCGATGGCAGAACCAGGGGCTCCTTCTCGCTACCGTCGTAGTTGGGCCCGAAGTCGACGGTTTCCTTGTCGAGGTCCGCCAGCATTTCCTGGGCGATTTTCGCCAGCCTGATTTCGGTATATCGCATCGCGGCAGCGTTGTCGCCGTCTACCGAGCCGAAGTTGCCCTGGCCATCCACCAGCATGTGGCGCATGGAGAAATCCTGCGCCAGACGGACGATCGCGTCATAAACCGACTGGTCCCCGTGCGGGTGGTACTTGCCGATCACGTCGCCCACGATGCGAGCAGATTTCTTGTACGGCCGGTTCCAGTCGTTGTTCAGTTCGTGCATGGCGAACAAAACGCGCCGATGCACGGGTTTGAGGCCGTCCCGCGCGTCCGGAAGGGCGCGCCCCACGATGACGCTCATGGCGTAATCGAGATAGCTACGCCTCATCTCCTCTTCCAGGCTGATAGGTAGAGTCTCTTTTGCGAACTGGGTCATGGGTTACCTGAACAGGTGAATAAACGCAACGCCTCGCGCGAAGGCGCAGGCTTAACCCATCGATTTTACGGCCTCAACCGGTGCGCTCCTGATGTGGCTCGATGGCAACATAATTCGCCGGAATCTTGAACGGTTGTGGGACGCCGGCCATACCAGACTTGATGCACCGAAGAGGTGTGGCACAATAGTTGTAACGCTGTGGCTGATGGTCATTCACGGCGTGTAAGTTAGCAATCGCAGCGAGGCTGCAGCTTTTCTCAGAGGAGAACCATGAAGAAACTCAACAAAGTGGCAATGTTGTTTGCTTCCGCAGCGCTTGTAACGGCCGCCGGTGCACAAACAATCGATAACTGGAAAAACGGCACGGGCGAACACGTCTGGAGAAACGGTACAAACGAATTGTGCTGGCGTAATGCATTCTGGACTCCTGCAACGGCCGCTCCTGGCTGCGACGGCGCCATTGTTCCTCCTGCACCTGCTCCTGCTCCAGTCGCTGCACCCGCACCCGCGCCTGCACCAGCTCCTGCCGCACGTCCGCCTGCGCCAGCACCTGCTGCTGCCGCTCCTGCAGTCGCAGCAACCAAAGTCACTTACGCTGCTGACGCGTTCTTCGATTTTGACAAGTCCGTGCTCAAGCCAGAAGGCCGCGCAAAGCTTGACGACCTGGTCGGCAAGATCAAGGACATCAGCCTCGAAGTCATCATCGCCGTGGGTCACACCGACTCCGTCGGCAGCGACGCCTACAACCAGAAGCTGTCGGTTCGCCGTTCAGAAGCTGTCAAGGCTTATCTGGTGAGCAAGGGCATCGAGAAGAACCGTGTCTACACTGAAGGCAAAGGCGAGAAACAGCCCGTCGCTGACAACAAGACCGCTGAAGGCCGCGCCAAGAACCGCCGCGTGGAAATCGAAGTTGTGGGTACCCGCCCCAACAAGTGATCCTTCCGGACTCTGAAAAAACCGCGCTTCGGCGCGGTTTTTTTATGCCTCAACGATAATGATTCGATGTCCACCACGTCCAACTTCGATCCTGCCGAACTCGCCAAATTTTCCGATCTCGCCCACCGATGGTGGGATACCGAAAGCGAGTTCAAGCCCCTCCACCAGATCAATCCGCTGCGCCTGGCCTGGATAGACGACGTCGCTGGCGGCCTGGCGGGCAAACGCGTTCTTGATATCGGATGCGGTGGGGGCATCCTTGCCGATTCGATGGCGCGAAAAGGTGCGGGTGTTCTCGGAATCGACATGGCCGCGAAACCCTTGAAAGTTGCGCAGCTCCACGCGCTCGAAGCCCATACGGAGGGTGTCGAATACCGCGAGATCAGTGCCGAGGCGTTGGCAGAAGAGGCGGCAGGATCCTTCGATGTCGTGACCTGCATGGAAATGCTGGAGCATGTGCCTGATCCCGCATCGATCGTGGCGGCATGCGCCCGGCTGGTCAAGCCAGGGGGAAGCGTGTTTTTTTCGACGATCAACCGCAATGCGAAGGCATTCCTGTTTGCCATCGTGGGGGCGGAATACGTCCTCAACCTGCTCCCGCGCGGAACCCATGAATACGCGAAATTCATCAAGCCCAGCGAATTAGCCGCTTTCGCCCGGCACGCGGATCTGGATCTGTTGCAAACACGGGGCATGGAGTACAACCCGCTGACGCAGCACTACTGGCTGAGCGGGAACACCAGCGTCAATTACATGGTGGCAACGAAGAAGCCCGCGTGATGGAGGCTGGAAGACTCCCTTACCAGGCAGTGCTCTTCGACCTTGACGGCACGCTGATCGACAGCGCCCCCGATCTCGGCGCGGCAGCCGACAAGATGCGGACCGACCGCGGCATGGAATCGCTGCCTTTGAACCAGTACCGACCGTTGGCAGGGGCGGGTGCCAGAGGCATGATTTCCGTGGCGTTCGGCCTGACGCCCGAGGCACCAGATTTTGCAGCGCTGAAGGAAGAGTTTTTTCGCAATTACGAAAACTGCATGACCGAGCGGACCTATGCGTTTGATGGCGTCGCAGAACTCATTGCCGAACTCGACAGGCGCCGTTGGAAGTGGGGCGTGGTCACCAACAAATCCGAGCGCTTCACGCTACCCCTGACCCGGCTGATGCCCCTCTTCGGCACAGCAGGCACGATCATCAGCGGCGACACCACGCCGCACGCCAAGCCCCATCCCGCACCGCTTCTGGAAGCAGCGCGCCAACTCGGTGTTTCCCCTGCAAACTGCGTGTACGTGGGTGACGACGAGCGGGACATCATTGCGGGCCACGCGGCAGGCATGACGACCGTCGCCGCGACCTATGGCTACCTCGGCGCTTCGGCTTCAACTGAACACTGGAATGCGCACGCCAGCATTGAATCTGCGGGCGACCTCTTGAAGTTCCTCGAGAGGGACTAAAATGAGGGCTTGGGGCTGCATTGGTTTCGACGTGGGTTCGGACGCGGTGTGGTGCATGTCGAGCTTAGTGTGCTCGTAAAACTGACTAAAACAAACTAACTGCAAACGACGAACGTTTCGCACTCGCAGCTTAATTGCCTGTGAGCTTTACAACAGCAGGCCGATGGGCTGGGCAAGGGGTGTTTAGCGCAAGCTGAACGCTCCCGGCTGTAAAGATAATTTTATCGGCTGGCTCCGGGCTGGGTACCTTAACCCGGGGCAAGAAAATAGGGTGCTGGCGTCCTGTGTAGCGTGCGACTGCGCGACACAGGTGGCGAGACTCAAATCAGACCGCTAAACATGTAGATCTGCCCGAACAAGGCTTGCGGACGGGGGTTCAAATCCCCCCAGCTCCACCATATGCCCATACAAAGGCCGCTAACGACATACAGTTAGCGGCCTTTTTCTTTGGGAAATCAATGGGTTAGCGTCCATCGGCGTACAAGGCTGGACATTGACAGCTAACTGAACCGGGGGTACAAACCGGGGGTGCAACAAGGGAAAGACGCTAAAAAAGCGGCTTTGTACCCCCTTGAGAGCTTTGTCCCCCCACCTTTTGGCTGGAGAACGTACCCCATGCTTACCGATGCCGAGTGCAAGAACGCTGTTTGCCCACCGGGTAAGAAGCAAGCCCGATTCGCTGATGCTGGGGGCATGTACCTGCAAGTTAGTCCGGCGGGTTCAAAACGCTGGTTTCTCAAATACCGCATTACCGGGGTAGAAAAGCAGCTTGCTTTAGGCAGCTACCCGGCGGTTAGCCTGGCAGCGGCGAGGAAAGCCCGTGATGCGGCCAAGCTGCAAAAGTCACAGGGACGTGACCCGGTTCAGGTTCGCAAGGTTGAAAAGCTCGTCGCAACGCGAACGGGCGGCGATACCTTCAAGGCCGTAGCTTTGGATTGGTACGCCAAGCAGTCCCCGGAATGGAGCGAAAGCCATGCAGAGCGTTCTTTGAGACAGCTAGAGCGCGATCTATTTCCGTGGATCGGTGAACGGCTAATGAGCGAAATTCACCCTATGGAGTTGCTCGCAGCCTTGCAGAAGGTGGAGGAGCGAGGCGCGGTGGAAACGGCTGACCGTGTGCTGATGTTGGCGCGTCAGGTTTGGGATTACTGGCTACCCACGGCGACAGTTCAGCAACGCAACATCACGGAGGGCCTCAAAGCACGGCTAATGCCGTATCGAGGGAAAAGCTTTGCAGCCATCGTGGAGCCGGTTCGTTTTGGCGAACTGATGCGGACAATCAGGCATTACAAAGGGGGGCCAATCGTCAGAACCGCCTTGCAGCTAGCGCCCTTGCTGTACCAAAGGCCGGGTAACTTGCGTGAGATGGAATGGGCAGAACTAGACCTTGCCGCAGGGCTGTGGATTATTCCTAGCGCGAAGATGAAACGCACTAAGGCCGAAAAGAAGAAGGGCGAAGCGCACAGCGTGCCGTTGCCATCACAAGCGGTTGCCTTGCTGAAGACCCTGCACACCCTGACAGGGCACGGGCGCTACGTGTTCCCCGGCGAACGAAGCCACGACAGGCCCATATCCGATAACTCAGTGCGCAGCGCTTTATACGCTTTGGGCTTTGGCAAGGAGCAAACATGGCACGGGTTCAGGGCAACCGCGCGCACGATGCTGGTGGATCAACTGAACCTGGACCCTCTGGCCATCGAAGCGAACTTGGCCCACGCGGTGAAGGACGCCAACGGACGCAGCTACAACCGCACGCAGTATTTGAAGCAGCGCTTTGATCAGATTCAGCAATGGGCCGACTACTTGGACAAGCTGGCTAACGGGGCGGACGTGATCCAGTTCAAGGCGGCGTAAACAGTTTTGAACCACGCCTAGCTATCGGCTAATCCCCGATGGTGAAACCGGGACACCCTGACCCGGCGGCGCTGGTTTTCTTTCAGGTGCGAGACAGGAACGCGATGAAAGTCACAAGTTTTCGATACCGGAACCTCATGGTATTTGCGGCGCTCATCACAAGCCTCATCTATCTATTTATTTGCCTTGACCTAATTTTTGCGACACACCCGCTACGCGTGTGGCTAACCGCCTTAAGTTTTGTGCCTGCGTTTCTGATCGTATGGACGGTGCTCAACGATTTAGGCGACGCTCGGCATGCGTTAGCTACTCAGAATTGGCTTATCGACTCCGTAAACTGGAACATTGAGCGTTTGCGAGCACACGGACTGGGCCAGCTACCCGAGTCCGGCGACGAGGCCATAGGAAGAGTTGCCCAAGTAGCAAGGTGGCCTTGGGGCATTCATCACACCGAATACTTAGGTCACTTGGACGCAGCGGCGCGCAAATGGTGGACTTTGTACGACCCAAGTGATCCAACAACGGCCCCCACCAACGAAATGGTCTCAGACTGGCTCCAAGCTGAACGCAGTTTGTCGCGCGAAAAAGCCCGAGCCATTGCCTCTATGCTGCGACCAGACGGTTTGCCGACAGGGCCACGACGATAGTAGCTCGACCCCATGAAAGGCAAGCTGGGCGCGGCTTTGCGGGGTTATCGGGGGTGACCCCACCCCTTATGGCTCGGATGAACTGACCCTATTCATTAGCTCAATCCGGCTCGACATTAGCCCCCACTTGCTGCGCATCGCGGCAATAAACGCCAACAGGCGATAGGGACTCACAATGTCGATTTTCAGAATGCCAGCCGTCAAGGCTGAAACGGGACACCGTTCCCACGCAAGCATTTACAACGCCATCAAGGCCGGGCTGTTCACCAAGCCCGTTCCTATCGGCCAACGTTCGGTAGGTTGGCCTTCGCAGGAAGTTGCGGCCATAAATGCGGCGCGCATAGCAGGCAAGTCCGAAGCCGAAATACGCGAGCTGGTGAACCGGCTGCACGCCAAGCGCCTGGAACTGGCGACGGCGTAAGGGGGCAGATCATGGATCACCCTATAAACGGTGCAGCGCTGACCAGTTCGAGCGCTAGCGCTTTGACGCTGACCATCACGAAGCAGGAAACCCGCGTGGACAGCCGCCTAATGGCAACCCACTTAGGGAACCAACACCGGCATGTAGTTGCACTGATTGACAAATATGCCGATAGGTTCCGGGGCTTGGGTCAACTGCTTTTTAAAAACGCACTTGCTCGCCATCAAAGAGGCGGCAATCCAGAGCGGTTCGCCTTGCTAAACGAGGATCAGGCGTTTTTTCTGCTGACCCTATCGCGCAACACCGACCGGGTTGTCGATCTAAAGATGAAGCTAATACGGGCCTTCAGCGAAGCGCGGAGAGCCGCCGACCAGCGACAGGAAGAGTACTTGCCCACGTACCGCCAACTGCACGAAGTCATTAGCGCGCTTGCGTCTGCATCAAGCAACGAGAAGTTTGTCCACATGAACATCAACAAGCTGGTGAACAAAGCCGCAGGGGTCAAGGCGGGCGAACGCTCGACGCTGGCGCTACCTCAGCAATCTATGGTGATCGTGGCTCAGGCCGTGGCTGCAAGCGCGTTAAACGGCGCTGTAGACCATCATGCCGGGTACGAAAGGGTGAAGCACTCATTGCAGGCTTTGGCCGCTGCTACGCGTCTGGAGTACACGCCATGAGCGCGCTGATCGTTAGAGGCCAGCGTGAAAGGGCTTGCAATGTCTCGACGTAGCCATAAAGGGAACAAGCTATCGGAATCCTTCACGGCCATCGTTCATAGCGTGTTTGAATGTCCGGCCTTTACGGCGCTGAGTGCTCATGCCTGCAAGCTCTTGCTGGAACTGGCTGGGCAGTATCGCGGCGACAACAACGGAAATCTGACCGTGGCGTGGTCTGTCGTGAGTAAGCGGGGCTGGCGATCCCGCACGACGCTTTGGCGTGCAAAGAGCGAACTGATCGAGGGCGGGTTCGTTTACGTAACTCGCAAAGGACGAATGCCAAGCACGTGCGAGCTTCTAGCACTGACCTGGTTCCCGCTGGACGTTTCACGAAAGTTTGACCACGAAGCATTGGCCGGGTTTGAAGCGAAGGCCTATCGAAAATCGACGCCACTACCCATGCCGACGATTAAGGCCAAACCAGACTGGACACTGCCAAACGGAGGAAGGCCAGCAAAGGAAAATTGCGCGCCCTTGTCCACCTCAGAAACCAGCCTTGCGCTACAAGTCCACTAGGGAAACCATCATGGCTCTTGAACATGGCTATAGGTTTCAGAACTGGACTTGCAAGCCCCATTTGCAGGCGATTGAACGTTTCAGAGATGGACACCTTTATAGAGTAGCCATTCTCTGTTCTGGTTCTCTAGTCTCGAATGGATGCGAGCGCCCATCAAAACATCACGAACCGCGAAAGGGGGCCATATGAACGCCATCACCAAAAGCGCAAAACGGACGGCAAAGCCTAAAGCCAAGCCATCGGAAACAAGCCCGGCTGACAGAGCACGCATGGCCCTATTGCCATCGGTGAACGGTGCAGCGGTGATCGGCGCATATCAGGCTAACGTGATGGGCAAGGATGCCGCCGATATGACGGTGCTCGTGGAAGAACTGCGGAAAACGCTGGATGAAGTCAAAGACGGCGACCTTCACAGGCTAGAGGCCATGCTGATTAGCCAAGCCACAGCGCTTCAGACGATCTTTACGAGCTTGGCACGCAGGGCACAGGTGCAGGAGTACCAAAAGAACCTGGAGTCGTTCCTAGGCCTTGCATTGAAGGCGCAAGCGCAGAGCCGGGCCACGATATCGGCGCTGGTGGACCTAAAGTACCCACGGCAAGCCACTTTCGTTAAGCAGGCGAACATTGCGCACGGGCCACAACAGGTGAACAACGCGCCCGGACAGTTGCCTAGCTTGACTGACGAAATGAAATCAGCCGACCAAGTCGTCAACGTTGTGCAGGTTGACGAATCCGTCAAGGTTGGGCGTACCGCAAGGTTGCACCAAGGGTAAACGGGCTTTGTCCATCAACAAATGCTCTTGCGCGGGGAGCTTCCTTTCTTGCGAAACGAACTATTGGAGACGGAATGGCAGCTTGGACACCGGAGCGGCGCGAACGTCAGAGGCAAGCTATCCAGCGGTGGAAGCCGTGGCAAAAGTCCACCGGGCCAACAAGCCTGGAAGGCAAGGCGGCAACGTCCCGTAATGCATGGACCGGAGGCCATTGGAAACAGTGGCGCGACGTCATCAAGCAGATCAACGAAGCCTTGCGGGAACAGCGGAATAGGCTGGGGGGCTCGTAAAGTCCCGGCTGTTCAATTGGGGCAACCCACCTAGCCCTTTCCTTTAACACTAACCCACAACTTTCCGCGCGCACATGCGCTCGCACGCACGAGGACAGACTATGCAGACACCCACACCAAGGCCACTAGCCGGGCCGCTACGCTCACGAATCAATCAGCTTGCACACCTGAGCGCAATCGAACATGAAGGCCGCATAAGGGCCGCGCTGCTGGAGCAGTTCACTAAGGCAAGGGATGAGGGCGCAACCTATGAGCAGCTATGCGCGATGGCGGAGGCCGCTGAGTGCGCCACCCCCGTCCCCCGGTCCGATCTCTACAGCTTCTCAGAACAGAAAACCAACCTTTGTCCCACGCAGAGAAAAAATTCCTTTTTTGAAATCAATCAAATAATCAGCAAATGGAAGCGCTGTGACAAGCGACGAAAGCAGCGGGAAAAAGATTTATCTGAGAGCCCCGAAATACGTAAAAAAGTTGTCCACCTCTTGGCTTTTGTCGAACACTGCGGCGACTCGTCGTTCTTTGCAGCGCTCGCGTATGAACGGCGTAACATGATTTGAAAGCACGACAATTCGCTGTCCCTCTGAGGGCCTAACGTGCTCAATGACCCCGAGACCGGAACCATCCGACAACCATAAATCGCAGATCAGTACATCCCAGCTTTCGGGATGGTCAGTAAGCCAAAGCTTAGCCTCCTTCTCTCCACTAGCGTACCCCACTAGAGTGGAGTCGGTAACTTCTTCTAAGGCCTCGACAAGATGGAAGCGGATGAGGGCGTTGTCTTCGATGAGATAGTAGCGGATCATGTCTTTCGCAACCTTGAATCTCTACCATAACGCGGTCCCTTTGGTTAAGTCGTAGGACCTAAGATCGCAATGGGCTAAGCTGGGTCTGGTGACTGGACATTAGCTGAGCCCAGGGCGGTTCAAGCTGCACTGACGGATCGTTGCGGGTCAACCTAACCAGAACTAGCGCAGGTGGTCATCGTCTGCCGGATCGAATCCCGTCGTGTTTAAAGTTTGCCAAGATAGGCTGAACTTTGACGGGGGAACCTCGCCACTGCCCGGATGTAGCATCTTTACGGCTTGCCTGCAGAGCCATCTCTGGGGGTAGTAGTCACACGACGACTTCTGCGACTGACGCCGGGGCTTTGCCTCAGTGCCCACGATGAGCAGCGAGCCGCCCTCGACCCGCAGGACCGTCGCTGCAAGCAAGACACCCGCCCTTCACCGGTAGGGGCAATGAGTTGGGCCAATAGGCTGGTATCGGTGGAGTTGAAAAATCTGCGCTTGACGGTCAGTTCACCGCAGAGAGGTGGCTGGAGCTTGGCGTAATCGGGGTTGAGCTTCCGCCCTGCTTCATTGAGACGATAGACCGCGTACAAAACTGTATAAGCATACAGCTACTGGAGGTAAAGCTTAAGAAATTGTCGCGCTCGCCGCCATTTGAGCGTAAGCTGAAGGGGTGACTTACGACGGCTCCTTTAAAACACCTGTATTGCATCCTCTCGCCAGAGAGGCCTTAACGCTTGGAATCTTGGCCGAGCAAGCCGCGACCTCAGATGAAATACGAGCCCAAACGCGGGACGTACTTGAGCGCATCGGGATAGAGCTTGAAATGATGTGCGAGAACGCTCAGTTATTGAGCAATTTGCGTGAGCGGATTAAACGCCTCGCTCCGCCACTGCTGTAATCCATTGACAGAGTCAGCCCACCCTAGCTATGGACAACGCAGGGTAGCGGGAACAATCAGGGGGTATAGATGGGGGTACATTCAATGTTCAAACCTTGCAGACGCTAGCATCCATGCGGGTTTCAGGACTTCATTCGATTGACCCCAGCCCACCATTCAACAGAAGTCTCACTCATAAGTGAGACTTCAATGCGTCTTATGTCTCCGGATGCGCTGCACATTCGCGAGTTCCGGCTTGCGGCAAGCTAGATCGCTAGATCGATATGCCCGTTCGGTCCAGGATATCGCTCACCAGCTCGAGTCGCACCAGCGGGTTGTCCAGTTGCATCAGCTGTTGCTTGAGTTCACCTGGCATGGGCAGAAGCTCGCACCAGCGGTTGGCGACCCAGCCACAATCGTCTAGGTGATAAGGCGACAGCAGTGGCATCTGGTCTGCCGGCACTGCGCGCTCCTGCAGGCTGCGGATCAGTTTGCCCAACGCGTTGGACGCACCTTCCAGGTCATGCGGCACCTTGACGTGAACATCGTCCTCAAGCCGCACCACATCGGCCACCCATAAACCATGCTTGAGCTTTTCGCTCGATGAGATCGTAAAGCGCTGCGTGCCTTCGCAGCGGATCACCATCAGCCCGGGTTGAGGCACCGTGAATTCGGTGATCTTGGCCAAGGTGCCCACGAGGTTGAAGGCTTCATGCGCAAAGCCATCGCCTGACGGGCTCGAGCCACTCGCAGCGGGCCGCCGGACTTCCGAGCCCTGCGTCAGGGCCACGACGCCGAAGGGAGCGCCAGCCTTGTGGCACTTGGCAATCATGTCGAGGTAGCGGACCTCGAAAATCCGCAGGGGCAATAGGCCGCCTGGAAACAGGACAGTGCCCAGCGGAAAGAGCGGGAGCGACGACAGGGTCAGGGCTTGAGACATCTGGGGTCAAGAGATGAAGTGGTTTTTCTATCATCCCACGAACCGGCGGACCGGTTCGCCGCAAAGCGATATCCACCTACGGTTCGGGGCGAACTCCCGAACCCCCTGCTGGCTTCCTCGCCCTGCCGACCTGACAGGGGTCTGGGGCCACAGAAGGGCGTGCGCTGCAAAGCGACCGCGCCGGTCCATCTTTTATCTGCTTCTTGACCGATAGCTGGGCTTTCGACCTTCAAATCTGGCAAGAACTGTCCTCGGCGGGGTGACTTTTCGCGACGCACGCCTTCTGCCGCCTGAACTCCCTAGGACACTGCGTCAGCAGGCTGCTTGAGCAACATGGCCAAGGTGCTGGCCACCGTCTTGCGAAGCTGCCGCCGGTCACAGATCAGATCCACCGCACCTTTTGTCTGCAGGAACTCGGCGCGCTGGAATCCTTCGGGCAAAGTGACTCGCACCGTGGATTCGATGACACGGGGGCCGGCAAAGCCGATCAGGGCCTTCGGCTCGGCAATCACCACGTCGCCCATGAAGGCGAAGCCGGCACTGACCCCGCCCATGGTCGGGTCGGTCAGGACGCTGATGTACGGCAGGCGCTTCTTTGCCAGACGCGTCAGTGAGGCGTTGGTCTTGGCCATCTGCATCAGGCTGAGCAAGCCCTCTTGCATGCGCGCACCACCAGTTGCTGTGAAGCAGATGAACGGGACCTTCTGCTCGATCGCGGCGTGTACGCCCCGCACGAATCGCTCCCCGACCACGCTGCCCATGCTGCCGCCCATGAAGTCGAACTCGAAGCAGGCAGCCACGACGCCAATGCTGTGCACGGCCCCGCCCATGACGATGAGCGCGTCTGTCTCGCCGGTGTTTTCCAGCGCTTCCTTCAACCTCTCAGGGTACTTCCGGCTGTCCTTGAATTTCAGGGGGTCGACGGGAAGCACTTCCTGGCCGATTTCATAACGCCCTTCGGCGTCAAGAAAGGCATCGAGCCGGGCCCGTGCGCCTATGCGGTGATGGTGGCTGCACTGGGGGCAGACATTCTCGTTTTTCTCGAGGTCTGTCTTGTAGAGCACGGCCTCGCAACTCGGGCATTTGACCCATAGCCCTTCCGGAACGCTGCGGCGCTCGGTGGGGTCTGTGGGGGTGATTTTGGGCGGAAGAAGTTTTTCTAGCCAAGACATGGTGTGGCGATGTCCTTAAGTGTCTGTCCCGTCCGGGAGCCGGGAAGCGGTAACGGGCATGAGATGAACGCCGGATTATGCGCTGGCAACGGGGGCGCAGCTCAGGTCGAGGGCCTGGCGGATTTCCAGCAGGAAGTTGCGGGCAATCGGCACAACCTGATCGCGGGGCTGTGCGTCGATAAGCTGGATGATGCGGCTTCCGATGACCACGGCGTCTGCAACGCGGCTGATCGCGCAGGCTGTGGCCGCGTCCCGGATGCCGAAACCCACGCCGACCGGCACACTGACGTGTTCTCGAATGCGGGGGAGCATGGCCTCGACGGCTCCCAGGTCCAGTGTTCCCGCGCCGGTAACGCCTTTCAGGGACACGTAGTAGACATAGCCACTGGCAACCTTCGCCACCTGGGCCATGCGCTCGGAAGTGCTTGTCGGGGCCAGCAAAAAGATGAGGTCAAGCCCGTTCTCGCGCAGCTTGGCTGCAAAGCTCACGCACTCTTCAGGCGGATAGTCGACGATCAGGACGCCGTCGATACCGACAGACGCCGCCTCGCGCACAAAGGCATCGGCGCCACGCTTGAAGTCGTACGCTTCGATCGGGTTGGCATAGCCCATCAGGACGACGGGCGTGCGGGTATCTTTCAGCCGAAAGGTCCGGACCATTTCCAGGACCTGGACCAAGCCGACGCCCGCGGCGAGGGCGCGGTCACCTGCTTTCTGAATGACCGGTCCATCTGCGCTGGGATCGGAGAAGGGCACCCCTAGTTCGATCACATCGGCGCCTCCCGCCACCATGCCGTGCATGAGCTCCGGCGTGATGTCGGGAAACGGAAAGCCCGCTGTGACGTAGGGGATCAGGGCTTTTCTGTTCTGGGCCTTGAGCGCGGCCAGTACGCCTTGAATGCGGCTCATGCCCTGAACTCCACGATTTGCTCTGCCGGGCCTCCCTTGACTCCTTGGCCACGGCAGGAGGGCCGGCAATAAAAATCAGCATTCGAAAGATCGGCAACCGTACCGATGTCTTTGTCGCCTCGTCCGGAGAGGTTGACCAACAGGCTCTGGTCCGGCCGCATGGTACTGGCGAGCTTCATGGCGTAGGCAATGGCATGGCTGGATTCGAGCGCCGGAATGATGCCTTCTGTGCGGCACAGGTAATGAAAAGCCTCCAGCGCTTCCTTGTCGGTGACGCCCACGTATTCGGCCCGCCCGATGTCCTTGAGAAAGGCGTGCTCGGGGCCGACGCCAGGGTAGTCCAGGCCGGCGCTGATGCTGTGCGTCTCGGTGACCTGGCCGTCTTCGTTTTGCAGCACGTAGGTGCGGTTGCCGTGCAGCACGCCGGGGGTGCCGCGTTGCAGCGAGGCCGAATGCTTGCCGCTGTCCATACCCTCGCCGGCCGCTTCGACACCGATAAGTCGCGTGTTCTCGTGGCCGATATACGGGTAGAAGATGCCCATGGCATTGCTACCGCCGCCTACGCACGCCAGCACGGCATCCGGTTGCCCGCCGTTGCGTGTAGTGCCTGTCATCTCAGGCATCTGTGTCAGGCATTCCTCGCCGATGACGCTTTGAAAGTCTCGCACCATCATGGGGTAAGGGTGCGGGCCAGCTACGGTGCCGATGATGTAAAAAGTGTTGTCCACATTGGCGACCCAGTCGCGCATGGCTTCGTTCAGCGCGTCCTTCAAAGTGCGACTGCCGCTTTCGACCGGCACCACCGTGGCGCCCAGCAGTTTCATGCGGTAGACGTTAGGGCTCTGCCGTTTGACGTCTTCGCTACCCATGTAGACCACGCATTCCAGGCCGTAGCGTGCGCAAATGGTGGCGGTAGCCACGCCATGCTGGCCCGCGCCGGTCTCTGCAATGATGCGCGGCTTGCCCATCCGCCGGGCGAGCATTGCCTGTCCGATGGTGTTGTTGATCTTGTGCGCGCCGGTGTGGTTCAGGTCTTCGCGCTTGAGGTAGATCTGCGCTCCGCCTTGCTCGCGGCTCATGCGCGCTGCGTGGTAAATGGGCGAGGGCCGGCCGACAAAATGCTTCAGTTCGGAGCGGAATTCCGCCAGGAACTCGGGGTCGTGCTGGTATTTGGCGTAAGCGGCCTTCAGTTCATTGATGGCATGCGTGAGGGTTTCGGAAACGAAACTGCCGCCATAAATACCGAAGTGGCCGCTCAGGTCAGGTTGCTGGTAGGGGTACATGGTTCTTGACAAGTAGTTCGTCTGCCGCGCGAACTGCGGCAACGAAACGGTTGATTTTTTCGGCGCTTTTGATTCCCTTGGAAATCTCGACGCCGGAGCTCACATCAACGGCCAGCGTTTTGCAACGCGGCCTGACTTGCAAGATGCCATCGGTCACGTTTGCAGGCGTCAACCCACCAGACAAGACGAGGTGAGCGTTGACGCTTGGAGGAAGAAGTGACCAATTGAATGTTTTCCCGCCGCCGCCGAATCCCTCGACATGCGCGTCGAGCAATATGGCCTGGGCCTGGTGGAAGGTAGCTGCGTATTTTACGAGATCGAATGCTGACGAGCCCGCCGGGGTGTCGAGCGGAATCCGCGCAGCGCGCATGAAGGGTCGGCCAAAACCCGAGCAGGCGCTCGCCGATTCGTCGCCATGGAATTGAAGCAGGGCTGAAGGCACCTGCTGCAGGCCTTCCCTGATGAGCTCTGGCTCGGCATTGACGAAGAGCAGGACGGGCGTGATGAAAGGCGGCAGGCGGCTCGCCAGGGCCGCTGCTCGTCGCGGCGACACGTAGCGTGGGCTGGGGCCATAAATGACAAAGCCCACCGCATCGGCGCCTGCGGCAACGGCAGCATCCACGTCTTCTTCGCGGGTAAGCCCGCAAATCTTGATGCGGGTGCGATGGGCCAGGGGCGTCGTCATGGGAGCCAATCATACGAAACAGGCAAACCCGGCAACTTGAAATGGTCCGGGTAAGTGGGACCCAGAAAGTACAGTCCATCGGGGGAGAAGGTCGGCGCTGCCGCGTCGCGCCGCCGGGCCGCCAGTACTTCGGAAATCCATTCCGGTGTGTGCTGGCCCTGCCCGACGCTCATCAGGCAGCCCATGATGTTGCGGATCATGTGGTGCAGAAAAGCGTTGGCTTCGAACTCGAAGCGCCAGTAGGCGCCTCGCCTGCTGACGCTGATGCTGAGGAGCTTCTTGACCGGCGACTTCGCCTGGCACTGCGCTGCCCTGAAAGACGAAAAATCATGCTCGCCGATGAGCAGGGCGGCGGCCCGCTTGATGGCAGTTTCATCCATCGGCCGGTACACCCAGCCGACCCTGCCGGCTTCGACGCTGGGACGCACCGCCGATTCGAGGACCACATAAGCATAACGTCGGGAAATGGCACTGGCCCGCGCATGAAATTCGTCCGGAACCGCCTGGGCCCATTGCACGGCGATATCGCGGGGCAAAAATGCGTTCGTGCCGCGCACCCAAGAGCCCGACTCTCGTTGCAGCGCGGTGTCGAAGTGGATCACCTGCATGATGCCGTGCACGCCGGCGTCGGTGCGCCCCGCGCACATGACACGAACCGGCTGGGCTGCAAACTTTCCCAGCGCCGCCTCCAGTTTGTCCTGGACGGTGCGGCCCGACAGCTGACTTTGCCAGCCTTCATAGCTGCCGCCGCCATAGCTCAGGCCCATGGCTACCCTCAAGGCGAACCGATCAGACTGAGTTCAAGACGGGTCTTTAACCGGGAACGTCGAGGCGTACTGCAAAGATCAGGAGAGTGCACTGACAAACGACTGTGCTTTGCGCTTAAGGGCGCCGCTGGCCTGCGCGATGACTTCTTCGGCCAGCACGCGGGCGCCGTCGTCGTCGCCGATGGCAAGAAATTCTTCGGCCAGTGCAAGTTTGGTGTGTAGCGGGTCGCTTGATTCATCGGCATCCGGCGGGCTAGCTGACGGAAGATCCATCGACAGCGCGTCGAGGTCGAACTCGAGCATTCCGTTGGAGGAAGCCTGAGTGGGCGAAGACGAGAAAAGAGGCTGGGCTGCTGCCGGCGCATCGTTCATCCGCATAGCGTCGGCTTTCGGAAGTTCGATGTCCACGTCCGGCATCATCAAGTCGGCAAAATCCGCTTTCGGCGCAGTGCGCATTGACGAGCCAGCCTGGACGATTGTCAGTGGGGCTTCATGTTGAGCTGGCAGATCGAACTCGATGGTGGCCGACTGCGGTTCTGCTTTGGCGCTCGGGCCAGCCGACGATTGCACAACCGACGACTGCACAGATGAAGACGGCGGCGACAGGTCAAGATCAAGGTCGAACGCGTCCTGAAGAGTCGATTTTGCCTCGACCGCAGCGCGTTCCCCCAGGGGTGGAGCACCCGTTTCTGCAAACGCCGGGCCCCGCACGGGTGCGGCGGCACTGCGCTCTGCGGTTACGGGAGCGCGATAAAGCGAATTTTCGGGATCGGTCTCAAGGCCAAGCGCACAGATTTTGGCCCATTCGGGTCCCGTTCCATCAGTCTGTTTATGGGCTTCAAGGGCGATCTTTTCGAAGGATTTCGCGTCGTGGCGCTTGGCGTAGATTTCCAGCAGCTTGATGTGGATGGCCAGGCGTTTCGGGAAATTTTGCATGGCCTCGCAAAGGATCTCCTCTGCTTGAAGGTCGCGGCCATAGGCCAGATAAACCTCCGCTTCAGCCACAGGGTCAACTTCTCCCGCGGCGTCAACCTGGCTGGGGGAGTACGCCATCGATGAGCCGGACACGTTGCTCTCGGCCGTATCAATGCGCTGGCCCCCGCTTGCCCCAAAAAATGAATCGGGTGAGGCGCGACTTTCGAGGAAACTGCTGTCGACCTGACCGGCATCGCGGTTTCTTCTGGAGCGTAAGAACAAGCCTCCAGCCAGCAGCAGCACGAGCGCTCCTCCCGCCAGGAGCAGGGTGGGGTTGGCCAGGAGTTCGTCAATAAGTGAGTCTTCGGCTGGCGCCGCCTTTACGGCGGGCTGGGCCGCAAGGACTTTGGTGGCGCTGGCCGCCGCAGCGACTGCCGGCGCAGGCACAGCCGTCACTGGCACGACCGGTGCAGCTACGGAAGACGCAACCGCAACCGGCGCCGACGCCGGTGGCATTGCAGCGACCGGTGCAGCAGGCGAAGAAGCTGGGATTACGGGGGTTGCAGCCACCAGGGGTGGCGTCGCCGCAGCAATAACGGGCGGAGCGGGCAGAACGACCGGCGCAGCGGCCGCGACCGTGACTGCCGGGGCGTTGACCGGAGGCCTTTGCCCTGCCGGAGCAGCGTTCCCGGCAAGTTTGCTCAGGTCGGCAATGTTCTTTTGCAGTTCTGCTGCGCGTTGGGCGGCTTCGCGCGTCTGGCGATCTTTCGCGACTGCGTCCTCGGCAGCGGAAGGTGCGCCCGCCTTTGACAGCGTCAGCCGGTCCGGGGTGGGCGTGGCTGCCTTTTCCTGAACAGTGGTTTGCACCGAACCGGAAGCTTGCCGGTCGGCAGGTGCTGTCTGCACCGCGGGTGCGTTTTCGGCCAACTTGCGGCGGAACGCGTTGAAATCCGAGCTTTGGGTAGCAATGATCTGCTTCGCTTCGCCGGCTGGAACACTCGATGCTTGCGCCGTGGAAGGCAGCTCGATCAAGGCACCCGCCTTCAGGCGGTTGATGTTGCCGCCGCTGAATGCACCAGGATTGTTCTGCAGCAATGCGACCAGCATCTGGTCAAGCGAGACACCAGCAGGCCGGCTCGCCGCGGCGATTTTGCCAGCGGTGTCGCCCGATTGAACCGTGACTTTTTCGCCAGTTCGGTCCGCTGCTGTGGCAGGCCCTGCAGCGGGAGTCGCCACCCTGGCAGCGCCTGGCTGCGCATTTCGCGGCGCGGCTGCTGCTTTAGGTTCAGTTGCAGGCTGGTTTCCATTAGGGGAGTTTCGACTGGCTGTCGGCGCCGACTGTTGTCCCGTTAAAGCAGGCGTAGGCGTCACCGCCTGACGCCGGACGCTCGGCGGGTCAATCAGCAAGGTGTAGTCACGTGTGATTTTGCCGTTTGCCCATGTAGCTTCAACCAACAGGTCGACGAAGGGATCCGCCACCGCGCGGCTGCTGACCAGGCGCAGAAAAGCGCGTCCGTCGGGGCGACGCTGGATCGAAACCTGCAATGACGCAACCAGGGCGTTGTATTCCAGCCCGGCCGTCCTGAAGGCCTCAGGCGGCGCAACACCAGCCCGCAAACTACTCGCCTCATCGGCTGTCAGCTCTGGAATGTCGATCTCGGCCAGAAGGGGCTCGCCAATGGCCGACTGCACCGTCATGCGGCCCAGCGAGAGCGCGAACGCCCCTGTGGATGCCAGTGTCAGTCCGAGCGCCAGGCAGCACGCACGGGTCATAGCTTGAACGCGCCAAGGCGCGCCGTGCCTCGGCGCAACAGATGGTTGCGTTACGCGATGGGAAATTAGGTTCTTCTTGCTTCGACGCACACCAACCTCGACAGGAATCTTTGATGAAAAGGACATTAACAGCAAGGCTTTAGCCTGACAAGCTAAGAACTCACTTAACGATTGGTGAACCGGGAGCTTGGCCACTTTAGCCTTCAGTTGTTGTCGAGTGGCAACGGCGACTCTTCGGGTACGAACGCCTTAAGGTAAGCTCGCCTCTTCGTAACGTTTTGTTAACTTTTGGAAGTCCTCATGTCGAATGAAAAATTGCCAGCCGTTTCATTGAAGTCTGAAAGCACAGTGAAAAAAGGGCCGGTGGCTAAGCATTCGAACAATCTCTCAATCGACAAAGCGTTGAATCTGGACCTCTTCGAGAAAGATTCCGAACAAACAAGCGACCTCACTCCGCAGTGGGAAGATCGGATCGTTTCGGGCGAATCCGAGCCCGTCATGCTTGCCCAGGCGGCCGGACCAGCGCCCGCGCCTTCGCCGGCACCCGGAACAGTGCCCGCAGCGGGATCTACCGGGTCGGCCGTGGCCGGCGCTACTGGCGCGGCAGCATTTTCTCCGGGTTTGATTGCGTTGGGCGCTCTAGGGCTAGCCGCCGCGGCAGGCGGCGGTGGAGGCGGTGGTTCAGCCGCCGCACCCACGCCGGCTCCACCTCCGCCTCCGCCCCCAACCGTCATCGGAAGTAATGGCGGCGGTGCGACCGCAACCGTCAGCGTTTCCGAAAATACCACGGCTGTCACCACCGTTGCGGCGAGCTCTGAGACCGGAACCATCGTCTACAGCATCAGCGGCGGAGCCGATGCGAGCAAGTTCACCATCAACGCCTCTACCGGCGTGCTCACTTTTGTCGCGGCGCCGGATTACGAAATCGCAACGGACGTGGGCGCGAACCGCGTGTACGACGTGACGGTGCAAGCCACCAATGGAACCACCACCGATACCCAGTCCATTGCGGTCACGGTACTCAACGTCACGACGACGACCATCCTGAGCAGTGCAACAGTGAGCGTTGCAGAAAACTCGGCGGTGGCAGCCACCGTGGTTGCTGTGGCAGACGCAGGGGATCCAGTCAGCTACGCCATTGCTGGTGGAGACGACGCAGCGCTATTCGAAATCGACGCCAACACCGGTGTATTGACTTTCATCGCCGTCCCGAACTATGAGTCGGGTTCGCCCTCTCCTGACGCCGGGGCTGATTACATCTATAACGTCATCGTCGAAGCGACGGATGGGACGACTACCGCCCAACAGACCCTCAACATCACGGTAACACCGCTCAGCGAATCGAACCCGGTCTTCAGTTCATCCGCCGCGTTCAGCGTCTCCGAGAACGCAACCGCGGTGGGCACAGTCGTAGCCACCGATGCTGACCTGCCTTCACTGCCGATTACCTACGAACTGTCCGGGGACGATGCCGCCAAGTTCAGCATCACCAGCGGCGGTGTGCTCAGTTTTGTCGCCGCGCCCAACTATGAATTGCCCACCGATGTTGGCGCGAACAATGTCTACAACCTCACCGTCACCGCCAGCGACGGGGCGGGCGGTACGACCACGCAGGCTGTCGCGGTCACGGTCACGCCATTGGACGAATTCAACCCGGTCTTCACGTCGTCCGCCACATTCAACGTCGCGGAAAACGCCTCGGCCGTGGGAACGGTCGTGGCTACCGATGCGGACCTGCCTGCCCCAGGTGTTACGTACGGCCTGTCCGGCGATGATGCAGCCCGGTTCAACATAGATGCCAGCACTGGGGTGCTCAGTTTTGCTGCCGCGCCCGACTATGAGGTGCCGGAGGATGGCGATGTCAACAACGTCTACAACCTGATCGTCACGGCAAATGACGGCGCGAGCGGAACCAGCACGCAGTCGGTGACGGTTACCGTCACGGCAGTCAACGAATTCAATCCCGCCTTCACTTCCTCGGCCACCTTCAGCGTTGCGGAAAACGCCACGGCGGTGGGTACGGTCGTGGCTACCGATGCGGATCTGCCCGCACAGTCCGTCACCTATGCACTTTCGGGCACGGACGCAGCTAAATTCGGCATCAACGCCAGCACGGGCGTTCTGAGCTTCCTTTCCGCACCAAACTTCGAAGCGCCGACCGACGCAGGTACCGATAACGTCTACGACCTGATCGTGACCGCAAGCGACGGAGCCTTGACCACCACGCAGGCGGTCTCCGTGACCGTCACGGCGGTCAATGAGTTCAGCCCGGTGTTCACGTCATCCGCTGCATTCAGCGTGGCCGAGAACACCACGGCGGTAGGCACGGTGATCGCCACCGACGCAGATATGCCGGCCTTGGGGGTCACCTACGCAATCTCCGGCGCAGACGCTGCCAAGTTCAGTCTCAACGCCAGCACGGGTGTGCTGGCTTTCGCTTCGGCGCCTGATTTTGAGGTGCCGACTGATGCGGGCACTCCATCTAATAACGTCTACGACCTGATCATCACCGCCAGCGATGGCGCTGGCAACAGCACGATGCAGTCCATTGCGGTTACCGTGACGGACGTTGGCGCTTTGGCGTTTTCATCGGCAACGACAGCGTTTAGCGTTGCTGAGAACGCCACCAGCGTCACGACGATCGCGGCAGTGTCCGAGACTGCAATCACCTATTCCATCGTTTCAGGCGTCGACTCCGCAAAATTCACGATTAATCCGACGACAGGAGCATTGACCTTTAATGCCCCACCGGATTACGAAACGCCCCTCGACGTCGGCACTGTAGACAATGTCTACAACCTGACGGTACTCGCTACAGATGGCGATGGATCAGTCGATAAGACGATTGCAGTGACCGTCACGCCGGTCAACGACAACAACCCTGTCTTCACGTCTTCGGCTGCATTCAGCGTGGCGGAGAACGCCACGACGGTGGGGACAGTGGTCGCTACGGACGCCGACCTGCCTTCACAAACCGTGACCTACGCGCTGACCGGTGGTGCCGATCAGGCCAAATTCAACATCAATGCGAGCACGGGTGCGCTGACCTTTGCGACCGGTCCGAACTATGAAGTGCCGACAGACGTCGGCACCGACAACTTGTACAACGTTGTCGTCACGGCCAGCGATGGCGCGAGCGGAACCACGACGCAGGCCATTGCAGTGACCGTCACGCCGGTCAATGACAACAACCCTGTCTTCACGTCTTCGGCTGCATTCAGCGTGGCGGAGAACGCCACGACGGTAGGAACGGTGGTCGCGACCGACGCCGATCTCCCTTCACAGACCGTAACGTACTCGCTGACCGGTGGTGCCGATCTGGCCAAGTTCAACATCAATGCGAGTACGGGCGCGCTGACCTTTGCGACGGGTCCGAACTATGAAGTGCCGACAGACGTCGGTACCGACAACGTGTACAACTTAATCGTCACGGCCAGCGATGGCGCAAGCGGCACCACGACGCAGGCCATTGCAGTGACCGTTACGCCGGTCAATGACAACAATCCGGTTTTCACATCTTCGGCTGCTTTTAGCGTGGCGGAGAACGCGACGACGGTGGGAACGGTGGTCGCTACAGATGCCGACCTCCCTTCGCAGACCGTGACCTACTCACTGACCGGCGGTGCCGATCAGGCCAAGTTCAACATCAATGCGAGCACGGGTGCGCTGACCTTTGTGACGGGTCCGAACTTTGAAGCGCCGACAGACGTCGGCGCCGACAACGTGTACGACGTGGTCGTCACGGCCAGCGATGGCGCGAGCGGCACCACGACGCAGGCAATCGCCGTCAGCGTCACAGGTGTCAACGAGTTCAATCCGGTCTTCACGTCTTCGGCCGCCTTCAGCGTGGCGGAAAACGCCACGACGGTAGGAACGGTCGTAGCTACCGACGCCGATTTACCTTCGACGGCGCTCAGCTATTCGTTGACTGGCGGTGCCGACCTTGCCAAGTTCAACATCAACGCGAGCACGGGCGCGCTGACGTTCGCGACGGGTCCGAACTACGAAGTCCCCACCGATTCGGGCGGCAACAATGTGTACGACCTGATCGTCACGGCCAGCGACGGTACGAAAGCCACAACGCAATCCGTTGCGGTGACCGTTACGCCGGTCAATGAGTTCACTCCCGTGGCCGTGGCGAACAGCTACTCAGCCACCACGGACGCGACGCTTACCGTGACGGCTCTCAGTGGTGTGCTCACCAACGATACGGACGGTGATGTCCCTCCTAACTTAAGCGCAGTGCTCGTCACGAACGTCACAAACGGGGCGTTGGTGCTGAAATCAGATGGCAGCTTCACCTATACGCCGACCACCAGTTATGTAGGCAGCGACAGCTTCACCTATAAGGCCTTCGACGGACTCAACAACTCAAGCGCGGTTACTGTGAGCCTGACCGTAGCAGCTGTTTCGACTCCTAGCACGCCGGACTTGAAGGCTAGCTCCGACCTCGGCATTTCCAACAGCGATAATTTGACCGCGGACAACACCCCAACCGTGACAGGCACTGGCGCCTCCGCCGGTGGCACCGTCACGCTCTACGATACCGATGGGACAACGGTTCTTGGTACGGGTATTGCGGACGGAAGTGGGGCGTGGGAGATCACGAGTTCAGCACTCCTGGATGGCGCACACACCCTGAGCGCCAAGCACACTGACTTGGGCAGTAACACCTCGGGTGCTTCGGCAGGTCTCACGGTCAACATCGACACGGTCCGGCCGGGCTACAACTCCGCCAGTTTCGGGACGGGGACCACCGTGGTGCTTGGATTTGACGACGTCGTTTATGCGGGCGTTAACGATCTTTTCCTTTCCCAAAATCCCACTTCGAACAACTGGAACGGGACTTCCGTCAGCATCACCAGCATCGACGGCACCGGATCTAATACCCTAACGCTGAACACTTCAATTTCACATAGTGGGACAGACTTCATTCGCGTCAGGATGGACTCCACTCTCTCCAGCGCGGTGATGGATGCTGCGGGAAACAAAGTGGCTTCTCGAGAGGTGTATGTTGGTGGCGGTGGTGATAACACCATCGATCTGAGCAATTACTACAACCCCTACTACGGCCAACACCTCCGGGGCAACGGCGGAAAGGACAGCCTGGAGGGAACGAGGGCTGCGGATTTACTGGTGGATGGCGGTGGAGCGGACACTTTGAGGGGTGGAGAAGGTGCGGACCTGATTCGCCTCGTTGAAAACGGCGGACTCAGCGGAGGCGCTACGTACTCCAGAGACGTCGTGAATATTGAGATTGGCGACAGCACGATAGCCAACATGGATGTGATCAATCAGTCGGGTACCAGCCCGACCGGCTCAGGATTCGACGCGAAATCGGAAACTGCTGACAATCACGACCAGCTGAGGTTGCAGTCCAATCTGATCGCATCCAACGCGACGCTGGTGGACGGCTCAGACTCGGGCACGCTGGCCAAGCACAGCATCACGTCAGGCATCGTGACATTCGCTGCCACCAACGATGCAAGCATTCTCATCAACAAGGACAACCTCAGCGCTGCCACCACCTATCTCTCGACCAACATCACGAGCCCTGGCACGACGGTGGCTTTTGAGGTGGATACGGATAACAGCGGCACAACGGATTCGCTCTATGTGTTCCAGGACAACGGACTTGCACCTGACACACTGGTGCAACTCGTCGCGGTAACCGGTGTCACGCTGGGTACGAGCGCTGGCGCCAACGTCGTTCAGTTGCTGGGCGACCAGACAGCTCCCGAACCGGTCGGATTCAATCTCACGACCAATGGCGTTCACCTTGATTTTGCCGAGAACGCTTTTGCTACTACCGGCATTGCGCTGTCGCTGGTCAAAAATGGTGTCACCGGCATGACCATCACAGAAGTGACGGGCAGCGGATCTTCCAGCATCGACATAAGCACCAACACAACGCTCTCCGCGACCGATTGGGTTCTGTTGAAGTACACCGCAACGTCGGCTCTCGATGGATTCCGCGACGCGAACAATAACTACCTGAGCGGTGATGACGACACGTATGGCGGCAGCGCTGAAGGTTCTTCAGGCAATAACACCATCGATCTGAGCAACGTGGGTGTCTTCGATGCAGACGGGTATGACCTCAATGGTGCAGCAGGGAATGACCTCCTCATCGGCTCCAGCGCCGGAGATAACCTGACAGGCGACGCAGGCGTGGACACCATGACCGGTGGCGCAGGCAGCGACCGATTCGACCTTTTCCAGGGAGATACGCCCGTCGGCGTGGTGAATCTGGCTGGCGATTCGATTCTGAACAACGGCGATACCTTCACCTTTGCCGGTGGCGTCGATCGAATCACGGATCTCTCTTCGGGCGAAAACTTCCAGATCAGCGCTCCGGACTACTCTGGCGCGGCCAATCCTGGCTGGATGGGAACGCAGTCGTCTAACCCTTCGACGAGTGCCTTGCCAACGAACGGCCTTGCGACGGATCAGGGTTTCTTTTTCGTTCAAGGCGCTTTGTCAGGCACCGTCTTTACGGCAAACACGGCGGGCGCGGACACGCTCGTGGTCTATGACGGAGATTCCAGCTCCGGCATCACGCAATCTGGAGTGGTGCTCAGCGGCGTCACGCTGGCGCAATTGAACGCGTTCAGCCTCTCCAGCTTTGTTTCTCACGTCTGACCGGCAGGTTCAAGTCGGCTGAAAAGCGGAGCACCGTACCGGTTTCGATCGCAACGCCGCCACGCGGCGTTGCGATCTTACGGTCGAGCTGTGGCAGTATCGGGACCCATGAGATTCAAATCCCTGTTTATCGTTTCTTTCGTACTGGGCTGGGGCGTAACGCATGCCCAGCAGGCGGCGCGCTTTGACGAAATTGTTTCGTCCGCCCTGACGACCCATCCATTGGTGATGGAAAAGCAGGCGGGACAGGTCGCCTCGCGCGCCGACCGGGACGCAGCCGAATGGCAGCGCTACCCAAGCCCCAGCATTGAAGCCAGTACCGCCACACAAGGCAAGAGTGCGAGCCTTTTTCGGCTAGAGCAACCGCTCTGGAGTGGAGGGCGGATCACGGCCAATATCGACACCACCATCAGCCGCACGCGCGTGGCGGGTGCCGCGCTCGACGAGACCCGGCAGGACCTGATCTTCAGGGTAATCGCCGCAGCGAGCGAAGCACAGCGCCAACAGATGCGCCGCGAGCATGCTGAAATCAACGTCCGAGAGCACAACAGGCTTTTGGCAATGATCGAGCGGCGCGTGACGCAGGAAGTCAGCCCCCTTGCTGACCAGAACCTCGCCCGGTCCCGCCTTTACACGGCGGCCAATGAGCTGTCTGTCAGTGGGCAGGCGCTGGATGCGGCTCTGGTCCAATTGAGCCAGCTGGCGGGTCAGCCGGTCCGCGCGTTTACACCGATGCCCACCGACGATGTCGGTGCGGTGCCGCCGGCACTTGAAACAGCCCAGAGCCTGGCTATCGACCATTCCCCGACCCTTCGCCGGTTGGCCTTCGAGGAAGAGGCGGCGAAGTCCGAGATCGAGGTCAAGAAGGCGGCTTATTTCCCCCAGATCGTTCTGCGCCTGGAGCGCGGACCGAACGCCAACCAGGTTACCGAAAATCGCGCCGCCGTCGTCTTGATTGCCCAGCCGGGTGCGGGGCTTTCCGCACGCTCTGGCACTGAAGCCGCGGTAGCGCGCAGCGAAGCGGCGCGCATTGCGCGAGAAGGGGCCGAGCGAACCCTGCGCGAGCGGGTTGCGATTGACTGGAACGAATGGGTGGCGGCGCGCACGCGCCTGGACAACGCGAGCCAGGCCCGAAGCATGGCCAGCGACGTGTCGGATTCGTATGCACGCCAATTCACGGCCGGGCGAAAGTCCTGGATCGACGTACTAAATGCGGTGCGTGAAGCCACGCAGGCCGAACTTTCGCTCGACGATGCGCGCGTGCAGGTTCTGGCTGCTGCGCTGCGATTGCGCGCTTACAGCGGCACGCTCAGCCCTCTGCCGCGGGCAGTGCCTTGACGGCGCGCGCAAATCCCCGCGCTTTTTAATGACGGAATCACTGATGTACAACGGCATAGTCAAGGTAGTGGAAAGGGCTGGACGCCTCTCGGGACAGGCGATTTCCGCAGGCAGGCTGGGTGGGCTGGCCAATCGCCTGGCGCAAGGGCTCGATGCCACCGCGCTTTTCAGGAGCGCCTGGGCGGGAGCGGGATTTCCCGGTGAGCCCATGCGGATTCGCGGCGCTACGCCCGCTGACCTGCCTCTGGCGGGCTGGAGTGCAGACCTGGGCTGGGTCCTCGTGCAAGGCCGCACGGCAGACGGTAAGTGGAAGGCCGAGCGCCTGAACGGCGAGGACGTGCTGCTCGATGGGCTGGATGATGTCGAATGCCTTTCTATGCCGCGCCGGCCGGACATTACGGCCAAGGCCCCGTCTGCCATGCAACTGGTTTGGGCAGCGATTTACAAGCGCAAGCGCGTGTTCTTCGAGGCTGTTATTGCGACCGGCCTGGTGAACCTGCTGACCCTCGGTACTTCGCTGTACAGCATGCAGGTCTATGACCGCGTCATTCCGAGCCAGGGGTTTCAGACCTTGTGGGTTTTGAGCGTCGGCGTTGCGCTGACGGTGTGCTTCGAATTTTTGCTCAAGCAAGTGCGTAGCTACACGGTGGACCGCACATGCAATGTCATCGACCATGAGTTGTCCGAGTGGTTTTTCGATCGGATGATGCGCATCCGCATGGAAGCCCGGCCGCCTTCGGTGGGCACACTTGCGTCACAGGTCAAGGGCTTCGAGATGGTGCGTGGTGTGCTCGCTTCCACGTCCCTCTTCGTGCTTGCCGATGTGCCCTTCGCCCTGTTCTTCCTGCTCGTGATCGCGCTGATCGGTGGCTGGGTTGCTGTAGTTCCCCTCATTGCCTTGCCGATTGCGCTCGGCGCTGGACTCATGTTCCAGGCGGCCATTCAGCGCCATACGCGGGTCAACCTTGCAGCCAACAACAAGAAAGCCGGCCTGCTGGTCGAGGCGGTCGATGGTGCCGAATCTGTCAAGGCGAACAGCGCCGAATGGAAGCTGCAGTCGCGCTGGAATCAGCTGGTGCTTGAAACGGGCGAGTCCGACCAAAAAACGCGCAGCTATTCAGCGCTGGCGCAAAACCTGACGGTAGCTTTGCAGCAGCTTGGCTACGTGGGACTCGTGGCGGTCGGTGCCTATCTGGTCACGGTCAATGAGCTGACCATGGGCGGTCTGCTGGCTTGCACGATCATCAGCAATCGCGCCATGATGCCCATCGTTCAATTGCCGGGCATCCTGGTCCAGTGGGCCCATGCGCGTGCCGCGGTCGAAGGGCTTGACCGCGTGATCGCGCTGCCGAATGAAAACGATCAGGCGCACCACGCGCTGGTGCCACAGCTTTTGTCGCCCAACCTCATGTTCGAGCGGATGCGGTTTGCCTATGGCGGTGCCGCACGACCCGCGCTGGAGATAGAGCGACTCGAGATTCGCGCCGGGGAAAGGGTGGGTTTGCTGGGGGCGATCGGGTCCGGCAAAAGCACGCTACTCAAGCTCTCCTCAGGTCTTTACCGCCCCAGCGAAGGAAAGGTCTTGCTGGGCGGCGTCGACGTCGCTTTGCTGAGTACCGCCTCGGTTCGGGAAACTGTCGGCTACTTGCCGCAGGACTCGCGCCTCTTCAGTGGCACGCTACGGGAAAATCTGCTGCTCGGCCTGGCCGATCCGGGCGATGCGGTGCTGCTGGAGGCAGCGCAGCGGACCGGACTGATGGACCTCATCGGCAGCCAGCCGAAAGGCCTGGCGCTAGAAATCGGCGAGGGTGGACGAGGTGTTTCGGGTGGGCAGCAACAACTGATCATGCTTACCCGCACCCTGCTGGCGAAGCCCTCAGTCTGGGTGCTCGACGAGCCCACAGGGGCCATGGACTCCGTCAGTGAAGGGCGCATCGTTAATCTTTTGCGCGAAGCGACTTCCAGCGGCGCCACACTCATCGCAGCGACGCACAAGATGGCCCTGTTGCCGCTCTTCGATCGATTGATCGTGCTTCAGAACGGTCGCATTCTGGCCGATGGGCCGCGCGACGCGGTGCTCGCAAAACTATCAGGGCGGCAACCAGCCGTGGCGCAGGAGCAGGCAGCATGAACTCGCATTTGAAAGAAGGGGCCGGTTCGGCGCGCATCCTCTTGTGGGGCTCTTTGTTGGTCATCGGAGGCTTCGTCGCCTGGGCGAACTGGGCCGAACTCGACCAGATTACACGGGCGACGGGACAGGTGATCGCGAGTTCGCGCAACCAGGTGATCCAGTCGCCCGATGGGGGCGTGCTGGCGGTATTGCCTGTGCGCGAAGGCGCGCTGGTCAAGAAAGGGGAGTTGTTGGCCCGGTTCGAAAAAGCCAGGTCTGAAGCAGGCTACCTGGAGAGCGCGGCAAAGGCTGCAGCCTTGCGCGCAACGGTTGCCCGGCTCAGCGCCGAAATTCTCGGAGGACAGCCCGTGTTTCCGGCGCAGCTTAACGACTATCCCGAGTTCCGGGCAATGCAGCTGGCCTTGTTTAAGAAACGCCAGTCGGCCGTGAAGGACGAACTCGACGCGCTGGAGCAGTCCAAGGTCCTGATCAAGGCCGAACTGGACATGAACACGCCGCTCGTCAAATCCGGCGATGTCAGCCGCGCCGAAGTGCTCAAGCTCCAGCGGCAAGCCGCTGAGATCCAGGGCCAGATCACCAACCGGCGCAACAAGTACCTGCAGGAAATCCAGACCGACCTTGCCAAGGCGCAGGAAGACCTGGCAGGGGTGCTACAGATCTTGGCCCAGCGCAAGGAGCAACTGGATTCCACCGAGATTCATTCGCCCATGGATGGCGTAGTGCGCAACGTCCGGCTGACGACCTTGGGCGGTGTGGCCAAGCCTGGCGAGGAGATCATGCAGATCGTGCCCATGAGCGATGACCTCGTGATTGAGGCAAAAGTCCGGCCGGCTGACATAGCCTTTGTCAGGACGGGTCTGCCTGCGACAGTCAAGCTCGACGCTTATGACTACACCATTTATGGATCGCTCAAGGGCGAGGTGATCTACATCAGCGCGGACACGCTGAACGAAGAGGTGCGGGGCAACGAGCAGCCTTATTACCGCGTGCAGATCAAGACCAAAGCACACAACCTCGTGAGCCGGTCCAACCAGAAGATCGACATCCAGCCGGGCATGACGGCAACGGTGGAGATTCTCACGGGAAAGAACACTGTCTTGCGCTATTTGATCAAGCCGATTACGAAGACATTGAACGAATCTTTGGGAGAGCGCTAGCCTCGGTTCGTTCAAGTGGGTTTGTCGGAGCAGTCCAGCGTCTGTCTGAGTGTCGTAGATGCGTAATGCGGGTCGAGTGCTTCGTCCAGATGAAGCGCTGTGCTACGGGGTGCGCCCGTTTTGTTTCCGGTTTCTGGGCTTTCCTACTTACGCCCCTAGCCCGCTCCCGCCCCGGCGGAGAAGCGGGGGACTTGTTTGATTTGGTCGGGTTAAGTTGGATCGCTGCGTTTCTTACTTTCGGGCTGCAAGATTGAGCTGGCTCGACGGTCGTGCAGCAATGTGCTTTGTTTTGACCAGCAGTTGCGAATGTCCCTGCCGATAAAAACCGGGAGAATTTTTATGCTGTTTATCCTTGGCTTTGACCGTCAAAGGTTTTTTATGACGCGCTGGTGCCGGCACTTGTGGACATTCGGGTTGACGCTCGGGGTCGGGCTCTGCACAGGGGTGCTACCTCATGCGCACGCTGCGGGCGAGCTTGTTTTCCGCCCACATGTGTTGATTGCGGATTTTGAAGGTGATGCGCAACTCGCCGCAAAAGTGAAAGAAGAACTTGCCTCCCGGCTCAAAGGGTCTCAGTGGCTGGAGGCCGAGCCGGTTCCGCTTCTCATCAAGGCCAGCGATCCAACGCCCATGCATGCCAAGCTGGGAAAATACGCGGAGTATTACGCGCCCTATGTCCTCACGGCGACTGTGACGCTGCAGGCGGACAACAGAGTACACGTCAAAACTGAGCTTTGGTGGAGAAAACCTAACGGAAAAGACGGACGAATTCTCACCGCTCCTATCGACAAGCTTGGGGAGCTTGCACGGGTGATGGCCGATTTTCTGCATCGATCAATCGGTGATCCGAAAATCGGTGGTGCCGCAAACCTGGACAACGAGAGCTTTGGTCAAGTTCAGTTGCCCGCCAATTCTCGCGGTGCCTCTGAATACGTGGGTCAGCAAATCGGAGGAAAACCCGTTGGCCTGGGCCGACGCACCTACGCTGATGGTGTTGTCACTGGGCAATGGATGCAATATGGTACGGAGTTTTATCCGAATGGGCTAGTGGTCGAAGAAAATCACAAAACCAAGACAGTGAAAATTGGCTACGCGGGATCCTCAACGGGTTGTTGTTTGATGGGGGTTGAGCTTCGCTCTGATCAACTTGCAGGCCCCAGAGGCTGCAATGGTTTTTTTCCTGAGTGGGTCATCATTAAGGGGCGCTGTACGCCTTCGGGACCTCAGAAGGATTCAACCGGGAGCCTGCTGATGCTTAACGCAGTGACCCTGGATAACTATCGCGCCTTGGAAAATGACGAGTACCAGTATCAAATGACGCGAGAAGGCGTGGCCCTGACCGGCAAAGTCCGGGCCCCATTTGAATTTGTACGAGCAGAGGTAACCGTGCCCTGGACGACAGGGACTGGATATGGACGGGTGAAGCGCGTTGAATATTCAGGGACGATGGTCGGTCTGACGATGCATGGTGAAGGGCAGTGCCGATCGACCGGTACGGCCATGGAACCCTGCTTGATGCAGATGGGCCGAAGAGTCCGATGAGGTCAATCACTCGCCTGGTGCGGGCGTGCATCAGTTCGCTGCTGGCGATGGTCTGCGTGCTTGCTCAGGCACAGCAACCCGTGACCACCCAAGTGCAATACCTATCGCTTTTCGGCGTGGTCACGATGTACAACCATACCGATCGCTGGTTGCGTGTCAGTCTGGTCGTTGAGGATTGCGACAACGTGGCCTGGATTACCTGTGGGTCGGTGCTGAACGACCTTGAGTTGGGTCCTGGCAGAGGCTTCACAACGGGTGTATTTAGATTGGACATCCATAAACCCTACAGTTTTAAACACCGAGTCTCCTGGTATGACGCTTCAGAGCCAGGGAACTGGCGCTCGCAATACTCCAATCTCAGCACCGACCGACTGGTGCGCAAGGAGATTGACGCCGTGGCCGAGGAGATGCGATCGCGCACGCCTGCTGCCCAGAGTGCGTCAGCGCCGAGGGCGACTCCCGGCCCGGCAGTCGCAGCCACCCCGGCGCCTGGTGCGCAGCGGCCGGTTCCTGCGCAGCCCCCCCTGCCGGCGGCCGCACCGGCCGCAAATGGCCAAGCAGACTGTGGCACCAAAGGTCAGATCCAATGGATCAATGCCACGACTGATATCCCAAGGCAGTGCTACATGGGGCGTGAACGCAACTGGGTAGTCGGCTTTGCGGGCTCTACAGCGGAGTTGGTTTGCAGCACGGCAACCCGGCCTTCGTCTGAGGGGGGAAAGCCCATCCCGGATTCCCAGGTGAAAAAGCTTTCGTCCTGCTTTTGTGGTCGCAACATGCAGTGGCAGGGAAGCCCTGAGCCTTTTCTGTGCTTCACTTTTTATGACCGGGAGTATCCATGACCAGCAGGCGATCGGCCTATGCGACCAAAGAACCACTCTGCTGCTTTCCAGTCGCTCAGCTGAGTAGGGCTTTGATGCCGACCCCTGATGGACCGTTGAATCAGAAAGACGCAGCAACTCGTCATCACGACAAGCTGAAGTCAGTCACTTCTATTTTTTCGCGTCGTCGTCGGGCGGGTTGAACGTTAGCGACCGCGCTGGCAATGACACATCGCCAGCGCTGGTCTACGTCATACTGGCGTTCCGCTGCCTGAGTTCAGATGCTCAAGCGCCACACCGCCCCGCCTTGTTGTGGTCAGCGCAGCCTGGCGGAACCCGAGAGCTCAGGCCTCGAGCAAGATCCGCAGCATGCGGCGCAGGGGCTCCGCTGCACCCCACAGCAGCTGGTCACCCACCGTGAATGCGCCCACATACTCAGGCCCCATCGCCAGCTTGCGAACCCGCCCGACGGGAATCGTCATGGTGCCTGTCACGGCCACAGGCGTAAGGTCCTTGATGGTCGCTTCGCGTGTATTGGGCACCACCTTCACCCATTCGTTGTCGGCCGCCATCATGGCTTCAAGGTCGGCAACGGGGACGTCCTTTTTGAGCTTGAATGTCAGGGCCTGGCTGTGGCAGCGCATGGCACCGATGCGCACGCAAAAGCCGTCCACTGGGGTGGCGACGGTTCCATAGGCAGCGCCCTGTCCGAGAATCTTGTTGGTCTCGGCGCCGCCTTTCCATTCTTCCTTGCTCATGCCGTCGCCGAGGTCCTTGTCGATCCAGGGGATCAGGCTGCCGCCGAGCGGTACGCCGAAGTTGGCGGTCTCCACGGAGGTGAGCGACTGCTGCTTTGCCAGAATCTTCCGATCAATTTCCAGGATGGCTGACTTCGGATCGTCGAGCAGTGCCCGCACTTCCGTGTTGAGCGTGCCGAACTGCGTGAGCAATTCGCGCATGTGCTGCGCGCCGCCGCCCGAGGCGGCCTGGTAGGTCATGCTGGTCATCCATTCGACCAGGCCCGCCTTGTACAGCGCGCCTACACCCATCAACATGCAGCTGACGGTACAGTTGCCGCCGATCCAGTTCTTGCCGCCCTTGGCGAGTGCATTCTTGATGACGGGCAGGTTGACCGGGTCCAGCACGATGACCGCGTCGTCGTTCATGCGCAGTGTCGAAGCGGCGTCGACCCAGTGGCCGTTCCAGCCTGCGGCGCGAAGCTTGGGAAACACTTCGGACGTGTAGTCGCCGCCCTGCGCCGTGACGATGATCTCGCATTTTTTCAGGGCGTCGATGTCGAAGGCATCCTTGAGCTTCGTTTCGTTCCTGGCTTGCGCCGGGGCAGCGCCACCCGTGTTGGACGTGGAAAAAAAGACCGGCTCGATGAGGTCGAAATCTTTTTCCTGAACCATGCGGTCCATCAGGACCGAGCCGACCATGCCACGCCAGCCGACCAAACCTACCAACTTGCTCATTTCATCGCCCTTTCAAATTAAAAAACAGGTCCAGACCAGACTGTTTCTAGCCCGGCTCGTCTGGCCGGGAGGGCGCACGACGAACCAGGCTGGATCAGCCCTTAATGGTCGTGGTTTTGGTGGTCAATGCACGCGCAGCAACGCCAGGCAGAGGGGCCTGGTCGGTGTTCGAAAGGAACGGGCTGGCGTGAGACATGGGGTCAGATTGTACTGGACAGTGCGTGGTTCCAATGACGCGCATCGCCTGCACGGAGAGTTTCTCGTTGAAAGATCGAGCGCCCGAGTGGTGGGAATGCGTGTTCAATGAGGTGTTTTTGTTGGAGCGGACGGTGCGGGTGTTGAGAATGTGGACCCATTACGAATAGCAAAAAAAAACGCGCCAACAGGGCGCGTTTTTTCAGGTGCGATTTCGAGTCAACCGAGCGCCTTCACCACGGCGTCTCCCATCTGCATCGTGCTGACCTTGGTCATGCCTTCGCTGTAGATGTCGGTGGTGCGCAGCCCTTGCGTCAAAACTTTCTGCACAGCGTCATCAATGCGTTGCGCGGCTGCTTCCTGGTTCAGGCTGAAGCGCAGCATCATGGACGCACTGAGGATGGTGGCGAGCGGGTTGGCAATGCCTTTGCCTGCAATGTCGGGGGCGCTGCCATGGCTCGGCTCGTACAGGCCCTGCTTCTTGTCGTTCAGGCTGGCGGAGGGCAGCATGCCGATGCTGCCCGTCAGCATGGCAGCTGCGTCGCTCAGGATATCGCCGAACATGTTGCCCGTGACCACGACGTCGAATTTCTTGGGCGCCTTGACGAGTTGCATGGCGGCGTTATCGACATACATGTGGTCCAGTTCCACGTCCGGGTACTGCAGACCGACCTCAGTGACGACGTCTTTCCAGAACTGGAAGGTTTCCAGCACGTTGGCCTTGTCGACGCTGGTGACGCGCTTGCCTCGCTTGCGCGCCGCCTGAAACGCGACGTGTGCGATGCGTTCAATTTCGGGGCGTGAATAGCGCATGGTGTCGAAGGCTTCCTCCGCGCCAGGGAAGTGCCCGTCGGTGGCGACGCGGCGGCCACGCGGCTGGCCGAAGTAGATGTCGCCGGTGAGTTCGCGAATGATCAGGATGTCGAGACCGGCAACCAGCTCGGGCTTCAGGCTGGAGGCGGCGGTGAGCTGCTCGTAGCAAATGGCGGGGCGGAAGTTGGCGAACAGGCGCATGTTCTTGCGCAGGCCCAGGATGGCCTGCTCCGGCCGAAGGGGGCGGTCGAGCTTGTCGTACTTCCAGTCGCCCACGGCGCCGAATAGGACCGCGTCGGACGCCTGGCACAACTTGAGCGTGGAATCGGGCAAGGGATGTCCGTGCGCCTCATAGGCAGCGCCGCCTACCAGCGCTTGCTCCATTGTGAAGTCGAGGTCGAGCGCCTTTAAAACCTTGACGGCCTCGGCGACGATTTCGGTGCCGATGCCGTCACCGGGGAGAACTGCGATTTTCATGAGAATGTTTTTGTTGTGATGGTAGGGATGCGCAGGCGCGGCTTTAGCGTGGCGCCGAGTGGTTCAGCCACGGCTTGGTCGCGAGGCGGTTCGCCTCGAAGGCCTTGATCTTGTCGCTTTGGCGCAAGGTCAGGCCAATGTCGTCCAGCCCACCGAGCAGGCAGAATTTCTTGAAGGCTTGCACTTCAAAGGGAATCTCCTCACCTTGCGGCTTGATGACCACCTGCCGCTCCAGGTCGATCGTGAGCTGGTAGCCAGGAAAGGCGAGTGCTTCGTCAAACAGCTGCCCAACCTGCGTCTCGCTCAACACGATCGGCAGCAGGCCGTTCTTGAAACTGTTGTTGAAGAAGATGTCCGCATAACTTGGCGCGATGATCGCCCGAAAGCCATACTGGTCCAGTGCCCACGGCGCGTGTTCGCGGGACGAACCGCAGCCGAAGTTCTTGCGTGCCAGCAGAATCGAGGCACCCTGGTAGCGCGGTTGATTGAGCACAAAGTCAGGGTTGGGCTTGCGGCTTGCAGGGTCCTGGCCCGGAAAGCCGGCGTCCAGGTAGCGCCAAGCATCGAACAGATTGGGGCCGAAGCCCGTCTTGCGAATGGCCTTCAGAAACTGCTTGGGAATGATCGCGTCGGTATCGACGTTCTCGCGATCCATGGGGGCGACGAGGCCCTTGTGCACGTTGAATTTTTTCATGATTACCCTCGATTCTTTGAGCTGCTGCGCGTTCAGGAGAAGCGGCGAATGTCGACGAAGTGGCCATGCACGGCAGCCGCAGCAGCCATGGCGGGGCTGACCAGATGGGTGCGGCCGCCCGCGCCCTGGCGTCCTTCGAAGTTGCGGTTGCTGGTGGATGCGCAGCGCTCGCCCGGCTCCAGCCGGTCGGCATTCATGGCCAGGCACATGGAGCAGCCCGGCTCGCGCCACTCGAAACCAGCGGCGACAAAAATCTTGTCCAGGCCTTCGCGTTCGGCTTGCTCTTTCACAGGACCCGAGCCAGGCACCACCATGGCCAGCTTGACATTTTTGGCGACCTTCTGACCGATCTTCTTGACCATCGCCGCGGCTTCGCGGATGTCCTCGATGCGGCTGTTGGTGCAGGAGCCGATGAAGACCTTGTCGATCAGTATGTCGTTGATGGCCTTGCCTGGCGTGAGGCCCATGTAAGTCAGCGCGCGCTCGATCGCGTCGCGCTTGTTCGCGTCTTTTTCCTTGTCCGGGTCCGGCACCCGGTCTTCGATCGACAACACCATCTCGGGCGACGTGCCCCAGGTGACTTGCGGGCGAATGGCTGCAGCGTCCAGCTCGATAACCGTGTCGAACTTTGCGTCGGGGTCAGACTGCAGCGTGCTCCAGTACTGCGCTGCCATATCCCACTCGGCGCCGCCGACGAACTTGCCCGTTTGCGCGTCGGTGCCAGGCGCCAGCAAGCGGCCCTTCACGTACTCGATGGTCTTCTGGTCCACCGCGATGAGGCCTGCACGTGCGCCAGCCTCGATGGCCATGTTGCAGACGGTCATGCGGCCTTCCATGCTGAGGGCGCGGATGGCCGAGCCGGCAAATTCGATGGTGTAGCCCGTGCCACCTGCGGTCCCGATCTTGCCGATGATCGCGAGCACGATGTCCTTGCCGGTGACGCCGGGCGGCAGGGTCCCTTCGACGCGGACCAGCATGTTCCTGGCTTTCTTGGCCAGCAGCGTCTGCGTCGCGAGTACGTGTTCGACTTCGCTCGTGCCGATTCCGTGGGCCAGCGCGCCGAACGCGCCGTGCGTAGAGGTATGCGAGTCGCCGCACACGACGGTCATGCCTGGGAGTGTGGCGCCGACTTCAGGGCCAATCACATGGACGATGCCCTGGCGGCGCGACAAGAAGGGAAAGTAGGCGGCAGCACCGAACTCGGAAATGTTGCTGTCGAGTGTGGTGATCTGCTCCTTGCTGACGAGGTCGGTAATGCCGTCATAACCCAGCTCCCAGCCCGTCGTCGGGGTGTTGTGGTCCGCGGTGGCGACGACGGAACTGATGCGCCAGACCTTGCGTCCGGTTTCGCGCAGGCCTTCATAGGCTTGTGGGCTGGTGACTTCATGCACCAGGTGGCGGTCGATGTAGAGAATGGCCGTGCCATCTTCTTCCGTATGAACGACGTGTTCGTCCCAGATCTTGTCGTAGAGCGTGCGTCCCATGTGTGTCTTCCTTGGTAGTGCCCGAGGGCTTGAGTTGGCTTGAATTGGCTTGAGGCAGAGTGAGTTGGCGTAAGTCGGCGTGATTCACAAGGTGCGATTGTGGGGTGGCTAGGGCGCTGCGGTCAAAGCCGGCTGATTCACCAGAGCCGGCCGTGTCAGGTGCTCGACGAGCAGGCGCGCGGTCACGGGCAGGGTAGAGAAGTCGCGCGCCACGAGTTCAATGTTGCGCAACGCCCAGGCGTCGGTCAATGCGAGGCATTGCAACTGGCTCAGGCCCTGCATCAACTCGAAAGCCCGGCGCGGCATTACGCCGATGCCTAGGCCGTTGTGAATCATGCGGCACATGGCATCCAGGCTGGTCACGTGGATGCGCAAGCGAATGCTTCGGCCGGCCTCGGCTGCGGCTTGCCGCAATGCCAGATTGATGGAACTGTTCGAATGCAGCCCGACCTGGTCATAGTCGAGTGCTGCGCTGAACGCAATGGCCTCCTGCCTGCACAGCTCATGGCCGGTGGGCACCACCACGACGAGTTCGTCCTGTCGATAAGGCAGGCTCTGCAGTTCGCCGATGCCGCTGGATACGTTGCAGATGCCCAGGTCGGCAGCGCCTTCCTGCACCGCGCGCACGACCTCCGAGCTCAGGTGCTCTTCCAGGTCGATCTTGACTTCGCCGTGCTCGCGAATGAAGGCGCCGAGGTCTTCCGGGAGGAACTGCACGATGGCCGAGATGCTGGCATGGATGCGTACATGGCCGCGCACGCCGTCGGCGTATTCGCTGAGTTCGCCCTGCATTTTTTCAAGGCTGAACAACACGAGGCGTGCGTGGTGCAGCAAGCTCTCGCCCGCCGGGGTGAGGTCGACACCGCGGGTGTGCCTGTAAAGCAGCGGCGTTTCGAGTGTGGCTTCGAGATCGCTCAGCCGCTTGCTCACTGCCGATGCAGCAATGAATTCACGCTCCGCCGCCTTGCCGATACTGCCGAGCTCGCACACAGCGACAAACAGCTGAAGCGAGGTCAGGTCGATGCGGCGGGCAAAATTGCGTTCGGACGGTTTCATGGCAGGAAGCCATCGTCAGTGGCGATGGCTTCCCACTATTGTGCTACCGGGGGAGCAGCTTAGCTATCGCGGATGGCGATGGGTGGCTTCTCGTGCCGACAAAGAAAAAGCCCGCTCGGACGCGTCCGGCGGGCTTTGGGCAGAACTACGGAAAGATCAGCGCTGTGCCAGCGGCTTGACTTCGCGCTGCGTCGATCCCGTGAACAGCTGGCGGGGACGTCCGATCTTGTACTCGGGGTCGCCAATCATTTCATTGAGCTGTGCAATCCAGCCCACCGTGCGTGCCAGGGCGAAGATCGCCGTAAAGAGGGGCACGGGGATGCCAATGGCGCGTTGCACGATGCCCGAGTAGAAGTCGACGTTCGGGTAGAGCTTGCGCGAAACGAAGTAGTCGTCTTCGAGGGCGATTTTTTCAAGCGCCATCGCGAGCTTGAACAGCGGGTCGTTCTCAAGGCCCATCTCCTGCAGCACTTCCTTGCAGGTTTCCTGCATGAGCTTGGCGCGCGGGTCGTAGTTCTTGTA
>JAZKIC010000027.1:0-73129 GCA_040385065.1 Pseudomonadota bacterium
CCATGGGCGGCGTGATGACCAAGATGATCAAGAAGAACACGACCATCCCGACCAAATTCGCGCAGACCTTCTCTACGGCCGAAGACAATCAGCCTGCCGTGACGATCAAGGTGTTCCAGGGCGAGCGTGAAATTGCTTCCGGCAACAAGGCACTCGGCGAGTTCAACCTCGAGGGCATTCCACCTGCCGCACGTGGCACGCCTCAAATTGAAGTGTCTTTCGACATCGACGCCAACGGCATCCTGCACGTCGGCGCCAAGGACAAGGGCACGGGCAAGGAAAACAAGATCACGATCAAGGCCAACTCGGGCCTGTCCGAAGCCGAGATCCAGCAGATGGTCAAGGACGCTGAACTGAACGCCGCCGCTGACAAGGAAAAAGTCGAATTCGTGCAAGCCAAGAACAACGCCGAAGCCATGGTGCACAGCGTGCGCAAATCGCTCGGCGAGTATGGCGACAAGCTCGATGCGGGCGAAAAGGAAAAGATCGAGAAAGCCATCAGCGAGATGGAAGAGGCCTTGAAGGGCGAAGACAAGGCAGCCATCGAAGCCAAAAACGCGGCGCTCATGGAAGCCAGCCAGAAGCTGGGCGAAAAAATGTACGCCGACATGCAGGCCAACCAGGCCGAACAAACCGCTGCGGCAGGTCCTGGCGGTTCGCAAGGCAACGAGGGCTCGGCCAAGCCGCAAGACGATAATGTTGTGGACGCCGAAGTCAAGGAAGTCAAAAAGGGTTAAGCCCCTTTCATGATGCCTGGGACCTAGGCCCCAGGTGCCCTTAGAGGCGGAACCCGGTCACTGGATCAGGTTCCGCTTCGGCGCTTACGGACTGTACGAATTCACTTATCTCTGACCCCCTAGTTCATGGCCAAAAAAGACTACTACGACACCCTGGGTGTGCCGAAAAACGCGAGCGACGAGGACATCAAAAAGGCCTATCGCAAGCTCGCCATGAAGCATCACCCTGACCGGAATCAGGGAGACGGCTCCAAGGTCTCCGAAGAAAAGTTCAAGGAAGCCAAGGAAGCCTACGAAATACTTTCCGACGAGGCCAAGCGTGCCGCGTACGACCAGTACGGCCACGCCGGTGTCGACCCCAATCGGGGTGGACCCGGGGCGGAAGGTTTCGGGGGCTTCGCCGAAGCGTTCGGCGACATCTTCGGCGATGTCTTTAACGGAGCGGGTGGACGCGGCGGCGCAGGCCAGCGTGGCGGCCGGCAGGTTTATCGGGGCGGCGACCTCAGTTACGCCATGGAAATCACGCTGGAAGAGGCGGCCGCCGGCAAGGATGCACAAATTCGCATTCCCAGCTGGGACGATTGCAAGACCTGCCACGGCAGCGGCGCCAAGCCCGGCACCAAGGTCGTCACCTGTACCACGTGCCACGGCCAGGGCGCCGTGCAAATGCGTCAGGGATTTTTTAGCGTGCAGCAAACTTGCCCGCAGTGCAAGGGCACCGGCAAGCTCATTCCCGAGCCGTGCGTGGCATGCCACGGCGTCGGTAAGACCAAGACCAACAAGACGCTCGAAGTCAAGATTCCAGCCGGCATCGACAACGGCATGCGCATCCGCTCGACGGGCAACGGCGAACCCGGCACTAATGGCGGACCACCCGGCGACCTGTACATCGAGATACGCATCAAGAAGCACGACATCTTCGAGCGCGACGGGGACGACCTGCACTGTGTAGTGCCCATCAGCTTTCCGACCGCATCACTCGGCGGAGAGATCGAAGTGCCTACGCTCTCGGGCAAGGCGGCCATCGATATCCCGGAGGGTACGCAGGCGGGCAAGCAGTTCCGGCTGCGCGGCAAGGGCATCAAGGGCGTGCGAGCGAGCTACCCGGGCGACCTGTACTGCCACATCGCAGTCGAAACCCCGGTCAAGCTGACCGAACACCAGCGCAAGCTGCTCAAGGAATTCGCCGACTCCCTGCGCAAGGGCGGCTCCAAGCACTCGCCCACTGAAGAAGGCTGGACCGACAAACTGAAGAATTTCTTCAGCGCGTAACGGATGCATCTGCGTGGCCGGAGAGTTGAACTTCCGCCCGCAGACTTCGATACGCCTGCGTACCCTGCCTGAGGTACCGAAGGCTCAGTCCGAACGGTGGGTGAAGCGTCGCTCGAAATTTCGTTCACCCTGAGGCGAAGCGTCGCCCGAAAATCCGTTCGCACTGAGGTATCGAAGGGCTCTTCCAGGGACCCGTTCAGGACAGGGTAGGCAGGCGAATCGAAGGGCCTCGCCCGAAGGTTCGGCCTGCGACATCAAGCCGCCTAAAACAAGCTTGCCTGCCCCACCGCAGATGGCGGCCTGAATTGCGTGACATCGAGTTCAACCCGCTCACGGTTGAAACCCAGCTTGCGGCTCGCTTTTTCGAAACGCTGGCGCACAAGACCGGCCCACTCGCCGCTTCCCTTCATGCGCGTGGCGAAGTTGCTGTCGTAGTCCTTGCCGCCCCGCATTTCCTGAACGCGCGACATGATCCGGTCCGCGCGCTGCGGGTAATGCAGTTCTAGCCACTGCCGAAATAGCGGGCTGACTTCCCAGGGCAAACGCAGCACATGATAGAAAGCACTGCGCGCGCCCGCGTCCCATGCGGCCTCCAGTACCTGCTCCATGTCGTCTGTCACGAAGGGAATATGCGGGGCAAGGCTCACGCCCACCGGGACGCCTCGCTCCGCAAGCGCCCTTATCGTTTTCAGCCGGCGATAGGGTGCTGCGGCACGAGGCTCCAGCTTGCGCGCAAGTTCGCCGTCGAGCGACGTGATCGTGATGTAGACGGCGGCGAGCTTGCTGGCGGCCAACGGCGCCAGTAAGTCCAGGTCGCGCTCGACGCCACTCGATTTCGTGACCAGGGAAAAGGGATGCCTGGTGTCGAGCATCAGTTCAATCAGGGAGCGCGTGAGCTTGAGTTCGCGCTCGACGGGCTGGTAGCAATCCGTCGCCGAGCCGATGTTGATCAGCTTGGGGACATAGCTCTTGCGGCCGAGTTCCGTTCGCAGAATCTGAGCGATGTTGCGCTTGGCGATGAGCCTGGTTTCGAAGTCGAGGCCGGGCGAAAGGTTCAGGTAGCTGTGTGTCGGGCGCGCGTAACAATAGATGCAGCCATGCTCGCAACCGCGATAGGGATTGACTGAATAGTCAAAATGAATATCCGGCGAGTCGTTGGCGCTAATGGCGCTGCGCGCTTCCTCGAAAGTGAGGTGTGTTTCAGGACGGGGAGCTTCCTGCCCTGCCTCGGCATCAAAGGTGCCCCATCCGTCATCCCAAGCACAACGCTCGTCACGATTAAACCGGTGCGGCATTTGATTCGCGCTTCCTCGACCTTTGATTGCGCGAACAGGAAGGCTGAAATCGCTCATGGTCATACTCCTAAAGCACTGTTATTTTATACAGTATCCTCATACTTTGAAATGACAATAGCAATTTTCCTGAGCCTTCATGAGGGCAGGCCTCAGGCCCTTGAGGAATTTTGCGCTTCAGGATTCCTCGTCCCCGGCAGACAAGGTTGAGGTAACCTTGCCCGAGTGGATTCCCTCTCTCAATTCGTTCTCGGTGCATCGGTTGGTGTCGCCGCAATGGGCCGCCGGACCGCCGTTTGGAAAGCTGCGGTGTGGGGCGGACTCGCGGGGACCCTGCCGGACCTCGACGTGTTCATTGACTATGGTGACGCCCTGCGCAACATGGTGCTTCACCGCGCCGAGTCGCACGCACTGTTCTGGCTGAGCCTGATTTCACCGCTGGTCGCCGCACTGCCAGCGCTGCTGCACCACCACTTTTCCGAATTCCGCCGTTGGTGGCTCGCAATATGGCTTGCGTTGGTGACGCACCCGCTGCTTGACCTGATGACGGTCTATGGCACACAACTGCTTCGCCCATTTACGGACTACCCGTTTGGCGTGGGCAGCATTTTTATCATCGACCCGCTCTATACCTTGCCGTTGCTGGCAGGCGTCATCGTCGGCGTGGCCCGACGGGAGTGGCGGGGTATGCCCTGGATTTACGCCGGTCTGGCACTTTCGACCGCCTACCTTGCATGGAGCGCGGCCGCGCAGTGGCACGTGCGTGAACTGGCGCGGGCGTCGCGGCAGGAGCAGGTTGCCCCAACGGCGATGCTGGTGACGCCGGCGCCATTCAATACGCTGCTGTGGCGCATCCTGGTCATGCGACCGGACGGCAGTTATGACGAAGGCTTCAGGTCTTTGCTGGACGGTGATAACCCGATTCGCTGGGAGCGCTTCAGCGCACAACCAGTGCCGCAATCCGTCAGGGATTTGCCTGCCGTGACAGCGCTGGCGGCGTTCTCCCACGGGTTCTACAAAGTGCACGAGCAAGACGGCCGGGCGTGGGTCACCGATCTGCGCATGGGGCAGGAGCCGAACTACAGCTTTTCGTTTCTGGTGGCAGAAAAAGAAGGCGACGTCTGGCGTGCGGTGACGCCTGTCAATCTGGGGTCGCGGGGGGACGCTGGCCGAGGCTTGGCGTGGGTCTGGGAACGGATGTGGGGCCGCGACGTGCCGCCGCCCAGGTAAAGCGCCTCAGGTGAGCGACGGTCCGTCCAATGTCTGCGGCAGGCCGGTTTAGCCTTGCTCGGGGAAGTTCCGTGCAGCATCACACTGTGCCTCTCGCGGCTCTTGTTGGCGCGAACATGCTTCGGCCCAGCCAGTGCCACAGCATCTGCCCCTGTCGCCCTGCGCCCTGGACAACAAGCGAGCCGCCGCCAATTTCCCGTGCTGGATCGCTGTCCCCCGTCCATATTTCAGTCAACGATCGGACGGTGGCGTCCACCACGACCGTGACCTCATGCCCCGGATCGTCTCGGCACAGATCAGCGGCGCCATCTTCTACGACGAGCCACCACAACTGCTCCGACGCAGGCGCGTCGCGAAAGCGGAAATGCACCACGGTTCTCCGACTCGTCGGAAACGCATCAAGATTTGCAAAGCGCCGGATGTCCCACATCAGGAAGCCGGCATCGAGTTGCTCACGCCGAAGCCGGCTGCCGATCCAGCGCGCGCCCCAGTGACCAATGGCGAGCACGATCGGTCGCAATTCTTCACCTGCCGGGGTGAGGCTGTAGGCCCAGGTTTTGCCGTCTCGGCGCCGCTCCACAACGCCGATTGACTCCAGCTTTCGCAGCCGCTGCGTCAGCAGCGTTGCGGACATACGCGGCACACCACGGTGGATCTCGTTGAAGCGCGAACTACCGCAGAGCAATTCACGCACGACGAGCGGCGTCCAGAGCTCACCAAGCACTTCGGCCCCACGCGCCACCGTACAGAACTGCATGTAGTCGATCATGGCTGCAGTCTATGCCTACTGGATAGATTGAAAGAGTCCAGATTCTGGACTTGAGTGCAGTCTGGGTCCGGCCTAACGTGACACCAGCCCACGCATGTCGCGCAGGCACTGCCCATCAGGAGAGTCCCCATGGTCGAAACACTTTCGTCACCGTCAACCGCCGCAACTTTCGATCCCGAAAAGTTCCGCGCAACCACCCGGACCCAATGGGAGGCGGCAGCACAAGCTTGGGACCACTGGTCGCCCCTGCTGTCGCGCTGGCTTGGTTCTGCCACTGAAGCGATGTTGGACGCGGCAGGCGTTGTGCCCGGCGCCCGCGTTCTCGACATTGCCGCGGGTGCGGGCGAGCAGACGCTGGTTGCCGCGCGCCGGGTCGGTCCGTCGGGATCGGTACTCGCCACCGACATTTCGCCCACCATCCTTCGCTTTGCCCTGGAGGCCGCAAGGAAGGCAGGATTTGAGAATGTCCAGACGCAGGAGCTCGACGGTGAGCGTCACGACCAGTTACCGAAGGGCTGCTTCGACGCGGCGATTTCTCGTGTCGGCCTGATTTACTTTCCTGATCAGCAGCGCGCACTCGCCGGCATCCTGCACGCTTTGCGCCCAGGAGGTCGATTTGCCGCGGTGGTGTACTCGACCCCAGAGCGGAACGCTTTTTTTGCACTTCCCGTCGGAATCATTCGACGCCGCGCGCAGTTGCCGCCGCCGCTGCCGGGCCAGCCCGGACCGTTTTCGCTGGGTGGCGAGGGCGTGCTGCACCGCCTGCTTGATCAGGCGGGTCTACGTGACGTACAGGTCAGAAAGGTTGACTCGCCGCTTCGTTTGACGACTGCGGCCGAGTGCGTGCGCTTTGAGCGCGAGTCGTTCGGCGCTCTGCTGCAGATGATGTCGGGAATGACTCAGGAGGGACACGACGCCACGTGGGCAGAAATCGAAAGCACCCTTGCCCGGTTCGAGACCCCGGAAGGTTTCGTCGGCCCGTGCGAAATGCTGATCGGAAGCGGTACGCGCTGACGCCAGCGCTCGCGGCGCGGTGCGTCGACAGGCGAGCCAGGCATTAACGTTCATCCACCAGCGCGAATGCATGTCTGCCTCGATCAATCCCACGGGGTTCGATAAACCCCTTACACCGCCCGCGACGGCGTTTGGGTGACGCGGTCGCAACCGTCGCAACACCCATCGTGGGCCAAGCTCAAGCGCAGAAACGCTGGCGCGCAGCTTCGTATTCCCCGCGCAGTTGCGCCACGTAGGCGCCGGCGCTCTGCCGTTTGGTGACAGCGCCGATGCCCTGTCCGCAACCCCAGATGTCCTTCCAGGCTTTCTTGGCATCGCCACCAAAATTCATCTTGGTTGGATCGCTGTCAGGCAGGTTCTCGGGGTCGAGCCCGGCAGCGCGAATCGAGGGGGCGAGATAGTTTCCGTGCACGCCTGTGAAGAGGTTGCTGTAAACGATGTCGTCGGAATCACCGTCGACGATAGCCTGCTTGTAGTCATCGTTGGCGCGCGCTTCATCGGTCGCGATGAAGGCCGAACCGATGTACGCGAAGTCGGCGCCCATGGCCTGTGCCGCGAGCACCGCGCCGCCCGTGGAGATTGAACCTGACAAGGCAAGAGGTCCATCGAACCACTGGCGAATTTCCTGGATCAGTGCGAACGGGCTCTTGACGCCTGCATGCCCGCCAGCGCCTGCAGCAACCGCGACCAGGCCGTCAGCGCCCTTCTCTATCGCCTTGTGTGCGAACTTGTTGTTGATGATGTCGTGAAGCACTACTCCGCCATAACTGTGGGCGGCTGCGTTGATGTCTTCGCGCGCACCCAGCGACGTAATGATGACCGGCACCTTGTATTTGACGCACAGCCCCATGTCATGCTCGAGCCGGTCGTTGGATTTATGGACGATCTGGTTGATCGCAAACGGCGCAGCGGGACGGTCGGGATGTGCACGGTCATGCGCAGCCAGCGTTTCCGTGATTTCTGCCAGCCAGTCTTCGAGCTGCGAAGCTGGCCTGGCATTCAGTGCGGGCATTGCGCCCACGACACCGGCGATGCATTGCGCAACCACCAGCTTGGGATTGCTGATGATGAAAAGCGGCGAACCGATGATGGGGAGCGGCAGGTTGTTCAGCGCGCCGGGGAGTCTCGACATATTTTTGTTCTTCCGTTCTGGTTTTTCTGGGTGGAGCGGGAGACCTTATGGACCTCCCCGGCAGGGCACGTTTGCGGCGTTTAAGCCTCGTTCAAGCCTTAGAAGGCCTCGAGCGCCAGACCTGTCACGCTGTCCGCGCCTTCGACAATGCTGTCCCGCACGCCCGGCGCCTTGCTCAGCAAGTGGTCGGCATAAAAGCGCGCGGTGGTGATCTTGGCCTTCATGAAGTCCGCGCCAAACAATCCGGCATCACCCCCGGCCAGTGCGCGTTGCGCGACCAACAGTGAACGCGCCATCTGCCAGCCGGCCACGACGTTGCCAGCCAGCATGAGATAGGGAACGCTGCCCGCGAACACGGCGTTCGGCGACGCCTTGGTGTTGCCTGCGACGAATTCCACGACATCGAGAAAAGCCTGGCGCGCTGCACCCAGCCGCTTGGCCACAGCCAGCGCTTCCGTACTCCCCTGCGCGAGCAGATCGCGCTCCGTCGCTTCGATCTGGGCCGCAATGGCGCGGGCCGTCTGGCCGCCATCGCGTGCGGTTTTGCGCCCAACCAGGTCGTTGGCCTGGATCGCCGTGGTGCCTTCGTAGATGGTCAGGATTTTCGAGTCGCGATAGTGCTGTGCAGCGCCGGTCTCTTCGATGAAACCCATGCCGCCGTGAACCTGCACGGCAAGCGAAGTGACTTCCTGGCTCATCTCGGTGCTGTAGCCCTTGACCAGCGGCACCATGAATTCATAGAAAGCCAGGTTCTGTTTGCGCACCTCTGCATCGGGGTGATGGTGGGAGGCGTCGTAAGCGGCAGCGGCTACCGTCGCCATGGCGCGGCAGCCTTCGATGTAGGCGCGCATGGTCATCAGCATGCGGCGTACATCGGGGTGGTGAATGATCGGTCCACTGCCGGGCAAGGAGCCATCAACCGGACGGCTCTGCACGCGGTCCTTCGCAAATTGCACGGCCTGCTGGTAGGCCCGTTCGGCAATCGCCACGCCCTGCATTCCTACCGCATAGCGTGCCGCGTTCATCATGATGAACATGTATTCGAGGCCGCGGTTCTCCTGGCCGACGAGGTAGCCCACGGCGCCGCCATGGTCGCCGAACTGCAGTACCGCCGTCGGGCTGGCCTTGATGCCCAGCTTGTGCTCGATGCTCACGCAATGGACGTCGTTGCGCGCACCCAGCGCGCCATCGGCATTGACCATGAACTTGGGCACGACAAACAGGCTGATGCCCTTGACGCCGGGAGGCGCGCCGGTGACGCGGGCCAGCACCAGATGGACGATGTTCTCGGCCATGTCGTGTTCGCCGTAGGTGATGTAGATCTTGGTGCCGAAGACTTTGTAGCTTCCATCAGGCTGCGGCTCTGCGCGCGTGCGCACCGCCGCCAGATCGGAGCCGGCCTGTGGCTCGGTGAGATTCATGGTGCCGGTCCACTGGCCGGTCACCAGCTTCTCAAGATAAAGCGCTTTGAGTTCGTCGGATCCTGCGGTGAGCAGCGCTTCGATCGCGCCATCCGTGAGCATGGGGCACAAGGCAAAACTCAGGCTGGCGGAATTGAGCATTTCGCCGCAAGCGGCGCCAATCGTCTTGGGCAAGCCTTGACCGCCGTATTCCGCGGGATGTTGCAGTCCCTGCCAGCCGCCCTCGGCATATTGCTTGAACGCTTCCTTGAAACCTGGCGTGGTCGTGACTACGCCGTTTTTCCAGCTGGACGGGTTCTTGTCGCCTTCCCAGTTCAGCGGCGCCACGATGCCTTCGGAAAACTTCGCACACTCTTCAAGGACGGCCTGCGCGGTCTCGAACCCGGCGTCCTGAAAGGCAGGTATCTTGGCAATCTCGTCGATGGCGGCCAAATGCCGGATATCGAACAGCATGTCCTTGACGGGGGCGGTGTAGCTCATGGTTGTCTCTCCAAAGGGTGTGCGGCAGCTGCCTTACAGGCAATCTTGGGCGGGATGAGTGGCGAAAAAAAAGGCACCCCTAGGATGCCCTTTTGCCCACTTCGATCTAGAGCGCAGCAGTCAGTTCAGGGATCGCGGCGAACAGGTCTGCCTCCAGGCCGTAGTCCGCGACGCTAAAGATCGGCGCTTCAGCGTCCTTGTTGATCGCGACGATGACCTTGCTGTCCTTCATGCCGGCCAGGTGCTGGATGGCGCCCGAAATGCCGGCCGCGATGTACAACTGCGGCGCGACGATCTTGCCGGTCTGGCCGACCTGCCAGTCGTTGGGTGCGTAGCCGGCATCGACCGCTGCGCGAGAGGCGCCAAGCGCAGCGCCGAGCTTGTCGGCCAGCGGCGTCATGACTTCGTTGAACTTTTCCATGCTGCCCAGCGCCCGGCCACCGCTGACGATGATCTTGGCGGCAGTGAGTTCGGGCCGGTCGCTCTTGGCGATTTCGCTGCCCATGAAACTCGACTTGCCGCTGTCGGCCACGCCGGCTTGCACATCTACTGCGGCCGAGCCGCCGGTTGCAGCTGCAGGATCGAACCCGGTCGTGCGCACCGTGATGACTTTGGTCGCGTCCAGGCTCTGCACCGTGGCTATTGCGTTGCCCGCGTAGATCGGCCGCTCGAAGGTGTCGGGGCTGTCGACCTTGGTGATGTCGGAAATCTGCCCGACGTCCAGCGTTGCGGCTACGCGCGGCGCGATGTTCTTGCCTGACGCGGTTGCAGGAAAGAGTATGTGCGAGTAGTTGCTGGCAAGGGCCAGCACCTGGGCGGCCATGTTCTCGGCAAGGCCATGCTCGAAATGCGCGCCATCGGCGTGGATGACCTTGGCGACGCCAGCGATCTGGCTGGCCGCCTGCGCCGCCGGGCCTGCGTTAAATCCTGCCACCAGCACGTGGACTTCGCCGCCGCACTGGGAGGCGGCGGTGACGGTGTTGAGGGTTGCGGGCTTGAGGCTCGCGTTATCGTGTTCGGCAATGACAAGTGCGGCCATCAGATCACCTTCGCTTCGTTCTTGAGTTTGTCGACCAGCGCGGCCACGTCGGCCACCTTCACGCCAGCGCTGCGCTTGGGCGGCTCGCTGACCTTGAGCGTCTTGATGCGCGGCTTGACGTCAACGCCGAGGTCCTCGGGCTTGACGATGTCCATCTGCTTTTTCTTGGCCTTCATGATGTTGGGCAAGGTGACGTAACGCGGCTCATTCAGGCGCAGGTCGGTCGTGATGACTGCTGGCAGCGTCAGGGACAGCGTCTCGGAGCCGCCGTCGACTTCGCGGCTCACCACAGCCTTGCCATCGGCAATCTCGACCTTCGAGGCAAACGTGGCCTGCGGCCAGCCGAGCAGCGCGGCCAGCATCTGGCCGGTCTGGTTGCAGTCGTCGTCGATAGCCTGCTTGCCGAGGATCACGAGCTGGGGCTGCTCCTTGTCGACCAGCGCCTTGAGCAGCTTGGCAACGGCCAGCGGCTGCAGCTCTTCGGCGGTGTCGACCAGGATGGCGCGGTCCGCGCCGATGGCCATGGCAGTGCGCAGCGTTTCCTGGCACTGCGTCACGCCGCAGCTGACGGCGATAACTTCGGTGACGGCACCCTTTTCTTTCAGGCGCGTGGCTTCTTCCACCGCGATTTCGTCAAAAGGGTTCATGCTCATCTTGACGTTGGCGATGTCTACACCGCTGCCATCGGACTTCACGCGCACCTTGACGTTGTAGTCAACCACACGCTTGACGGGTACCAAAACCTTCATTGCAGGTCTCCAGAGTTTCGAAATTGACGTTTACGTAAACGTAATCTGCATTATATGCAGGCGTACTACCGGCGCCGTGCGGCCGACGCTGAACTCAGCCGATCCGACACACGACGCGAAAAAATTTCAACCGACCGGATAAAAACGAACGACCGTTCTTTTTTATTATAGGACTAGCCCACTCAAGCGCCAAGCACATGATTTGGGATTTTCCATCCCAATGCCATTTTGCCGTCACACAGCCGGTTGCGCGCCAGGGGCAATATCCTGCCCCGGCATGGGGACTGCGAGGGGGCTGACCACTTCATCCGCTTTTGGCAAGCGGCCACCCGCCGCATGAATGACCCGCTGGGGAAAGGGAATCTCGATCCCATGCGTTCGCAAGGACTGCAGAATCATCAGGTTGATGCATGAGCGCAGATTTTGCTGGCCATTTTCGGGGTCGCACATACAGTAGTTCAGCGTGAACTCGAGCCCATCGGCGCCAAAATTGGTCAGATTGACGGAAGGCGGAGGGTCCACAAGCACGCGCTCCTGTCCTATGGCGGCTTCGCTCAGCAAGCGCATGACCAATTCGGGGTCGCTGTCGTACGCCACAGAAACCACCGTCGTCTGCGAAACCCGGGTGTCCGTGAGGGAAAGGTTCTCGATCCGGTTGCTGATGAACATCTCATTTGGCACGATGGACTCGCGGCCCGACAGAGCGCGCACGACCGTGTAGCGGGCATTGATATCCGTGATCCGCCCTTCGAATCCATCGATGCGAACGTTGTCGCCTATGCGCACGCTGCGTTCGGCAAGTATCACGAAACCACTGACGTAGCTCGCCGCCAGCTTCTGCAAGCCAAACCCGATGCCGACGCCGACAGCACCGCCGAGGACCGACAGTGCGGTGAGGTCGATGCCCACGGCCGACAGCGCCACCAGCAGACCGACAAAGACCAGCAAGGCACGCAAAGCGTTGCTCACCGCCTTGCGAAGCGACAAATCGTTGCCGGTGGCCGAGCGAAGCAGGCGCGCCTCCAGCGCCGACGAAATCCAGAGCGCGACGATGAGCACAGCGCCAGCCGTCAGCGAACCCTCGATCACGGTACGAACCGAAAGGGTCGTGGTGCCCACGTGCCACTTGATGGCGTCGAGCTCTTCGAGGATGAGAGGCAAAAGGCCGCTGACCCAAAGCGCCATGGCGATCCATGCGAGCCAGGAGATCGTGCGCTCGAGTGCCCGAACGACCGGCGCATTCGTGAAGACCACCTGAAGGACCTTGACGCCAGACCGGATCACGGCCAAGGCCACAAGCACCGGCACCGCAACCTTGAACACCACCAGCGGAATGAACTGAAGCAGCAACAACCGTGCAGCGTAGGCCAGGCAAAGCAGGAGCAAGGGAAACAGGACGCCGTCCACAATTCGGCGGCCAAAGACAATAGCAGCTGTGTGCTCCGGGTCCAGAGCGCGCCGCGCGACTCGGCAGATCAGCCAGGCCAAGCCCACGCACGCCAGCAGCACCGCCAGTTCGACCAAGGCTGCGGGCTGCGCCAGCGCGACAAACCAGGCCTGAAAGTTATCAAGCGTTGCGGCTGGCGCCGCCATGTTCTTGCCAGAATCGGCCATAGGAATCCAGAGGTTCGAAAAAAGATGTTGCGGCGAGAGGTGGCGAAAGGTGGCGAAGGGCGGCGGGGGCTGATCAACCGGCCCGAAGCGCTCCTGCCCTGCCAGGGCCTAGAGATCAGCAAGCACGCGAACGTGCGCCTCCACGCTGCGGCCCAGCGCACTAAGGTTGTAGCCTCCTTCGAGTGAAGAGACGATGCGTCCTTTGGCATGCCGGACCGCCACGTCCTTGATCCGCTGCGTGATCCACGCGTAGTCCTGCTCGACCAGCCCCATCTGGCCCAGATCGTCTTCGCGGTGCGCGTCGAATCCCGCACTGATAAAGATCATCTCGGGCTTGAACTCTTCAAGCCGGGGAATCCACATCGACTCGATCAACTCGCGCACTTCCATCCCTTTGGTATAGGGCGGAACCGGCAGGTTGACCATGTTGCTCTGCTGGTCTTCGGTGCCCGTGAACGGGTACAGCGGATGCTGGAAAAAGCTCACCATCAATATGCGGTTGTCGCCGCCGATGATGTCCTGCGTTCCGTTGCCGTGGTGCACGTCGAAATCGACAATTGCCACGCGCTTGAGGCCATGCCGCTCCAGCGCGTACTTGGCCGCGACGGCTATGTTGTTGAAAAAACAAAAGCCCATTGCCTTGTCGCGGCAGGCGTGGTGGCCCGGCGGGCGCACCGCGCAAAAGGCGTTTTCCATCTCGCCAGCCATCACGGCGTCCGTGGCCGCTAGAACCGCGCCAGCGGCATGCAGCGCCGCCGACCAGGTGTATTGATTCAACGCAGTGTCGGGGTCGACCTGCAAATGCGACGGACCACCGGCCGCGATCTCGTCGGCGACCTGGTCGCTGAGGCCGCGCAGGCCAGCGACGAACATTCGCCCGTGCGCGAGCTCAATGTCCGCCAGCGGCGCCTCGGGCGCATCCCGGCGATCCAGGGCGTCGATGACGCCCGTGATGAGCAGCCGGTCTTCGATCGCCGCCAAGCGCTCGGGGCACTCCGGATGGCCCTCGCCCATCTCGTGTTTCCTGCAATCCTGATGGGTAAAAAAACCGGTCGAGTTCATGAAAAATATTTGCGGTAAGGTTGCCGGAATGAACGCAAGAACAAAGATCGAATCGCTTCTAAATCAGCTTAACACGGTGATCGTGGGCAAGCCCTCTCAAGTCAGGGATTGCGTCGGCTGTCTGCTGGCGGGTGGGCATTTGCTCATCGAGGACGTCCCTGGCGTGGGCAAAACCACGCTGGCACACGCGCTGGCCCGCTCGTTCGGGCTGGAGTTTTCGCGCGTGCAGTTCACGGCAGACTTGATGCCCAGCGACCTCTCCGGCGTCTCGGTGTATGAACGCCAGAAAGAAGCGTTCATCTTCCACCCCGGCCCGATCTTCGCCCAGGTCCTGCTGGCCGATGAGATCAACCGGGCCAGCCCCAAGACGCAGAGCGCACTGCTGGAGGCCATGGAAGAAAAGCAGGTGACGATCGAAGGGCAAACCCGTCCGCTGCCCTTGCCCTTCTTCGTGATCGCCACACAAAACCCCCACGACCAGTCCGGCACCTACAGCCTGCCTGAATCGCAGTTGGACCGCTTTCACATGCGCATCTCGCTGGGCTATCCCGACCGCGCTTCCGAGCGGGCGCTGCTGCAGGGTGATGACCGCCGCGAAATGGCGGGAAATCTGCAGGCCGTTATTTCCCTGGCTGAACTTCATGCCCTGCAGCAGGCAGTACAGGCAGTTCACGCGGCCGAACCGCTGCTGGACTACCTCCAGGACCTGATGGCCGCGACACGTTCGGGCCAGTGGTTCGTCCAGGGCCTGAGCCCGCGTGCCGCCATCGCCGTGATGCGGGCCGCGCGGGCACAAGCTTTCCTCAATGGCCGTGACTATGTGGCGCCAGACGATCTGGTGGCGATATTCGCGCAGACCACCGCACACCGGCTGACGCCGACCGCCAATTCCGGCAGAGGCTCGGTCGAACAGGTTCGCGCAATGCTGGAGGCCATCGCCCTGCCATGAGCATTGTCCAAGCCGTGGCATCCGCACCGGTCAGCCGGCCTGAGCGGGCCAGCCCCCGCACGTGGTGGAATCGCTTGAAGTCTGCCAGCCGCCAGCACTTCATCAACCGCCTGCCCCGATCGGACACTCTGCTGCTGACTCAGCGCAACGTGGGCATCCTGCCGACGCGTGCCGGTCTGATGATGGGGCTGACGCTGGTGGTGCTGCTGCTCGCGTCTATCAATTACCAGCTCAACCTCGGCTATCTGCTCACCTTCATGCTCGCCGGCAGCGCACTGGTGGGCATGCACGTGGGGCATGCGACGCTGCGTGGCCTGAACCTTCACGTCACCCCACCCGCGCCCCAGCATGCCAACACAACAGCGCTTTTTGAAGTACGACTGACCAACGCGCGCAGGACGACACGGCACGGCATCGGACTATGCGTCGTGGACGACTCGGTGGCAGGGCCTAACGCCAACTGGTCGTGGACCGATGTGCCCGCCCTGGACAGCAGCGTCGTGCGGCTGGCGTTTGCGCCTGCATCACGCGGACTGCATCCGCTCCCGCCCCTGAGCGCCGAAACCCGCTTCCCGCTGGGCACATTCCGCGTCTGGACGTTCTGGCGCCCGGCCGCCCAGCTCCTGGTCTACCCCGAAGTCGAAAAGCAGGCGCCTCCGCTGCCCTGGGGCGAGTCGGCCGAGGGACAGGCCGGCGCGTCGCCGCAACACCAAGAGCAACCCGAATTCGATGGCCTGCGGGCCTGGCGCAGAGGTGACCGGATGCGCCAGGTCGTCTGGAAAAAGGCGGCCAAAGGGCATAGCAGTGGAGGCGAGCTCGTGGTGCGCGACTCGGAACAGTCAGCGCGCTCGACCCTCTGGCTGGACAGCCGCCGTGCAGGCCTGGCAGACGCAGTCGGGCACGCTGGCGTCGAGCTTGCACTGTCTCGCCTGTGCGCCTGGGTGGTCGAAGCCGAACGGCGCGGGCTGCTCTACGGCCTGCGCCTGCCCGGCGTGACGCTGCCGCCCGGCCAGGGGACCGTCCATCAGCGAAATTGCCTGGAGGCACTGGCGCTGTGGTGATTCCGCGCATCAGGCGTTGGACGCCCCTGGACCGCTTGGCACGCCTTCCCCGCGACGGACGTGACACCCTGTTCTTGCTGGCCGTGATTGCCTGGCTGGTGCTGCCGCAAGTCGCCCGGCTGCCGTTGTGGTGTGGGGCGCTCGTGGCGGGCGTGCTGGCTTGGCGTGCCTGGCTGGCCGTGTCGGGCGGTGCCTTGCCGCGATCCAGATGGGTGGTGCTGCTGCTTCTGGCTGCGGTCGGCGCGACGATGGCGACGCACAACACGCTACTCGGCCGGGATGCAGGCGTCACGCTGATCGTCGTGTTGCTGGCACTCAAGACCCTGGAACTGCGCGCGCGTCGCGACGCCTTTGTCGTGTTTTTTCTGGGCTTTTTTACGCTGCTGACGAACTTCTTTTACTCCCAGTCGCTCTTGACTGCGGTCGCCATGCTGGTGGGGCTGCTCGGCCTTCTGACAACGCTGGTACTGGCCCACATGCCCGTGGGCAAGCCTTCGCTCGCCGCAGCCGCGCGCCTCTCAGGTCGCATGGCATTGCTCGGCGCACCCGTCATGGTCGTGCTGTTCGTGCTTTTCCCGCGCCTGGCGCCGCTGTGGGGACTTCCCAGCGATGGCATGGCCGGGCGCAGCGGGCTGAGTTCGTCGATGGAAGTGGGCAGCATCGCCAGTTTGGTGCTCGACGAAAGCATCGCCATGCGCGTGCGTTTTCTCCAGCAGCGCCCCCCGCAGCAATACCTGTACTTTCGTGGCCCGGTCCTTTCGAGCTTTGACGGCCGAAGGTGGCAGCCCCTGCGCGCAAGCCTGCCGACACGCTACGCACTCAAGTCCGCACTTGAGGTGAGTGGGGAAGCGCTGGCGTATGAGGTGACGCTGGAGCCGACAAACCATCCTTGGCTCATGGTGCTGGACGCCGCTGCCGAGGCCCCTCAGGGTGCCGGGCTCGCGCCTCAATTGCAAGCCGACCTGCAATGGACGACGCGCAGCCCCATCACCGACCTCACGCGCTACACGGCCAAAAGCCATCTGGAATTTCGGCATGGCCCCGCGCAGCCGGTCATAGGCCTGCAGGAGTTCGTCGACCTGCCGCCCGGCTACAACCCGCGCACGCTGCAGCTCGCCGCCGACATCCGGCGGGATCCCCGTTACGCCCAGGCTGGCACGGCGACACTTGTCGCGGCCGTCATGGAGCGGCTGCGCACAGGCGGCTACGGCTACACGCTGGACCCCGGCGTCTACGGTGCCGACACGGCTGATGAATTCTGGTTCGACCGAAAAGAGGGCTTCTGCGAGCACATCGCCTCGGCCTTCGTGGTGCTCATGCGGGCACTCGATGTGCCCGCACGCATCGTCACCGGCTACCAGGGCGGCGAGCTCAATGGCGTCGATGGCTACTGGACCGTACGCCAGAGCGACGCCCACGCCTGGGCTGAAGTCTGGCAGGCGGGCCAGGGATGGGTGCGGGTCGACCCGACGTCGGCCGTGGCCCCCAGCCGCACGCGCGGAACGCAGCGCCTTGCGGCGCCGGCCGGACTCGTCGGCGGCGCGTTCAGCGCTTTGAGCCCAGGGTTTGTCGCGCAGGTCAGGCAGGTGTGGGACGCCGTCAACAACCGCTGGAATCAGGTGGTGCTCAACTACACGCAGACACGCCAGCTCAATCTGCTGCGAAGCGTAGGGTTCACCACGCCGGACTGGCAGGATCTGGGCCTTGTCCTGCTGTTTCTCGTGGTGTTCGCGACTGCGGGTGGCGCGGCATGGGGGCTGTGGGAGCGCCGCCAGCGCGACCCCTGGCTGCGCCTGCTCGACCGCGCCCGCGCAAAATCAGGCGTCGCTGCGCGCCCCCCCAGCTTTCTGCCGCGCCAGTTGGCCAAGGACCTGCTCGCGCAGCATGGCCCATCGGCCCACGCCGCGCACGACTGGCTGCTGCGTCTGGAGGCCTGCCGTTATGCGCCGGCGGCGCGACAACCCGCGACACTCGGGCAATTAAAGCGCGAGTTTTCGCGCCTTGCGTGGCCTCATCAAGACCCCGGCAATACCGGCAACTCCTAAAATCAACCCATGCAGATCCCCTTCAAGCGCCCCGGTTCATCGCATGGGCCATGGACTGTCCTGGCACTGGTGGCCAGCGTCGTGGCCCTGGCGGGTCCAGCCTCAGCCGTTACCCCGGAAAAACCTCTCAAGGCGTCCCGGCCAGCCAAGTCGGTGCAGGCCGCCAAAGCGAACAAGGTGGCTGACAACGCCCCAGTCAAACGCAAGGTCGTCTCAGCAAAGCCAGTTCCGAAGTCGGGGCCACCTTATTCGACCCGGCCCGAAGCGATGCTGTTTGCCGATGATCTGGCCGAACGCCGCGACCTCGATTCCGCGTGGGTCAGGCAAGCGCTTGGCCAGGCCAACTACGTGCCGACCATTGCCCGGCTGATGCAGCCGGCCACCCAGCCTTTCGTCAAAAACTGGCGTGTCTACCGCAGCCGCTTTATCGACAGGGCGCGCATCGAAGCCGGGGCCAGGTTCTGGCGCGATAACCAGGGCACGCTCGCCCGGGCCGAAAAAGAGTACGGGGTGCCAGCCGAAATCATCGTCGGCATCATCGGAGTCGAAACCATTTACGGACGCGACACGGGCAGCTTTCGCGTGCTCGACGCGCTGGCCACTCTGGCTTTCGACTTTCCGGCATCGCACCCCCGCGCGGCCGAGCGCAGCGCTTATTTCAAGGGCGAGATCGAACAGTTCCTGAGTCTGCAAAAGCGCATGGGGTCCGATCCCCTGATGCCGCGTGGCAGCTTTGCCGGAGCCATGGGCATGCCGCAATTCATGCCTTCGAGCTGGGCAAAGTTTGCCGTCGATTACGACGGCGATGACCGTATTGACCTGTGGAACAGTGTGCCGGATGTGATCGGATCCGTCGCTAACTATTTCAAAGCCTATCAGTGGCAAACCGGCATGCCTACGCATTACCCGGTGAGTTTCGACAAGTCGCGGCTCGACATGGACGCGCTCATGGCTCCGGACATCCTGCCGACTTTTCCGGTGGCGAGTTTTCAAGCCAAAGGCGCCGTGCTCGAAGGACCGGCACTGGAGCACCGCGGACCCCTCGCCCTCATCGAATTGCTCAACGGTCCCGACGCGCCGAGCTATGTGGCCGGTACCGAAAACTTTTACGTCATCACGCGCTACAACTGGAGCAGCTACTACGCCATGGCCGTGATCGAACTGGGTGAGGAAGTCAAGCGCGAAGTCGAGAAGCCGGCTACGCCCTGACGCCCTGACGGCAGTCCTGGGAGCCACCGCATTTTCGGGACGGCGGCTGTACCGCCCGTCTTACAGGCGGCCGGCGGACAACAAAGCACCATGGGGCACACGGACCCGGCGTTCGGATCAGCCTCTTGTGCCTGCACCCTGGAACATGCCCAACCCCCGCTTCATCTTTGCCACCGGAATAGAAAACAGCAACCCGACCTTACGGGGCGGCACCCTTCGGGTGGACGAAATGAAGAAGTGCGGCCACTACCAGCACTGGAAGAAAGACTTCGCGCTGGCCTGCGACATCGGTTGCCGTTACCTGCGCTACGGCCCGCCTTTGCACACGACATATCTGGGGCCCGACCGCTACGACTGGGATTTTGCCGATGCCACGTTCGGCGAATTACGCCGCCTGGACATGGTGCCCATCGTGGACCTCTGCCATTTCGGCGTGCCCGACTGGATCGGCAACTTCCAGAACCCGGACTTCCCCGCCTTGTTCGCGCGCTACGCCAGCGCTTTTGCTGCGCGCTTTCCGTGGGTCCAGCTCTACACACCCGTCAACGAGATGTACGTCTGCGCCAAGTTCTCGGCGTCCTATGGCTGGTGGAATGAGCAGCTCAGCAGCGACCGGGCCTTCGTGACCGCACTTAAGCACATCGTCAAGGCGAACGTACTGGCGATGCACGAGATCATCGGCAAACGCGCCGATGCGATCTTCATACAGAGCGAGTCTTCGGAATATTTCCATGCAGAAAATCCTGCGGCCATCGGACCGGCCGAGCTGATGAATGCCAAACGCTTTCTGTCACTCGACCTCAACTATGGCCGTCGCGTGGATTCGGAAATGTACGAATTCCTTATCGACAACGGCATGTCGCGGGACGACTACCACTTCTTCCTGCACAACAACCTCAAGCACCATTGCATCATGGGCAGTGACTATTACGGCACCAACGAGCACCGGGTCGCGGCCGACGGAAACACCGCCGCATCGGGAGAAATCTTCGGCTACGCCGTGATCACGCGCCAGTACCACGAGCGCTATCAATTGCCCGTCATGCATACGGAAACCAACCTCGCCCAGGGGCCCGCCGGCACCGAAGCCGTGAACTGGCTGTGGAAGGAATGGGCCAATATGCTGCGCGTGCGCAATGACGGTGTGCCGGTGGTCGGCTTCACCTGGTACTCACTCACCGACCAGGTGGATTGGGACAGCGCACTGCGCGAAGACAATGGCCACGTCAACGCGCTCGGCTTGTACGACCTGGACCGAAACATCCGGCCCGTGGGCCTGGCCTACAAAAAGCTCATAGCCGACTGGAAGGATGTGCTGCCGACGCAAAGCGTCTGCCTGGAAGTGCCCGTGGTCATGCCGAGCGAATTCAACGAAGCCTGGGCAATAAGGCGGCGCTCGGAAGCCAGGCTCAAACGCCGGGCGCTGGCCGACGCCCCCAAGAACGCCGACTGAAGCGCTTGAATTGCATCAGTCCTTGAGGGGTGGCGCAGAAGGCACCAGGCCGAAACCCAGATTGGCCTTGCCGGGGCGGACGGCCAGCGCTGATCAGCCCGGCCGCTTGTAAATATTGCGGGCCGACGTCAGGCATATTGATGACCAAAGCCGGCACAGCATGGGGGTGGGAAAAACCGTGCGCTACGTCGCAGCGAGTCGCCATGGACTGGCCCGGCGAAAGATCGCGGGTTTCGCTGCCTACCGTTAGCGCGGATCAGTTCGGCGTCACGCGCGGCCAGCGCGTCGAAGCGGTCATTTTGCAAAGAGCATCGAAGGATCCCGAAAGGCCTTGAACTCCAGGGCATTACCCGACGGGTCCTTGAAGAACATGGTGGCCTGCTCGCCAACCTGCCCGGCGAATCGAATGCCCGGCTCGATGACGAACTTCGTGCCCAGTCCTTCGAGCCGTGCTGCCAGATCATGAAAGGCCTGCCATTCAAGCACCACACCGAAGTGCGGTACCGGAACGTCCTTGCCGTCGACCTCGTTGTGGTGCACGTTCTTTTTCTCAGGGCTCAGGTGCGCGACGATCTGGTGGCCGTAGAGATTGAAGTCGATCCATTCATCACTGGACCTTCCTTCCGGACAACCGAGAACGCTGCCATAGAACGTGCGGGCCTTGGCAAGGTCGTCGACGGGAAAAGCCAGATGAAAAGGTGAGCTTGTTTGCATGAGTGCCTGTTGAGTTTGTCGGTAGACCGGAGATTTATAGCAGAAGGTATCTTGCCTTTGCCCTAGCCAATAGACAAGCTCTAGTCTTACGCGAAGCTCAGCCCAAGACCGACCGCCGGCGCCCCGCGGTCCATGGGACTCAGCCCTTCGTTGTGGCACGATCAGATTGAGGGAGCAAGTGGGCCGGGGATCAGTGAATTCTGGCCTGCCTTGGAGAACATAACTCGAATGACCGAGTACCACCTGAACTTTTTTGACAGTGCCATCGTCGGGCCACTCAACACGCTGGCCCGCAATTCGTGGGCGATCGACCAGGCGATCGCATTCATTTCGTTCAACCACATCGTCAAGGGCGGCGTCCTGATGGTGCTGCTCTGGTGGGGCTGGTTCAGGCAAGGGGAACGCGGTGCCCACGAGCGGGAACACACCATTTCGACGCTGATCGGTTGCGCCGTTGCCCTGATGGTGGGCAGGCTGATGGTGCTGGCCTTGCCCTTCAGGCTTCGGCCCATGCACCAGACCGACCTGCATTTCACGGTGCCATTCGGCGTGGCCGAGGGCGCCATGGATGGGCTGAGTTCGTTTCCCAGCGACCACGCCGTGCTGTTCTTTGCCCTGGCTTGCGGCATGTTCTTCATCTCACGGGCCATGGGCTGGGTCGCCCTGATCTACACCTTCGTGATGATTGCGCTGCCGCGTATATACCTTGGCCTGCACTATCCCACCGACATCCTGGGGGGCGCAGCGGTCGGCGCGCTGATCTGCTGGGTAGCGAACAAGACACTGCCTCAGACTCCCCTTGTTCAGTACATCAAGGGGCTGTCGTTCACCCGCCCGGAAATTTTTTACCCCATGCTTTTTTTCGTCACGTACCAGATCGCCGATCTCTTCGAGAACTTGCGCGATATCGTGGGCGGTATTTACAAACTCATCAAATCATTCGTGGGCTGAGCGACGCACTGGTCTCAGCCGGCTTGGGGTGACTCAACAGGCTGAACGCCCGCCGCTGGCACGGGCTGATCAATCAATTCAGGGGCAAAAGCAAGCGCTGCGCCCATATCGTTCAGCTGGCGTGCAAGTTCGCGCTGGCGCCGCATCGCCTTGGCCACGCTGGCTCGCTTGACGTGACCGAAGCCGCGAATCGTTTCGGGTAGCCGGCATAGCTCCTGAACCAGCGGCGCTGCGTCGGTATTGGCCAGAAGCGGCAAGGCCTGCGTGACCCAGTCGCGGTAAAGGTCGATGAGCGCTCGCTCCATCTTGCGCTCTTCGGTGCGGCCGAACGGATCCAGCACAGTGCCGCGCAGGCCCCTGAATTTGGCAAGCACGCCAAACGCGCCACCCATCCAACTGCCGAACGTGCGCTTGACGAGATGCCCCTGACTGTCCTTGCGCGCCAGAAGCGGAGGCGCCAGATGGTAGGCGAGCGAATAGTCGCCCTCGAACTGAGACTCGAGTTGCCGTTTGAAATCGGCATCGGTGTGCAGCCGCGCAACTTCATACTCGTCCTTGTAGGCCATGAGCTTGAAGAGGTTGCGCGCAACGGCCTTGCTGACGGCATCGCTGCTTCCTGCTTTTTGTTCGGCCTCGCGGACGCCCTGAACAAATTGGGCATAGCGCGACGCATAGGCCGCGTTCTGGTAGTTGCCCAGGAATTCCACACGCTTTTTCAGCAGCGTATTGAGCGACTCCGGCAACTGGACGGACACGGTCTGTTCCGTCACGGACGCGCAGCGGCTTTCCACCGCAGGCAGGTCGAACGCCGCCATACGTCCCCACTGCAAGGCCGTCTGATTGGCTGCAACCGCCACCCCGTTCAGTTCTATGGCCCGCATCAGCGCGGCCAGGGACACCGGTACGGCGCCGCGCTGGAACGCGTAGCCGAGCATGAAAAGGTTGGCCGAGATAGAGTCACCCATCAAGGCCGTGGCCAGCCGCGTCGCGTCGACGAAATCTGCACACTCACCCACCGACTCCCGAATGAGCGCCCGAACCTGCTCCGTTGGAAATGCCCAGTCGGGATTGCGCGCGAACTGCCCGGGTGGTTGCTCGTGCGTGTTGATGATGGCCAGCGTTCGACCGGGCCGGGTTTTGCCAATGGCGTCGGCCGCGCCCGCCGTGAGCAGGTCGCAGCCGAGGATCAAGTCAGCCTCCCCGGTCGCAATCCGCTGTGCATGAAGTTCGCCCGGCGCGCGGGCAAAGCGCACATGGGACGTCACAGAACCGTTTTTCTGGCTCATCCCGGTCATGTCCAGTACGCTTACGCCCTTTCCTTCGAGGTGACCCGCCATGCCCAGCAGCGCACCGATGGTGATGACACCCGTTCCGCCGATCCCCGTGATGAGGATGTTGAACGGTCGCTGCAGGTCCGGTTCCGGAGGCATGGGGAGCAGGTCGAACTTCGGTATGCCATTAGCCTTTTCCGCCCCCTGAGCACGCTTCGCATCCGGCTTGCGCAGCTTGCCACCCTTGACGCTCACAAAGCTGGGGCAAAAGCCCTTCACACAGGAATAGTCCTTGTTGCACGACGACTGGTCAATGACGCGCTTGCGGCCGAACTCTGTTTCTTTGGGGAGCAATGAAGTGCAGTTCGACTGCACGCCACAGTCGCCACAGCCCTCGCACACGAGTTCGTTGATGAACAGGCGCTCCGGCGGATCGACCAATTCCTTTTTCTTGCGGCGGCGGCGCTTTTCAGCGGCGCAGGTCTGGTCGTAGATCAGCACGCTGACCCCGGCGACCTCGCGCAACTCTCGCTGCACGTCATCGAGTTCTTCGCGGGCATGCAGAGTGACTGAGGGCGGCAACTGGCTGCGGTCGGCGTAGCGCGACAGGTCTTCCGTCACCAGGGCGATCCGGCTGACCGATTCGGCCGCCATTTGCTGCGCAATCGCGAACACGCTGATCGGGCCATCGACGGGTTGCCCCCCTGTCATGGCGACGGCGTCGTTGTACAGAATCTTGTAGGTCATGTTGACCGGCAAGGTCCTGTTGGCCGCGACTGCGGCGCGGATTGCGAGGTAGCCCGAGTGGAAGTAGGTTCCGTCGCCCAGGTTGGCGAACACGTGCGGCACCTTGCTGAAGGCGGCAGCGCCTATCCACGGCGCGCCCTCCCCGCCCATTTGCGTGGTGAGCTTGTTGAACTCGGGGTAAATGGCCGTGGCCATGACGTGGCATCCGATGCCGGCCAGCGCAAAACTGCCCTCGGGAACGCGCGTGCTGGTGTTGTGCGGACAGCCCGAACAGTAATAGGCAGGCCTCGGCGGTGTGTCGATGGCGCGCTGCAGCACCGCGTCTTTTGCTTCCAGAAAAGCCAGCCGCGCTCGGATCAGGTCGTCGGTACTGGTGTGGATGTCGAGCCGCTTGATACGCCCGGCAATGACACGCGCCACCTGCGCCACCGAAAAGTCGGCGCGCGCGCTCAGCAGCCAGTCGCCCCGGCCGCGCGGGTTGTGCACGTCCCACTCGCCACGCTCGTCGAACTTGCCAATGACGCGCGGCCGAACATCGTCACGCCAGTTGTAGAGGTGCTCCTTCAGCTGGTACTCGACCATCTGGCGCTTTTCCTCGACCACCAGAATCTCATCGAGTCCGCGCGCAAATTCACGTATGCCTTCCGGCTCAAGGGGCCAAGGCATCGCCACCTTGAAAAGCCGTATACCGATCTCGGCGGCCAGCGCTTCCGTAATGCCCAGTTCTTCCAGGGCCTCCAGCACGTCCATATAGCTCTTGCCCGAGGCCACAATTCCCAGCCTGGCTTTGGGCGAGTCGATTGTGACGCGGTTGATGCGATTCGCCCGCGCATAAGCCATGGCTGCATAGATCTTGTAGTCCTGCATCAGCGCTTCCTGCTTGCGCGCCTGAACACCGAGCGTGTCGGTCGAGAGCCGGCAATTCAAGCCGCCCTCGGGCACGACGAATTCGTCCGGAAGCACGATCTGCACCTTCATCGGGTCGGCCTCGATGGAGGCGCTCGATTCCACGGTGTCGGCCAGCGCCTTGAAGCCGATGGCGCAGCCGGAAAAGCGCGACATGGCCCAGCCGTGCAAGCCCAGTTCGAGGTACTCCTGAACGTTGCACGGGTAGAGCATGGGAATCATCGAGGCGCTGAACACGTGATCGCTCTGATGCGGCAAAGTCGACGAATAGGCGCCGTGGTCATCGCCGGCCACCAGAAGCACGCCGCCGTATTTCGCCGTTCCGGCATGGTTCATGTGCTTGAGCACGTCGATGCTGCGGTCGACGCCCGGGCCCTTGGCGTACCACAGGGCGAACACGCCGTCGTAGTCCGACTCGCCCAGCAGATGGAGCTGCTGCGTGCCCCAGACGGAGGTAGCCGCCAGGTCTTCGTTGATGCCGGGAACAAAGCGCACGTGGTGCGCATCGAGGTGCGGCTTCGCGGCCCAGAGCGCCTCATCGAGCCCGCCGAGCGGCGAGCCCCGGTAGCCGGAAACGAAGCCCGCCGTGTTGAGCCCGGCGGCGACATCACGGATGCGCTGCATCAGCGGCAGCCGCACCAGCGCTTGAATGCCGCTGAGATAAATGCGCCCGCTGCGGGCTGTGTATTTGTCATCCAGCCCCACCGCGTGCAAAGGCTGGGCAGCGGGCGGCTGGGCAGGACGCACAGCCGCAGAGGCCGCGTCGAGAAAAGTCTGGTCGGACATGGAATTGCATCTTCCTGGGTAAGGTCTTGCATGTCACCCGCCAGGGTCGCCGGCGGGATCTCGAGGTAGCCGATGGGTAAATCGGCGCCTTGAGAAAGTATGCCCCGAACCGGGAAGAATTTTTGACCGAATACGGCGGCTTTCGCTCGGCTCAGGTAGGCAAATCACGGCGGGAGCACTTTTTGGCAGAAAGATTTTTTGCCGTCCGAATAATGCCGAGCTCGCATTCGTGCTTGGGCGGAGGCTGAGCACTCGGCTGCAGTCAGCTCCGCCCTTCCATCAGGGCCGCTTGCCAAATTCCACCGACTCCGTCGTCCAGTCCAGCGCCTGCTGGCTCAGCGAAAAGCCCAGTCCTGGCCGGTCCGATACCCACATGCGGCCATTTTGAAGCTGCATCTGCTCGTTGAACATGGGGCCCAGCCACTCGAAATGTTCCAGCCATGGCTCCAGGCCGTACGCGGCGGCAAGGTGCAAGTGGATCTCCATCGCAAAGTGCGGGGCAAGTCTGCGCTGCTTGAACTCGCCCAGCGCCATGATCTGAAGGAAAGGCGTAATGCCACCGACCCTCGGCGCGTCAGGCTGGATGAAATCGGTGCCGGCCATGATGAGCTGGGAATGCTCGCCAAAGCTGGTCAGCATTTCGCCGGTGGCGATCGGCGTGTCGAAACGCTCGGCCAGTTGTCCGTGGCCTTCGAAGTCGTAGGCATCAAGGGGCTCTTCGATCCAGGTCAGGTTGAACTCCTCGAGCGCCCGGCAGGCGCGCGTGGCCTGGGTGCGGTCCCATTGCTGGTTGGCGTCCACCATCAACGCAAAGTCCGGGCCCAGCAGTTTGCGCACAGCGCGCACGCGCTCGATGTCGATGGAAAGATCGGGCTGCCCTACCTTGAGCTTGATGCCGCCAATGCCGCTCTCACGCGAGATCGCAACGTTCTTGAGCACCTGTTCAAGCGGTGTATGAAGGTAGCCGCCCGAGGTGTTGTAGCACTGGACGGAATCGCGGTGAGCGCCCAGCAGCTTGGCCAGAGGCAACTTCGCGCGCTTGGCTTTCAGGTCCCACAACGCAATGTCGAACGGCGCAATCGCCTGGGTCGTCAGCCCACTGCGGCCCATCGAGGCGCCAGCCCAGGTCAACTTGATGAACAGTTTGGCGATGTCGTTGGGATCCTCACCCAGTAGATTGGGCGCGATTTCCTGGGCGTGGGCGTACATGCCCGGGCCGCCCGCGCGCTTGGAGTAGCCGAAGCCGATGCCTTCATGGCCATCACGCGTGCGGATTTCGGCAAAAATGAAAGCGATCTCGGTCAGGGGCTTTTGCCGCCCGGTCAGCACCTTGGCATCGCTGACGGGCGTGGCCAGCGGAAGGAACATGAGCGAGACCTTGATCCATTCGATGCGGTCCCCCGCGTCGGCTGCGGTGCGCGCGTCGGGCGCTGCCTTGGCATAAGAAACGATATTTGATTCGACCTGCATTTTTCGACTCCGGTGGTTCAAGCGTTTGCCCGAGGAAATTTATGAAACCTGGGCGTCGGGTTACTGGCGTGCCGTGGTCCAGACACCCGCGGCTTGCAGCAAGCCCCGCGTGTAGCCCAGGGCAAAAGACATGAAACGTTCACGGTTTTCATCGAGCTCGGAAACCGGCACGTGATCAGGACACAGCGGGCCCGTGTAGCCGGCACGCTGGTAGGCCTTGATGGCTTCGAACATGTCCACGTCGCCCTCGTCGGGAAACACTTCCTGAAAGTCGAGGTAACCACCCCGTATGTTTCGGAAATGGACCATGAAGATGCGCCCAGTCGAGGCGAACTCTTCGATGACCGGGATCATTTGCTTGCCCGGCTCCGTGAACATTTCGGCCACCGTGCCCTGGCAAAAATTAAGGCCGTGGTTCCGGCTGCCACTCAACGATAAAAACCTGCGCAAGCCGTCAGCCGAACCCACCACATGCTCGATGCCGTTGAGGCCGCCCACCGGGTAGGCAGGATCATGCGGGTGGCAGGCCAGCCGCACCCCTGCCCTGTCGGCCGCAGGGATCAGGCCTTCGACCAGAAACTCGATGGCGTCCCAACCCGCTTTCTCCGTCACTGGCGGCACGTCACGTGCGAGCTTTTGTCCACACACACTGGCCGTTTCCGCGTCGCCTGCATCCTGCTGGGTCGGATAACCCACACCCCAGTAGGAGTGCTTACGATCGTCCTCGGCCGAATACTCGGCATACACGAAGCCCGAGTTCCGCGAGCCGCCACGCCCGGGCTTGAGTCCGGTGCGTGTGATGCCCACCATTTGCACGTTGTATTTCAGGCAAGTGATGCCTGCGTCGGCAGCCTTCTGAATGTTCTCGGCGAGGGTTGCGCGCTGCTTTTTGGCGCCGTCAATGTCAACCAGTGAGTCGAGCAGGATGGAGCCGACATCGAGCGCAAAGACGTCGAGCTTCAGGCCGAAACCCTCCACCCATTTTCGGTAGTCGGATAGCTTGCGTGCATCCCATGCGCTGACGCCGCCGCTGGCAGAGACCAGCTCCGTCCCCCGGTTGTCGAGCACGACGTGTTGAACTCCCAACTGCGTGGACAACCGCAGGCGGCGTTCGTCCGGATTGAGGAGTTGTTCGCTGATGTACATGTCAGGCACTGCGCAGGTGGTAGCCACGGCCGGCATAGTCGAAGTCCGCCAGCTCGTTGATGGCAACGTTTTTGTCTGCGGGCGAGGCATAGTAGGCCCGGATTTCGGCAATCTTTCCACTGACCGGATCGAAGCGGTACCACTCGTCTCCACGCAAGGCCGTGCCGCTCTTGTTTTTCCAGTGCGTCCACTCGATCACGGCTTCGGGACTGTCGTGGCTCACCAGTATTTTCTCGATCGTCCATTGCGAGCCGAGTGTTTCGACGCACCAGATCCATTTCTTGGCGATGGTGTCTGCGCTGCGCCAGGGAACGTCGGGCAGGCCCGGCGGAAAGTAATGCACGGCGTCAGGCGTGAAGCAGTCGATCAGCGCCTGGTAGTCGGCGGCATTGCATGCATCGAAATAGCGTCGGATCAGGGCTGCGTGGTCAGCGGGCATGAAAGTACTCATCAATAGGGCTTTCTTGTTCAGCGGGTGGCGGGTGCTGCGGGCAATATGGGCGGTCGGCCTTCGGCCAGCCAGGCCTTGTGCTGCGCGCGGGTCAGCTCGCTCGGCGGGTAAAGCCCCCAAAGCGCCTCGCCCGCTTTGACGCGCATGGCCAGATACGCTTCTATGTCGTCACGCTTTTCGCACAAGTCTGCCATCTGCTCGGCCAGATGCGCCGGGATCACCGTGATGTTGTCACCATCCCCGTGGATAACATCCCCGGGATAGACGGCCACCCCGGCGCAACCGATGGGCACGTTCAGGTCGGCCACGTGATGAAAGGACAGGCGCGTGGTGGCCGTGACACCGGTGGACCAGATGGGAAAGTCCATCTCGCTCAGTTCGGTGCCGTCCCGAAACGTACCGTCGGTGACCACACCTCTGGCGCCCCGCATCATCATGCGGGTGATGAGCATGTTGCCCATCGACGCTGCGCGGCCATCCTTGTTGCTGTCGATCACCAGCACATGGCCTGGTTCGAGCTGTTCCACGCCCACCCATTGCAAGTTGTCGGCGGACGGCTCGGTCGTCAGGTTGCCGTAGACGTCCACGTCTTCCCGCGCCGGGATGAATCGCATGGTGTACGCGCGACCGGCGAATGGCTTAATTTTCTTGTTGAGCGGCCTAAGTCCGTGCAGTACCGGTTGGCGAAATCCCTTGATGTAGAGCTGAGTGGTGAGCGACCCACTGCTGCAGCGCGCCAGCCGGTCCAGTACCTCATCGGGAACGAACGGCGCCGGCTCGCGCTGGGGAATCACGGTTAGCGGTGGCGCAGCGAAGAAAGAAGTCATGGTGTGTGGAAGAAGAAAAGCAGAGTTATTTCAAGCGGCGATTACGGGTTGGCTCCGCGGCATGATGCGATCCTAGGCTCAAAGAAAGCTCAAGCGCCCGGGTCGATACTGCCCGCAACAACACGGAAGCATTTAATTTGAACCGGTGGCGCTTGACGCCAGCTTATCGGCATTTGATATGCAAAAAGCCCCTGCCCGTTCCCCTGCTTGGGCTTTGCCCGCCTTATTTGATGAGCTTTAGAGAAGGGAGGCGAGGCTACTTCCCCAAGCGGCGAGTCTGGACTTTTGCTGCGCTTTCCTGTTCGCTGATTGTCTTCAAAACACGAGTTTTCCTCTGCAAGGAAAAGTCCTGGGATTCCCGGTTCTGGCTTTCTCAAGCATCTCACCGCCCGAGGCCTCGCGCGATACGCAGGTAGACGGAGCTTCGCTTTATCCCGGCACTGTGGTGCCGAGGCAGGCCGGGTGTCACCTATCTGACCACCCCCGCCGCTCACCTTCAAACCTGAGAGATAGGCCCATTTGTCCCTGCTGTTCCGGCACTGCATTTAACGCTCGGGCATGAAGAATCACATGTACGACCACTGCCTATCAGCGCCGCATAACCCCATGCAAATCGCCTCCATCGCTTCTGACGAACCCACCGAGGTGTGCCTGGACGAGATCGTCCGATCCACAGCCGCCATCTGCGTTACGTGGATCGGGCAAAAACCACGGTGTCACCGTCCTGCCCATGCATGATGTTTATGCCATTTCCAACCTTGGGAGCGATGTACTCCGCGGAAACAACGCGACGTTGTCAAGCCCCCAGGTCGAGTTCCTGATCAGGACGAACGGGGCGCAGTCGCTCGTCCAGATCCGCGCGTCCATGCCGGAGCTTTCGCAAGACGACTACGACGCCATCGTGCGGGAGATGATCAATCAGAAGCTGGTCACGCCGGTCGTCGTCGACCCTGTGGAATCAAATATGCAGGCCAGCCTGAATCTCCTCACGAAAACACCGGGAACGTCGGCAGTGGATTCAGGCGTGTCGTCGCTCGAAACGAGCGGATTCTACGTAGAGATTGCCCGGGCGCGCGGTGAAAGACGCATCCGGGATCCGGGAGATCCCTTGTCCGCCATCGTCGTTGAAGACGAGCCCACGCTGGCCAAATTCATTCAGACCTATCTTGGGTTCGAAGGGTTCAATGTCCGGCTCGCCGGGAACCGCGCCAAGATTCGGGCCGAGTTCGGCAAGCTGCCGGTACCGGACGTCGTCCTGCTGGATGTCCAGCTCCCGGATGCGGACGGTTTTGACATTCTGTCGAGGCTGCGAACACACAAGACCTTTGGCGATGTCCCGGTCATCATGTTGACGGGAAAAGCCACGCGAGCGGCCGTGCTCAAAGGCATGGCTGCCGGCGCCGACGGCTACGTAACCAAGCCATTCGAGGCCGAATCGCTCATACACGCGGTGCAAACCGTCGTCGGCCTTAAGCAAGCACCCAAGACAGTCAAGACGCAGGACCCCTGGGTCAACCGGAATTCCAGCTTCTGGAAAGGCTAACTTGCCAAACCGCAGCAAACTACGCATCCTTCTGGCTGAAGACGTGGAGATCAACCAGGAGATTCTGAACGACGTGCTGAGCGGCGAGGGGCACACGCTTGCCATCGCGGGCGACGGCGCGCAGGCTGTCGAACTTGCCAGACAGGGCAGCTTCGACCTGATCCTGATGGACCTTCAAATGCCAGTCATGGATGGCATTGAAGCAGCTCGGCAGATCAGGCGACTCCCCCAACCGAAGGGCAGTGTCCCGATCCTGGCGCTCAGCGCCGTCCGTGAAGGTTCGAGCGAGCACCAGCGGTGCCTGGATGCGGGCATGAATGGCTCGCTTGCCAAGCCCTTCGACTGGGCGCAAATTACCGCCGCACTTGATCGCTACTCCGTATCAAACCCCGTGGCGACTTCGGCGCCAAGCGCCGAGCCGCGAGAGTCGTCGGCTATCGTGAAAATGGACGTTCTGGAGCATCTGGGGAAACTCGCGGGCCTTGGCCGGGTGCGGCAGATGGTGTACGACGCCATGGCTTCTTACGACGGCTACTGCGCGGGCATGATCGATCCAGCCGCGAGCGATGCGTGGATCAGGACAGAGGCACACAAGCTCCGGGGCTCCGCAGGAACGATGGGGCTTTTCGGAGTTACTGCTGTGGCAGCCCTTATCGAAGACGCGCCCGAGGACAATGTGACCTTGCCAGGGCTGGTCCGCGAACTGGAGGCCATGCTGGCGGAAACCCGGCGCCAGCTCACCTTGGTGGGAGTGTTGCTCCTGGATACCCCGCGCGTTGCCGATCCATGCGTATCCTCAGCGCTCCCTGTCGCGCCAGCCGTTGCGCTGGCGCCAGCCCCAGGGCCTGTAGTTCCTGGGGCTGGAATGGAGGCGCTGCAACAAGCACACGACATGCTGGTGTCCACCATTGATGCGACCAGCGAGGCCATCCTGGCCGTTCAGCCCGACGGTGGCATGGTGATGAACATACGGATGGCAGAAATGTGGGCCCTTCCGGAGGAAGACATCAGCAGCCTCACCTTGGAGACCCTGCGCACCGTCATGCGCGAGCGCATGAAGCACCCCGAGCAATTGGACCAGCTGGTCGATCGCCTGAACAACCGTCCGTTGGAGAAGTCGGTTGACAGCATCGCGTTGATGGACGGCAGGTTCCTGACGCGCACGGTCGCGCCCCAGTTTATCCACGGTAGGTGCGTGGGCAATGTGATCACCTACCGGGACGTGACGGACAGTGTTCGCCATGAGGAGGAGATGGCCTTCAACCTGCAGGTGATCGAAAACTCACCGCCCATGTTCTGGATTGACTCCGCAAACGGCGCCATCACCTATGTCAATCCTGCGGCCTGCGATCACCTGGGCTATACCGCTGCCGAATTCAAGAAACTCAAGCTAAAGGATTTCTCCGTCGAACTGACCCGGGACAGGGTGAAGAGCATATTTGCCGGCACGGCCAACGGCGGCTCCGTCACCTACACGAATGTGCATCGACGAAAGGATGGCGTGCTTAGAGACGTCGCTGTTTCGATTTTCCTGACGGAACTCGGCAGGCGTAGCATGTTCGTGATCACGATCAAGGACATCACGGAACAAAGACGCGCTGAACTCGAAGCAGAGCATCAGCAAACGCTGCTGCTTTCCTTGATCGACTCAATGCCCGACGCCATCTTCTACAAAGACCTAGAGGGACGTTACCAGGGCTGCAACAAGGCCTACAGTGAACGTTCCGGCTTTTCACGTGAACAGCTGATCGGCCGCACGGCTGACGATCTGTTTCCTTCGGCACGGGTGGAAAAGATTCGTGCGCGCGACAGTCAGGCGATTGCATCGGTCGTACCAGTCAGGCTCGAGGAGCTGATCACGAAAGCCGATGGACAAGAGGTGTTCTACGAGACGGTCATCTCGCCGCTGTGGGGAAAGGACAGGTCAGCCCGAGGCCTTCTGGCGGTGTCCCGTGACATCACGCTGCGCAAGCAGTACGAACAGGATATTCGGCGGGCAATGGAAGTCGCCGAATCGGCTACACGCTCAAAGTCGGACTTCCTGGCCAATATGAGCCACGAGATTCGAACGCCGATGAACGCCATCATCGGTCTGTCGCACCTCGCGCTCGAAATGGATCTGGCACCGCGTCAACGCGACTACATCAGCAAGGTGCAGTCGGCAGGACAACACCTTTTGGGCGTCATCAACGACATCCTGGATTTTTCCAAAGTCGAAGCAGGCAAGCTCACGCTGGAGGCATCGGAGTTTGCACTCCAGAAGGTGCTCGACACCACGATCGACCTTTGCGTCGGGGAGTGTGACGCGAAGGGCTTGGCGCTCATCGTGGACGTGGGCGCCTCGGTGCCGCCGTACGTGCGTGGTGATTCGCTGCGACTGGGCCAGGTGCTCGTCAACCTCGTGAACAATGCGGTGAAGTTCACCCCTTCCGGACAGGTCGAGATTTCGGTCCATGCAGCCGAATGCACGGAGGCGTCAACGGTTCTGGAGTTTCGGGTGCGCGATACGGGCATCGGCATGTCGCAAGACCAGATCGATCGCTTGTTCCAGAGTTTCTCCCAAGCGGACACATCGACTACCCGTAGATTCGGCGGCACCGGGCTGGGCCTGGCCATCAGCAAGAAGCTGGCTGAACTCATGGAGGGGCAGATCCGGGTTGAAAGCGCCCTTGGCCAGGGCAGCACTTTCATCTTCACCGCCCGTCTGGGTGCCGTTGAAGACCGCTCGAAAGATCTGGTACCCCGCGCCGACCTGCGCGGATGCCGTGCGCTGGTGGTAGATGACAGCCCGCATGCGCGGACTTCGATCCGCGACATGCTGGAAAAGATGACATTCGTTGTGACCGAGGCTGCTTCAGGGGCTGATGCCATTGAAGCCGTGCGCGCGGCTGCAGCCGCGCAAGCCCCGTTCGGCATTGTTTACCTCGATTGGCGCATGCCCGAAATGGACGGCATCGAAACGGCACGCCGAATCAAGTCCCTCGGACTTGCGCTGCCACCGGTCATGATGTTGGTGTCCTCGCACAGCCGGGAGGAAATGCTGAAGGATGCGCGGGCGATCGGGCTCAAAGGTGTTCTGGTCAAACCGGTCAACATGTCACTGCTGTTCGACACGACCATGGACCTGCTTGCTCCTCAGGCACCGTCGCAAGTGCTTTCGCTGCCTGGTTCTGCGAGGTCAGAGGCCGCGTCAGGCCTTCAGCACATTCGCGGCCGGCGGGTGTTGCTGGTGGAGGACAACGACATCAACCAGCTGGTCGCTTCCGGAATGCTTGCCAGTGTGGGATTGATTGTCGACGTCGCAGAGAACGGGGCCGTTGCCCTGGACATGGTGCAGCGCAATCAGTACGCCCTGGTTTTCATGGACATGCACATGCCCGTGATGGACGGCGTGAGCAGCACTCGGGCCATCCGAAAGATAGAACAGCTCAAACGGCTGCCGATCATCGCCATGACCGCCAATGCCATGGAGCAGGACCGTGAGAGGTGCCTGGAGTCGGGCATGGATGCGGTGGTCGTCAAACCGATCGACCCGGAGGTCCTTTGGGCCACGTTGCGCCAATGGATTCCCGCGGCCGAACCGGCAACACTGCCCGGGCCGGCGCTTGCACCGGCGCAGCCGCAGCCGCAGGCGCCAGAGGCTGCACTCCAGGCGCGGGCAAACGCCGGCGCCGGCCCAACTATGTTGCTCGTCGAGGGACTTCCCTGCGTCGAGGGTCTCGACACCACACTGGGCATGAGCAGGGTGTTGAATAAGCGGCCCCTGTACCTCACGATCCTGCGTCGCTTTGTGACAGGGAATGGATCAACGGCCACGCAGATTGCAGACGCGTTGAGCCTCGGGGATCACGCCGTCGCCGAGCGACTCGCCCACAGTTGCAAATCGGTCGCGGGCAACATCGGTGCCGGCCGCCTCGAGTACCTCGCAGGGTGCCTGGAAAGCGCACTCCGCGAGCGGCACCCCGCAGCCGACATCCAGGCGCGTTTGCGAGAGTTTGAGCGTGAACTGATCAAAATGGTTGCCAAACTGAACACAGCACTGCCCAAGGAGATGCAGGAAGAGGCGCACGCCAGGCGGCCCACCTTAGTGCCTGTGCAAAGAGCGTTCGGTGGCGCCGGTTGATCGCTGTGCTATTTCGAAGAAACCAGCGCCGGCGGGTTCCCACGGCAGCGGCTGCTTCGTCATGTGGCCACGACAGCAGCGACGCTAGCCCGGCAGTGCCCACCACGAAGAGGCAGAACCAGGGAAAAGCCCGCCGCAGCGTCGCCGGCCAAGGGTGCCGGCAGAGCTGATAACTGGAACGCTGCAAAGCCAGAGGAGCCAGCGAATGGGTCATGTTTGCACACCTGGGATTGACGAAGCAGCGGGCGCCGGTCGCGCACCCGTAGCCGCAGAGAAAGCATCTGCGTCAGGGCTGTCAGGTAGTGGCAGGCCCTCGGCGAGCGCTACCTGCTCAAGAGCTGTCTCGAACAGCATGCGCGCGGCCCCGGCGACTCGCTGCAAATAGGCGTGCAACTGCGCGTCGGTCTCACTCCTGTTGGCACACTCGCCGCTGTAAATCTCAAAGTTGGAAATTTGCAGAAGCAACTCGGCCAGGTGGCTGGGGCATTCACAAGCCATCGCTGACGAGAGCCCTGCAAATTCGGTCAACCCGACGTCGGCAAACCGCGGCGCCGATACGAACTGGTCTGCAAGACTCATCGCAGCCGATGGGGCCAAGTCAGGGCTCTTGCGGGACGGCCCCACCTGGGTCGACATAGGTTGCAGCGCCGCCAGCCACTGGCCCAGTGACTCGTCATCTGCGGGTTCGTGGAACAACGCAGTGCGGGCTTCGGTCAACTCCGCGCGCCCGGCGGCACTTGAATAGCGGTAAACCACGGCCGCAGCATGTGCACGCCACGCGTCCTGGGCCCGACGCAAATCGTGTCGTGCGCCAGGCTGCAAACTCGCTGCCTGCCACAGCAGCAGATCGACACCAGCCTCGGGCTCGGCCGCACGCCGAGCCTCACGCTCTGCATCGGCCAATGAATCAAAAACACTCACCCATCGCAGCGCGAGCACACCGGGCAGACGGTCGACCAGTCTGTGCAGCCGATGTGCAAGAGCCCGACCCACCACTACGATCCTCATGCCTGCAGGATGCGGCAGAACATCACTCCCGCTCACAGACCCGGCAAATCGGGGTGCATGCATCATCTCGCGCATTTGTTCTATGTCCAGCGCTGCCAGCAAGCCAATCGCGTGTCCTTTCTCGGTGAGCCGGCGCAGCATGGTGACGCGCTCCACATCTGCCGCAGAGTACAGCCGATGTCCTGAAGCCGCAGTGGTGGGTCGCACCGCCTGGTAACGCTGCTCCCAGATTCGCAGGGTCGCCACGGGCATTCCCGCCATGCGCGCTACTGCGCCGCTGCGAAAGGTCGGCTCAACCGGGCTGGGCACAGAAGCAGACCGTTTGGAGTGCTTCGGGGTATCGAAGCGTTTTGTGGGCTTAGTGGTGGTCATCATCTTGATGAGTTGGTTTTGAGTTCATTATGGCTGATGTTTCGGCGGAACCGCCGATATTTGCGGGATAGTAGCGCGAATTGGGGCTACATTACGATTCAATAATGACTCAAATCAACCCTATTCTTCTTTACGGAACCTCGATGAATAAGACTCGACGCACCTTCTTTATGACGCTGGCCGCTGGCGGCTCGCTTCTGACCACGGCCGCATATGGCCAGGCCAGGCTGGACGAAAAAGACCCGCAGGCCGTTGCCTTGGGCTATGTGGTGGACGCGACGAAAACCGACGTCAAGAAGCAGCCCAAGTACGCTGCCGGCCAAGCTTGCAGCAACTGCGCCTTGTACCAAGGCAAGGCCAGCGACGCTTTCGGCGGGTGCCCGCTGTTTGCCGGCAAGCAAGTTGCTGGCAAGGGTTGGTGCAATGCCTGGGCCAAGAAGGGCTGAGGTGGCTGATTCGGCCGTCACGCCTTTCAGAGTTCGAGGCCGCGCGTCAGGCGCAAGCCTGGGCGAACACTTGCCTGATTCGGTGATCGCCGATTTGCGAACCGACCACGCCGGGGAAGTCGGCGCGGTCTGCATTTATCAAGGGGTGTTGCGCTTGACACGTGATCCCGCGCTGCGGGCGTTCGCCCAGCATCACCTCGCCACCGAACAAAGCCATCTGATTCAAGTGCAAGCCTGGTTGCCGCCAGTGCACTACAGCCGCTTGCTGCCCCTGTGGCGACTGGCCGGGTTTCTCACCGGCGCCCTGCCCGCGCTGCTGGGCCCCCGGGCGGTGTACGCAACGATCGAGGCGGTCGAGACCTTTGTCGACCGCCACTACGACGCGCAAGTACGCTCCCTGGCCTTGCTGCAAGCCCAGCCGTCGCTGGGGGCGCTACGCCAGATGCTGCTCGACTGCCAGTCCGACGAGGCCGCCCACCGCAACGAAGCAGCCGCCGCATGCGGTCCAGGCAAGCGGGGCGCTGCATTGCGCGCCTGGTGTGCCCTGGTCGGCGCGGGGTCGCGCGGTGCCGTTGCCCTTTGCCGCCACGTTTGATCCAGCGCTCGCATGACCACCATCACGACCGAAATCGAACGCTTCAACCGCCTCAGCTCGACCTGGTGGGACAGGCGGGGGCCGATGCGCCCCTTGCATGTGGTCAACACCTTGCGGCTGGACTACGTGATTGCGCAGATCGCTTCGCACCTGGGGCGCGACCGCGCTGACGCGGTGGCTGGGCTGCGCATCCTCGATGTGGGCTGCGGAGGCGGCTTGCTGTCGGAAGCCCTGGCCCGACTGGGCGCCCAGGTTGTGGGCGTCGACGCCTCGCCCGGTAACGTTGCCGCGGCACGCCTGCATGCCGCGTCAAATGGCATCACTGTCGATTACCGTCTGGGTGAGCCGGCCGAGGCGTTGTCAGCCGACGAACGCTTTGACGTCCTGCTGGCGCTCGAAGTAGTCGAGCATGTCAGCGACTTCCCTGCCTTCCTTGCCACTGCCGCGCGGTCCCTGGCATCGGGGGGCCTGTTGTTCGCATCGACCATCGACCGTACGTGGAAGAGCTTTATTTTTGCCATCGTCGGTGCCGAGTACGTGCTGCGCGTGCTACCGCGCGGCACCCACCAGTGGTCGCGGTTTGTGCGTCCAGGGGAACTGAGCGCTGCGCTGGCCCCTTCCGGGTTACAGCGCCACGACCTGCGCGGCATGCGTTATGTGCCGCTACTGCACCGTGCCTCGTGGTGTCGGGACACACGGGTCAACTACATCGCCACCTACGCCCATGGCGCGCCGCGTAGTCACAACCCCTGAAGCCACGATGAAGCACGAGCGGCGGATTGCCAGGAATGCGTGCATGGACCTGCAGCTCACCGAGACTGCACGCATGACTGTGCACAACGTGGGCTTGATGCGGCAGGCCGATGCAATACATCGCTTCGAAGTCGGGGTTTCGCTATGAAGCTGCTCGACTCCTTCCCGCCAACACGCGACGCTGCGCTGGCGCGCATCGCTGCCGTGCGGCCGGGCGACTATGCGCGCAGTCGCAACGCACTGGAGGGCGCGGTTACCTGCCTGTCGCCCTACATCACCCACGGACTGGTTAGCCTTCCCGAAGTGCTTGCAGGTGTGTCCGCCCGCCACCCCATCGATGCGCAGCACAAATTCGTCTATGAGCTGGGCTGGCGAGAATACTTTCGCCATGTCTGGGCATTTCGGGGTGATAGGATTTTCGACTCCCTGCACGACGGCCTGCTGCCGCAGGCGGTCTACGCGCCGCTGGTGCCGGCCGACATCCGCCAGGCGGCCACTGGCGTTCCGGTCATCGACACGGCGGTGCGCACTTTGTACGGGACAGGGTACTTGCATAACCACGCCCGCATGTGGCTTGCCAGCTATGTCGTGCACATGCGCAAGGTGCACTGGCGCGCGGGTGCAGACTGGCTGTACGGACACCTGCTGGACGGTGACCTCGCCAGCAACCACCTTAGCTGGCAATGGGTGGCTGGCACCGGCAGCAGCAAGCCCTACCTCTTCAATGCGGACAACGTCTCTCGCTATGCGCCTGCAAAATGGCACAGCCCCGAGAGTCTGATCGACCAGACCTACGAAGCGCTCGACCGCATCGCGCGCCAGCCCGCAAGCCGGGGCCGTGCCGGGCATGAATTGCCCAAAGCCCAACCCGCGCTCATCGAGCCGCCCCTGAGCGCAGAGCCACCCCGAGAACTGAACTGGACACCGCCCGACGCGACGGCTGTTGCTGGCCGCGACGTCTGGCTGGTTCACCCCTGGAATCTGGGAGAGCTGCCCGGGTGGCTTCCCGCAGGCACGGTTGTGGTGGCCCTCTTTGTCACCGACTTCCACCAGGCGTGGCCGTGGAGCGAACGGCGCTGGCGTTTCGTCGCCAGCCGCATGGCCGAACTTGCCACGCTGCGCTGGCACGGTGATGCAGCGAGCATCGGAGCGGCACTGGCGAGTGCCCGTCGGGTGCACAGCATTGATGAGCCGCACCTTGAGCGCTGGCTGATGGGCTGGGCGGCGTGCGGTTCTGCGCCAGCGTTATTCCCGGCGGTCGACAGGCGCTGCGATTCGTTTTCGCAGTGGTGGACACGAGCCTCGCGTGGCATCACGTCAGCCTCCGAGTTGCTGGTGGCCCGCCAGGCGCCGACGTGGTGCACCCCATGACCCCACCGACCAGGAACACGCCCGCGCTGACCGTTTTATACGACGGCGCATGCCCGCTGTGCCGACGCGAGATCGGCGTCTACCGCGACCTGCAACCGCTGCGGCCGGACTCGCCCGTGTGCTTTGCCGATGTGAGCGACGCGGCGGTGAAACTGCCGGCCGGCACCACGCGAGAACAGCTGCTCGCACGTTTTCATGTGCAAGGCCCCGGCGGGGAGCTCCTCAGCGGTGCAGAGGCCTTCCTGGCCTTGTGGGCGGCCCTCCCCGGCTGGCGCTGGCTGGCCTTCGCAGGTCGCCTGCCTGGAGCAAGCTGGCTGATGGAGCGAACCTACAGGCTTTTTCTGCGCTGGCGGCCGATGCTGCAGCGGTGGGCCTCCCGCCTGGACTGAAGGCTTCAGGCTTCGTCGTTTATTTTTCCCACTCAGATTCAAGACTCACTCCATGACAGCTATTGTTCTCATTACGGGCGCCAGCGGCGGAATTGGCCGGGCCGTGGCACGGCAGCTCCACAGCCAGGGTTTGCGCGTCGCTGCAGTCGGGCGCGACGCCGACCGACTCGCGGACATCGAAGCGGCCGTGCGCATTACTGCCGACACGACCACACCCGAGGGCGCTGCACTGGCTGTTGCCGCCTGCCAGGAGACACTGGGCGCCGCGCCAACAATGTTGGCGCACTGCGTGGGCAGCACCTTGATTTCCCCGCTCCATCGCACCAGCGCACAAGCCTTGCGCGAGGTGATGCGCGTCAACCTCGACAGCGCTTTATTCATGTTGCAAGCCTGGATCGCGGGGCTTCAGGGAGGTCCCGGCACCGCCGTGCTCGCAAGCTCGGTGGTGGCACGCATCGGCGTGGCCAACCACGAAGCCATCGCGGCGGCCAAAGGCGGTATCGAGGCCCTGGTGCGCAGCGTGGCGGCTACTTACGCCTCGCAGGGACTGCGTGTCAACGCTGTCGCACCGGGGATGACGGAGACACCCATGACGGCGAACATGCTCAAGATGACAGCCATGCGCGAGGGTGCTGCACGACAGTACCCCTTGGGCGGGCTTCAGTCGGCCAACCAGGTGGCCGATGTCATGGCATTTCTGCTGGGGGACGGCGCAGCCCGGCTGACGGGTCAAATCATTGCGGTGGACGGTGGCTTCACCACTGTCAGGCCCCTCGTGCGTTAACCGTGCTTGCGTTCATGAAATTGCTCAGTTCGATGAATCCGGATGTTGAAATTCGCCCGCAAACACGAATTACCCGCTTGTTCAAGAACTCTTCCAACTTCGTCTCTGAACTGACGCGGGGCGACATTTCTGCCGCGATCCAGATGGCCTGGGAAGACCGAACTTCCTTTGAAACCATTCAGGAGCGTCTGGGCTTGACCGAGCCGCAGGTGACGCGATTGATGCGGCGAGAACTCACGCGGCAATCTTTTGAGCTCTGGCGTGCCCGCATGAAGGGGAGGCTCACCAAGCACCGATCGCTGCGAAGCCAGGAAATGCCCTTTCACGATCGCGCTGTGGCCGACCACCGACGAGCCAACTGTTAGCGCAACCTTCAATTGCTTGAAAGAACCTATGACCGAAGACCTACGTTGCTGCGGAACTGGAACCTGCCTCATCAATGCGGAAGGTTATTGCTGGTGTGGCCAGGAGTGGAATGGAGAAGTGATGTGTTTCCCCACGAAGCCAGAGCCCGCGGTCTCTGCCCTGGATGAGCCGACGTCTGGCGACGCGCCCGCGTAATTCTTGACTTGGCCTGCCGAAACGAGCGGGCCTGTGACTGATTTCTTGTTAACTTTTTTTGATTCGCTTGCCATGAACATTTTGAAGCTATTGACCCACGGAAACGCTTTGGCAGAAATTTTCCTCGAGGGCCATAACCCCCATGCGCTGAGGAAACTTGACACGGCCGATGTGGATGAGTTGCGCCAGAAAATGCACTCGAACGAGACCTTGCAGGCCTACGTCATCGGTCGGATCGTCGGAGCTGGCCGTGGCGTCTGGGCCGTGACCGATCGGGCAGTGCTCTTGCGCCGCGCGCCATTGCAGGGAGTCGAGCGCATCGAACTCAAACAGTTGGAAAGCTTTGAGGCCGAGCGCGGACGCTATGGCCATTCGGTTCGCCTGAAAGCCCCTGGAAGACTGAGCAGCTTGTTTGGTGTGGACCGCGACCTTGCGCGTAGCTTTCACGACGCCTTGAAAGTCCGCGGCCTACCGAGCGAGTTCGAGGACAAGCCGGCCCGCAGCGCCTATTGGCAAGACGCGAGCCCCGCCGGATGGGCCCAGGACTGCCTTCGTGACGCACAACTGCGTCTGCATCCGAACTCAATCGTGGGCTGACGTGCGACTGCACAAGCGCTGGCCGATGTCGCGGACAAATGCCGCGCTTGCCCAGCGGGCTTGATTTCCTCAGTTGATCAGCTGAGGTGGGTTCAACTCGTCCAGCGCATCAGCGTGACGAGCACGACGATCACACCGAGGCCGAGATTGATCGACACCCATGTACGTATCTGCGCCAGCGCAGCCCGCCGGCGGCCAGGTCAGAAGCTGCAACTGCGCGGCCCAGCCTCTTGTAGAGTGCGAACCGGATGTGCATGAAGATCGCCACCATGGCGACGCCGAGCGCCGCCATGACGGTCCAGGCCAGCGGCATGTCGAAGTTGCCACCGGACTGCACCACCTGCTTGGCCACACGCCCCAGCATCCAGACACCGGTGGCGAGGGTCAGCAACGACGCCACCAGCACGGCCTTGAAAAATCGGCCGAGCACATCGTGCATCAGGCGCAACCTGATCTGGGGGTCGAGCGCACCCACCGCGGGCCGAAGGAAGAAGTGTGCGAACAGCATGCCACCGACCCATAGGATGATGGACAGCACGTGCAGGGTTTTCAGGGTCGCGTAGATCATCGATCAGTTCCTTTTTTTTGGACTTCAGGCGAGGCCCACGATGCAGTCGCATCCCAGACCCCTGCCATGAACAGCAGACGGATCGTAGCAAGCCCTGCGACGCACGACATCAAAAAGCCAAGAGCACGGCAACACCGTCGCGAAAGACCATCCCCAGCCCTATGAACGACAGAGCCACGGCTGGGAGCAAGTTGCCGAAAGGGGTCGGCAACACGACGATGACGGCCATCAGTCCCACAGCTATCGCAACGCCCGATCGGCGCCCTGCCAATGCGAGATAGCTGAGCCTGGACTTTACGTGACCATGAAACGGTGGCCGCGAGCAAATCGTCTATGGGGTGCTGAGACTCTCGGTTCGGTATAAAGCGATGACGACTCGGGAAAAAGAGAGAAAGAGATGGCGACTCACGTTGCCAGTTCGAGGTCGAGAATTCGAACGTACTGTTGCCCGCCATGAAGGTCACGCTCGATGACGCCACCCTGGGGGTCTTTGCGGGGATATGAAATTTTGAGCACCGCCAGACTAGGCACCGGATAGCAAAACACTTGGCTCGCCTCGGCACCCAGGACGCCGGCGAGGCGTTCGGGCGTTAGCGAGGCACTGCCTACGTGCTTGTCAAACTCAGACTTGTCTTTGAAGAACAGGTCTACCGTTATCCAGAACGGCCCGGCGTTCTTAGACCGGATGTAGCGGCAGACATCTTCGAGCTTAGACATGGACCGGCTCCTCCACTTCGACGAATGCTGTTCTCACCAGGGCTGATGCGTTATCGACGCTGACGATGTGATTGAGCTTGAACTCAAAGACCTGGCCGCGCTCGAGTTCAGCGGGCGAAAACGGAAAGCCGTAGCTTGGCATTTCCTGCGCTTCCTCAACTGGCAAATGAAAGAACCAGGGGTTGCATGTCTTGGCGATCTGCGTGGCGAGCTCTTGCGTGCGCGCGGTCGCAATGAACAGCAATCCGATCTCTCTGGGGAGGGGCGCGTCCTGTGGAACGGGCAAGCCACTCACCGCGTTCCAGCCGTAGGGGCGCAAGGAAATGTGATAACTGCCCGCAGCGTCGCCCATGGCTGCCCGGACTCGCTCGGTCAGCACGCCATGCATGCGGACAAGGAATGCATCAATGTTCTGCAAGACCTTGCGGTCCTGAATGCCCACCAGCATCAGCGTTTGCCATCCCCCGCGACCGGCCCCCTCGAGCTTCATCGTGTAGGGGCTTCGGGAAAAAGTCGAGCCGGTCACTCGCACCTTGCGCTCGTCTATCGCCTCGTAGTGGGCGTTCGTGACATCAAGCGTCCCGCCAGGCTCGTGCAAAAGAAACGGGTCGGAATTTTCATAGAGCATGTGCGCTGAGACCGTCTCGGGCGTGCAGCGGTTACCTGTCCGTAGCGGCTCGACTTCAAAATCCGAATCGCCTATATGGATCATGACGCCGCCGTCGCGCGAGCGGATCGTGCAAAGGGCTCCACACTCGGCAATCTTGGAGGCGTGCCACGCAGGCCCCTCACCCGCACCGCGCATGAGCGCCACGGCAGCGAGCACCGCCGTGTCGGTTGTCCGTCCCCCGAGAACAATGTCTGCGCCTGACTTTAGAGCGGCAATATAGGGCTCTGGGCCCATCAACGCGACGATGTGGTCGCACGTCAGGAATGCTTGCGGGTCGGCTCCCTTCATGGGCGCCAATGGCGAGATACGCCCTTCCGCACAGAGCCTGGCCATGAGCTGCGGATCCTGCTCGGAGTAAAGCAGCGCGATGCGGGGCTTAAGACCCTCCTCTGCTGCTATTTCAAGCGCAATGTCCCGTGTCCAGTCCAGAGCCTGATCGCAGCCCGAGGTGCCACAGGACCCGACGAGAAGCGGGATACCCGCACGATGCTGCGCACGCATCAGTATGGCCAGATCGGCTTTTACCGCAGCCCGTGAGTACTTCGCCTTGCCGGTGGCCAGGTAGGCTGGTCCGCTGTCCGTGGAGCCGGCATCACAGGCAATCGCATGCGCCCCGATTGCCAGACCACGCTCCACATCGGCTTCCTGTATTCCCAGACCGAGCGCCCCTATCGGGACGAGGATGCTGGTTCGATGCGTGTCTTTCATGCTTTACTTTCTTGATGGAGCAACGGCATTGATGGAAGCACCCGGATGAAGTGCCGCCCAGGATTTCGCCAGCGTTCAGTCGGCGGTAATCTTGGCGACGCGGATGATCTCGGTCCAGCGCCGCGTGTCTTCGCGAATAACCTTTGCCATTTCTGCCGGGGGCATCCCGGAAGTCTCGACACCTTGCTGGTCCAGCGTCGGCTTCATTGCAGGGTCATCCAGCATCTTCAAGATGTTGCTGTGCAGGTAATCGATGACCGGCTTCGGCGTGTCTTTGGGAGCCATCAGCCCGAACCAGCTGTAGGTCGAGAAATTGATACCCTGCTCGGTCAGCGTCGGGATGCCCGGCGCTGCAAACCAGCGCTTGTCAGCGGTGAGAGCAAGCGGTATGACCTTGCCGGCCTTGATCTGACCCAGCACGGTCGGAACTCCCGTGGCCATGACGTCGAGTGAGCCGGAGAGCATGCCGGCCAGCGACTCGCCCATGCTCTTGTAGGGAATGTGGGTCATCTGGACATTCGCCTCACGCGAGACCATTTCCATCACCAGGTGGTTGATACTTCCGCCGCCTGCAGAGCCGAAGTTGACCTTGCCGGGGTTGGCCTTGGCGTACTTCAAAAGGTCGGCCAGCGTCTTGAACGGTGAGTTCGGAGGCACCACGAGCACGAAGGGCGTGCGTGCATAGATGGTCACGGGAACCAGGTCGTTCGCCGGATCCCATGGCAGTTTTCCGTAAAGACCAGGCAAGACCGTGTACCCGGCATCCGTGGCAACCAGGGTGTGACCGTCGGCCGGGCTTTTGGCCACAGCCTCGTAGCCGATACGGCCCGCTGCGCCCGTCTTGTTCTCGACGATGAAGGTCTTGCCTGTTCTCTCGGTCAGCTTGGACGCGAATAGCCGCTGCATGATGTCCCCGGAGCCGCCAACGGCGAAGGGATTGATGACCTTGACCACGCGATCCGGGTATTGGGCGGAAGCAGCGAATGCAATTAGACCCAGCATGAGGCTGGCCAGTGTTTTCTTCACGTTCATGAAAGTCTCCTGATGGAATGAGGTGGGCCGGCCGACAACGTCGTCAACTTCCATTAATTGTAGACAATTTATAAAACTAGTCCACAATAAAACCACTTTTAAGACCGGGTGGAAACCCTAGGGAGAGGTACTGCTTAATGCCGGGGTCCGGTTCGGGCGCGGGCCGGACACATCCGGCAACCGGAGAGCGGAAAGCCCAGAGACAGTCCCCGGACAGCGAACCCAAAAAGGCAGTTCTCATGTCGGGACCCCCGAACGCAAGGCTCGAAATGTTGTTGAGTTTTCGACCGGTCGTGAGCCCGTGCAGGTCGGCTCGCCTGAGCCCCTGCGTCTGGAGTTTTTGCTCCAGGCGGGCGACCAGAGCAGCGTCGGTGTCGCTGAGCATGAGCGTGCGCCGCCCTTCGTGTATTCGGTAGACGCGGTTGGAAATGATGCTGACCACCCAAACGCCACCCTCGACATCAAGGGCGATTCCGTCGGGGTAGTCACCCTCGCCAAATATGGCTAACACCTGTCGGTTCGACAGGCTGCCATCGTCAGCCAGATCAAATTGCAGCGTCCGCCGGCCAAAGGTTTCGTTGACATAGAGGCGCCGGCGGTCTGGCGAAATCGCCAGTTCATTGGTCCATCCGAGTCCGGACGCTACCTGCCGAAGCCCGCCCGAATCACACAGCCAGATGCTCCCCTCGGCCGCTTGGGTCGTGAAGAGTGGATCAGCCTCGCCAGAGCTGCTGATGCAGATCCACAGACGGCCCAGATCATCGACATGCACGAAATTGACCTCAGGCAGCGCTTGCCCGTCTATCGTCAGCGAAAGCTGAACAAAGGGCTGCCCTTCCCGCCAGTACCAGACGCCGCCCTCCGCACCCACGTTGGCCGCCAGCAGACTGCCATCAGCCAGCCTCGCCAGCCCGTTAGGCACCAGGCCCTGGCGCAGTCCCAGCAAGCGTACGGCGCCATCCTTGAGGCGTGCAATTCCACCACGAGAGTCCGAGCACAGCAACGCGCCGTCGGGGCAGGCAATGACGCACTCGGGCCTGCTCAAGCCGGAGCCTACGGCGGTCAGTGTCTCCAGCGTTATGGGAACCATTCAGGTGCCTCGCGTCTCGCCGCCATCGACCTCAAGGATCGAACCATTCACGAACGACGCTGCGGGAGACGCGAGAAAGCAAATAGTCGCAGCAACTTCCTCTGTGGTGCCAAAGCGCGTGATGCCACTCTTGGCGAGGAGGAGCGACTCGGCCTGCGCTCTGCCAATTGATTTTTCTTCCATTAGTGCATTGATCGCCGTATCAAGGCGGTCCGTCGCGATGTGCCCCGGGTTGACCGCATTGACGCGAACGCCGTCACGGGCGCCCTGATGCGCGAGCGCTTTGGTGAGGTGCAGCAGGGCTGAATTGACCGCGCCGCCCATGGCGTAGTCGATGACGGCCGTTCTGGACATGATGCCTATCGTGTTGACGATGCAGCCGCCGCTTGCCTTCAGGGCGGGCCAGCAGGTCTTGGAGAGTCGGCGGGCGCCATGGAATTTGAGCCCGAAGCCCTGCTCCCAGGCTTGGTCCGACAGCGCGAAAAAGTCCCCTGGCCTGGTGCTGCCCGCGTTATTGGACAAGATGTCGACGCGTCCATAAGCCTCCATTGCCGTGGCAAGAGCGCGCTCACAGGCGCCATCCGCCATCAGGTCTACCCCAAGCCACACCAGATCGGCGCCTGCTGAAGCACCCACCGCCAGCGCGGGGCCACTCACCGAGTCCGGCAGGCGGGTACGGGAGAGCGCCAGAACCTTGACGCCCTGGCGCAGGAGTGCTGTCGTGACTGCCGCGCCAATGCCCTTGCTTGCCCCACTGACCACGGCGACTTTTCCCGCAAGACCCAAAAACGTATCACTCATTCTTTCCCTCTCAACATGCGGGTAAAGGCCGATATATCGCGCAGCGATTCAAACTCCGCGCAACCTGTCCTGATCTGCTCTGCCGAAGCGGCCAGAGATGCGCCACGGGCGGCAGCGTGAAATTTGCGTTCGATATCCGCGAGGCCCACCGGATGACCCTGGCTTCCCAGACACGCGTCCACGTTGGCCGTCAGCTCCCGACCCGAGCTCAGCAACAGCGTCATCCGGGCTGCGTCGCGACTCAGGCCGTCATCTGCAATAAGCCTCACGCGGCCCATCAGTTCTTGCTGTCGTGGGTCAAGGATGAATTCCGGATCAAGACACCCGGTGCCCAGGCTGGACTGACTCAGCGCAGCAGCCACCCAGAACTGGATGCTCACACTCGCCTGCGCGGGGCTGTTCACCTGCGCGCGATCCCCGAGCGCGGTGCACGCCGAGTTAACGGCGACCGTGACGCTCTGAATCTCGGCTACCTCCCAGCTGTTCTGCGCACGCAGGGTCGACGCCGCATCAATCGCGGCGAACGCCACAACGCCGCAGGGGTAGGGTTTGAAGTTCAGCTCACTCACTGCATAGTTATGGCCCAGCCCTTCGGTGAGGTGGGGCAGGTAAGCTTCCTGAGAAAAGAGCGCCACGAAGCCGTACTCGTCCTCCAGGACGGACTGGCCCGCTCCGATTCCCTCAGCCGCCAGCAAAGCCGCGCGAACGCCATTTGAAGCCGCCTGCGAAACGGCGGTTGTCACGGCCGGCGTTCCGTTCATGGCACGAAGACCCGCTGCCGCGTTAGCCCCCAGCCCCATCGCATGAACTGTCGTTCTGGAATCAAGCTGCAGGACACGCGCGACGCCAGCAGCAGCGCCCATTGCGCCACATACGCCCGACTGCGACCATCCCACATGACCTCGCGCCGGCGGCGCTGAAATCGCCAGGCTCGCGCGACTCGCCACCTCAATGCCTGCGATAAGACCCGCCAGAACCAGCTCACCGCTCGCATGCCTTTCTTCACCTATTGCCAAGACTGCGGATGCGACCGGGCCGACCGGGTGCACCACCGTGCGAGCATGTGTCTCGTCAAAAGTCTGAACGGTAGAAGCCAGGCAGTTCAGGAAAGACGCTGTGATGGCGTCACAGGGCCACTGCCGCGAGACGAGCGTAACGTCGCCTTTGCCCGCATACGGAAGCAGCGCCCTGCGCGCGCGCTCGACCACGTCTTCATGAGCGCCGGAGATGGCGCAGGCGAGGTAATTCAGCAGCGCAGACCGCGCCTGAACGATCACTGGCGCAGGCAGCTGGTCAAAGCGCAGGCCGCTGGCAAATTCGGCCAGCTGCAAAGATTCGGACATGGTCGCCTTGCGGTAATGACGACTTCAGTCGCCCTGTCTTGCGACGTTCTTCCTGAAGAAATCGATCGTGCGCCGCAATGCCAGGGCATTGCTTTCTGAGTGGAAAGAAGGCCTCTCATCGCAGCCGAATCCGTGCTCCGCGCCGTCGTAGACAAATATCTCCGCAGCCGGTTGCGCCGCTCGGATACCGTCCACAGACGTGAGCGGGATGTGGGAATCATTGCTACCAAAGTGCATTTGAACCGGGGCATTGGGTCTTGACTCACGCTCTTCGGCGATGCCTCCGCCGTACCAGCAACTCGCCGCAGCAAATCGACTCGACTCGGTGACCGCCCACCAGGCAACGGTACCGCCGAAGCAATAGCCAACTATTCCCACGCTTGAATCACCGGTGGCATCTGCAGCAGCTACGACGTCTCTAACGACATCTTCCTTTCGCAGAACCTTGCGAATCTCCTGGTACTTTGCCACGCCTTCGGGTGTGTAAGGCAACACAAGATCGCGACTGACGCGGTCGAACACCTGCGGAGCGATAGCGTTTATTCCGTTCTCTGCGAAACGGTCGCACACCCGCTGAATGTGCGTGTTGACCCCAAATGCTTCCTGAACCACCACGATCGTTCGGTCATTACCGGGCTTCGTCGCCAGATAAGCCTTGAACTCGTGTTGATCATTCGCAGTAACGTCGATAAATTTTCCCATTCTGGTTCCCTTAAGCAGTAAGACCGCCATCGACCGGAAGCGCAACGCCAGTGACGTAGGACGCCTCGTCCGAAAGCAAAAAGAGTGCGACGTTTGCGACCTCTTCGGGTCGCGCGGGTCTGCCCATCGGGCCTTGCGCGGCGCGCTGTGCCACAAGCGCCTCAAGATCCTTGTCGGAGCCCTCTTGCTGGCCCGGGCGTCGTACAAAGCTGCGAAGCATGGGTGTGTCGGTTACGCCCGGACAAATAACGTTGACCCGAATGCCTTCGCCCGCATGCGCGCGCGCCAGTGAACGAGCCAGGCCGATCACGCCGAACTTCGCAGCCGAATAAACCGGGCTGTATTTCGATCCGACGAGGCCCGAGGTGGATGCCGTAAAAAGAATGGCACCGCCGCCCTGGGCGTTCATGACCTTGAGCGCCTCTGCCGTCGTGAACATCACGCTGCGCACGTTCAGGTTCAAGGCGAAGTCGACATCCGCCGTGGTGGCATCGGTAAGCCCGAGCGGGCCGGGGTGCCCTGCGTGGTTCCACACAAAATCCAGCCGCCCAAAGGTCTCGACTGTTTTAGCGACGATCTGCCTGGAGAACTCCTCGGAGGTCAAATCCCCGACACACGCTACAGCCTGTCCTCCCATTGCCCGGATATCCGCCGCAGTCTTCTCCGCTGCTGCGCCATTGATGTCCACTACCAGCACCGAGGCGCCCTGCTCCGCAAAAAGCTTCGCGCCCGCCTCCCCCATGCCCGAACCCGCAGCCGTAATCAGGCCAGCCTTCCCATTCATTCGCTTCACGATTTATCTCCAGATGTAGTTGCAGGCTTGAGGCCCGGTTGAGGCAGGGTCGTCATCATCATCACATGAAGTCCACCCGTCGCCATCAGCTCAGCCCCGGTGACGTATCCTGATCGGTCGCTTGCAAGGAAGGCGACGATGTTGGCAATGTCTTCGGGTGTTCCCAGACGCTTTATCGCAGTCATGGAAGCGCGGCGAGCCAGGATTTCCGGATCGGCGTTGAGCTTTGCAGTCATCGGCGTCACGACGGGCCCCGGATTGACTACATTGCTGCGGATCCCCTTTCCGCCCCACTCGACAGCCATCTGGCGTGACAGAGCCACCACTGCAGCCTTACAGGCGCTGTAGTCGAGTCCATTGGGCTGCGGGAGTTCGGCCGCGATAGAGCCCACATGCACGATGGAGCCGCCGCCACCTTCCATCATGGGAACTGCAAACGATCTTGCGCACAGGTAATAGCCGGTCAAGTTGGTTGAGACGTTGCGCTCCCAATCGGACAATGGCGCGTCAATCAATGCCCTGGGTTGAATGACCGCTGCGTTGTTCACCAGAATGTCGCACCGCCCAAAGGCCTTGATGACCGAATCGCGGGCAGCAAGCACGGAAGGCTCACTGGCTATGTCGCAAACAATGCCGATTGCGCCGCGTCCGATCTCTGCGGCAAAGGCCGTCAGCGTCTCCTGGTCCCGGTCGAGAATCGCGACCTGCGCGCCAGCATCCGCGAAGCTCGACACGATAGCCCGGCCAATGCCACCTGTGCCGCCGGTGACCACACATACTTTGCCCTCAAGACGGAGCCACTCGCTGTTCATGCTGTTTCCTTGTCGCCGGTCTCGGCGGCGCTGAGTTCCGGAAAGTCCTGCTCCCAGTACTCGTGGTGTCCACGCTGCCCGGCTGCAATCTTTTCGTTCTCCAACTTGCGAAGCTGGTTGCGTTGGATCTTGCCCGAGATGGTCTTAGGCAGGTCCGAGAATTCGATCCTGCGAATACGTTTGTAGGGGGCCAAATTCTCGCGCGCGAATTTCAGGATTCCGCGTGCGGTTGCAGCATCCGGCGTCACGCCCGCCCTGAGCACCACAATGGCCTTGGGAACGGTCAATCGGCGCGGGTCCGGACTGGGAATAACAGCAGCTTCGGCCACGTCCGGGTGCTCGATCAACACAGACTCCAGCTCAAAAGGGCTCAGCCGGTAATCCGATGACTTGAATACATCATCAGCCCTGCCGACGTAGGTGATGTAGCCGTCTGAGTCACGCTGAGCGACGTCACCGGTATGGTAATAACCGCCGCGCATGGCTTCGGCCGTCTTCGCGTCGTCGCCGAAATAACAATCCATGAGTCCGGTCGGGCGCCTCGATAGATCGATGCAGACTTCACCTTCTTCGGATGATTTTCCTTCGGTGTCGAGCAGGACGATGGGGTAGCCAGGCATGGGTTTACCCATGCTTCCGGCTTTCACGGGGACGCCTGGCGGATTGCCGATCTGGCATGTGGTTTCGGTCTGCCCGAAACCGTCGCGAATTGTCAGACCCCAGGCTTTTTGCACCTGATCGATCACCTCTGGATTCAGAGGTTCGCCCGCACCGATGACCTCACGCAACTTGACAGGCCACGCGGACAGATCCTCTTGAATGAGCATGCGCCACACGGTAGGCGGGGCACACAGGGAACTGATCCCGCGCTCCACGAGCAGCTTCAGCAGGTCGGTGGCGCGAAAGCGGGCGTAGTTATAGACGAAGATGCAGGCGCCGGCATTCCACGGCGCAAAGAAGCTGCTCCAAGCATGCTTGCCCCACCCGGGCGAAGAGATGTTCATGTGCACGTCATCCGGCCGAAGGCCGATCCAGTACATCGTGGACAGATGTCCAACCGGGTAGCTCTGGTGGGTATGCAGAACCAGCTTGGGCTTGGATGTGGTCCCGGAAGTAAAGTACAGGAGAAGTGGATCCGTCGCCAGCGTTGGGGCGTCCGGTGTAAATGTGTTCGATGCCTTGGAAGAGTCGCTGAAGGCGTGCCAGCCGGAAGCCTGTCCCACAACAATCCGCGTGAACGTTCCACCGACCTGCTCCAGCTTGGCGGTGGATTCCGGGGCACAGATGACGTGCCGCACATGCCCGCGCTCCACCCGATCTTGCAGGTCGGCGCGATCCAGCAATGTCGTGGTGGGGATCAGCACGGCACCGATCTTCATGAGGCCGAGCATGGACTCCCACATCTCGATCTGATTGCCAAGCATGAGAAGTATACGATCGCCCCGTCGGACGCTTTTTTCACCCAGCCAGTTGGCGACCTGATTGGATCGGGCGGCCATTTGCGCGAATGTCACCGACTCTTCCGAACCGTCCTCCTGAACGATCCGAATGGCTGGTCGGTCGTTTCCTTTGGCCAGCACGTCGAAGTGATCCAGCGCCCAGTTGAAATTTTTTAGTTCCGGCCAGCGAAAGCCTGAAATGACGGCCTCGTAATCGGTTCTGTTGTGCAACAGGAAATCACGAGCCTGCAGAAAATGCCCCGTGGCTTCGGTCATCTGGTTTCCCATCTTTTTCAATCTGTGATTACGGGGGTTTCGTACACCCGTGCCCCGCTGTGGGAGGGAAAGCCGCCGCGAACTGCGCCAGGGCGACGGTCTCTGTAGATCGCACTCATGCTCTCGTCGAGTGCCCGGCTGTTGGGCACCGAAAGCCACATGCGGATGAGGTGCCGACGACGATCGGGTTCATCGTAATCCTCGAACTCGGTGCGCGAGTGGTACATCACATGGTTGTTCATGAACTGCATGTCGCCGGGCTCGAACATCATCTCGCCGTAGAAGCGGGGGTTGTTTGCCAGCGACTGCACGTATTCCAGCGCCTCTTTCTGCTTGGGCGAGAGCAGCGGGAGCTCAGGATGCAGCGAGGAGTCCACGGAAAAACCGATAACGTGCTGAGGGATGAATCTCGATGACTGCTTGCCTTCAAGCTTCGAGAACATCGGTTGCTGGTAATACGGAAGCGCGCCCGCCACCTCCTGGCCTTTCCAGCTCATGTAAAAGGGCTGGTAGAGAACTTCAAGAAGGTCGGGCCGTGTCTTGGCGATTTCGTCGTGAATCGCGACTGAACTGCAGAAGCGGCTCAAGCCGCCGGACTTGGCGACACGCAGGACCATCAGGCACACGACATCGCAGGTGTCCGCATGAAATTCAAGGAACTGGTTCGACATGTAGCCGCGCCCTTTTTTGCTGAACGTGTCCACGCCAAAGTTCTTGACGTCGCCGAGCATGTCGCCGCGACTGCTCTGAGTGACAGCAGTTCCAATGTTCAGCCCGATTCCCCAGTACATGAGGCGGAGGTCGTCTTTGGAATAGAGGTGAGCCGGCAGCCCGCGCAGGACGCAAAAGCCCAAGCCGCCTTCGAGTTCGTCCAGAACCCCGTCAAAAGTCTTTCTCAGTTCATCGAGCCGGAAGTTTTCGCGCGACAGGCTTTCGAATGAGAGGCCGGCCTTCCTGGCCGTTCCCAAGGCACGGTCAAGCGCCGCGATTTCGTCGGCACTCAGGTGCCGGATCCATTGGGTGTTCGTTTTGAGATCGCTTGCGATCCAGCCTTTTTGGGGTTCCACGATGAGTCTCCGAAGAATGGAATTTTGCTAACAGCGCACTACGTGCAACAATCGTCTCGAATCGACAAGCACTGATATTGTCGTCTTGTACGAAAGATTGTAGACAAAATGGAGTTAGTGTCAACAGAAATCACGGCTGACTCGCGCGTGTTGACTGATCACGTGGTCGAGAAGCTGGAAGCGCTCATCCTGGGGGGCCGCTATCGTCCCGGTGACAAACTGCGTGAGCAATCGCTGGCAGAAGAGCTCGGCGTTAGCCGGGCACCACTGCGGGAAGCAATTCGCACCTTGGAAGGGCGCCGGCTACTTGAGCGTACGCCTCGATCCGGAGTTCAGGTGGTCAGCCTGGCAATAACGGATCTGGAAAACATTCTGATGACCCGTGAAGCGCTGGAAGGAATGGCCGCCCGGCAAGCCGCTGAAAACATGAGCATGCTTGAGGTGAACGCGCTGCGGAAAACCGTCACTGCCCTTGAAGCCCGACCGCAAGACGCGGCAGGCGCAGTGTTCAGTGGCGGACCGGACAATGACTTTCACCGACTCATTGCTCGGGGCAGCAAGAACCGCTGGCTGGAATCAATTTTGGTGAAGGACGTTTACGCCCTGCTGCGCCTTTATCGCCTCCAGACCGCACGCAGGCCGGACGTCTCCGAAAGCATGGGCGAGCACCACTTGGTGATTGATCACATTCACGCCCGTGACAGCGACGGCGCGGAAAACGCCATGCGAAACCATTTGAGGCGAGCGCGCATGCGAATGGTCGAGCTGTTCAACAGCCCGTAAGCGTCGTTACCGCCCGCACCCGCAGGGGATGCGGACAGCGCAGAGTCCGGGGCGATCAGCGGGTCGGCACAAGGTCGAGGTGTTGCATCGGCTGTCATGGCGCCAGGAACCGACACGAGAGGAACGGTGCCTGATTGGACAAAGGCGAGCCCGACCTGCTACCTGGGCGCACTGCACGCCATCACGGCGCAGGACTCCGGGCTTCTTTAACCGCCCGCCACCTGGAGCTAAGGATCACGTACGCCGCCGATGGACTGGCCATTGAGTTCGTGCGTGGCTCCGAAAGTCAAATTGCAGGAGCTCGGGGCAAAGTATGGGCTGGACCTGGCTGACGACAAGCCAGAAGAGGAGTCGCCGCCGTTAAACAGTTCGCCCAATGTCCCCCCTGCACCAGAAACAGATAAGCCCGGTGGCGAACACTCTCGCTACCGGGCTTATGTATCAATGGTCGGTGTGAAAGGATTCGAACCTTCGACCCCTTGCACCCCATGCTACCCCTTGTATTTCCAACAAGGTTCAGCGTGATCTAAGAAATAGAACATAATCGATACAAATCAACAAGTTATAGACTAGCGGCATTTTGTTGTAGTCCAAAACAGTCCAACGCGCTACACTCTGAGCCACCCTAACGGTGGGGGCAATGGTGGGGGCAATTTGACATGGCATTGATCACAACCAAGGCGCTGGAAGCGCTGCGCGGAACGGACGACGGCAAGCGTTTACCGGATGGCGGGTCCATGTTTGGCATGGTGCGGGCCACGCCGGACGCCAAGAACCCGGTGAGCGTGGATTTTCAGTGGCGCTACAAGTTGAACGGCAAAACGCGTCAGGTTCGCATTGGCTCCTGGCCCAAGCTGTCGCTCAAAGCGCTGCGCGACGAGCGCGACCGGCTGGCCGTAGAAGTGAAGTCCGGCACCGACCCGGTTCAACGCAAAGCCACTGAAAAACTCAAGATCGAAGTCGACCAGGTGGAAGCCCACAACAAGCAGCTTGACCGGCTGGAAGTGATTGCCGAGCAGCAGGCGCGTTTGACGGTGCGGCAACTGTTCAAGCTTTGGCGCGACTTGGCGCTGAAACAGCGCGGTGACGGTGGCGCAGAGGCCCAGCGGGCTTTTGAGCGCGACGTGTTCCCGCTGATCGGCGACTTGGCCGTGGCCGATGTGAAGAAGGCGCACGTTCAGAACATTGTGGACACCATGATGGCCCGCGACGTGGTGCGCATGACCAAGCGCGTGCTGTCCGACCTGCGGCAGATGTTTGGCTTTGCGCTGGACCGCGACTATGTGGAAGCCGACCCGACCGCCCGTATCAAAAAGGCCAAGATTGGCCCGGATGGCGAGCGCGACCGCGTGCTGGGCGAAGCGGAGTTGATCGACCTGTTGAAGAAGCTGCCCCAGTCCGGCCTGGCCGAAACGTCGCAATGCGCCCTGCTGATTCAAATGGCGACCATCACCCGCATTGGGGAAACTGTGGGCGCGCGCTGGGAGCATGTGGACTTCGAGCGCCGTCAGTGGGTGCTGCCTGAAACCAAAAACGGCAAGTCGCACCAGGTGTGGTTGAGTGACTTTGCGCTGCGCCAGTTTGAGCGCCTGCACGCCATCACGGGTGAAACGCCGTGGTGCTTTCCGGGCAGCCGCTATGACCCGGCTATTGAAAAGACCAATTTGCCACTGGATACCAAAACCGTCACCAAGCAGGTGGCCGACCGCCAGCGCGAACCAGGCGGGCAGATTGCGGGCCGCACCAAGTTGATCGACGCGCTGAAACTTGGCGGTGGTCAATGGCGACCGCACGACCTGCGCCGCACGGGCGCGAGCGCCATGGCCGAACTGGGTGCGCTACCCGACGTGATCGAGAAGTGCCTGAACCACACCGAAGGAAACAAGATGAAGCGCATTTACCAGCGCGCCACCTACGAAGGCCCCATGCGCGATGCGTGGCGGCTGTGGGGTGAACGGCTGGACTTGCTGACCAACAAACCGGCCAATGTAGTGACGCTGAGGGCGGCTTAATCTTTGAAGAGGCACTACCGGTAGTGTCTCGGAATGGATTTTCAGCCATAGGTAGCGCTTTTAATAGTTCGAGGTGTTGCGTATTGGATGTGTCAGTGCTATAAACGGTTTGCCTGGACTACTGGATATAAACCCATTCGGGTTTGTAGGTAGTCTGAAAGCAAGGACAACATGATCCAAATGGTTTCCCCAATCGGCAATATCCGGTCGCATTACGAAGACTTTATGCGTGAGGTCTATCGCGGGCGCGAAGCGGAAGTTTTGTGTGGCCCGTCAAAAGCGAGCATTTCGAGTGGCTTCCCCGTTCAAGGCGGTGGTGGCGCCAGTGCAGACGTTGACGCAGAAGGTAGCGAGGGCGGCGGTGAAGCACCCGCAGTAGCAGCAAGTGATGACGACGGCGATTCTGACGACGGCGACCCCGACCGACGAGGTAGAAAGGCATCCAAAACCAGAAAAAACCTCGCGAGCCCTGACAAGCTAAGTTCATTAACCAACATCCGCCGAGACGGCGCTGTAAACACTATGACCCAAGACCCCGGCGCTCCTACGCGCATCAATGCCACCACACCAGCTGGCGCACTCCCCTCTCCCCAAAATCCTGACATTGCCTTGTGGCGCTTGCCCACGGTGTTGGCACACGTCCCGGTTAGCCGATCCCATTGGTGGGCAGGCGTAGCAAAAGGCCGATACCCCGCACCCGTGAAGCTGTCAAAACGCTGCGTCGCCTGGCGCAGCGCCGACATTCGCGCCCTGATTGCTTCTTTCTAAACGAGGTGCAGCATGACAAACACCTCTATCGGCGCAACGCCGGGAACAAGCACGCCTGAAAACACCGCTGAAAATGATCTGACACTTTCGGCCAACGACCAAACCACAACCGATTTAACCGATGTAACCGTCTTGCCGACCACCAACGGCGAGTTTTTGTCTGCCATCTTTCAGGGTTTGGCAGACGCCTTGCGCCCTTTCGTTCTGGGCTTTGGCGGGAAGCCCAAAGACCGCAAAGCCTGGGGTGGCGAGGCGTGGCGTGCCGACAAGAGCCACACCGACAATGCCGCGCTCAACTGGTATTTCAGTTTGGCCGTTTACCAGCCCGATGACGACGGCTACCACCGGCGCGAGAAAGACTGTGCGGCGGTCTATGGCGTGATGCTGGATGACCTGGGCACAAAGGCTTTGCCGCTGGACCGGCTCGATGCCTGCCCGCCTTCGTATGTGATCGAAACCAGCGAAGGCAATTTTCAGGTGGGCTACTTGTTCGCCGAGCCGGTGACCGAGTTCGAGGGCATCAAGGACTTGAACCAGAGCATGGTCGAGGCGGGCTTGTGTGACCCCGGAGCCAAGTCGCCCACCACACGCTATGGTCGGCTGCCCTTTGCCAGCAATGGCAAGTCAGACCCCGCGTTTCAATGCAAGTTGACGCAGTGGTACCCGGAACGGCGCTACACCGTGGCGCAGATCATGGATGCACTGGCACTGGCCCCACCCAAGGCCAAGACCAGCCAAAAAGCCACGCCGGGGCGCAAAGCGACTGCTATTGACCGCAATGCCGAGGATGGCGTTTACATCCCCCGCCCTGCGGAAAACGAAGTTATTGGCGCGCTCAAAATGCGCGGCCTGTACAAGCAACCGTTGGGGAGTGGCAAACATGATGTGACGTGCCCGTGGGTGCATGAACACACCGACCAGATTGACCATGGCAGCGCGTACTCAGAGCCGACCGACCTCTATCCGATTGGCTGGTTTAAGTGCCAGCACAGCCACGGCGACAAGTACCGTACGGGCGCGCTGTTGGAATTCTTGGGTGTGACCTTTACGGCGGCCAAGCACAAGCCCACCATCAAAGCCGAGGCGGGAAACATCGGCAGCATTGCAGACGCCGGTGAACGGGAACTGGCGGCCACCAAACGCTACTACCAGCGCGGCGGATTGATTGTGTCCATTACCACCGACCCTGAAAGCCGCGAGACGGCCATCAAGCCAGTGTCGCAACCGGCACTGCTGCGGGCCTTGTCAGGGTGCGCTATCTGGACGCGGTATGACGCACGCAGTGATGCCGACGTGGTGATCGACCCACCACCTAAGCACGTCAACGTGCTGTTTGACTCCGAGGCGTATGCCCACCTGCCCGCCCTGTCTGGCATTGCGCGGCAACCACACCTACGGCCTGACGGCTCACTGGTGCGGGATGCCGGCTTTGATGTACCTACAGGTTTGTTTGGCGTGTTCGACACCCGCTTGTTCAGCGTTCCTGAAAAGCCCACCCGACAACAAGCACTTGATGCCTTGCAAGAATTGCGCAGCCTGTTGACCGAATTCGAGTTCAACAACGCGCATGACGAAGCGGCGGCACTGGCGGGCATATTGACGGCGGCCATACGGCCCAGCTTGACGACTGCGCCCATGTTTCACATCAAGGCACCACAAATTGCGTCGGGCAAGAGCTATTTGAGCGGGATCATCGCTGCCTTTGCCAGCCCGTCCACGCCGTCGGCGGTGGCGTTTCCCGGCAATGAAGAAGAGTGCCAAAAACTCTTGTTGGCGACCCTGCTGACTGCGCCCGGTGCCGTGGTGTTTGACAACCTGACCACTGACCTGATCCCCTACAAGTCGCTGTGCAGCGCGCTCACTGAGGAATTTTTGACCGGTCGCATTCTGGGTGTGAGCAAAACGGCAACCGTCGGCACGCGGGCCTTGTTTCTGTCCAGCGGCAACAACGTGGACGCCGTGAAAGACATGGCACGGAGGTGCATCACCATCGCCATTGATCCGCAGGTGGAAACACCCGCCGAACGGTTGTTCAAGGGCGACCCGCTGACCACCGTGCGCAAAGATCGGGCGCGGTATGTCTCGCTGGCCCTGACCGTGATTCGCGGTTGGCTGGTTTCGGGCGCTGCGCCCACCACCTGCAAACCCATTGCAAGCTACGGCCAGTGGAGCGACTGGGTACGCCAGCCACTACTGTGGCTGGGCTTGCCAGACCCAGCAAAACGTGTATTCGAGCAATTGGCACAAGACCCAGACCGCGAGACGCTGGGTCGCTTGCTGCATGCTTGGAAAGCAACTTTTGGCACCAGTCCGGCCATGATTCGTGAGTCAGTAGACAAGGCGTTGACGGGCTTTGCCACTGACGAATTGCGCGAAGTGTTGCGGGAGATTGCCGACGAGCGCGGCGAGATAAACCGCCGACGCCTGGGTAAATGGATTTCCCGCAAGCAAGGTGTAATTGTTGACGGGCTGCGATTTGAGCGCGCCAGTGGCACCACATCGGCAGAACGGTGGCAGGTCAAGTCCGTGGCATCGGTTACATCGGTAAAGTCGGTTCCAGAACCTGAGCTTGCAAAAAGTGTCAATGACATTTGCGAGGTGGAACTGTGATCGCGGGTGACTTGATTCGCCAGGCGCAGGCATCGGGGATTGAACTGCGCTTGGTGGGCGGCAAGGTCAAAGCCATTGGCCCGCGTGAGGCGGTGGTGCGCTTGATCGAACCGCTACGCCAGCACCGTGAGGCGCTGACCCAGGCCCTGCAATGTGATTTGCATGAGGCATTGCCAGCTACCCCACCGGCTGACGCAACGCCTGAGCCCACCGACTGGCACGCGCTGGACGCGGCCTACCACGCCCACCACTTCAACTGCCCGACCTGCATCGCCGCCGGGCGCGGCTCGCGCTACGGACAACGCTGCGGCGCTGGCATGGCGCTGTGGCGGGCGTATTGCGAATGATCTGAACCCCCATTATTGAAAGCCCATCATGAACTCCACCACGGACACCGCCAGCACCAACACCAGCACCGCGCCCCTGATAACAACGGCTGACCCCTGCCCCCAACCCTACGAAGTAGTCCGCTTCAACGCCCTCAAGCACGGCATCCTGAGCCGCTACACCCTGCTCAGCCACGAAAGCCATGCCGACTACGAAAGCCTAGTGAACTCCCTGATGGATGAACACCTGCCTGCGGGTGCCACAGAGCAACACCTGATTGAAGAGCTGGCCAGCGTGATCTGGCGCAAACGCCGGGTGTTGCAAGCCGAAGGGGCCACCATCAATAAGGGCTTGAAGGAATCCGCCCGCAGCGCCAAGACCGTCATTCCAGCGGCAGCACCATTTGAGATGGGCCTGTCAGGCGAGAACACCGACATTCGCAACCTCATGGATTTGAAACCGGCAGACGTGGCGGAAAGCCAGCAATCCGCCCGGCACGACGTTGATGCCACCAACAAGGCAAGCGCCATCCTGCGCAAAGGTGGCGAACGTGCCTATGACAAAGCCCTGCGCGCCTTGCTTCCCGACACCCGCGAGTGGTGGCAGGAGTATGTGGACGACGAGGAATACCCCGCCGATGCCACAGGGCTGGCCGCCTTCATCGCTGAGCGCGTCACGCCCTTTGTCTACCAACAAGAAAAAGAGTCCCGCCACCATGACGCCATCGTGAACCAAACTATTGGCGAAGGACTGCAAGCCTACCGGCTGGAGAAGCTTTCCCGCTATGAAACGCACCTGGACCGCAAGTTTGAGCGCACTTTGGCCATGCTGATCAAGCTTAAAGACCTCAGAAGCAGCCGCGCAGCGTAAAAACATGCGCAATTTCCAGCAACACGAAAAACGTCCAGAACCCAGCATCCATGCGGGTTACAGCCCGATTCATGGGTTTTCAGGTCACAGCACCTGTTCAACTTGCCAAATGATTTCGGGAAAAACCGGAGAATAAAAATGGGCGGACGCGGAAGTGGGCGGTGCAGCAGCTACAGCGGCAAAGCGGAGACCAACGACTCCATGCCGTTGGACATCCGCAAAATCACCCGCAAGGGCCTGCTGGTGCTGGGCAGCAGCTTTAGCTGGCAGTGGCTGGTGAACGACCGCCAGGTGGCGGGCATCAGCGTCCGCGTGGACTTTGACCAAGGCATGGTGTTGTCCTACCGCATGAAGAGCACCGGCGAAGTGGTCGAACAACGGGTGCAGACGCAAACCTCAGCCTGCCACCTGGGCGGGCAGCGCCACTGGTTTACCTGCCCACGGTGCAGCAAGCGGGTGGCGGTGCTGTACGCGCCGGGCCGGTACTTCGCCTGCCGCCAGTGTGGCGGGCTGGGTTACGCCACGCAGAAAGAAGGCGCAGGCGACCGGGCATCAACCAAGGCTGACAAGCTGCGCAAACGCATGGGCTGGGAGGCAGGCATCTTGAATGGCGACGGCAGCAAACCCAAAGGTATGCATTGGAAGACTTACCAGCGACTCAAAAGCAGCCACGATGCGTTGGTGCAAGTCAGCCTACATGACATTGGCCGGAAATTTGGATTCCTGCACAAATTTCCGGAGGTGTGAATCTGTTTCGCAAAACGGACATCTCCAATCACTTCGTGAACATCTGGCTGGCTACGACCATTGCAATGCGAGAGTAACCTGCTCCAGACCTGACATAGGAAGGTTCAAATGACTGGCCGCTATGTGGCGATGATTCAGTTAATTTGTTCACCTGCTATGAGCCAGATCCCGTCATACGGCATTTCCATTTGACGGTCTGCAAGAGACTGATTGCTGCCACTTAGGTTCGACGGCAGAGTCCATGGGCGCCACCGCAAGCGGTCGCTCACCGGTCAGGATCTCAAGCGACCGATCGATTACCTGTACCGGTCGTTCGGCACTGTAGCGAAGTGCAAAGTTCTGGAATGGCCCTTTGCGTCACGGACGAAACGGTGTTCTGGACCCTGGGCAGGCCTTCTTCAAGCGCCAGCAGGGAGGGCGAATCACTTCTTTTGGTCCTTCAGTGTCCGTAGCGCAATACCCGCCACCCGGGTTCCCAGTGCTCCTCAAAGTGCGTGATAGACGGGCAATAGTTCACTTTGACCTGATGCTGTTGCAACATTCTGATCATTGCTCTCGCCGCAAATAAAGAAGGAGACAAGGGGTGGCCGTTGGATCGCAATGCCCAAGACATCGCGTGCGGTATGTGGATATGCGGCAGTCTTGACCTCGCCATCCGCATCCGGCATTTGTGCAGGTGAGCCTGCCGTGAATCTCGTTGAAGGTGCGTGGATAAGCTTGAGCGCCGACTGGCGAGCTGCTCAGGCCTGACCTCGATGGAGTCACATTTCATGGCGCCGTTTTCTCGGCGCCAGATACCTGGTCGACAAATGCCAGCAGCGAAGCGGTGGGCTGTTTGTCGCGATGCACGACCAGGTGAGATTGTCGGAGCTGCCGCGGCAAGGTCGTGGCGATGCGGCACAGGCGGCCGGCCTCCAAAGCGTCGCTCACGACCCACGACGAAAGGCAGGCCACCCCCATACCCGCCTCGGCCGCATGTTTGATCGCCTCCGAACTTCCCAGCTCGATGCTTCGACGGTAGGAGCGCAAGTGGGGCAGCAGACTTTGGTCGGTGGCCTCGCGCGTTCCCGAGCCCAACTCACGCACCAGCCAGACCCCTTCACGCAGTGTCCGCATTGGCACCCGCTCGCCGGCCAGGCTCATTCGTGCCCACGCGCTGTCGGGCGATGTAACGACCACCATCTCGTCCTGGTGCCATGGCGTGACGGCCAGCGCCGCTTGGTGGCAAGGCCCTTCGATCAGGCCCACGTCCAGTTCAAACGCAGCGACCGCGTCACAGATGGCCGCCGTGTTTCCGATCACGACCTTTGAGCGCCAGGCACTGGCATGGCCCGGTTGCGCTGCGACAAAACGGGCCAGCAGCCTGGGCAGCACATAGTTGCCGATGGTGGTGCTGGCGCCGATGCGCAGCGACTGCGCCTGGGCGCTGCCATCGCGGGACATCAACTCGATGCCGGCGGCACCGTCCAGCAGCGCCAGGGCCCGCGGCAGTAACGCACGGCCGTTGTCGTTGAGCAGCAGGCGCTTGCCCGCGCGGTCGAACAGGCGCAGCGACAGCAGCCGCTCAAGTTCATTCACGGCCGAGCTGGTGGCCGACTGCGACAGCGCGATCTCGGCGCTGGCTGCCGTGGTAGTGCCGCTGCGCGCAACCGCCACGAAGATCTGCAGCTGTCGCAGCGTGAGGCGAAGGGTATTCATGGCGGATTTGTTTGCAAAGCGATCAGATGGGTACATCTTAGCGATACAACCCGTTTGACGGGTCATCTATGAAGCCGGAAGCTTCGTCCTCATGAACTTCAACCGGAGGCAAGCAGCATGACCATCAACGTACTTCCTGAGCCACGCACATCGGCCTCTGCATCGGCTTTCGCACGCATGCTCCCCGGCCTGGCCCTGAGCGGCGCCTTGGCTGCCACCGGTATCGCGCTGGGCCGCATCGCCTGGCTGCAGGACCATGGCTTCAGTGCGCTGACGCTGGCCATCGTGCTGGGCATGATCGTGGGCAACACGGTTTACCCGTGGGCCCCGCGCTGGGCGGTAGCCAGCGGCGCCGGCGTCAACTTCTCCAAGCAGAACCTGCTTCGCCTGGGCGTGGTGCTGTACGGCCTGCGGCTCACCGTGCAGGACATTGACCATGTTGGCATAGCTGGTGTCGCCATCGACACAATGATATTGGGCTCGACCTTCGCACTGGCCTGCCTCATCGGCACGCGCTGGCTGGGCCTGGAGCGCAAGACGGCGATGCTGATCGGCGCTGGCAGTGCCATCTGCGGCGCTGCTGCGGTGATGGCCGCCGAGCCGGTGGTCAAGGCGCGCGCCGAGCAGGTCACGGTGGCGGTGGCCACGGTGGTGGTGTTCGGCACGCTGGCGATCTTCCTGTACCCGGCGCTGTTCGAGCTGAACCGGCACTGGGCGCTGATCCCCGGCGGCGCCAACGGGTTCGGCATCTACGTCGGATCGACCATCCACGAGGTGGCCCAGGTGGTGGCCGCAGCACGTTCGGTGGGCCCGGACGCAGCCAACTCGGCCGTCATCGCGAAGATGGTTCGAGTAATGATGCTGGCGCCGTTCCTGGTGATGCTGTCGGCTTGGCTGGCGCGCGACAGCACCCTGCAAGCCCTGGTGGAGGCAGAGCATGCTCACGCCAAGGGTCAACTCGCTGTGCCCTGGTTCGCCTTCGGCTTCGTCGCGGTTGTGTTGCTCAATTCGCTGCAATGGCTGCCGGCGTCGGTGGTGGCAGTGACGATCGAGATTGACACCGCGCTGCTGGCGATGGCGATGGCTGCGCTCGGCCTGGCCACGCACATCGGCGCCATTCGCAAGGCCGGGGCCAAGCCGCTGCTGCTGGCGTTGATCTTGTTCGGCTGGCTCATCGTCGGAGGCGCGCTCATCAACCGCTGGGTGCCGGCCCTGCTGGGCTGAAGCCTCGAATTCACGGCCCAGGGCCCTGACCCTAAATTTCTTTGCACGCTCTGGAATAGACCGCATGCCGACGCCGTCTGCTCTTTTGTCGGGACCTATCGGACCCTTCGTCCAGCACTCACCCCCCTTCACTTCACACCAACCCTTCATCGGAGCCCACAATGTTCAAGACTTTCGCTTTCGCCGCCACCGCCCTGACGCTCGCCTCCGGCAGCGCCTTCGCCGCCCCCAGCGACGACGCCCGCACGCACTTCCAGGCCATCGCCTCGGGCGACACCCAGATCGTCATGCGTGCCTATGCCGACCAGGCCCAGCTGAACTGGGTAGGCGGCCCACTCGACGGCACCTATGCCACCACCGATGCCATTCGCGGCACCTGGGAGAAGTTCGGCAAGGCCGTCGGCCCACTGAAGCTCACAGTCGGCCAGATTGAAGAATCGGCCAACCCCAAGGGCGCCACCGTCTCGGCCAACGTCGTCTTCGAAGGCAAGATGCCCATCAAGGTGCGCTACGTGCTGACGTTCCGTGAAGGCAAGATCGTCAGTGAAACCTGGCAGATCGACCCCAAGCTGGCGGTGGCTGCGGCTTACTGAACGGCACGCAGCGTGGCTACTCTCCACCAGACCCTAAAGGACAACCCCATGAAGCACCTTTCGACTCTGGCCGCGCTGCTGATCACAGCGGCTTCCTTCGCGGCACCACTCACCGGCGCTATGGCTGCCGACGCGCCGGCCAAGCTCGCCAACGGCGCGCTGGTCGACGCCAAGGGCATGACGCTCTACACCTTCGACAAGGACGTGGCAGGCAGCGGCAAAAGCACCTGCAACGGCGGCTGCGCCGCGCTGTGGCCGCCCGCGATGGCCGCCGCCAGCGACCAACCCGCCGGTGCATACACGATCGTCATGCGCGACGACGGTGCGCGCCAGTGGGCCTACAAGGGCAAGCCGGTGTACACCTACCAGGCCGACCAGAAGCCCGGCGACCGCGCCGGCGACAACTTCAAAGACGTCTGGCACATCATCAAGGAATGACATTTGCTGTCGACTTCCGTCCAGACCCTCAGGCCACGACCCCCCGATGCAAGACGACGCAAGCCTGCTGAGCTGGGTGCCGCGCCTGCGCCGCTATTCGCGCGCGCTGGTGAACAACCGTGACGACGCCGACGACCTGGTGCAGGACACGCTGGAGCGGGCCTGGGCCAAGTCGGGCCTGTGGGGCGGCGTGGCCGACATGCGCGCCTGGCTCTTCAGCATCATGCACAACCTGCACGTCGATGGCGTGCGCCGTCCCAGGCTGCACACCGTGACCATGGACGACGACACGCCCGAAGTGCCGGTGGCGCCGACACAAACCGACAGGCTGGCTGTACTGGATCTGCAGGCTGCACTGGACTTGCTGCCCGTCGAGCAGAAGGAAGTGCTTCTTCTGGTGACGCTGGAAGACATGGCCTATGCCGATGTGGCGCAGGCCCTGGGTATCCCCATCGGCACCGTGATGTCGCGCCTGTCGCGAGGCCGTGAGCGCCTGCGCGGCCTGATGGAAGGCCGCGCAGAACCGGTGCGGCTGAAAGTCGTCAAATGAATGTATTGCGAAGCAACCCATGAATACCGACCGTCCGCCACCGTCCATTCCCCCGGTCACCGAGGCCGACCTGCATGCGTTCGTTGATGGCCGCCTGCCCGCTGAGCGCCAGGTCGAGATCGCCGCTTATCTGGCCGCACGCCCTGAAGACGCGCAGCGCTTGGAGGCCTACCGGGCGCATAAGCGCGAACTGCACGCCTTGTTCGATCCCGTGCTGGATGAACAGCCGCCGCAGCGCCTGCTGAAATCGGCGCGCCCGCGCGCCGTGCCGCAGACGCCTTGGTACCTCCAGCGCCTGGCCGCTGGGATCGCCATCGCCGTCATCAGCGGCGCGACTGGCTGGGGCTTGCGGGGCGGCCTGCCCGCGGGGGGCGACGATGCCGGCCGCATGGCCGCCGCGGCACCCGCCGAGCGCGGCCTGACGCTGGCGTCAGCGGGCGGCTTCGCGCAGCGCGCGGCGGTGGCTCACGCGGTATACAGTCCCGACCCGCGCCGCCCGGTCGAGGTGGACGCGGCGCACGAAGACCAGCTCGTGGCCTGGCTGTCCAAGCGCATGGGCGCGCCGATGAAGCCGCCGTACCTGCAGGCCCAGGGCTATACGCTGGAAGGCGGGCGCCTGTTGCCGGGCGGCCAGGGGCCGGTGGCGCAGTTCATGTACCGCAACGAGCTCGGCAGCAAACTGACGCTGTACGTATCCAACGATGTCGCCGACGTGGGCAGTGCCGCGGGGCCGGACAAGGCACTGCAGGCCAGCGTGAAGAACACAGACACGGCCTTCCGCTTCGCACGCGAAGGTGTGGTCAATGTCTTCTACTGGGTCGACGGTCCCTTCGGCTACGCCCTGTCGTCCGACGCCGACCGCAGCGTGCTGGCGCAGGTGTCGGCCGAGGTCTATCGGCAACTTGGCACCCCGCGCTGAAGGCCAGGGCGGCGTCGGCGCGACGCGCTGTCGGCATGCCCAGGGAATGAAACGGCCCGAGCCGCGCTCTTGACCTGAAGCAAGCGCTGGGCAGTGGTTCATCGGCGGCTCCCGGCCCACGACCCAAGCGATCACTCTCCACACCAACTCAGAAAGCACACATGACCACCCAACGCCGCGACATTCTCAAGTACACCCTGGCCGCCGCGGCAGCCAGCGCGCTGCCCGCAGCACATGCCCAGGCCCCGTCCGGCGCTTCAGCGGGAGCCGCAGCCACCGGCATCGACCCGCGCGACCGCGTCTTCATCACCAATGAAGACTCCAACACGCTGGTCGTCATCGATCCGAAGACGAACACCGTCGAGAGCACGATCAACCTGACCAGCTTCGACGAAGACCCGCGGCCTCCATTTCGCTACGTCACCGCCGGCGTGGCGCCGACACACGCGGCGATGATCCACAAGCCGCTGTACCACGGCTGCATCGACGCCCACGGCGCGGTGCCGTCGCCCGACGGCCGGCTGCTGGCCACCAGCGGGCGCGGCTCCAGCAACATTTATCTGATCGACGCCGAGCAGCGCCGCGTGATCGGCAACACACCCAACCCTGCGTCTGGGCCCACCACCAACCCCGAGCGCCTGAGTAGTGGCCTGCTGCTGGGCCGCGAACCGCACGAGCCCACTTTCACGCGCAACGGCCGCGAGCTGTGGGTCACGCTGCGCGGTGAAGACCGTATTGCCATCGTCGGCGTCGATCGTGCCGTTCGCCAGCTCAAGGGGGCCGACAGCCCGGGCTCCAGCGCGGTTCGCCAATACCTGCCCACACTGAGCGGCCCGGCGCAGGTGTGGTTCAACCGTGAGGGTACGTTGGCCTTTGTGGCCAGCCAGAAGGTGTCGAAGATCGACGTGTTCCGCGTCAACCCCGGCGCGGATGGCCACAGCCAACCGCAGCGGCTGACCACGCTGGACATCAGCGCACAGGACAAACCCGGCTTCACGCCCTTCATGAAGACCACACCCGACGGTGCCGAGGTGTGGTTCTCGCACAAGCTGGCTGATGCGGTGTCTTGCCGCTCGACGCAGGGTGGCTTCGACCTGATCGACACCGTGCCACTCGGCATGGGCGCTCGGCCCAACCACGTTGAGTTCGTGCGCAATGCGCGCGGCAGCGTGGTCTATGCCAGCCTGGCGCGCATCGACGATGGTGGCCCCGGCGGCGTGGCGTCGAGCCCGATCGCCATCATCGACCGCAGCGCTCCGGGCGGACAGCGCAAGGTGGTGGGCACCTTCTCCAGCCGTGGCCGCGAGTCGCACGGGTTGTGGACCAACCCCGAGAACACGCTGCTGTATGTGGCCCACGAACAGGACGAGCTGCCCGGCACGCCCAACGCGGGCCAGACCGTGTGCAGTGCATTTGATGTGAGCGACCCGCTGCGCCCGACCTTCATTGCGCAGATCCCCCTGGGCAATCTGACGCTGCCCTCTGGCGCGCTGCGCAACAAAAAGAGCATCAACCTCGTCTACGTGCGTGTGGGCGAGAAGGGCCAGACGGCATGAGCGGCGCGCACACCAGCCACGGCGCCAGCGCCGCGCACACCAGCGCATTCCAGCGGGATATGGACGAATCGATGGCCCGCATGATGCAGGCCATGCACAGCCCGGGCTACGCAGGCCAGGCCGACCAGGACTTTCTGGCGATGATGATTCCGCACCACGCCGGCGCTGTGGACATGGCGCGGCTGGTGTTGCAGCATGGGCGCGATCCTGTCACCCGGCAGTTGGCCGAGGAAATCATTGCCGGGCAGACGGTGGAGATCCAGAGCATGCAACGCCGACTGCACACCCTGCAGCAGCGCACAGCCAAAGGTGCGGAAGCGGAATTTCCGTCGCTGGGTGGGACGCGGGGGCCTTGATCGACAGCCCTAGGGAAAGTACCAATGAGCGCCACGGAATGAACCAAGCCATGCAGCGCTCTTGATCACCATGCTGTTCCAGTCTGCCGAGTCCCGCTATAACCAATGGGTGCGTGAGCACTACCGTTTTTTGCTGCGCAGTGCGTGGGCGCTCACTGGTTCGCGCGCCATTGCCGAAGACGTGGTGCAAGACTGTTTTGCCAACGCCTGGAAGCACCGGGAGCAACTGCGCGACGCTGCGCTGGCACGGGCTTGGCTCTTTCAGATCATGCGCCGCGCCGCCTTTCGCCAGGCCGCACCCAGCATGCAGTCGCTGGACGATGAAGAGCAGCCCGAGCAAGCGGCGCCCGACGCGGGGCTGGACGACAAACTCGATGTCGTCAAGGCGCTCGCGCGCCTGGCGCCCATCCACCGCGAGGTGCTGGTGCTGTTTTATTTCGACGACATGCCCACCGCCCAGATGGCCGAGGCGCTGGAGATCGCGCCCGGCACGGTGTTGTCGCGCCTAGCCCGTGCGCGCGACGCTTTGAAGCTGGCCATGGGGGTACCTGCGACACCCAAGGCCGATGTCAACGTTACCCCGTTTCGCAGGACCAAGACATGAGCCCCGATACCGACGCGCCTTTCCTGCCCGACAGCGAATTCGATTTGCGCGCGCGCGCCAAGTTGGCGATCGCCTTAGAGGCCAGCGACGCACCGGCACACCTGTACCGAAAGCCGCAGCCGCTGCTGGCGCGACGCGGCTTGCAGCGTTTTCTGGCTGCGCTTTTGCTGGCCGGTGGCACCAGCGGCGGGGTGCTCGCCGTGCGACCGCCAGCGATGGTGCGCGACGCGATCGACCACGAATACCACGAGCGCAGCTTGCGGGGCAGTTTCATGGAGCAGCGCCAGTTGCTCATGCACCTGGGCATGCGGGACGCCAACGTGGTGCCCGGGTTTCCCCAACTCATGCGGCCATGCGATATCGAAGGTCACCTCGCTTACCACCTCACCACGTTCTTCGAGAAGGGCGGCATGGTGACGGTGTATGCCTTTGACCAGTCTGTGGACCTGCGCGAGGCCAGCGGCTGGTGGAGCAACGTGCACTGGAAGGTGATCCGCTCGCGCGAGGGCAAGCCCTTGTTGCTGGTGGCCCAGAAAAAGAAGGCACTGGCGGTCGCGCAGACGGCACTGCAGGCACCTCCCGTGTCCGGGCCAGGCTGAGGCACCGCGTCCCTGTCAACGAATCAACCGCTCACCCCTTTCACCCCAACCGGCGCACGACGCCCAACCACCGGAGACCCCAGAAATGAACCAACAACCCACCTCGCTCCCCCGGCGCCACCTGCTGGCCGGCAGCGGCGCTGCTTTGGCTGCCGTTGGTCTGGCCAGCTTTGGCCGCACCGCAGCCGCTGCTGGTGAGACCGCGCCCGTCGCCTTGGCCGGTGCTGCCAAGCCTCTGCCAGCGTACGTGGGCTGGAAGGACCCGGCCAGCCTGATCGTGCACAGCAGCACCACCATTGAGACCAAGCGCAGTGTGTTCGGCACCAGCGTAATCACGCCGTCCGAGCAGCTCTACATCCGCAACAACCTGCCCGCGCCCGACGCCTCGATCCTGGGCAACCGCGATGCCTGGGAGATCAACATCGAGGGGGTGAAGAACCCGCGCAAACTCACGCTGGGCGACCTCAAGCGCATAGGCATCGAGACCACGGCGATGGTGTTGCAATGCTCTGGCAACGGACGCGGCTACTTCCCCAACAAGCCCAGTGGAACGCCTTGGCAAGTGGGCGCAGCAGGCTGTGTGGTGTGGAGCGGTGTGCCGGTGCGCTGGGTGGTGGATGCCCTGGGCGGCGTGGAGGCCGGCATGGCCTACCTCACCGGCACAGGCGGCGAAAAACTCCCCGATGGACTGGACCCCAAGAGCGTGATCGTGGAACGCTCGGTGCCTGCTGCCGCACTCGCCGATGCCCTGCTGGCCTGGGAAATGAACGGTGTGCCGATTTCGCTGGCCCACGGCGGCCCACTGCGCTTGATCGTGCCGGGTTACACGGGCGTGAACAACATCAAGTACGTCAAACGCCTGGCCTTCACCGCTCAGGAGACCGACGCACGCATCATGTCGCACGGCTACCGCATTTCACCGCCCGGCGCGAAGGGCGACCCGTCGCAGCCATCGGTGCAGGAAATGACGGTGAAGTCGTGGATCAACGGTCCCGGCACGGACGGCGCCCCGCTTAAAGCGGGTGACACACAGATCCATGGCGTGGCGTTTGGCGGCATGAACGCGGTGGCCAAGGTCGAGGTTTCTCTGGACGGCGGAAAAACCTGGCAGCTCGCGCGCATGGTGGGGCCCGACCTCGGCCGCTTTGCGTGGCGGCAGTTTGTTTTTGCGGCGCGCCTGCCGGCGGGCCAGTTCACCCTGGCGAGCCGAGCCACCGACACCGCAGGCAACGTGCAGCCCGAACAACGCATGGAAAACGCGGGCGGCTACAACAACACCAGCTGGGCCGACCACGCCGTGAAAGTGAGCGTGGCATGAAGCGCACAATCCAAAAACACGCGTTGGTCGCTGCCCTGTGGTCGTTGGCATTCACAGTGCTGCCCGTGCACGCCGCCGACGATGCCGCGCAACTTCAACAAGGCAAGGTGTTGTTCGGCCAAGGCGCGGTGCCTGCCTGCGCCCTGTGCCATGCGCTCAAGGACGCGGGAGCCGAAGGCGCCGTGGGCCCCAGCCTGGACGAGCTCAAGCCCGATGCCAAGCGCGTGGCCACCGCGCTGCGCAACGGCATTGGGCAGATGCCGTCCTACAACGGCAAACTCAGTGATGCGCAAATTGCCGCCCTGGCGGCCTACGTGGCCAAGGCTTCGGGTGGATCAAAGTGATGGCTGGTTGGCCACAGCGCTGTTGCGCCAACTGACAAAAAGGACGGGATCACCTGCAAACAGCGATCCCGACTGAGTGGCTGACCCAGGGCGGGTCAGCCACTCACCATCACTTGCCTGGTTTGATGTCGGGGACCACCATCCAGCCAGCCCCCATCATCACAACCGCCGGGAACTTCTCGCCGGCCTAAGTCTTGCCCAGCATGGCCTTGTGCTCGCGGTAAGCCATCAACGCTGGCGACACGCCCAGGTGATTGATCGCACCATGCTTGATGCTGCTGCAGTCTTGCTCGTCGAGCTTGCAGATCTCTGCACGCTGTTGTCAACTCTCTAGCAATGTCAACTGCGCGCCTGAAACCTGTCTCTGCGCATTACCACGATGCATGAATAGGAGTGATCGCAATCCGGCACGCCAAGGGCATTCACGTTGAAAACTCGAACGGCAGCAACCGCTGC
>JAZKIC010000028.1:0-80636 GCA_040385065.1 Pseudomonadota bacterium
GGAATTGATGAGAAATCTTGACGATTTCACATTTTCTATCTCTATGAGCGTTTAAGGTCAGAAGACCTGGCCACACATCGCTGTGCAGCCTGGCAATCGCCTTCAAACGCCCATACTTATCGGCTGTAAATTTTTAATGATCCTGACTCCAACTCCAGCAGCTTTCACTACCTCGTCTTCGTCGTTAGCTGTAATCAGCTGAGCCTCAAATTATATACCGGAATTTTTAGCTCCGTCAACTTTTTTTGAGGTTTTCTTCTTTCTTCAACCTTGCTTCGCTTGTAGGCGAATGTGCAGGTCGTTGTCAGTCGAGCCCTCGATCATAGCACCGTTTTTTCGCGCTCGCAACGAGACAAGAGCAAAAGATCGCAGGGCGCTCATGGAAAAGCTTCTCTAGCTGCTGAGGGCTCTGGGCACGCCCGTTTACTCTCTGCCGACATCCGCTCTGCCTTACGCCTGCACTCCAGGGCCGCCTCCTCATGACTCTACCGCTTGGGGGACCGTCCATGCGGCTCAACCGGCACCTAGCCTCCTCGGGCTGTCCGAGCTCGACCGACTGACAGATCGTGCCGCCCCGATAATCTGGCTCCTATATGGCACTTATCACTCTCCTGGACGCCCAACTCGCTTTTGGGCACGTCGCGCTGCTGGATCATGCAGATTTTTCACTTGAGGCGAACCAGCGTATCGGCCTTATCGGCCGCAATGGAACGGGTAAATCCTCGTTGCTCAAGATCCTGGCGGGCCTCGAGAAGGCGGACGACGGCACGCTGCAGCTTCAGCAGAACCTGCGGATCGCCTATGTCCCCCAGGAGCCGAGCCTGGACCCTCATGCTACGGTGTTCAACGCTGCGAGCGCCGGGCTTGCCCGTACGCGGCATGTTGTCGAGCAGTACCTGGCGGCCGACGAACACACCGACCTCGACGCTCTTCAGTCAGAGATAGAGGCGCTGGACGGCTGGAACTGGGAGCAGCGCGTGGAAGAAACCCTGCACCGCCTGCATCTGGACAAGGATGCGATCGTCGGTTCACTGTCGGGCGGAACAAAAAAGCGGGTGGCGCTGGCCCAGGCGCTGGTTGCCAAACCCGACGTGCTTTTGCTGGATGAGCCGACCAACCACCTGGACCTCGATTCCATTGCTTGGCTGGAAGAGTTGCTGGTGAATTTCAACGGCAGCATGATCACCATTACGCACGACCGGGCTTTCCTGGACCAGGTCGCCACGGCCATTGTTGAGCTAGACAGGGGCAAGCTGCGCTCATACCCGGGCAATTTTGCGCAGTACCTGATTACCAAGGAAGATCAATTGGCGCAGGAGAGCGTCATCAATGCCAAGGCGGACAAGCTCCTGGCGCAGGAAGAAATCTGGATCCGCAAAGGCGTCGAGGCCAGGCGCACGCGCAGTGTCGCGCGTATCGGGCGGCTCGAGGTGCTTCGCGCCAGCCGCACGGCCCGCCGCGATGCCGTCGGGCGGGTGAATCTCGATGTGTCGAGCGGCGAAAAGAGCGGCAAGATCGTCGCCGAACTCACCGACGTGTCCAAGAGTTATGGCCACCCCGGCGCCGAGAAAATCATCGTCAATCGGTTCAGCGGAACGCTCCTGCGCGGAGACAAGGTGGGCCTGCTGGGCCCCAATGGCGCCGGCAAGACCACTTTGCTCAAGCTCATCCTGGGCGAAATCCAGCCTGACGTCACGCAGCCACCCGGCAAGGTCCGGCAGGGTGCGAACCTGCAGGTCGCCTACTTCGACCAGATGCGTGACGCACTGGATCTGGATGCCACGCTCGAGGATTTCATTAGCCCCGGCAGCGAGTGGGTCGAGATCAATGGGCAGAAAAAGCACGTCAAGAGCTATTTGACCGACTTCCTTTTTTCTCCGGCACGCGCCAATTCACCTGTGCGCACGCTCTCGGGCGGCGAGCGGAACCGCCTTCTGCTGGCGCGCCTGTTTGCCCGACCGGCGAATGTCCTGGTTCTGGACGAGCCTACCAACGACCTGGACATCGACACGCTCGAATTGCTGGAGGACCTGCTGCAGAACTACGAGGGCACCGTGTTCCTGGTGAGCCACGATCGGCGTTTTCTCGACAACGTGGTGACGAGCACCATCGCCTACGAGGGCACAGCCGCAAACCCGGGGTTCTGGCGCGAGTACGAAGGCGGCGTAAGCGATTGGCTCATCCAGTCGAAGCGGGCCGCCCAGATAGCGAGCGGCGTCAAAAGCGCGCAGTCGCCCAGCGCAGCAAAGCCAACTGCACGCCCCACTCTTTCGGCCCCCGCCAAAGCGACCGAAGCTGCAAGCCCGCGGAAAAAGCTGAGCTACAAGGAGCAGCGCGAACTCGATGCACTGCCCGCCATGATCCAGCAGCTGGAGTCGCAGCAAAAAGCGATCGAGCAAGAGCTTTATGACGGCACGCTCTATACGCGCGATGCCAAAAGGGCCGCCGAACTGACCGCGCGCAACAGCAAGCTGGAAGAAGACCTCATGGAAGCGCTGCAGAGATGGGAAGCGTTGGGCGCTTGAGACGTCAAGCCGGGTGCGGGCCGATAGTCGGGGCAACCGCTGACACGGAAGAGGTTGACCCGCCTCTACAGTCAGCCCATGCAGCGACTTAACTTCGGCCCGGCTCTCTCTCATGGCTTTGCGGCCACTCCCGCACAGCCCATCCCCGCCGCCAGGTCACGGCCTGCAGCGCTCCTGCTGGGATGGGTTCTGGCAAGCCTTATCTTTTTACTGCCCGGCTGCGCATCCCTGCCCAGCGGCGTGGCCCGGCCGGTGTCCCAGGCGTTCGCGAGTCCCGCGGAAACCGTTCTGGGCAAGGCTGTTCAAAATCGCGCCAGCGCGGCCACCGCCAGAGCGGATTCAGGCTTTTATCTTCTCGACAACGCTGCGCTTGCGTTCAGCACGCGCCTGGCGCTTATAGACTCCGCTGAAAAGAGCCTGGATCTCCAGTACTACGCCATTCATTCGGATGAAACCACGGATCGGTTGCTTGACGGACTCCGTCGAGCCGCAGCCCGCGGCGTGCGGATCCGCATCCTGCTCGATGACTTCAACATTTCAGGCGAGGACGCGCAGGTGCTGCAGTTGGCCTTCGTTCCCGGCATCGAGCTTCGGGTGTTCAATCCCATCCCGGGCTCTCGCAGTTCCATTTTCTTTCGCGTACTCGGCTCGCTCAAGGACGTCGATCGCATTCAACGCCGCATGCACAACAAGATTTTTGTGGCGGACAACGCGATGGCCGTGACGGGCGGGCGCAACCTCGGCGAAACCTACTTCGGCAAAGGAAACGACACCAATTTCGTGGACATCGACGTCTTGGCCGGCGGTCGAATTGTGCGCGATATATCCCGCAGTTTCGACCAATACTGGAACAACCCGCTGGCCTACCCTGCCGAGTCGCTGGTCGAGCGCGAGGAGCTCGACGCGCTCAAGCGATCGGCTGCCAGGAATCTACAGCCGCCGCAAGACCGCGCCACTTCGGCCCCGTCGGATCCAGTACCCAGCCCCGCGCCGGAGCCCAGATCCAAAGCCGCTGCGGCAGTCCCCGATCCGGTTGTCAACCTTGCCAGCATCCCCTGGGTCTGGGCGCCATCGGTGCTCATGGTCGATAAACCCTCGAAGATCGGAGCGGACCAGTCCGATGTCGAGGATGCGCAGGAAACACTCGTCGATGGCCTGCTCCAGCTGGTCTCGCAAGCGCAGAGGGAGCTGCTGATCGTTTCGCCCTATTTCGTACCAGGGCCGCGCATGCTGGAGCAGCTTGCCGCCATTCGCCGCAAGGGTGTGCGCATCCGCGTTCTCACCAATTCGCTCTCCTCCAACGATGCACCCGCAGCACACGTGGGGTATGCGCGCTACCGCAAGAGCTTGCTTGCGCTCGGCATCGAACTCCATGAAATGCGTGCGGAGCAGGGCGGTTCGCTAGCCGTGTTCGGCTCCTCGGGCGCATTGAGCTCCAAAGCCAGCCTTCACAGCAAGATCGTGGTCATGGATGGCCGCCTGGTGGTGATAGGCTCCATGAATCTGGACCTGCGCTCCCAGCTTCAAAACACCGAGATCGCACTGGTTATTCGTAGCCGGGCGCTCGCTGCCCAGGCAACCCGCGTGATTGAGCCGACGCTCTCGCACGGCGCCTACCGTGTGGAACTGCTGGACGGCCAGTTGCGCTGGCGCGCACCGGAAGGTGCCTCGTTCAAGGATCAGACCAGCGAGCCGGACGCCAGCGCGGGGCTCAAGTTGCTGGTCCAGCTTCTCGAACCTTTCGCCCCTGACGAAATGCTCTAGCGTTTCATTTTGCGCCGACGTTTTATTACTGTGTTTTTCAGCTCATGTAGGTTGCTCCCTACCATTGCATGAGCCTGTAGCCGGTAGCGTCGGGGCCTTGCATTGCCTAGGCTGGAGTCTTCACAACAAGGAGATTCTCATGCCCATCATTGCCTGGCTGCTCGGCGTTCCCCTCACCCTCGTGATCATTCTCTGGCTGCTCGGAATCTTCTAATAAACGGCGGCCCGGAGGGAGACGATTCCTCCGGCCGTCCTCCCATTCGTTCAGGAAAAAGTCGCATGTTGGGACGTTTCTGGAACATGGCAAAAAAATCTGTCTCGGCCTGGATCGATGACTACGCGCCAAGCATGGGCGCTGCCATTTCTTACTACACCGTTTTTTCCATAGCGCCGCTTCTGCTCATCGTGATTGCCGTTGCCGGCTTCGTCTGGGGCCGAGAAGCCGTTCAGGGTGAAATCGTCGCGCAGCTTTCCGGGCTCATCGGCGAGGAAGGCGCGCAGGGGGTACAGGCGCTTATCGAAAGTGCCAACCAGCCGGCGAAAGGCTTGGTCGCCAGCCTGGTCAGCGGCGTCTTTCTTCTCATCGGCGCAACCACGGTGTTTGCCGAGTTGCAAAGCGCGCTCGACCGAATCTGGCAGGTGCCCGCGCAAGCAAAAGTGTCCGGGATATGGCTCACCTTGAGGGCACGCCTGCTTTCGCTGGGATTCATTCTCGCGCTGGGCTTCCTGCTCGCGGTCTCGCTAGTGCTCAGCGCCGGTCTGGCGGCTTTCGGGGTTTGGGCAAGCTCGGCGCTGCCACAGAGCGAACTCATCCTTCAGGTGGCCAACACGGCCATTTCCCTGTGCCTATCGACGCTTCTTTTTGCTTTAATCTTCAAGCTCATGCCGCGCGCACGCATCGCGTGGAAGGACGTGTTGACCGGAGCCGCCGTTACCGCCGTTCTGTTCGAGGTAGGGAAGGTGCTGATCGGCCTTTACATAGGAAAAAGCAGCGTGACCTCGTCGTTCGCAGCTGCCGGCTCGCTCGTCGTGCTGCTCATCTGGGTCTACTATTCGGCGCAGATCTTTTTGCTTGGCGCTGAGTTCACGTGGGTATACGCGCATGACCAAGGCTCTCGCAGCTCCGGCGATCCGGCACCCGGGCCAGTGCCAACCGTGCCTTCACGGTCCGCGCAGGGGACCGACGCCTTACCGCAGCCCCGGTCCTGAGCAGCGGCAGAGTGCGCAGTAAACTCGATCCTGCTGCTGCCTCGGGCGCGATTGCCGTGCGGGTCAAGGGACCCGAGCGAATTTCCCCGCATCAATCCCGTCAGCCAGCGCACCCGCCCAATGCCCGTACCCGAATCCCCTGCTGACGAAGCCGCACCAAATCTCGAAACGCCCGCGCGGCCGCATTCTCCCTGGAGTCCGCTGAAGATACCGGTCTACCGCCTGCTGTGGAGCACGTGGCTTGCCGCCAACATCTGCATGTGGATGAACGACGTCGCGGCGGCGTGGATGATGACCTCGCTCACCAGCGTACCCATCTGGGTCGCACTCGTCCAGTCAGCCTCGACACTTCCGGTATTTCTGCTGGGGCTACCCAGTGGCGCCATGGCGGACATTCTCGATCGCAGGCGCTACTTCATCATTACCCAGTTCTGGCTGGCGACCACGGCCGTGCTTCTTTGCGTGGCGGTCGTGCTCGATGTCATGACAGCACCGCTTTTGCTGGCGCTGACCTTTGCCAATGGCATCGGGCTGGCCATGCGCTGGCCGGTGTTTGCCGCACTGATTCCCGAGATCGTGCCGCGCCAGCAGTTGCCCACGGCGCTGGCGCTCAACGGTGTCGCCATGAACGCCTCGCGCATCCTCGGCCCGCTGGTGGCGGGCGCGCTCATCGCAGGCGCTGGCACCGCTTACGTTTTTGTGCTGAACGCGGTGATCTCCGTCATCTCGGGCTTTGCCATCATGCGCTGGCGGCGCGAACATTCGCCAAGCCCGCTGGGGCGCGAACGCCTGCTCAGCGCGATGCGCGTGGGCATGCAGTTCGTGCGCCAATCGGCCCGGCTGCGCTCGGTCTTCGTCAGGGTCGCGCTCTTCTTTTTTCATTCCACGGCGCTGCTTGCGCTCTTGCCCTTGCTGGCAAGGGGGCTGGCAGGCGGTGACGCGGGCACCTACACCCTGCTGCTCGCCTCGATGGGCCTGGGAGCGATCGTCGTGGCAACCGTCCTGCCGCGCGTAAGGCAGCTTTTCCCAGGCAAAAGCTTGGTCATGGCCGGCACGGCCCTGCAATCGTTTGCCACGCTGCTGATGGCGTTCGCCCCCAACATCTATGTCGCCTCACCGGCCATGTTTCTGGCCGGCATGGCTTGGTTGTCCACCGCCAACACTTTGAGCGTGGCAGCACAAATGGCGCTGCCCGACTGGGTACGAGCGCGCGGCATGTCCATCTATCAAATGGCCATCATGGGTGGAAGCGCTGCGGGTGCGGCGTTGTGGGGTCAGGCCGCTACCGTCAGTTCCCTGGCCATGAGCCTGTCCATCTCGGCGGTCACCGGTACCTTGGCCATGTATGCCGCCCAACGCTTCATGCTGGACATCGGCATCGAGGAAGACCTCACCCCATCGCGCGAGCTCAAGGCTCCGGTCGCCGCACAACCACCGCCGTCCGGCAACGTGGTGGTCACCGTGGAGTACCTGATCAATCCCGACCGGCGCGGGGAATTTCTTCCTCTCATGCTGCTCAGCCGCAGCAGCCGCCTGAGACAGGGGGCGCTGAGCTGGGAGCTGCTGCACGACATTACGGAGCCCGGCCGCTACGTCGAGCAGATCATCGACGAGTCGTGGACCGAGCACTTGCGCAGATTCGACCGCATCACCGCAGACGACGTGGCCCTGCGCGAGAGAAAGCTCGCCTTTCACATTGCCGAAGAGCAACCCAAGGTAACGCGCTACATCAGGGAGACGAGCCACTGAGCTGGAAGCATAGGGGAATCAGGGAGGGACGAACGGCTCAGTTGGAGGCCAGGCGCCTGCCACGGCGCGCCGCAGCTCGCTCCGCCCGCTGGACTTCTTCGTTGTCAAGATTACTGGTCTGCTCGATGCAATAGGCAAAGAGCCCATCGAGCTCGCTCGACTTGTCGAACACCGCATCGGCACCCAGCTCGGCAGAACGCTTGCGTATCTCAGGCGTCGCGTAGTTGGTCAGCACGACAACCTTCTGATAGAACTCACGGTTGCGGCAACCCGCCAGAACCCCCAGGCCACTGCCCTCGCGCAGAAACAGGTCCAGGATGGCCAAGTGCCAGCTCCCGTCGTGGGTGGCCAGCCAGCGGCTGGCCTCTTCTTCCGTGGCGCCGCACCCGGAGATTTCCACCGCGGCGATCTCCTGAAGCGTTTCGATCAAATTTTCGAGAATGGTCTCGTTGTCTTCCGCCAGATAGGTGATGAGTGCCATGATGCCGTTCTTAATGTGAAGAGAGCCCCTGGCCCAAGGGTCGTCACTGTCTTCACTCTAGGCTTGTGCTACGGAAAAAGTGCAATCTCCCGTCCCGCACCTTGGTAGGACACTGCAGTAGGTCCAAGCAACTCATTGCCCTCTAGCTCGCAGAGGGCTGGACGCAAAATCGGGACAGTTTTTGAGGCCCGCGGGCCGGTTCAAAATCGCTCGTGCGAGGCCAGGTAGCGCCATTGCCCTACCGGCAAATGCCCCAGGTTCACGTGGCCGATCCGCACGCGCTTGAGGCCCGTCACAAACAGCCCTACCTGCTCGCACATCCGGCGGATCTGTCGCTTTTTGCCTTCGGTCAGCACAAAGCGCAACTGCTCGGGGTTTTGCCACGAAACCCGCGCCGGGCGCAGGCGCTCTCCATCCAGGCTCAGACCCTGGCAAAGCAAGGCCAGCTTTTCCGCAGGAAAGCTCGCCTGCACGTTGGCCGCCTCGGCGCCGTAGCTCACGCGCACGAGGTATTCCTTCTCGACCGTCGAGTCGTCGCCAATCAGCTGCCGGGCGACGCGCCCGTCCTGCGTCAGCACCAATAGACCGATGGAATCGATATCGAGCCGCCCTGCGGGGGCCAGCCCCCGCAACTGCTCATGGCCCCAGCGCATGCGGCTGTTGCATTCACGCCAGCGGTTTTGCGGCTGCACCAGCACCACGGCCGGCTCGTGCCCGTCTTCGGCTTGGCCACTTACGTAGCCGACAGGCTTGTTGATCAGGATCGTGACCTGCTGGCGTTGCTGGTGCTCGGCCTGTTTGGCCACCTCTATCCGGTCAGTTGGTGAAACCGGCTGGCCCATGGCAGCGGGCACGCCGTTGACCCGAACCCAGCCGCGCTCAATCCACGCGTCGGCCTCGCGGCGTGAACACATGCCCATTTCGGCCATGCGCTTGTTCAACCGCATGGTTGCAGCGGGGAGCGCTGCCGTGGGAGCAGACGCGCGCGCAATGCGCACGGCACCTGACGCAGGCTTCAGAGGAGGCGCATCAGGGCGCTTGGGAGATTCGGACATGGAAGGTGAGATGTTAGGTCTGCCGGAGCGCATCGCCCGGCCGGTCGGCCATGAAAAGACTGGAACGCAAAGCGGCCAGGTCGAGTACGCGCAGACCGCCGTACTCGACCCGAATCATGCCCTGAACCTGCAGGATTCCCAGCGCCTCATTCACCCGTTGGCGCGACAGGCCTACCAGATAGGCCAGTTCCTGCTGCGTGATGCGCAGGATTTCGCCGACGCCGGGATAGAGGACGGGGTTGAAAAGGGCAGCGAGGCTGCGCGCGACGCGCAGGTCGGGGTTGTTCATGCGGTCGATCTCGCGCGCCGCAATGAACTGGGCGAGCCGCTCGTTGAGCTGGTTCATGACGAAGCGGTTGAAAGAAATGGAGTGGTCCAGCAGCCAGTGGAAAGTCTCCAGCGGAAGCCCGGCCACCACGCTTTTACGCAGTGCCTGTATGTTGTAGCGGTACGGTTCGCGCTTGAGCACCGTGCCCTCGCCGAACCAGCCGCCCGGCGGCACGCCGGTGAAGGTCATGGTGGCACCCTGGGCGTTGTCGCTGCTCATCTTGAGCAGGCCTTCGACCACGCCGAACCAGTACGTCACCGGCTTGCCGGCACGGCAAACGAAATCGCCGCTCGCCGCATCGCCGACCCGCAACTCGGCAACCGCCCTTGCTCGCTCGGCCGGGCTCAGAAGATCGAGCCAAGGTATACCCTGGAGCTCCACCGGGGTAGCCGGACGGCGGCGGTGATAAAGCGCAAGCTCGGCTTTCATGCCGACCGTCTGGCGCGGTAAGGGAAAGTCCGGAGGGGAATCACCCTCGAATTGTCGTCGCAACGACAACCCAACGTCAAATCAAACCCTAGTATCCACGTCAGAGGTGCCTCATGTCAGGCGCCAAGGTTCCCAGGAGACCGTTCGCCCATGCAAACCACGTTCCCCCGCCTGCTCCTGAAGCATGCCGCCGAGCGGCCGGCCGCTCCCGCCATGCGCGAGAAAGAATATGGCATCTGGCAGGCCCACAGCTGGTCGGCCATGGCGCAGCTGGTCGAGCACATCGCCTGTGGCCTGCACCAGCAAGGTCTCGCGCGTGGCGAGCACATGGTGATCATCGGTGCGAACCGCCCACGGCTCTATGCCACCATGCTTGCCGCCCAGGCGTTGGGTGCGATCCCCATTCCGCTCTACCAGGACGCTGTCGGCGCCGAATGCGTCTTTCCGATCTCCAATGCGGACGTTCATCTGGCCTTGGTCGAGGATCAGGAACAGGTCGACAAGCTCCTCGAAATCCGGCCTCAGTGCCCCGGCCTTGGCCGCATCATCTATGACGATCCCCGCGGCCTGCGCAATTACAGCGAGGCGGGACTCAGCAGCCTTGATGAGCTGATCGCGGCAGGCAAGGCATTGACCGCCGCGCAGCCGGGGTTCTTCAAGGCGCAAGTGGAGCTAGGCCAGCCTGACGACGTTGCGGCGATGTTCTTCACGTCGGGCACGACCGGAAATCCCAAGGGTGTAGTCCACACCCACAACACCTTGCTGGACAGGGCCCAGGCAGGCGCCGAGTTCGACAGACTCGGCAACAACGAGGAAGTGCTGGCCTATCTGCCGCCGGCATGGGTCGGACAGAACATCTTCAGCTACGCGCAGTGGCTGTGCTGCGGCTACGTCGTCAATTGCCCGGAGAGCGCGAGCACCGTCACTATCGACCTCAAGGAAGTCGGCCCGACCTACTACTTCGCGCCGCCGCGTGTCTTTGAAAGCTTGCTCACGACCGTGATGATCCGCATGGAAGACGCGGGCTTTCTCAAGCGCAAGATGTTCGGCTACTTCATGGAAGTGGCCAAGCGCGTCGGCCCCGACCTCATGGACGGCCGCCCCGTGGGCGCGCTCGACCGCCTTGTCTACGGCCTGGGCAACCTGATGGTGTACGGCCCCCTGCGCAACAACCTGGGCTTTTCGCGCGTGCGCGTCGCCTACACCGCAGGGGAAGCCATCGGCCCTGACCTCTTCACCTTCTACCGCTCCATCGGCATCAACATCAAGCAGCTCTACGGCTCGACCGAAACCGCCGTCTTCGTCTGCCTCCAGCCGGACAACCAGGCGCGCGCGGACACCGTCGGCGTGCCGATTCGCGGCGTCGAGATCAAGGTCGCGGCCAACGGCGAAATTCTTGTCAAGTCCGCAGGGCTGCTCAAGGAGTACTACAAGAACCCGACGGCAACCGCCGAGGTGTTGACGTCGGACGGCTGGTATCACACCAGCGACGCCGGCTTCATCGACGCTAGCGGACACCTGAAGATCATCGACCGCGTCAAGGACGTGGGCCGGCTGATGGGAGGGCCGAACGATGGCGCGATGTTTGCACCCAAGTACGTCGAAAACAAGCTCAAGTTCTTTCCCTTTATCAAGGAAGCCGTCGCCTATGGCGATCGCCGGGAAAAAGTTTGCGTGATGCTCAACATCGACTTCGATGCGGTGGGCAACTGGGCCGAGCGTCGTAACCTCGCCTATGCGGGCTACACCGATCTGGCGCAAAAGCCAGAGGTCTACCAGCTCATCAAGGAATGCGTAGAGAAAGTCAACGCCGACCTCGCCGCCGATGCGCTGCTGGCAGGCTCGCAGGTCAGCCGCTTCCTGGTGCTGCACAAGGAGCTGGACGCCGATGACGGCGAGCTCACACGCACCAACAAGGTCCGCCGCGGCTACATCGGCGACAAATACCAGCCGCTGGTGGATGCGCTTTACTCCGGCAAGTCCGAGCAGTTCATCGAGACCGTCGTCAAGTTCGAAGACGGTCGAACGGGGAGTGTGAGCGCGACGCTCAAGATCGGCGACGCCAAGACCTTTGACCCCGTGAAAGCTGCAGCATGAGCAATGAATCTCTTGAGCCAGTTCAAGCCGTGGAACCTGCTTTGCAGGGTCACAGGCCGGCGGCCCCCTCGGGGAGTAACGCATTACCGGAAGTGAAAAGCGTGGGTGGCAAGAAGATTGGTGATGTCATCCTCGACGTCAACAACATTTCCCTGAGCTTCGGCGGTGTCAAGGCACTGGCGGATATATCATTCAACGTCAAAGAGCACGAGATCCGCGCCATCATCGGGCCCAACGGCGCGGGCAAGAGTTCGATGCTCAATTGCATCAATGGCGTGTATTCGCCGCAGCAGGGATCGATTACCTTCCGCGGCCAGACCTTCAAGCACATGAACAGCCATCAGGTCGCCGTGATGGGCGTGGCGCGAACCTTCCAAAACCTGGCGCTGTTCAAGGGCATGAGCGTGCTGGACAACATCATGTCCGGCCGCAACCTGAAGATCAAAAGCAACCTGTTCATGCAAGCCCTGCGCATCGGCCCCGCCGAGCGCGAAGAGTTTCGCCATCGCGAGGCCGTCGAGCGCATCATCGATTTCCTCGAGATCCAGGCTTATAGAAAGACGCCCGTAGGGCAACTTCCCTACGGTCTGCAAAAGCGCGTCGACCTCGGGCGCGCGCTGGCGATGGAGCCCCAGGTGCTGCTGCTCGACGAGCCCATGGCCGGCATGAACGTCGAGGAAAAACAGGACATGTGCCGCTTCGTGCTGGACGTGAACGACGAGTTCGGAACGACCGTGGTGCTGATCGAGCACGACATGGGCGTGGTGATGGACATTTCGGACCGCGTCGTGGTCCTCGACTACGGCAAGAAGATTGGCGACGGCACGCCTGACGAAGTGCGCAACAACCCCGATGTGATCAAGGCCTACCTGGGCACGTCGCACTGACCAAAACATGAAAATTTGCGCGACCTTTCCCATCTGCCAGCTCAAAGCAGCATCAAAGCCCAACCGGTAACTGGATAAATACGCATGGCATTTTTTCTTGAGACCCTTCTCGGCGGCCTGATGGCCGGGATGCTCTATTCGCTTGTCGCCCTGGGCTTTGTCCTGATCTTCAAGGCATCGGGCGTTTTCAACTTTGCGCAAGGCGCCATGGTGCTGTTCGGCGCGCTGGCGATGGCGCGGTTTTCCGAATGGATCCCGCAATGGACGGGCAATGACAGCCGCCTGGTCGCCAACCTCGGCGCGTTTGTGATCGCGGCGGTCATCATGTTTGTCGTGGCGTGGCTGATCGAGTACCTGGTGCTACGTCACCTGATCAACCAGGAAGGGGCCACCTTGCTGATGGCCACGCTGGGCATTGCATATTTCCTCGAGGGCCTCGGCCAGACACTATTTGGCAGCAGCATCTACAAGATCGACATTGGCATGCCCAAGGAGCCGATCTTCGTGCTCGAGTCGACCTTTCAGGGCGGCGTTCTCATCAACAAGGAAGACCTCTACGCCGCGCTCATCGCGGCCCTCCTGGTAGCACTCCTGAGCCTCTTCTTCCAGAAGACCTCCACGGGGCGGGCGTTGCGCGCTGTGGCAGACGACCATCAGGCAGCCCAGTCCATCGGCATTCCGCTGAACCGCATCTGGGTCATCGTGTGGTGCGTTGCCGGCGTCGTGGCGCTGGTAGCGGGGATGATCTGGGGCAGCAAGCTGGGGGTTCAGTTTTCATTGGCAACCGTGGCCTTGCGCGCGCTGCCGGTCGTGATCCTGGGCGGCCTGACCTCGGTGCCCGGCGCCATCCTTGGCGGCCTGATCATCGGCGTCGGCGAAAAACTGTCGGAGGTTTACCTCGGCCCCTATGTCGGCGGCGGCATCGAGATCTGGTTTGCCTACGTCCTGGCGCTCGGCTTCCTGTTGATCCGGCCGCAAGGCCTGTTCGGCGAAAAAATCATCGACAGAGTATGAGCCCCCACGGTTGCTCACTGCGTGTAGCGCCCTGCCCCCCGGGGGGGCCGCTGCGCCTGTGGTCCGGCAAAGCCGGTCCCACGGCCCCTGCTGGTGGGGGACACGTTCGGGGCGGCCTTTCGCTGCGCCCTTCCCTTCCCGTTGGGGGCTGCCCTTCGCTGCGCTCTTCCCTTCCCGTTCGCCCTGAGCTTGTCGAAGGGTTCGTCGCACGGATCCCGTTCATCCTGAGGTATCGAAGGATGGCCCCCGAGCGGACCAGCCTTGCTCGGAGTGGCCCTTCGCTGCGCTCTTCCCTTCCCGTTCGCCCTGAGCTTGTCGAAGGGTTCTTGGCACGAATCCCGTTCGTCCTGAGGTATCGAAGGATGCGCCTGAATCCATCCGTACTCTATAACTAAAGATCTTCCATGCTCTACAGAGAAAACGGTCAATTCAAGACCACGTACCGCGCCGACCAGCAGATATTTCCGATCCTGCAGGACCGGGTGTTCGTGATCGCGATGCTGTTGCTGGCATTTGTCGCGGTGCCGATGCTGGCGAGCGACTATCTGTTTCGCGCCATCTTCATCCCCTTTCTGATCATTTCGCTGGCAGCGCTAGGGGTGAACATTCTGGTCGGCTACTGCGGGCAAATCTCGCTGGGCTCGGGCGCCTTCATGGCAGTGGGCGCTTACGGCGCGTACAACTTTTTCGTGCGACTTCCCGGGCTGCCGCTGATTCCGGCACTCATCCTGGGTGGTCTTTGCGCCACGGCATTTGGCATTCTCTTCGGGCTGCCCAGTCTGCGCGTGAAGGGTCTGTATCTGGCCGTCGCGACGCTGGCGGCCCAGTTCTTCAGCGACTGGATGTTCCTGCGCATCAAGTGGCTCACGAACGATTCGCCGTCAGGCTCGATCTCGGTCAATGACCTGCAGGTATTCGGCTTGCCCATCGAAAGCGCGCACAGCAAGTACTGGCTTTGCCTGGCCATCCTGGTGGTGATTTCGCTGCTGGCGAAAAACCTGGTGCGCGGCGCTATCGGGCGCGAGTGGATGGCCATTCGCGACATGGACGTTGCCGCCTCAGTGATCGGCATTCGGCCGATGTACGCCAAGCTCAGCGCTTTTGCCGTGAGTTCATTCATCATCGGCGTAGCGGGCGCATTGTGGGGTTTCATTCATCTGGGCGCGTGGGAGCCTGCCGCGTTCTCGGTGGAATTTTCGTTTCGCCTGCTCTTCATGGTGATCATCGGCGGCCTCGGCTCCATCCTCGGCGGATTCCTCGGCGCGGCCTTCATCACCATCTTGCCGATCGCGCTAAGCCAGTTCCTGCCCGCGCTGGCCGGCCTGTTCGGCCTGACCGTCTCGACGGCTGGCGTGGCACATGCCGAGTTGATGATCTTCGGCGCCCTCATTGTCTGGTTTCTGATCGTCGAGCCGCATGGTCTGGCCCGGCTCTGGTCGGTCGGCAAGCAGAAGCTGCGCCTCTGGCCTTTTCCCCATTGACACCTTACCCAACCAAGCTCGACCACCGTCAACCCTTAAAGACCGAAGCAAGTTCCACAAAAAGAGTGCTCGCAAGTACCGATGCGATTTCCCGCGTTTTTCCATTTACTCAAGAGGCTTTCCACTTTCGCCAAGCATTTTCAGTTTTCCGTTCGTATTTCAATTTCAGGAGACAAACCCATGAAGATTCGCCATCTGCTACTTACCGTCGCCGCGCTCGCGGCGGGCAGCTCACCGCTCGTGATGAGCAACGCCTACGCGCAGGCAAATCCGGCCGCGACACCTGCGAAACCCGCTGCAGCTCCGGCAAAGCCAGCTGCGGCACAAGCGAAGCCAGCGACGCCCGCGGCCGCGACAGCCCAGGGCAAGGAGCAGTTTTTCCCCCTGCTGTCCTACCGCACAGGTCCTTACGCACCTAACGGTGTGCCATGGGCCAACGGCAAGCAGGACTACATCAAGATGATCAACGCGCGCGACGGCGGCGTTAACGGCGTCAAGCTCACCTTCGAGGAATGCGAAACCGGTTACGCAACCGACCGCGGCGTCGAGTGTTATGAGCGCCTGAAAGGCCGTCCGGGCGTGGCCGTGTTCGATCCGCAAGCCACCGGCATCACCTTCGCCCTGACCGAGAAGGTCCCCACCGACAAGGTCGCACTGATCACGCTGGGCTACGGACTTTCCGTCGCGCAGGATGGCCAGGCTTTCAAGTGGAACTTCCCCCTGATGGGCAGTTACTGGACCGGCGCCGACATCCTGGTCCAGCACCTGGGCAAGAAAGAAGGCGGGATGGACAAGCTCAAGGGCAAGAAAATTGCGCTGGTCTACCATGACTCGCCGTTTGGCAAAGAGCCTATTCCTCTCTTGCAGGAGCGTGCGCGCATGCACGGCTTCGATCTCCAGCTGATTCCGGTGACCGCGCCTGGCGTCGAGCAGAAATCCGCCTGGTTGCAGGTTCGCCAGAGCCGTCCTGACTACGTGATGTTGTGGGGCTGGGGCGTGATGAACTCCACGGCGCTCAAGGAAGCGCAAGCCACCGGCTATCCGCGCGAGAAAATGTATGGCGTTTGGTGGGCGGGTGCCGAGCCTGACGTCAAGGACGTCGGCGAGGGCGCCAAAGGCTACAACGCGTTGGCCCTGAATACCTCGGGCCAACAGCCCAAGGTTATCCAGGACATCCTGAAGCATGTGCATGCCCAAGGCCAGGGAACCGGTCCGAAAGATGAAGTCGGCCAGGTGCTGTACACGCGTGGCGTGATCATCCAGATGCTGAGCATCGAGGCCGTACGCCGTGCCCAAGAGCGTTATGGCAAAGGCAAGGTCATGACCGGTGAGCAGGTTCGCTGGGGTCTCGAGAACCTTGCGCTGGACCAAAAGCGCCTGGACGCACTCGGCTTTACGGGCGTCATGCAGCCGCTGTCCACCTCATGTGCCGACCACATGGGTTCGACCGCCGCACGTGTTCAGACCTGGACCGGCAGCAAATGGGAGTTCAGCTCCGACTTCATCGCCGCTGACGAGCAGATCATCAAGCCGATGGTCAAAGCCGGCGCCGACAAGTACCTCGCCGACAAGAAGATGACACGCCGCACCGCAGCGGATTGCCAGTCCTGATGAAGGCGCCTCGCGCTTCAGCATGAAGCGTGGGGCTTTTTCAGAAGGCGACGCGGCTCACCCGAGCCGCCAACGCAAAGCGCAGACACTGCGTTTTGCGTTGGCCCAGCGCCATCGATGACCACCGAACACCCCAAGAACCCCATTCATGACCGAACCGAACATCGTTCTCAATGTCAACGGCATTGAAGTCATCTACAACCATGTGATCCTGGTGCTCAAGGGCGTGTCGCTGCAAGTGCCGCAAGGCCGCATCGTCGCCATTCTGGGCGGCAATGGCGCAGGCAAGACCACCACACTGCGCGCCATTTCCAACCTGCTCAAGGGCGAGCGCGGCGAGGTCACCAAAGGCTCGATCGAACTGCGCGGCGAGCGGATTGAAAACCTTTCGCCTGCTGACCTCGTCCAGAGGGGCGTGGTCCAGGTGATGGAAGGCCGTCATTGCTTTGCGCACCTGACCATCGAGGAAAACTTGTTGACAGGCGCTTACACGCGCAAGAACAAGGCCGAAGTTGCGGCCAATCTGGACAAGGTTTATGCCTACTTTCCCCGCCTGAAGACCCGCCGCACTTCGCAAGCGGCCTATACCTCCGGCGGCGAACAGCAGATGTGCGCCATCGGCCGGGCCTTGATGGCCAGCCCCACCATGGTGCTGCTCGATGAGCCCTCGATGGGCCTGGCTCCGCAGATCGTCGAGGAGGTTTTCAACATCGTGAAAGACCTTAACGAGAAGGAAAAGGTCACCTTTCTGCTGGCCGAGCAAAACACCAACATGGCGCTGAAATACGCCGACTACGGCTACATCATGGAAAGCGGCCGCGTGGTGATGGACGGCGTTGCCAGCGACCTCGCCACCAACGAGGACGTCAAAGAGTTCTACTTGGGCGTAGGCGGCGGCGAGCGCAAGAGCTTCAAGGACGTCAAGAGCTACAAGCGCCGCAAGCGGTGGCTGGCATGAGCGCCCCGATGGCCAAAGACTTTTACGACGCGCTTGAACGGCGTCCCTCCGGCGAACGCGAACAAGCGCTCATGCAGGCGCTGCCAGCGCAGGTCGCCCATGCACAGGCCCGCACGGTGTTCGGCGAGATCCTCGGTGGCGCCACGGCGTCGGCCATCGATTCGCGCGAGGCGCTGGCGCGGCTGCCCGTCACGCGCAAGCACGAACTGCTCGAGCGGCAGATCGCCGCGCGCGCAGCGCGTGCGGGGAGCACAGGAGGCGCAGCGCGCCCGGACGTCTTCGGCGGTTTCAGCAGCCTGGCATTCGGGCCCGCCATGCCGCGCGTTTTTGCCAGTCCAGGCACCTTGTATGAGCCCGAGGGCACACGCAAGGATTACTGGCGCATGGCCCGCGCCATGTTCGCCGCCGGCTTCCGGCCGGGCGACCTGATCCACAACAGCTTCAGCTATCACTTCGTGCCTGCTGGCTCGATGATGGAATCGGGCGCGCACGCGCTGGGCTGCACGGTGTTTCCGGGCGGAACGGGACAGACCGAGCAGCAAGTCCAGGCGATGGCAGAACTTGGCCCGGCTGGCTATATCGGCACGCCGAGCTTTCTCAAGCTGCTGGTTGAAAAGTCGGCCGAACTCAAGCTTGCGCTGCCCACCGTGACCAAGGCACTCGTGTCCGGCGAAGCCTTTCCTCCATCGCTGCGCGACTGGCTAGGCACTCGGGGCATCGCCGGGTACCAGTGCTATGCCACCGCCGACCTCGGCCTGATCGCCTACGAGACCGAAGCCCGCGAAGGGCTGGTGCTTGATGAAGGCGTAATCGTGGAAATCGTTCGGCCCGGTACGGGCGATCCAGTGCCCGAAGGCGAGGTGGGCGAACTTGTGGTCACCACCTTGAATCCCGACTATCCCTTAATCCGCTTCGGCACCGGCGATCTGTCTGCCGTGCTGGCCGGAAGCTGCCCTACCGGCCGCACCAACACGCGCATCAAGGGCTGGATGGGCCGTGCCGACCAGACCACCAAGATCCGGGGCATGTTCGTGCACCCGGGTCAGGTCGCCGCGGTGGCCCGGCGCTTTCCCGAGGTGCTCCGAGCCCGCCTGGTGGTCAGTGGCGAGATGGCCAGCGACCAGATGACCCTCCAGGTGGAAGCCACCGAGCCGTCCGACGACCTGAATGCCCGGATTGCCGAAGCCGTACGCGATGTGACCAAGCTGCGCGCAAACGTTGAAATGCACCGGCCGGGCAGCTTGCCAAATGACGGCAAAGTCATCGAGGACGCGCGCAGCTACAAGTAAGCGAGCAAGTCTGTCTCTGCTGGTTATTGAAGAGCGAGGGCGGCGGACGGGCCGGTTTTCCCAGCCAATAACCTTTCAGTAATACCCCCTAAGTAGTTTTCCGTCTGGCCTTTCCTGAGGTCTTCCTTAAACTTGCCCATCCATCCTCAAGGACCACCATGAAACGCCTTTTAGCACTGGCTCTTGCCACGACCGCACTCTTTGCCCAGGCGCAAACCTACCCTGGCAGCAAGCCGATCTCTTTCGTTGTGCCCTTTGCAGCCGGCGGCCCGACCGACCGCGTCGCCCGCGACCTCGCCGAAGCCATGCGCAAGGCCATGGGTGGCTCGGCTAACTTCGTCGTTGAAAACGTCAACGGCGCTGGCGGCACGATCGGCGCCAACAAGGTGGCCAAGGCCACGCCCGATGGTCATACGCTCCTGCTGCATCACATCGGCATGGCCGCAGCGCCGGCGCTGTACCGCAAGCTGCCCTACAAGGTGCCCGAGGATTTCGAGTTCGTCGGCATGATCAATGAAGTGCCCATGACACTCATCGGCAAGCCCCAGCTGCCGGCCAACACCTATCGCGACTTCGAGAACTACATCCGCGCCAACGCCAACAAGCTCAATATTGCGCACGCTGGGCTGGGCTCGGCCTCGCACCTGTGCGGGCTGATGTGGCAGGCGGCCATCAAGGCCTCCGATGCGATGACGACCATTCCCTTCGGTGGCACGGCCCCGGCCATGAATGCGCTGGTGGGCGGGCAGGTCGACATCATGTGCGACCAGACCACCAACACCACCGGCCAGATCGAGGCGGGCCGGGTCAAGGCCTTCGCGGTCACGACTGCCAAGCCGCTGTCGAACAACAAGCTGCTCAAGGACTACCCCACGCTGCAGGAAATGGGTCTGAAGAACTTCGACCTGACGATCTGGCACGGCCTGTACGCGCCCAAGGGCACGCCACCGGCTGTGCTGACACAGTTGAATAACGCGCTGAAAATCGCCCTGAAAGATCCTGACTTCATCAAGAAGCAAGAAGGCCTGGGCGCTGTCGTCGTTAACGACAAGCGCGTCGAGCCTGCTGCGCATCGGGCCTTCGTGATCGCCGAGATCGCCAAGCTCAAACCCGTGATCGATGCAGCCGGCAAGTACGCAGACTGATTGCGCCAACCTGTCCGGACGAGCCGCCTTGCGATTTCGCCTGGCGGCTTTTTCATGGCTCTTTCATGGCTTTTTTGCTCCCGTTAGGGGTTATCCCAAGCGTTGTCAACGTCCAATTCAAGCTACAAAGCCATAGCACCTCGCCCCCCCGCGATTGACCGATCGACGAGGCATTGATTGCCGCAGAGTTTTACTCAACCTTCTTGAAAGTCCCCCCCCATGTCCCTTCCCAGTCCCGTCCGCCGCCGATTCGTGCATCTGTTCGCCGTGGCCGGCCTTACGGCAGGCGCTGCGCTGATGGCCGCGCCTGCCAGCGCACAAGGAACATGGCCCACCAAGCCCGTACGCATCGTTGTGCCCTTTGCCCCCGGCGGCACCACCGACATTCTTGCCCGGGCCGTCGCGCCGGAACTCTCGCGCGCCTTTGGCCAGCAATTCATCGTCGACAACCGGGCCGGCGCCGGCGGCAACCTGGGATCGGACGTAGTCGCCAAGTCGCCGCCCGACGGCTACACGCTGGTGATGGGCACCGTGGGAACACACGCCATCAACAAGTCGCTCTATGAAAAAATGCCGTTCGACTCGGTCAAGGACTTCGTGCCTATCACTCTGGTTGCAGGCGTGCCCAACGTGATGGTGATGAACGCCGACAAGGCGCGCGCCCTTGGCATCAACAGCGTGCTGGACTTCATCAAGTACGCCAAGGCCAACCCCGGCAAGCTGAACATGGCCTCCAGCGGCAACGGCACCTCGATCCATCTGGCCGGGGAACTCTTCAAGAGCATGACCGGGACCTACATGGTCCACTTTCCCTACCGTGGTTCCGGACCGGCGCTGCTGGACCTGATCGCGGGCAACATGGATGTAATGTTCGACAACCTGCCATCGGCCATGCCCCATATCAAGGGCGGCAAGCTCAAGGCACTGGCCGTGACGAGCGGCCAGCGGTCTGCCGCCTTGCCCGACACGCCCACCGTCGAGGAAGCCGGCAAACTCAAAGGCTTTGAAGCCAGCAGCTGGTTCGGCTTGCTGGCGCCAGCGGGCACGCCCCCCGACATCGTCAACCGCATTCAGCAAGAAGTCGCGAAGTCCCTGGGCACTGCTGCCATCAAGGAAAAGATGCTGGCGCAAGGGGCCATTCCCAGCGGCAACACGCCCCAGGAATTCGCTCGCTTCATCGATGCTGAAAGCAAGAAATGGGCGGCTGTCGTGAAAGCATCGGGCGCGAAGGTCGACTGAGCGCGGCCATCAGCCGCAAAGAGGGCGGCGAACGCCGCGCTTGCTCAGGGCCCAGACTTCTATACGCCCCAGACGATATCGTCACCACGCTTGTGGCAGCGCTGCAGCATGTCCACGAAGGGCAAGGTGCGATGGCGCAGCGAAACCGCAGCCGGTGCCGACACATGGACGGACCCGGCCTCCTGCGCTTTGCGCCGTGATTCTTCGTCGCGCTCGCGCTCGGCCTGCTCGTCCTGCACCACGGCTGCTCGAATAGCTTCGATGGCAGCAGGCATTTCTGCTGCCAGGATGATGCCCTTCGCCCCCGGCGCCTTGCCGATGATTTCCAGCACCTGCCTGCCGTTGGGCTCCAGCATGATTACGTCGCCTGCATTTTTGGATTTGAATTTGTACAGCACGGAATCTCCTTTTGTCGTCGGATTATCCGGGCCGGCTCGAGGCGCAGCTGTCAGCGTGGAGCTCGTGCGCGGGCAGGCAGGGCGAAAGTGCAGGGCCAGCACGGCCGAGCTTTCGCCGCAAAATAGCGGCCTATGTTCACCATTGCCACTTCTCCCAAACCTGCTGCCCAGGCGCTGGAGCAGGACGGGATCAGCCTGCTTCAGCCCGATCAGTTGCTTCAAACCCTCGGCCTGTCCGGCCCGTCCTGGCCGGCGAACTGGGCGACTGCAGCGCAGTCCTGGAACCGGCTGCCACCCGACGCACACCTGAAGGACGGCGGCCGCTATCGCAAACGCCGCCACAGCTGCTATGTGCAGACGCTGGACAGTGGGCAACTCGAACAGGTGCCGCACCGGGCGCACTGGCAGCCGGTCGACTACAACGCGCTCCACGGCGGCTTCGAACGCTGGTTCGATCCCCTCGAGCCGGCGGTTGGCGCTTCTCCCGCCTTGACCGGTCTGATCCGCTCGCTCGGCGAGCTTTTCGCCCAGGTGAAGCCGGCGGCGCAGTGGTTCATCGAAGCCCACCAGTTCCGCATCGACACGGCGGGTGGCGTGGGCCGGCCGACGCCAGAAGGCGCTCACCGTGACGGCGTGGATTTCGTCGTCGTCATGTTGGTGGGAAGACAGGGCGTCAAGGGCGGCGAGACCCGCGTTTTCGACGCGTTCGGACCGCACGGTGTACGTTTCGTGATGGAGCAAGCCCTGACGACGCTCTTGCTCGACGACGCCCGTGTGATTCACGAAACCACGCCCATCCTCCCCTTGCATCCGGCTGGCGATGGCTGGCGAGACACGCTGGTGCTGACTTACCGCGCAGGCGGTTTTCAAGCGCCGCAGTAGCTGTCGGGCGCTCCCGAACTGCTCAGCTGCGCGACCGCGCTGCCGGTGAAATGATCAAGAACGAATCGACCCCGGCAGGATGGGACATCTCCGCCACGCGCCATGCGCTACGGACCCGGTTCTCCCGACCTGACGCTACTCATCCAAGGATGAACTTGACGAAATTACTTTAACCCTAAACAATCAAGGCAGAAACCAACCAGCGACTTCCCATGAACATCCTTTGTCTCGGCGGCGGCCCCGCCGGCCTGTACTTTGCAGTCCTCATGAAGCTGCAGAACCCGGCCCATGAAATCACGGTGGTCGAGCGCAACCGGCCCTTCGACACCTTCGGCTGGGGCGTGGTCCTGTCGGACCAGACGCTGGGCAATCTTCGCGTCGCCGACCCGGTCAGCGCACAGCTTATTGGCGACGCGTTCAACCACTGGGACGATATCGAGGTGTTTTTCAAAGGGCGTAGCGTGCGCTCTGGCGGCCACGGGTTTTGCGGCATCGGCCGCAAGCGCCTGCTCAACATCCTGCAGGAACGCTGCCTCGAACTCGGCGTCAAGCTCGTGTTCGAAACCGACGTGCAAGACGACCAGGCTCTTGCAGCCCAATACAAGGCAGACCTGTTGGTGGCCAGCGACGGGCTGAACAGCCGCGTGCGCAAGCGCTACGAACAGACCTACAAGCCCGACGTCGAGCTGCGCGCCTGCCGCTTCGTCTGGCTCGGCACACACAAGACCTTCGACGCCTTCACTTTTGCATTCGAGCAAACCGAGCATGGCTGGTTCGCGGCCCATGCCTACAAGTTCGACGACAGCACCTCGACCTTCATCGTCGAAACGCCCGAGGCCGTATGGAAAGCGCACGGCCTGGATGCGATGAGCCAAGAGGAAGGCATCGCGTTTTGCGAAAAGCTGTTTGCCCGTTACCTCGATGGCAACGCGCTGATGAATAACGCCACGCATGTGCGCGGCTCGGCCATCTGGATCCGCTTTCCCCGCGTCGTCTGCGAGCGCTGGGTTCACCATGAAACCATCGAAGGCAAGGACGTTCCCATTGTGCTGATGGGCGACGCCGCGCATACGGCTCACTTTTCCATCGGCAGCGGCACCAAGCTCGCGCTGGAAGACGCGATCGAGCTGACGCGCTGTTTCGAGCGCCACCCCAACCCCGGCGAAGCACTTCAGGCCTACGAAGCCGTGCGGTCCGTCGAGGTACTGAAAATCCAGAACGCGGCGCGCAATTCGACCGAATGGTTCGAAAACGTCGACCGCTACTCCGGGCTGGAGGCCGAGCAGTTCTTCTACTCGCTGCTGACCCGGTCGCAGCGCATCAGCCATGAAAACTTGCGTGTGCGTGACGCCACCTGGCTGCAGGGTTACGAGCAGTGGCTCGCCAGCCAAGCGGGCGCGCGGAGCGCGCCACCACCGATGCTGCTACCGCTCAAGGTGCGCGGCATCGAGCTGAAAAACCGCATCGTCGTCTCGCCGATGGCCACCTACAGCGCGGTCGACGGCGTGCCGCAAGACTTTCACCTGGTGCATCTGGGCGCCCGCGCGCTCGGCGGTGCGGCGCTGGTATTTGCGGAAATGACGGCACCATGCCCCGAAGGGCGCATCACCCCAGGCTGCCCGGGCCTGTGGAATGCGCAGCAGATGCAGGCCTGGAAGCGCATCGTCGACTTCATTCACGCGTCCGGACAGGGCGCTCGCGCCGGCATGCAGCTCGGACACAGCGGCCCCAAGGGGTCGACGCAGGTGGGATGGGAAGCGGCTGACGAACCGCTGGCCGAGCACAACTGGCCGCTGATGGCCGCCAGCAGCGTGCCCTATGGCCCCCAAAACGCCGTACCCCGCGCCATGACGCGGGACGACATGGACATGATCAAGGCCCAGTTCGTGCAGTCGACCCGGCTGGCCGCCGCGGCCGGCTTCGATTGGCTCGAGCTTCACTGCGCTCATGGTTACCTGTTGTCGAGCTTTATCACGCCGCTGACCAATCTGCGCACCGACGACTATGGCGGCAGTCTGGAAAACCGCTGCCGCTATCCGCTCGAAGTGTTCAGCGCCATGCGCGAAGTCTGGCCACAGGACAAACCCATGAGCGTGCGCATCTCCGCACACGACTGGGTCCAGGGCGGCAACACCGGTGACGACGCGGTCGCCATAGCGCGGCTCTTCAAGGCCGCCGGCTGCGACTTCATCGACGTGTCCTCGGGCCAGACCACGCGCGCCGCCAAGCCGGTCTACGGCCGCATGTACCAGACGCCGTTCGCAGACCGCATCCGCAACGAAGCCGGCATCCAGACCATCGCCGTGGGCGCCATCACCGAAGTCGACCACGTCAACAGCATCATTGCCGCTGGCAGGGCCGACTTGTGCGCCATTGCGCGCCCGCATCTGGCCGACCCGGCCTGGACGCTGCACGAGGCGGCCAAGCTGCAAAGCCGCGACGTGCACTGGCCACTGCCCTATACGAGTGGCCGCGACCAGCTCTACCGCGAACTGGCCAAGCAGCGCGAGCAAGCGGCCGCGACCGGGCCTGCTGCTGCGCCACAGGCCAAACTGCCCGTCGAATAGCCCCCGAGCCGCCGACCATGGACATGGAAGCCCGCGCGCACAGCGAACATCCCGAGGCCTTGCGCCTGTGGCTGCGCCTCTTGACCTGCACGCAACTGATCGAAAAGCAGGTACGCACCGAACTGCGCGAGCAGTTCGACACCACATTGCCCCGCTTCGACCTGATGGCCCAGCTCGAACGCGCGCCCGACGGCCTGAAGATGAACGAGCTTTCGCGCCGAATGATGGTCACGGGCGGCAACGTCACCGGCATCACCGACCAGCTGGTGGCCGAAGGTGTGGTCGAACGCGTCGAGGTGGCTGGCGACCGGCGCGCCTACCGCGTACGGCTGACCCCATCGGGACGAAAAGCCTTTGCCAGCATGGCGAATGCGCACGAGCGCTGGATCGTCGACGCCTTCGCCGGGCTGTCCAGCCGCGAGCTCACCGCGCTTCACAAGCTGCTCGGCAAGGTCAAGCAGCAACACAGCGACCTCCCGACACACTCACCAACCCTTTGACGAGCCCTCCAACATGACGCACCACATCACAGACGGCAACCCCCTGCGCGCGCAGTTCAATGCCATGGCCAGCCACCAGGCGACGCACTTTTCCTACGCCTTCGACGCCGGCGTGGCAACGATCACGCTGAACCGGCCCGAGCGCAAGAATCCGCTCACCTTCGACAGCTACGCCGAGTTGCGTGACCTGTTCAACGCGTTGGGGTTCGCAACCGACGTCAAGGCGGTGGTGGTCGCCGGGTCAGGCGGAAATTTCTGCTCGGGCGGCGACGTGCACGAAATCATCGGGCCGCTCACGCGCATGAGCATGCCCGAGATGCTGGAGTTCACGCGCATGACGGGCGCGCTGGTCAAGTCCATGCGCCTGTGCCCGCAGCCGGTCATTGCCGCCATCGACGGCATCTGCGCCGGCGCTGGCGCCATGATGGCGCTGGCCGCCGACATGCGCCTGGGAACGCCGCGCGCCAAGACCGCGTTTCTCTTCACGCGCGTGGGCCTTGCGGGCGCCGACATGGGCGCATGCGCCCTGCTGCCGCGCATGATCGGCCAGGGCCGCGCCTCTGAGCTTCTGTTCACCGGCCGTGCCATGACGGCGGACGAAGGCCTGCAATGGGGGTTTTTCAATGCGCTGCATGCCTCCGAGGAGGTGGTGGCCGCAGCTCAGGCGCTCGGGCGAACGTTAGCCAGCGGTCCCACTTTCGCGCACGGCATGACCAAGACCATGCTGCACCAGGAATGGTCCATGTCGCTCGACCAGGCCATCGAGGCCGAAGCCCAGGCGCAGGCGATCTGCATGCAGACGCAGGATTTCCGCCGGGCCTACGAAGCCTTTTCCGCCAAGCAAGTGCCCCAGTTCGAGGGCAACTGAGATGGACGCGCCCGCTACCTCCCACGCATCGCCTGCACAGCCCGTGTTGCCGGTCGCGGCCGCACCCGGCAGCACACCCTCGCTTCCGGCTTCCCGCCATCTCGAACTGCCCTTCTTTGCGCCGGAACATCGCGATCTGGCGCAAGGCCTCGCGGCATGGACGGCGGCGCAGCAGGTGGACGAGCGCGATGATCGCGCGGCCTGCCGCGAATGGGTGCGCCGGCTGGGCGACGCAGGCTGGCTGCGCTACTGCGTGCCGGCACACGTGGGGGGCGCGCTGGAGCGGCTCGACTCGTGCGCGCTCGTGGTGCTGCGTGAGACGCTGGCGTTTTACTCGCCGCTGGCCGACTTCGCATTTGCCATGCAGGGCTTGGGCAGCGGTGCCATCACGCTGGCCGGCACGGCGGAACAGCAGGCGCGCTATTTGCCTTATGTCGCCTCCGGCCACAAGATAGCGGCCTTCGCGCTGAGCGAGGCCGATGCGGGTTCCGACGCTGGCGCCATGCAAACGGCCGCCGTGCGCACGGGCTCGGGCTGGCAAGTCGACGGCAGCAAAACCTGGATCAGCAACGGCGACATCGCTGACTTTTATGTCACGTTTGCATTGACCACGCCCGGCGCCGGCACGCGCGGCATCACGGCCTTCGTCGTCGACGCGCCCACGGCTGGGCTGGACAGCAGCGAACACATCGAACTGATGGCGCCCCATCCGCTGGCCAGTCTCCGGTTTCAACAGTGCCAGCTACCCGAAGGAGCCCGGCTCGGCGCACTGGACGGCGGCTTCAAGCTCGCGATGCAGACGCTAGATATCTTCCGCGCGTCTGTTGCGGCCGCGGCGCTCGGCATGGGACGCCGCGCGCTGGCAGAAGCCGTGGCGCACGCCCGTCGCCGCCAGATGTTCGGCCAGCGCCTGGCCGACTTCCAGTTGACCCAAGCCAAGCTCGGCGAGATGGCGTCGCTGATCGATTCGGCTGCGCTGCTCACCTACCGCGCGGCCTGGTTGCGCGACGAAAACGAACGCGCCGGCGGGGGTGCCGAGGGCCGCACCGAGCGCACGGTGGCCGCTGCGATGGCCAAGATGGCCGCCACGGAAAACGCGCAGAAGGTGATCGACATGGCGCTTCAGATGCATGGCGGGCTAGGCGTAAAGGTGGGAAGCAAGGTCGAAAGCCTGTACCGCGACATCCGTTCACTGCGCATCTACGAAGGCGCGACCGAAGTCCAGCAGCTCATCATCGGAAAGGCCATGCTCACATCATGAAGACGCCCTCGCCCGCCCCGGATCGTTTCGTGAGTGACAGGCTGCCGCTGCCGGAGATGCGCCCGCAGCTGCGCTATGACCTGCCGGAATTGCAGGCAGTGGCCGCGCTCAAAAGCGCCAACCTGGTCGACGTGCTGTTTCAGCGCATCGAAGCGTGTGGTGGCATGGATCAGCCTTTTCTGCGCTCGGACCGCATCACCCTCAGCTACGCGGATGCGCTCGACCGAGTAAACCGCATCGCGCAGGTTCTCACCGAAGACCACGCTCTGGTGCCCGGCAACCGGGTGCTGCTTCGCGGCGGCAACTCCATCGGCATGGCGCTGGCGTGGCTGGGCGTCGTGAAGGCCGGGCTGATTGCCGTAGCCACCATGCCGCTGCTGCGCGCCAAAGAGATTGGCGAGATCATCGCCAAGGCCGAACCTGCACTCGCGCTTTGTGACGGCGCGCTGTTGCAAGAGCTGGCGCTGGCCCAACAGGCCCAGCCTTCGCTGAGCACCGTCATCCCGTTCAACCAGCCGGACAATCCTGCCTCGCTGGCTTCGCTCGCGTCGGCCAAGAATGGCGCTTTCGAGGCCCTTGCATGCGACGCCGACGAGGTAGCGCTGATGGCCTTCACATCGGGCACGACCGGCTCGCCGAAAGCCGCCCTGCATACGCACCGGGCCGTACTCGCAGCTTGCGAGACCTGGCCCAGGCATGTGCTCCGGGCGAGTCCTCAGGACATCGTGATGGGCTCGCCCCCGCTGGCCTTTACCTTCGGCCTCGGCGGCCTGCTCATATTTCCGATGTACTCCGGCGCCTCGGTGTACTTCCCCTCGATTCCGTACACACCCGAGGGCATGGTCAAGATCATGGCCGAGGTCGGCGCCACCATCTGCTACACCGCGCCCACGTTCTACCGGCAAATGGCACCGTTCGCGCGGGAGCGCAAGTTGCCTTCCCTGCGCATCTGCGTGAGCGCAGGCGAGGGCCTGCCCGACGCGACGCGCCAGCTCTGGAAAGAGACAACCGGCATCGAAATGACGGACGGCATCGGCGCGACCGAGATGTTTCACATCTTCATTTCGTCGCCGCCGGAAGAGGTACGGCGCGGCGCGATTGGCAAGGTCGTGCCCGGCTACGTAGCCAAGGTCGTGGACGAGTCCGACAACGAAGTCGCGCGCGGCACGGTTGGCAAACTGGCCGTGATGGGGCCCACCGGATGCCACTACCTCGCCGATGCGCGGCAGGCGAGCTATGTCCGCAATGGCTGGAACTTTCCCGGCGACGCCTTCACGCAGGACGCCGACGGCTACTTCTTCTACCAGGCACGTGCGGACGACATGATCATTACGTCGGGTTACAACGTGGGCGGTCCGGAAGTCGAGGACGCGCTGCTCAAGCATTCGGCCGTGGCCGAATGCGGCGTGATCGGCGTGCCCGATGAAGAGCGCGGCATGTGCGTGAAAGCCTTCATCGTGCTCAAGCCGGGCCATGCGGCGGACGCCGCCATGACCAAGCTGCTGCAGGACCACGTCAAAGCGATGCTCGCGCCTTACAAATACCCAAGACAGGTCGAGTTCGTATCCGCCTTGCCGCGCACCGAGACGGGCAAGCTCCAACGCTTCAAGCTCCGCCAGCCATGAACTTCATCACACGCAAACAGGTTCGCTTTCACCACTGTGATCCGGCCGGCATCGTTTTCTATCCACAGTTTTTCTACCTGCTCCATGAGGCACAGGAAGACTTCCTTGCGCACATCGGCCATCCGGAACATGGGCTGATCGCCAGCGGACTGGGCGTGCCCATCGTCGATTTGAAGACCAGCTTTCTCGGCATGTGCCGCTATGGCGACGAGATCGATATCCACCTCGGCCTGACCAAACTCGGGCGCACCAGCATCGGCATGACCTATGAGGTGCATTTGTGCGGTGCCGGTGTGCCTGAGAACAAGCGCGTTCGGCTTCGCGCCAGCTCCGTGGTGGTCTGCTCGCGCGTGCCCGACGGCCAACCCGTCCCCCTCCCGGACGACCTGCGCACTGCGCTGTCGCCCTATCTGCAAGACACTTTTGAAAACGCCCTGCCATGAAAGCACTGCAACCTCCTGATTGGCTCGCGCCCAAGGGCTATGCCAACGGCATCCTCGCGCGCGGCAGCTTGCTTTTCGTCGGCGGCCAGATCGGCTGGAACGGCCAGCAGCAGTTCGAGAGCGACGACTTCCTAGCGCAGACCAGGCAGGCGCTGCAAAACATTGTCGAGGTCTTGCGCGCCGGCGGTGCCGGGCCCGAGCACATGGTGCGCATGACCTGGTACGTGGTGGACCGGGCGGAATACATTGCCAGCCTCAAGGCTTTGGGCGGCGTGTACCGCGAAGTGATGGGCAAGAATTTCCCTGCCATGACCTGCGTCGAAGTGGCCGGCCTCGTCGAGGACCGCGCGCGCATCGAGATCGAAGTCACGGCTGTGCTGCCCGACTGACGCCAGGGCTTTTGCGCGCCCCGGTGGGGCTCGCCGACAGCCGCTTCAACCTTATCCGACAGGACTGAGAGGTCCGAGAGGGGCAACATGACACCATGCAGCCCTCGATCCCAAAGCATCAGCCCCTCGGCGCGCAGCAGGGCGGCCAGACACGGCTTCCTCCTGCTGTTCACGAAGAATTCTCGACGGACCGTCAGGTGCTGCCGGAATGTGAACACGCGCTCCTGATCGTCGACTTCATCAACCCTTTGAATTTCGAAGGAGCGCACTCCATTGCCGAGCCTGCGCTGGAGGCGGCACGCGCGACCCGTGCGTTGCGCGAACGCCTCGCTGGCGAAGGCGTGCCGGTGATTTACGCGAACGACAACTATGGCTTGTGGCAGTCCAACTTCCGCAGCATGGTGGCCTATTGCAAGGAGCTGCCGGGCTGCGTCGGAGAGATGACGCGGCTGATAGAACCCGGTCCGCGCGACATCGCCATCCTCAAGCCCCGCCATTCGGCCTTTTATGGCACTCCGCTCGAACTTCTGCTTGATCAGATGAAAGTCAAAAAGCTCATCCTGACCGGGCTCGCGACGGACATCTGCGTGCAGATGTCGGCCATGGATGCGTACCTGCGCGCCTACGAAACCTGGGTGCCGGCCGACTGCTGTGCTGCCGAAAGTGCTGGCGCCCATGAAGGTGCGCTGCGCTACATGAAAGAGGTGCTGCGCTGCCGCACCGACGCGGCCGGACGATCGCCTGCGCAAGCCGCCGAGGGTCGGCAGAGGACGACGCCGGCCGGCGCGATGCACTGACGAGGCGTAGGCCACCGCGGCCTAGATTGGGAAATTTCCGCGACAAGCCGGCCCTTTCGCCTTTTCGCCTTTTCGCCTTTTCGCCTTTTCGCCTTTTCGCCGTTCCATTTCATCTTCCCATCAGCAAGGAGTCCCATGAGTTCAAAACCCCCCAGCACCAACCGTCCAGGTCAAGCCGATGTGGCCGCCGTGGTCGACAAGCAGAATCGGATCCAGCAACAGCAGGACAGCAAGGACGCGGCCAAGGAAAAGTCTTCCAGCTCGGGGGCTGAAGAGTCAGGCGCCATGCAGGCCGGACGCGGTGCCTACCCCGAGCCACCGTTGCCGGGGCAGCGACTTGGCAAGCCGGGTATCGAGGCCGAGATGGAGCTCGCGCCGCAGTATGAAGCGCGCCATTACAAGGGCAGCGGAAAGCTCGAAGGACTCACCGCGCTGATCACCGGCGGCGACTCCGGCATCGGCCGCGCCGTCGCGGTGCTGTTCGCGCGCGAAGGCGCCGACGTGGCCATTGCGTATCTGAACGAACGGGAAGATGCCGAAACCACGAAGCGCCACGTCGAGGCCGAAGGTCGGCGTTGCATCACCCTGGCCGGCGACGTCAAGAGCGAAGCGTGGTGCAGGGAATCGGTGGAGCAGGTCGTGCGTGAGTTCGGCAAGCTGGACATCCTGGTTAACAACGCCGCCTTCCAGGAGCATGCCGACTCGCTGGAAGACATCACCGCGGAGCGCTTCGACGAAACCATGCGCACCAACATCTACGGCTATTTTTTCATGGCGAAAGCCGCCGTGCCGCATCTGAAGCCGGGCTCGTCCATCGTCAATACCGGCTCCGTGGTCGGCCTCGAAGGCAGTGCCAAGCTGCTGGACTATTCAGCCACCAAGGGCGCGATTCATGCATTCACCAAGTCGCTTGCCAGCAACCTTTTAGAAAAGGGTATCCGCGTGAATGCGGTAGCGCCCGGCCCGGTCTGGACACCGCTCAACCCGGCCGACAAGGCTGTGAAGGACGTGGCGGAGTTCGGCAAGCACACCGACATGAAGCGCCCGGCCCAGCCTGAAGAACTTTCACCGGCTTACGTCTTCCTGGCCTCGCCGGTGTGCTCCAGCTACGTCACCGGAATAGTTCTGCCGGTGACGGGCAGCGTGCAGGGCTGAGGCTTCGCGGCATCGGATCAGACGCACGCCTGTGCATGGGCGGGTCATCGCCCGGGCTTCTTAAACCCCAGCGCCTTCATCGCACTCGACAGCCCTAGCGCGCTCTTGGCATAGGCAGACCAAGGGGCATTGCCCTTGTCCAGCCGCGTGTGGGCGATTTTCACGGTCCAGTGATCGCCACCCTTGAGGCTCTTGAGTTCCGACCAGTCGACCGGCACCGATATGCCGAGGCCGGGCCGTGAGCGCGCGGACCAGGCCGCCACCGTCGTCGCGCCCAAGCCGTTGCGCAGGTAGTCGATGAAGATCTTGCCTACCCGGTTCTTCGGGCCGCTCTTGAGCACGAAGCGCTGCGGCAGGGTCTGGGCCAGGTGCGCGACTACCGCTTCGGAAAAGTCTTTCACGGTGTCCCAGTCCAGCTGCTTTTTGAGGGGCACCAGTACATGCAGTCCCTTGCCTCCGCTCGTCTTCAGAAAGGGGACCAGCCCGAGTTCCTCGAGGAACATCTTCATCAGCTCGGCCGCTTCCAGTATCTGGCCCCACTCGACGCCCTCGCCTGGATCCAGGTCGAACACCATGCGATCGGGTTTGTCGAAAGACGAGGCCACGGCGTTCTGCGTGTGGATCTCAATCACATTCCACTGCGCCACCGAGAGCAGCCCTTCCTTGCTGGCGATCTCCAGCATGGGCGGATGGCTCATATAAAGCGCCGGATCGAGCTGGCACACACCCGGCAGCTTCTTGACGTCTGCGTGCTTTTGAAAAAAAAGTTCACCCGGGACCCCCTCAGGCGCGCGCACCATGGCGACCGGCCTGCCCTTGAGGTGCTCCATCATCAGTTCGCCCACGAGGGCGTAGTAGCGCACCAGGTCGATTTTTCGCGTGCCGGATGCGGGGTCGATGACCCGGTCGGGGTTGGTCACGCGCAAGGAAGCCGGCAGCAGCCCTTCGGGCTCTGCTTGCCCTGCTTCGGCCGCGACGGGTTTCGCTCTGCCCCGCACTGTCTTGCCTTCTGCGGGCTTGGCGGAAGTACGTGCAGTGGAGGGCGCAGCCTGGGGGGTTTCTCGCACGATGGTCTCGGCTTTCTTGTCGTCGCGCAGTCCATGAAAAACGGGATGGCGTATGCGGCCGCTCTGGGTCCACTCGCCAAACGACACCTCGGCCAACAGTGTGGGCTTGACCCAGTGCGGCTTTCGCGGCAAGTCCTTGCTCGGCGCGAAAGGGGAACGGTCGGTCTCTATAGCGTTCAATTGCTGGCGAAGATCCGTGAGCAAGCGATCATTGAATCCCGTGCCCACGCTGCCTGCATACACCAGGACGCCGTCCTGATGCACGCCCAGCAACAGCGCGCCCAGCCCCAGCCGTGACCCCTGCGGGTCGGTGAAGCCTCCGATCACGAACTCCTGCCGCTGGCCGCACTTGAGCTTGATCCAGTTTGGGGAGCGCCGCGCTTCATACGGCGAGTTCGCGCGCTTGCCGATGACCCCTTCGAGCCCCAACTGGCACGCCGACGCCACGACGTCACCGGCCGACGCCGCAAACTCCTGGCTGAACCGGACCGAACCCGTATTGGCGTTGTGCAGTAACTGGGCCAGCAGCGCTCGGCGCTCGGTCAAGGGCACTTTGCGCAGGTCGTGGCCGCCGCAGAAGGGCACGTCGAAAACGTAATAAATGAGGTTGGCCGTGCGCGCCGTGTCGAACGATTGCTGCAAATCCTGAAAGTTGGGAATGCCGTTATCCCCCAGCACCACCACCTCGCCGTCGTACCAGCCCGGCGGCAAGGCGAGCGCCTGAAGCGCCTGTTGCAGGGCTGGCATTTTGCTTGTCCAGTCGTTGGCGTTGCGCGTGAACAGCTGGACCTTGTTTTCACTGATGCGCGCCAGCAGCCGATAGCCGTCGAACTTGATCTCGTAAATCCAACCCTCGGGGTCGGCCGGTGGTTTGTCGACCAGCACGGCCAACTGTGGCTTGACGAGATCGGGCAACGAGGCCTTCAAGGCACCAGTTGGCAACTCGGGCTTTGCATCACCCCGAATACTCTTCGACGCCTTGCTTGATGCGGGCGCGGCCGTGGCCGCGGTTTTCGGCAGACCCGCCGTTTTGGTTCGGTTTTCCTTCAAAGGCTCGCCGCCCACCGGTGCAGGTCGATCGCTCAAGGCCTTCACGCTGTCGGGCATCTCGTCGACCACGCTGAAGTCGCCGGCCGGCCGGGCGAAGCTGTCCTTCTCCTTGATCAGCAGCCAGGGGACCTGCTTTTCGCCACGGCCCTTCATACGCACCAGTGCCCATTTGCCATGCAGCTTGTGCCCATGCAGTTCGAACTTCAGGTTGCCGTCCGCATAGCCTTTATGCGCATCCGTGACGGGCTGCCAGCTTCCCTTGTCCCAGATGATGACCTTGCCCGCACCGTACTGGTTGGCGGGAATTTCGCCTTCGAAGGTGTTGTAGGAAATCGGGTGATCTTCGACCTGCACCGCCATGCGCTTGTCGCTGGGGTCAAAGCTCGGCCCCTTCGGAACTGCCCAGCTTTTCATGACGCCGTCCAGTTCCAGCCGAAAGTCATAGTGCAGCCGGGACGCCCAGTGCTTTTGAACCACGAAGGTAGGCTCGGCGGAGGACACGTCGCCCTGCCCCGAAGGCTCGGGCGTCTTGCCGAAGTTGCGCTTCGCGCGGTAGGTCTTGAGGCTTTCCAGCTCAGCCATGGCGACCGCCCTCGCTTTGGAAGACGAGATTCGGGCCGGAGTCAGGCTGCAGCGCGGCGTTGCGGCTGTGCGCCACCTTGCATCGGTCCATGGAAACTCCAGTGAAATGGGAGTTCCATTGCACTGCGCGCGACCGCGCGCGGCTGTCGTCTGCTGGCGAGCGGGAAGGTCAGCGGCCGCCGACGGCTCGGCTCAGCGCGCTTTCTCCAGATACCAGAATGTGCGGGTACGTGAAGGCGTAACCGAGGGCGTGACCTTGGATCCTTCGATGCCGGAGCCTTTGCTGTTTGGCGCGCCGATGATGAAAGGCACTTGCTTGGTTTCGGTGAGTCCAGTGAGTGCGGAGGTGTAAGAGACCGTGACCGTGCCCGTCACCGGGCTGGGGGGAAGGCCACCGCCCACCAGCGTCTGGGACGTGGCCGCCTTGCAGAAGAGCGGCGCCGAGTACACCTTGGCCACACCAAGATTGGCAGAGCACGAGTTGGTGGTCGAGGTCGGCTGGTTGGTGCTGAAGTACGTGATCCCGCCGACCGACACCGGCGCGTTGACGATCTTCTCGCCGCTGGTCGACATCGGGATGTAGCAACCCGAGGCAACGCTTTCGGCGGAGCCCACCAGGCCCAGCGATGCGGACGTGAGCGTGGTGAAGGTCGTTGGCGTTCCTTTGGCGGCCCGTGTGTCGTACATCGTGAAAAAAGCGTCGGTGCTCGTCGTGGCGAGCGGCTTTTCACGGTCGCCCGAGCCGACCATCACGGCCGTGAAGTTCTGCGTCACGATGACGTCGGGCGGGTAGAAGAACTTGCGCGTTCCAGAGCCCGTGAGCGAAGCCAGCTTGAACATGCCCCAGTCGCCCGAGCCCGTGGTGGTCACGCCAGCCGTGGTTTTTTCCAGGTCGATCCGGTAGACGTTGCCGCCGAGGTCGACGGCGTAGACGCGGTCGACATAGCCATCAAGGTCGGCGTCCACCAGCGAGACGTCGGCTGGCACGCTGCGGTCGGTGGTGAAGGTCTTCAGCAGGGTGCCCGTGATGGCGTCCAGCACCAGCACCGCATTGCCCATGGTCGTGGCCGGGCGCGTCGTGTAGTCCTCGGACGCGGCGTCATAGCCGGCGCCCATGATGATGACGGGATTGGCGTTGCCCCGGATCTTGGCCACTTTCGGCTCCGACCAGGTCTGCCCCAGCACGGCAATGTCGGCCTCGGTCTTTTTCCAGAGGAACTTCGGCGCTGACGGCGTGGTGACGTCGAGTGCATAGATCTGCCGGCCGCCGCGGCGCATGGCCGTGTAGATGTAGACCTTGTCATTGGTGCCGTCGGCCAGCACCTTCTGGTAGACACCGATCGGGCCGTCGACGAAGTAGTCGCGCAAGGAGCCCACGGTGGATGTGGTCGACAAGCGCACCTCTGGTGTGTTCGATCGTATGCGGTTGAGTTTGCTGAAGTGTTCCTGAGGAATGAAGCTCCACAATTCTTCACCCGCGCCGGTTCCTGTCTGGTTGCCGTTGACCGCGCGTAGGCCACCGTCGTTGGCGCCGTAGTACACCACGACGCCTGTGGTGCCACCATAGTTCACGGCAGCGGGCCGCGAGTGCAGCACGTCGCCATGGACACTCGGCCGAACCGTGACCGTGGTCGGGGTCACGAGCCCGTCCGGCCCTTTCTCGTCACCGTAGTTGTCCTTTCCGCGCACCCAGTCGATGAGGTTGTCGCGGTCGGTAGTGGTGGACACCCCGAGCGCGGTAGCGGTCACGCCCGTGGCGGAGGTATTGGACGTACTGAACTGCGCGCCGGCCGTGGTGGCGAGATTGGTGTTGGCCGTGCATGCGATGCAGGTGTAGACCTTGCGGCTGCTCTGCGAACCTGAGAAAGCTGTCCGGATTTTTTGCGCTACGCCGCCCTTTTCCACCACCTCGCCGTCGGGAGAGTCCGAGCTGGAGGCCGGCGTTCCCAGCAGCTGTTGGGACCAGAACGTACTGGCCCCCGTCCAGTAGGACACCGCCGAGGGCGAAATGAATCCCGTGGTGCTGCTGATCGCCGCTTGCGTAGGCGTGCTGGCGTCAGCGAGATAAAGGCTGTCGGTCGTCGGGTTGTAGGCGAACTGGTATTGCTTGAGGTTGCCGCGCCAGCGGGGCTTGGCATCGATGTCCGGCCGGAACATGCCCATGAAAATCTGGTTGAGGTAAGTGCCGCGGGCGTTCACGCTGACCGGAAGGCTGGCCGACGAGAAGACGCTGTCGACTGCCTGCAACTGGTTGAAGATCTGGTTCAGCGCCAGATTGATGGCGGTCCCGCTTGAGCTGACGGAGTAATACTCGCCGCCGCTGTTGACGGCCATGCTGTTGAGCATCGCGGACCAGCCGGGTCCTTGGCCAGTGGTGACTTTATCGACGTCGAGCGTGAAGGTCGAAATGTTGTGCGCGCTGGCTTTCATGAAGCGCGCCCACTCATCGGCCACGCCAGACTGTGATCCACTCGGAGACAGGCTAATGTCGGTAGGTCGCGTGAGCCCGGCCGCGGTGTAGGCGGCACTTAGCAATGCGGATGCTGTCGTCGTGTCCGAGTTATTGTCCTGAACCGCGCCGTTGCTGATGTAGATGATGTAGTTGCGCTGGCAAACACTGCTGACGGGACTGACGTAAGTGGTAGCGGTTTTCGAGGTGAGCGCGTTGCCCGGGAGGGCATAGATCGCATTGGCCGCCGTGGTGCCGCCCGCCACGTTGGACGTGTAATCGGCCTTGGTTTTGTCGCCGCCTGAATACGGGGCCTTGCCGGAAAAATAGTAATAGGCCTCTGCCATCGTGATGCCGGCCTTGCCGCCACTGGACTTGTCATTATTGACGTCGAGGCTGTTCAGAAGTGCCTTGAACTTGGTCTGGTAATCGATGCCCGACTCGGTGTTCAGCAGTCGGATGGCCGAACGCACATAACCGCCGTCGTTGCCAATGTTGGTTCCGCCGCTCTCCGTGAACATCATCAGCCCCACACGGAAACGATTCGTCGGCAGCGAATTCACGGTCGACACCAGCGCGGCGATTTCATTGGTAAAAGCGCTCGACCAGTTAGCCGTGTTGTCCACAATGATGAGCACGTTCGGCGCATCGTTCAGTGCACTCGGCCCGCCATAAATATCGATGTCACTGCTGAACTGCGCTCTCGCCGGGCTGGCCGCCAGCCCCATCAGCATGAAAACGTAAAGCAGGCACTGGATCAGGGAGCGGATGTTCATGGCTTTGCTTCAGGTCGGGTCAGGTCAGATGCAGGAGTTCGTAGCGTCCGCATCGAGGACACGTACCGAAACGCCTTGATGAATTGTCACCTTGGCGCCGGACTTTGCATCCGTCACAGCAACGGCAATGTCCCACTCGGTCTTTGCACACAGGGAATTTCCGGTGACAGAAGTGGACAGCGCGGAATCGAGTCCGCCCTGTTGTACGACGCTGGACTGCAGGCACGACAGGTCGGCGGCGAGCGCGGTATTGAGCTCGCTGTTCTTGATGGCGTTGGCGCGGAAGCACTTGGGCTGTGGCGTCATGGTGGCGGTGTAGTCGGCCGTCCCATTGCCGTCGATGTCGACCGTCACGGGCGTCGCCAGGACGCTGGCCGGGTTGGTCGTGAAGAGCGACGAACTCAGCGTCCTCTCGACCGCTTCCTGCCCGGCCGCCAGTGCCTCTTGGCGCACCTGCATGTTGCCCACCACTTTCAGGTTCGAGGTCGAGCCCTTGTAGGCACTCACCGCCAGCAGGCTCATCAGGACCAGGATGATCATTGCCACCAGCAGCGTGGCTCCGCGCTGCGACAGATGATGCGGGCAACGCGGGTGACGCGGGTGACCCGGGTAGTGCGGAATCCTCATTGTTGTGCGCGCGGTCCAGCCACGTTGTTCAGGCGAGCCGTCATGGAATAGGCACGGCGCTTGTAGCCGTCGCCGAAGGGGCCGCGCGTACCTGCCAGCCCCAGTGCGTAGGTTTTGTTGTAGACCGCCGTTCCCGACACCACGGCGTCATTGACGACATCGGCGCTGGCCTCGGCCGATCGGGCCAGCACGTGCATCCGCACGCCGACCACGTTGGCCCAGGTGTTGCTCGCGCCAGAAGCTGTGGTTGCGAACGCGTCCGGCAGCCCGTCGCTGTTGGTGTCGAAAGCAAACTCGAAGGCCGCGTCATCTATGCCCTCGACCAGTGGCGAAGTCACCAGCGCTCCACTGACAAGCTCCATGCGCTTGAGTGTCGGAATGGTGTCTACGCCGCACTCGTTGCACGAAGCGACGTAATACAGCCGGGAGACGTAGCGCTGCACCGGCATTACGGTGGATGTGCAGCTCAGACCCTTGAGCGTGAAGCTCGTGGAGGCCGTTGCGATGATGAACGGCGTTGCAACGGGATCGGTCGCGCAGCGCGAGGTCTGCACGTACGCCGCACCGTTGGTAGATGTGCCTGCGGTCGCCGAGGCGGTTTCGAGGTGGCGCGTCACCAGCGCCGCCGTGCCAGTCTTGTAAGACGGCAAGCAGGTCGGCGTGGCGGCAAACAGGGCAGCGGCTTCGGTGCTGGTGAGGCCTTGCACTGCGCTGGGGACTGTCAGAGTCGCGCTGTCCCAGCCAAGGGCCGTGACGGCGGTGGCGCACGGGCTGGGATTGCTGCGTGCAAGCGTTGCGGTGGAAAGGTCGCCGTAATACCCGGCCATGCTGATGTTCTCGCCCATCAGGTCGAGCGCGTACTGTCCGCTCTCGATTTGCCGCAAGCTCTTTTCAAGCTCGCGCCCCGAGTAGCTGCTGTTGGCGAACAAGGTCGCCAGGCCGGCCACCAGCAGCAGGCCCACGGCCAGCGCCACCATGAACTCGATCAGGGAAAAACCGCCTTGCGACGGGCTGCGCGCGCTCGAAGCGTGATGCGGGACGGCGGGCCGGGAAGTCATAGAGTCAGCGTGGCCACCTGGACCACCGTAGTGACGGCGCGGCGAAGCTTCTCGTCCGAAAACGCGTTGAGCCCGCAGGCCGTGGTAGCCGCCGCGCTGGACTGGGCGCCCTGCCACACCAGGGCAATGACGTAGCGATTGGTCGACGGGTTGGTGATGCACCCGCGTGCGCTGGTGGCGGCGAGCGCGCCGGCCGTGACGCCGGTTTTGAGCTCACTGGCACCCTGGATCAGGTAGCTCCACTCGCACAGGTCGCGCGCCGCTCCCGGCGTGGTGCCGCACGTGCCGGGACTTGCCACGCCGATGTCGTTACCGACGTAGGAAGCCGCGGAGGCGCTGTTCAGCCGGATTCGCTCGGCCATGTCATTGACCAGCATCAGGGCCTGTGCGCGCTGGTAGCCCTCGACCACCGAAAGGGCTGTCTGCGCCTGCAGACCCACGAATCCGAGCACCCCGAAGGCCGTGATGAGGACCGCGATCAGCACTTCCATCATGGCCGCGCCGCGCTGGCGAAGGGGCTTGCGTCTCAGGTGGGACATACGGTACTCGCACTCTTGGGGCGGCCGGACGGGTCGAGCGTGATGCAGCGCATGCTGGTGCCGCCATCGGATAGGCCAAAACGAATGGCGGTGCCCACCGGCACCCGGCCATTGAGGTCGAAGGTGACGCTGGCGAGCGTGCTGGGAACGGTGGTGAGCGTCACGCCGGAGCCCATCTTCGGCTGGCCGCCCAGCACTTCCGAACTGGACACGACCGTCACACTCCAGCCTCCGGTCCATCCGCTCCCCGACGGCGTCATGACGATGCTCTCGCCCCGTTTCACGGCCTCGCTGCGCGCAAGCACCATGTCGGAAACGATGTTGTAGGCCGCCGCCCTGACGCGCTGGTTGGCCAGCATCTGGCTGAACGACGGCGCCGCCATGGCGGCGAGAACGGCCACCAGGGACATGGTGACGATCAGCTCCGTCAGGGTGAACCCGCGCTGGCGATGGGCCTGGAACTCTCGCACGTGAATCACCAGCAGGTCGCAGGCGTTTTTGCACCCGTCTGGTTGATGGTCAACGTAGCGCAGGAGTCGCCTACCTGTTTTCCGGCCGGCACCGCCGTGGCCGTGAACGTGGGAGAGGTTCCCGTGCCGACGGTGATGGAGACGGTGTAGTTTTGCGTGACGGTGGTGGGGATCGTGATGTTCAGCCCCGTGGTCGTGGAAACATAGCCCCGAGTATCGAGCAAGCTCTGCTGTTGCCGGGCGCTGATGTTCATCAACAAGGCCTGCGCTTCGGCCCGGCGGGACTTGCGAATCTGGTCTGTATAGGCGGGGTAAGCCACCGCGGCCAATATCCCGATGATGGCTACCGTCACCATCAGCTCAATCAAGGTAAATCCGCCGGCTCTTCGCAACATAACAACCCTGTAACGACACACGGTTTAATTGTTACGAACGCGGTTGAGTTAGGCAAACCAGCGGTAGCGCATAGGTATTACATGAGGTAAAAATGAAACGCGCTTTTTGTAACGAGGCATGTCGCTTGCAAGCGCACGCAGCGCTCGGGTTTGGCGGGCACACGACGCAGTCATCCCCCCCGGACAATTTTGCGCCGGCTCTTTCGTTACATCTCTTTGCTGGCGTTCGCCGCTGCGACTACCGCTGCGACAAGAAAACGACGTGTCTGCGCATTCACCCGGCGTTGAGCTGGAGGCAGTGCGGACCCAGCTCGGCCACGCTGGCGCAGCCCAGCAGCCCCATCACGCGGTCGGTCTCGTCCCTGAGAATGGCCAGCGCCCGCGCCGCGCCAGCCTCGCCGCCCGCAGCCACGCCGTACAGCGTTGCCCGACCCAGCAACACGCAGCGCGCCCCGAGCGCAAGAGCCTTGACGATATCGGTGCCGCGCCGAAAGCCCCCATCCACCAGCACGGGCATTGCGCCAGCAGCTTCGACGATCTCCGGCAGCACGTCGAAGGTGGCCGGGGCTTGGTCGAGCGCGCGCCCGCCGTGGTTGGAGACGACCACGCCGTCCAGCCCATGGGCGACGGCAAGCCGGGCGTCATCCGCCGTGAGGACGCCCTTGATCAGCATCGGCCCTTTCCAGGTTTCGCGCATCCAGGCAATGTCCTGCCAGCTGTAGAACGGATTGCGCTGGTTCCGCGTGAAGGCGGACAGGGCATAAGCGTCGGAACCCGGCGGCACGAACTCCGCCACGTTTTCAAAGCGGGGCATGCCACGTGCAAACCAGGTCGACGTCAGCCAGCGCGGGTGCGTGACGCCATCCCACATCGTGCGCGGCGTTAAGTGCAGGGCGTGGGCAAAGCCGTTGCGGGTGTCACGGTCCCGGTTGGCAGGGATCAGCGAGTCGACCGTGACGATCAGGCCGTCATAGCCGCTGGCATGCGCGCGCTCCAGCAAACGTGCCGACACCGCGCGGTCGCCCCAGGGATAGATCTGGAAAAACCGCATGCCGGGCGCTTCCTTGCCCACGGTCTCGATGGAATTGTTGGCGGCCGAGGACAACGCGAAGGCCGTGCCAGCGGCAGCTGCGGCCCGCGCCAGCATCAGGTCGGCATCAGGAATGTAGATCCCGTTCAGCCCGGTCGGGCCGATCATGAAGGGCGTGCTCAGCGTGTGCCCGAAAAGACTGACGGTGAGGTCGCGCTTGCCGTTACCGGTGGCCAGGCGTGGCCGGAACCGGTAGCGGTCAAAGGCGGATCGGTTCGCGCGCAGCGTCACTTCGTCTTCGGCGCCGCCTTCCAGATAGTCCCGGATCACGTTCGGCAGGCGCTTATGCGCCAAAGTCGCGAGGTCGGCGATGTTGATCGCCTCTGCCATGCGCCGGGCCGTGCGCGCGCTGCTCATTCCGGCTGGACCCCCGCCTTTTCGATGATGGGCTTCCAGCGAGCGATCTCGCTCGAAATCAGTTCTGAAAACTCCGCAGGCGTGCCCGTGGCGGGGCTGATGCCTTGCGACTGCAGGCCAGCCACGGTAGCAGGATCGGCAAGCGCCTTTTTGAGTGCCGTGTTGAGCTTCGTGACGGTGTCGGCCGGTGTGCCGGCTGGCACCACCAAGCCATACCAGTTGGTCACGTCGAGCCCGGCAAATCCTGCCTCGCGGGTGGTGGGGATTTCCGGCAACGTCGGCACCCGCTGCGGCGCTGTGATGGCCAGCGCCTTGACCCGGCCGCCGCGTACCTGCGGCAGCGCTGCGGCCAGCGGCTCGATCATCACCTGGATCTGTCCGCCGATCAGGTCGGTCATCGCCGGGCCGGTGCCTTTGTACGGAACGTGAACCATTTGCACGCCCGCGATGGCGTTGAGCAACTCGCCAGCCAGATGCTGGGGCGAGCCATTGCCGCCCGAGCCGAAGTTAACGCTCCGCGGCTTGGCCCGCGCCAGGTCCACCAGCTCGGCCAGGGTGTTGATCGGCATGGCCTTGTTGACCAGCACCACCAGGGGTACCCGGCCGATCTGGCCGATGGAGGCCAGGTTCCTGACGGGATCGAAAGGCAGCGCCTTGTAGATGCTGGGTGCAAAGGCAATGGAGCTGTTGGCCAGGTAAATCGCATAGCCATCCGGCGGCGATTTCGCGACAAGATCCGCCGCCAGCATGCTGCCGGCGCCCGGCCGGTTTTCGATCACGATCGACTGCCCCAGCGCATCTCCGAGTTTTTGACCTACCGCGCGCGCCACGATGTCGTTGCCGCCGCCCGGTGGCGCGCCTACCAGCAGGCGCACGGCCTTCGAGGGATAGGCGTCGGCCTGCGCGAACGCCGCGGGCGCCGTCGAGAAATAAAGGGGCAACGCTGCGGCCAGCGCAATGAACAGCTTCGTCATAAAAAGGTCTCCAGTTCGGGGCGAACGCATGCTGCCGATGCAGCACGGTGCTCGTCTGACTGGTTTATGGCACCACCACTGGAATTGATCAAGATTGATACCAAAATCAATGCCAAATGCGCGCGGCTCTTCCTGGGCGTGCACGCAGGAAACGACAATGGGTCATGCAAGCTGCTCCTGAATCTGCCCAGACCTACATGCGTGCCGCGGAGGTGCTGGCCTACCTCAACGTGCGTCACCAGACGCTCTACGCCTACGTGAGCCGGGGCTGGATACGCAGCGAGAAGCAGGCCGGAAAAAAATACAACCTCTACTTTCGCGAAGACGTCGAGCGCATCAAGGCTCGGGCTGCCGTACGCGCCGGCCATGGCGCTATCGCTGCAACGGCCATGCAGTATGGCGAGCCCATCATTCAGACCAGCGTGACCGAGATCGGGCCAGACGGGCCGCGCTACCGCGGCTATTGCGCTGTCGATCTCGCGCGCCAGAACATATCGTTTGAATGTGTCGCTGAATTGCTGTGGACCGGCCACTTGCCCGACGGCGACGTGGTCTGGCGCTGCAAGACACCACAGGCAGATGCGCTGCGGCTGTGCGACCTCGTCAGCCGCAATGCCACGAGGGACCAGTTTCTCGAAATTTTTGCCTTGGTGGCGCTCACGGCAGGCATGGCGCGCGGCGGCATTGCACAGCGGCGCTACAACGGCAACCCGCTGGAGGCAGCGCGAGAGGTGCTGCACCTGCTGGTGGGCTGCATGGGATACCTCTCCGGCGATCGGAAGTTCACGGCCATGCGCCGCAACGAGAGCGTGGTCGAAGGTGTGCTGCGCGCCCTGGGGGGTGTAGCAAGCCCCGAAAACATCCGCGCCGTGAGCGCATTTCTTGTGTTGCTGGCAGACCACGAGCTGGCGCCTGGCTCGTTCTCTGCGCGGGTCGCGGCGTCCAGCGGTGCCTCGTTGCATGGCTGCCTCGTCAGTGCGCTGTGCACCCACGCCGGGCTTCGCGTTGGCCGTGTGTACGACATGTCCGAACAGTTTTTGGCAAGCGCCCGCTCGCGGGTCGGCCTGATGAAGCGCCTCGGCGAATTGCGCGACCTGGGGCGCCAGGTGCCGGGATTCACGCATCGGCTGTACCCGAAGGGCGACCCACGGGCCGTGCATTTGCTGGAAGTGGCCCGCGCCCGGCCTCATCGCAGCGTGCGGCTGCGCGAGTTTCTGGCCTTCGTGGAACAGGCTCAGGAGGAGCTGGGCCTGCATCCCATGATCGAGCTCGTGCTTGTGGCGCTGTGCAACGAGATGGGCCTGCCCAGGGAAAGCGGCGGCGCCATGTTCGCCCTGGCGCGGTCGGCCGGGTGGGTCGCACACATTCAGGAGCAGCGCCTGTCGAGCACCCTGCTGCGCCCCCGGGCAAAGTTCACGGCGGCCTGATCAGAACGAGCCAGCGGCGAATCAGCCGCGAGCTCATGCGGGCAGATTCGAGCATTGACTTGCCGATCAATCTTGCTGGCGTTCGAGGAAGCACGTAGATTGAGCCGCTCGACCGGTATTGACCGGTCTGAACTCAGGAGAAACCGTGTTCCCCATCCGCGTCGGAATTGTCACGTCGGCATTTTTCTACACCCCGTACTGGGCCGCCTTGCAGCACGGCTGGTACGCCGAGCGGGGCCTGGACGTCGAAATCCTGAATCTGGGCGGGATCGACCGCATTACGCGCGAGCAGAAAGCCGGCAGCGTCGAGATTGGCGTGGGTTCGCCCGAGCACGTGATCCACGACGTCGAGCAAGGTGGCGAATTGCGCATGATAGGCGGCAACGTCAACCGGCTGACCCACTCGCTGATCGTGCAGCCCGGCATCAACTCCCTGGCCGACCTGCGGGGCAAGAAGATCGGCGTTGCATCGCGCACAGCGGGAACTTCGTCGCTTTTCATGGGCGTGCTGGAGGACCTCGGCCTGCATTACCCCGGCGACTACGAAGTGGTGGAAGCCGGCGCAGTTCCACCGCGCCATGAGCTGCTGCTCAAGGGCGGGATCGACGCCGGCATGCAGACAGACCCGCACAACTACATGGCCGAAGACGCAGGCCTGAATAACCTCGGGCCGCTGTCGCAATGGATTCCAGAGTTCCAGTTCACGAGCATCAACGTGCGCAAATCATGGGCCGAAGCGCACCCGGCTGAAACCACGGCCTTTCTCGAGGCCACGCTAGAGGGGTCGCGCTTCATGGTGGAGCAGCGCGAAGCGGCCATCAACGTCGCCCAGGCGCACATGCCTATCGAACGCAGATACCTCGAAAAAGCCTGGCACGACCACTCTACCGGCGCGGTGTCGCTCGACCTGAGCCTGAGCGATGCGGGCCTACGCACAGCGATGGCCCTTATTCGCCGGGACCGCAACCAGAGTTTCAGGATTGCCGACGACGCCGAACCCGCGAAGTACGTGGTGGACAGCTACCTGCGCGCGGCGCAACGGGCACGCAATCTGCCCGAACGAGTCTTTGAATAACGAAAGCATCCGATGACAACACTCCTGACGCCGCTCAAGCTGGGCCTCGTTTCCAAGACCTTTTATTACACGCCCGTGTGGGTAGCGATCGAAAAAGGCCTGTTTGCCGACTGCGGCCTGTCCGTCGAGCTGTCCTTCATTGGCAGCGACATCCAGATCCAGTCGCTTCTCTCGGGCAAGCTGGACATCGCCATCGCCCCGCCCGAAGGCATCATGCAGAACGCTTTTGCCGGCGGCCCGCTGCGAATCATTGCAGGCAATTCCGGCAAGCTCAGCCACTGGCTCATGGCGCAGCCCGACATCAAGACCATCGAGGACCTGCGTGGTCGCACCTTTGGCATCCTGAACAAAACCGAAGGCAGCTTTTTTCACTTTCAGGTGCTGGCCGAAAAGCACAACCTCTTCTATCCGGGCGACTACGAAATCCAGGACACGGGCGGCGCGCCGTCCCGGCACCGCGCGCTCATGGCGGGCACGCTCGACGCCGGGCTGCAGTCGATACCGTGGTGCTTTCTGGGTGAAGACCTCGGCCTCACCAAGCTCGCCGACATCAGCGACTATGTGCCGGACTGGCAGTTCAACACCGTCAACGCCAGCCTGCCGTGGTGCCGCGAGCATCCCGACCTCACCATCGCCACACTCACGGCCTTGCAGCGCGCCGTCGACTGGATTTACGCCCACCGCGAAGAATCCGCCGACATCGCGGCGCGCAACATGGAAATCGAGCTGCGCTATGCACTGCGCGCGTGGGACTACTTCACCTCGCTTGAAAAATTGACTCGGGATATGCGGGTCAACAAGACGGGTCTCGACGAAGTGATCGAGGCCCAGATCCGCGCAGGCCTGTTGCCCCCGGAAGGCCGTGGGCACGTGGAGCGCTACATCGACGACACCTGGCTGGACGCCGCGCAGCGGCAGCCAGCCTGACAAGGCGTTTGAAAGCTCCACCCATGCTGCGATTTGCCACCGGCCCGTTCCGCAAGACCGCGGCCGAGACACGCGCTGAATGGCAGCCTCTGGTGCGCTACATCGGCCAGCAGCTCGAACTCGACACGCAGCTCACCGTCTGCGACAGCTGGGATGGCCTGGCCGACGCCATCACACAGGGCGACTGCGACGCGGCGTGGATGGGTGGCGGTTTTCGCTATGTGCAGGCGCGAGCGCGCGGCGCCGGACCCGCGATCGCCACAGTCGCCAGTGCGGGCTCGCCGTGGTGCCACGCCATCGTGGTGGGAGCGCGGCATATTGCGAGCCATGCCTTTCGTTTTCCCCGCGATGCGCGCGGCTTGTCACTCGCCTTCACGCACGACCAGTCGACGACGGGCTGGCTCATGGTCTATGCGGCGCTCGCAGCGCAAGGCATCAAACCCGAAAGCTACTTCAGGTACAGCGCCTGCAACCAGCACGCCGACAACGAACTGGACGTTGCCAGCGGGCGCTGCGACCTGGCCACCGACAGCGAAAGCAACCGCAGTGCCATGGTGCAGCGCGGATTGGTGAAGGAGGCGGACGTTCCAGTCGTGTGGCGGTCGGAGCCGCTGCCACAGGACCCGATCGCCGTGAGCGCCCGGATGCCGGCCGCGCTTGCCGCGCGCCTGCAGCGGGTGCTCGCCGATATCGGAACCTCGGACCAGCATTCTTGCCAGATGCCAGCCGGCTACTCCGGCTTTGCCGTCGCGTGTGACGACAGCTACAGCGCAATTCGCGCGGCCGCCCGTCTGGTCGGCCGGCTTCCTCTCGCGTCTGTCCCGGGGCAGGGCGAAGAGGTCCCTCCACTTTCAAGCCACGTATGAAGGAAAAAACATGAACTCTCTTTGCACCCTCTCACGTCATGGGGCCGCCCTCGTCGCGCTGGCCTTAGGCCTGCTCGCACCTCACGCGCACAGCCAGCAGGCGCCGTGGCCCGACAAGCCGATTCGCTGGATCGTGCCCACCGCACCGGGCGGCCCCACCGACATGGTGGCGCGGCTGCTGGGCGAGAAGGTCGGACAGGCGCTGGGCCAACCCATCGTCATCGAAAACCGGGCCGGCGCAGGACACGCCATCGGGACGGAAGCGGTGGCCCGCGCCGCGCCGGACGGCTACACCTTCGGCATGGTCACCACGCCGCATGCGGTCAACCCGGCACTGGTCAAAAAGCTCGCCTACGACACGCTGAAGGATTTTGAGCCCGTCAGCTGGGTGACATCCCTGCCGCTGGTGCTGGTGGTCAACGCGGACCTGCCGGTTCGCTCCGTGCGTGATCTGGTGGAGATGGCCAACGCCAGGCCCGGCACGCTGAACATGGCATCGCCCGGCAACGGCACCGGACCGCACCTGGCCGGCGAGCTGTTCCGGCAGACCACGCGCATCAAGGTCGCGCACATTCCCTACAAAGGCGGCGCGCAGGCCACGACGGCCGTGCTCACGGGCGAGGCCACCTTCTATTTCGACAGTCCGGCTTCGGCCCTGCCGCACGTCAAAGCGGGCAAGCTCCGCGCGCTTGCGGTGACATCGACGCGGCGCAGCACGGCGGCGCCCGACGTTCCGACCATGGCCGAGGCGGGCTACCCTGCCGTCGAGTTCAATGGATGGAACGCCATGATTGCGCCAGCCGGTACACCCAGGCCCATCGTCGCCCGTATGCAGGCTGAAGTTGCCAAGGTGCTGGCGCAGCCTGGCATTCGTGAGCGGCTGGACGCTGTGGGCTTTGAAGCCGTCGGCAGCAGCGGCGCCGAGTTTGCGACCCTGCTGCAGAAGGACATCGCCAAGTGGGCGGTGGTAGTCAAGGAGTCGGGGATGGCGGTCGAGTAGCCCGATCGCGCCAGAATTTGCTTTTCGCGGCAGCGGGACACATCAGGGCGCTGCCGTCCAAACCAAGCTGCCATCCTCGAGGAGGACTGCGACCCCGGGCTTGCCCGTGTGGGTCCAGCGACACAGCCCGGCCACGGCTTGCCCCAGCTCGATTTCAGGCGCGGCTGCGGTACCGCCGGGGGCGACCTCGATAAACCGCAGCCGGCGCTGATCCTGTGCCGGCACGACCCAGTGCCGTTCGAGCCACACCGAGGTGTCGAGATCGCGACGGCCGATGACGTGGTTGCTGACATCCCCGATGCGCCTCGTCGCGCGCAAATCTCCACCCTTGTCTTCATAGCAATGAAGCACGCCGCCAATGTGCGGCGTGTGGACTGCGCACAGGTGTTTTCCATCGGTCGTGGGCGACATCCAGCGCCGGGGCTGGCCGAGAGACGGGCCGAGCTGGGCCAATTGGAGGCGCCCTGCCAACGCGCTGTCGAGTGTCACCACGGCCAGCTGCGCGCCGAGCGGGCCCGAGCGGACCGTGAGCAGCGCAGGCCGGCCTCGCCAGGCCACTGGCCTGGGTGCGATGTCCTCGAACACAAAGGGGTCGGGCAGCTCCAGCTTGGCCAAGGTCTTCAGGCTGTGGCGATCGATCAGCAGCAGCGAAGTGGCCTCTACCGCATCGCCCAGCACGCCGTGGTGGTAGCGCGTTTCGCTAGGGCCGCCGAGCACGGCCACCTGGCCGGCGCCCACGTCAGACGCTGCCGCAGTCTCGAATAAAACAGGCCGGGCATCCGGCAGCACCGCATCGCGGCTTCTGGCCGTCTCCACCCAAGCGCCGCCGCGCCGCTCCAGGCGCGCCAGCAGGTGGCCTCCCTGCGGCGTAGGCGTGACCCCCAGGACGGACGCTTCGAGCAACAGCAGCCCTGCATCTGGCGCGAGCGCAGTGTTTGGCGAGGTCGTGACTCGCCCGTTCTCCAGCATCCAAAGGGTGCCGTCCAAACCACGGCCGGCAACCCGGCCGTCGCCGATTGCAAGCAATGAAGCCGAATGGAGGCCGTGCCCGGCCAGATTCCACCTGCCACGATCGAGCTGCCAGAGTTCGCCGCCGCGTGAAATTGCCAGCAAGCCCGCCGGTGTGTCCTGCACCCGGGCCAGTCGCGCCGGAGCCTGGAGCGAGACCACGGCTCCAGCGGTACCGACGGTTGCGGCGCCGCCGCACAGGCCGGGCATTCCGGTGCCGGCCAACAGCGCAAGCTGGCAGGCCTCGCGCCGCGTAAGGCGCCTCATGCCTTGGGCGAGCGTGCAGTCGACTTGGCCCGCCCCCCCGGGCTGGAAGTCTCCACGGATTTTGCGGCTCGTGGGGCCCGCTTCGCCAAGGGCGCCTTTTTCGTCTCGTGCTTGCGTGCGGCACCGACTGGCTCAGTCGGCTGTGTCGGCTGTGTCGGCTGTGTCGGCTGCGTCCGGGCGATGTCCCTCAGCATGGTCAGTCCCATCTGGGGTGGCCTGTACTTCCGGCGAAGCTTGGCGAAGTGCTCTTCAAATTTCTCGTCGAGAAGTGGCCCCATTTCTTCGTACATCTCGGCGAGATATATCTCGTGAAGAATCATGGTTTCGACCACGTACACGATGGACGGGTTCTTGCCGTAGGAGGCCTCGGGCTCTTCGGTGAATGCGGCGATCATGAAGTTCGAACTGTCGGACGTGGCCGTGATGACCACCTTGCTCGCACCGCGGTTGGTGCCCCGGCCTTCATGCAGAAAAACCGTGAAGTCCGGATGTGCACGCATGGCCGCCGCGTCGTCGCCGAACACAATCAGGATCACCTTGACGCCCCGGTCTGCCGCGGCGGTCAGTCCGGTGAGGTAGGTCGCCAGCAAGGACTGCGGACCCTTGATCCAGATGCTGGCCCCGGCTTCGTCGATCAGTTCCCGCAAACGAGCATCGACCTGGCCCTGGCCGCGGTAGGCCCACACGAAATGCTTTTCATCGGCATGGGTGCGCGCCTTCATCGCGTCACTGACCTGGTTGCACAGCTCGGACGTCTGGCGCGCACGCCGATCGAAATATTCAGCCGGATTGACCGGCGCGTATTTCACCGGGTCGCGCATCACCTCCTGAACCGCTCCCTTGCTCGCCAGCGCCGCCAGCACGCTGTACGCGTTGGCGCGCGGCAGGCCGGAACGCTGCGCGACTTCATAGGCGGTGGCCGGAAACGCGTCGTTGAGCGCGATATAGGCGCGCGCCTCATGGTCGGTAAAGCCGAGGCCCTGGAGCGACTTTTTCAGGTCGTCCTCGGCAAGAGATGACCTCGACGAGGGCTGCTGGTTGATTCGGATTTTCATGGTGTTCAACACAAGTTTAGGGCTTTCGCCACCGCAACACGAATGATAGTAGTTGCAATTGCTGCGACGTTTACATTAGACTTTGGCAAAACTTCCGATTCCTTGTCCGCGCCCGTTGCGCCTGGAGATTTCATGACCCTCAAAAAACTGACTGGAAAAATCGCGCCCGAGCGGATTCGAATGATGGAAGTGCCGCGCCCGCCCGCCGACCTGATCGAGGGCTTCCGCTCGCTGGGCGACGCCAGTGGAATCGTCTCGGACATCATGGACGAGCTGGGCATCACCGGCGTGCTACCGGCCTCGCAGTTCCGGCCGACCATTCCAGGGGGCCGCATGGTGGGGCCCGCCCTCACGGTGCGCAACATCGCACTGCGCCAGCACCCCTACGAGTCGGCGCAGGCGAAGGTTAACAAAATGGCGGAATTCGAGGCCCACAACCTGGCGCTGCCCGGCGATGTGATCGTCATCGACGGTGTGCACGGCGTCTCGAACATGGGCGGCATCTCTGCGCAGACTGGCAAGCGCCAGGGCGAAGCCGGTGCCGTCATCAGTGGCGGCATCCGTGACGTTGCCCATTCGCGCGGCGTCGACTATCCGGTGTGGTCCACCGAGGTCACCCCTCTTACCGGCAAATGGCGCCTGGAGACGGTCGAGATCAATGGCGACATTGAAATCAGCGGCGTCCGCGTCTCGCCAGGAGACATCGTTCTCGCCGACGACACAGGCGTGTGCTTCGTGCCGCGCGACCGCGCCCCGGAGGTACTTGAACTGGCCCTGAAGAAGCACGCCGCGGAGGAACGCAAGTGCCACCTGATCGACCAGGGCATGGCCATTGCCGACCTGCCGACCAACGCCTGATGCGCGCCACGCCATGAAGATCGCCGTTCTCGACGACTACGCCGACATCGTCAGGAGCCTGGACGCCTTCCAGCTTCTGAAGGACCACGAAGTGACCGTCTTCACCGACCATGTGGCCGACATCGACGTGCTGGCCTCGAGGCTGCGGGACATGGAGGCGCTCGTGTTGCTGCGTGAAAGAACCGTGGTGAGCAGAGCGCTGCTTGAAAAGCTTCCCGCGCTCAGACTCATCAGCCAGAACGGGCATGTTCCGCACATCGACCTTCAGGCCTGCACGCGTCACGGCGTGCTGGTGTCGGCCACGCTTACCGACCGGCCGTCCTACGCCGCTGCCGAGCTGACCTGGGGGCTGATGATCGCGGCCATGCGGCACATTCCCCACGAGGCGCAGGCCCTGCGTGCTGGCCGCTGGCAAACCACCATCGGCCTCGGCCTGCGCGGCCGTACGCTGGGCATTCTGGGCTACGGCCGGATCGGGCACGTGCTGGCACGCTATGCCGCCGCCTTCGAAATGAAGGTTCTGGTGTGGGGGCGCGAAGGCAGCCTGCAGCGGGCAACAGACGCGGGGCTTCCCGTCGCGTCAAGCCGCACGGAATTTTTCTCGGAGTCCGACGTGGTGTCGCTGCATGTTCGGCTGAACGCCGAGACCCGTGCCAGCGTCACCGCCGAAGACCTCGCTCTGATGAAGCCCACCGCCCTGCTGGTCAACACCAGCCGGGCTGAACTGATCGCGCCGGGGACGCTCGCGGCGGCGCTCTCGGCCGGAAGGCCGGGCATGGCGGCGGTCGACGTGTTCGAACGCGAACCCGTACTGGGCGCCAACGACCCCTTGCTTAAATTGCCCAACGCGCTGTGCACCCCGCACATCGGCTACGTGGAAAAAGACAACCACGAATTTGCCTATGGGAACTCGTTCCGGCAAATCCTGGCTTTTTGTGCGGGCGATCCGATTGCCGTCCACAACCCGGCAGTGCTCGAAAAAACAACCTGAACTGGAGACACACCATGCGCCTGAAAATTTCCTCGCTGCCTCTCGTCCTCTTTGCCGCCCTCAGCATCGTGACCGGAGCGGTGCACGGGCAATCCGCATTTCCGACCAAGCCGATCAAGATCGTCGTTCCCTTCCCGCCGGGTGGAAGTCCCGACCTGCTGGCCAGAACGGTTGGGCAGAAGCTGCAGGAGATGTGGCAGCAACCCGTGGTGGTGGAGAACGTGCCTGGCGCTGGCGGAACCATTGGTGCCCAAAACGTGGCCCGGGCGCCAGCGGATGGCCACACTTGGCTGGTCGCACCCAACAACGTGCTCATCTTTGCGCCGCTGCTCCAGCAGGTGCCGTTCGACCCGGTCAAGAGCTTCGCGCCGGTCGCCCTCGCGATCTCCGTGCAGAACCTGCTGGTCGTGAACCCGTCGGTCCCTGCGAAGAACGTGGCCGAACTGATCAGCCTGGCGAAGTCGCAGCCCGGCAAGATCTCCTACGCCTCGGGCGGACTCGGCTCGCCGCAGAACTTTTCGACTGAACTGCTGAAAAGCATGGCCGGGCTCGACGTTGTGCACGTCCCGTACAAGGGCGCACAGGCCGCCATGCCGGATGTGCTGAGCGGGCTGGTGCCGGTCTTCATCAGCCAGGCCAATTCACTGCTGCCCCTCATCGAGTCAGGCAAGTTGCGCCTTCTCGCGGGCACCGGGGAAAAGCGCTACGCAACACTTCCGAATGTGCCGACAGTGGCCGAAACGGTGCCAGGCTACGCGGTCGATATCTGGTCGGGTTTCGTCATGCCCGCCAATACGCCCAAGGACATCGTCGACAAATCCAGCGCCGCTGTCCGGCAGATCCTGGCCCTGCCCGAAGTGCAGGCCATCTTCAACAAGCAGGGCATCGAGGTCAGTTCGAGCACGCCCGAGCAGATGGCCAACGTCATCAGGTCTGACATCACGCGCTGGGCAAAAGTCGTCAAGGACGCGAACATCAAGGCGGAATGAACCGCCACAACGCAAGAAAGCCAAGAAGATGGAATTGAACCTACGGGATAAGGTGGTTGTAGTGACCGGTGGCAGCAAGGGCATCGGCCTGGCCTGCGCACTGGCCTTTGGCCAGGAGGGCGCCAAGGTCGCGATCATTTCGCGCAGCGCTGAAAACCTGGCAGCCGCCGTCGAGCACCTGAAGACACAAGGCGTCACGGCCCTGGCGGTGGCGGCGGACCTGTCCCACCACGACCGCGCGGACGGCGCCATGCGCAGCGTGGAAGAACAGCTCGGCGCGATCGACGTACTGGTCAATTGCGCCGGCGATGCCAAGCGGGTCATCCCGTCGGAGCTAAATTCGCAAGCCTGGCACGTCGCCATGGAGGCCAAGTACTTCCCCTACATCCACGCGATGGACGCTGTACTGAAATCCATGGTGGCGAGGGGCAAGGGATCTATCGTCAACATCATCGGAACGGGCGGCAAGCTGGCCAGTGTCATGCACCTGCCGGGCGGCGCCGCCAACGCGGCGCTCATGTTGGTGTCAGCCGGGCTGGCAGCCGCATGGGGTGGCAAGGGGATTCGCGTCAACGCCATCAATCCGGGCGCGACCCACACCGACAGGGTGACGATGTCGCTCAACGCGCAGTCGCGCCTGACAGGACGTGCCCCCGACGAACTGCTCAAGGAAAACGAAGCGCGCATTCCCCTGGGCCGCTACGCCGAGCCACGCGAAGTGGCCAACACCGCACTCTTCCTCGCGTCGGATTGCGCGAGCTATGTCACCGGTGCACTCGTGACCATGGACGGTGCGCTCACGCCTCTGGTGGTGTGAGACGCGTCGCCATGCGGGTTCATGCGCGTGCACATGACACGGTCCAGCCGCATTGGAGCTGAACCATGCGCCATGACACAGCCTTGAATTCAGCACAGCAGCCGGCAGGCGGCCGGGCGCCTGCCGGCTTGAGCGTGCTGAGCACCTTGTCAGCCAAAGAGGCGCTCAAGGAAATCATTCCCTTGTTCGAGCTGGCCACGGGGTATCTGATTTCGGTCGAGTATGTGGGCGCGTCCGTGCTCGCTACACGACAGATCTCGGGGGGCGAGGCCGACCTGTTCATCGGCCCTTGCGATCTGTGCCAGCGCTACGCGGCCGCCGGTATCCTCATGCCCGATTCGCAGCGGGACTTCGCCGTGTCACGCAGCGGGGCCGCCGTGCGCAGTGGCGGCAACCTTCCCGACATCGCCTCGCCGGAAGGCCTCGTCGCCTACCTGAGGCAGGCTCGTTCAGTCTGTTATGGCGCAGGCGCTAGCGCCACGCAGTTTGTCTCGGCACTGCACAAATATGGCCTGCACGACGAGATCGCCGCCAAGCGCGTGGTGCCCGCCCCCGGGGAGGCGATCGGCGCAATTGTCAGCAGAGGCGATGCAACCCTCGGCATCCAGCAGGTCAGCGAACTGATGCCGATTGGCGGCATCACCCTGTTGAAGCTGCCGGCCGAATTCGAAAAAAAGCTGACCTACTGCGCAGCCAGCTTCAGCCAGTCGCAGGCGCTTGCCGGGGTGGATGCGTTCATACGCTTTCTGGGGCAGGATGACGCAAGCTCGATTTTCCGGCGAAAGGGTCTCGAGCCGCTGTGAATCGGCCGGTTAACGCCGAGGTGCAGATCTCCTGCGACCGGGCCTGAAGCGAAGCTAGAGTGCGCTGAACGCACCGTCGAGCACATCATTGCCGAGCCAGCCACGTTCGAGGACCCAAAGGCGCAAGGGCACTCCACCTCTTGCCGCGCCAACGAATCCAGACAGTTGCCAGAGCCCAGGCCACCGATCACGACCATCAAGGGCGTCGATGGTTCGCGTGACGAAGCCAGCCAATCAAGCGACCGCCGTGCTCATCCTTAAGTGGCGCGTTTTTTTTACGCGACGCAGTGCCGCGGAGGTCGCACTCCTAAAATGGTTCGGGTGAACCATCACCTCGCGTCAGTGGGACTCAGCTCGGCTGAGGCACGCGCGCGCCAGCATCAATTCGGCCCCAACGAAATCGAAGCCTCTGAAGGCAACCGCTGGTGGCGCATCTTGCGCGGCATCGCGGCCGAGCCCATGTTCATGCTGCTTTTGGCAGCTGCCGGGGTTTACCTGCTCTTGGGCGATCTTGGCGAGGGCCTGCTGCTGAGCGCCTTCGCTGGCCTCACCATCATTCTCGTCGTTTGGCAGGAGCGCCGGAGCGAACGGGCACTGGACGCGCTGCGCGCGCTCTCGGTGCCGCAAGTTCGTGTCATGCGTGATGGCCAGCTGCAGCGCATCGCGGCACGTGAGCTCGTACCCGGCGACATGCTGCTGCTGGTCGAGGGGGAGCGCGTGGCTGCCGACGCCATCGTTCGGGAGGGGGTGCAACTGCTCGTGGACGAATCGCTTCTGACCGGCGAATCAGTTCCCGTGCGCAAGAACGCGGCCATCGACCCCGTCTACACAGCCTCCGCAATTCCCGGCGGCGACGACCTGCCATTCGCCTTTGCCGGCACGCTCGTCATGGAAGGCCGTGGCATAGCCGAGGTTTATGCAACCGGACCCCGGACACGTAGCGGCGCCATCGGCCTGTCACTGGCGGCCATTGCGACATCAGCTACACCGCTGCAACTGCACCTGAAACGTCTGGTCTTGTGGTTAGGCGCCGGCGCAGGCGGTCTCAGCGTTTTTCTCGTCGTGTGGTGGGGTCTTACACGGGGCGACTGGCTGCAGGGTCTGCTTGCCGGCATCGCAGCGGCCATGTCCATGCTGCCGGAAGAGTTCCCGATGGCGCTGTCGGTGTTTCTGGCGCTCGGGGCGTGGCGCCTGGCCCGTTTGAAAGTGCTGGTGCGTCAGCCCGCTGCAGTCGAGGCACTGGGTGGCGTCACGATGCTCTGCGTCGACAAGACCGGCACGCTCACCGAGAACCGCATGCGGCTGCGGCGCCTCGTCACCGAAAGCGCGAACGTAGACATCGCGCGCAGCGCGCGCCTACCCGACCAGGTGAGACCGCTGCTGGAGTACGCCATGCTCGCCTCCCGGCGCGACGGCATCGACCCGATGGACCGCGCGCTGGTCAGCGCGGGCGACGAGGCGCTTGCGGAAACCGGACACCTGCACCCGCAGTGGCTGCTTAGGCAGGAGCACGGCCTGACGCGCCAGTTGCTCGCAATGTCGCATGTTTGGGCCGATCTCTCCGGCGTGCACCACGTGGCAACCAAAGGTGCGCCCGAGGCCGTGATGTCGCTATGCCACCTCGAGCCGGACCGGGCGGAGGCCATCGCCCTTCAGGTCTCGACGCTCGCTGCGCAGGGTCTGCGTGTGCTCGGTATTGCCCAGGCCACTTCGGCAGGCACAGACGCTGCCTCGCAGCATGATTACGACTTCCAGTGGCTCGGATTGGCCGCGTTCGAGGATCCGCTTAGGCCAGGAGTTCGGGAAGCCGTCAGCGAGGCTCGCTCGGCAGGAATAGGTGTAGCCATGATCACCGGCGACCATGCCACTACTGCCTTGGAGATAGCCCGGCAGGCCGGGATCGACACCAAGGCGGGGGTCCTGAACGGCGAGCAGTTGACGGCTCTGGAGCAGGACGCCCTGTGCGAGGCCGTTCGGCGCGTGCGGGTGTTTGCCCGGGTTCAGCCTGAGCAAAAGCTGCGGCTCGTCCAGGCGTTTCGCGCGAACGGGGAAACGGTTGCCATGACCGGCGACGGCGTCAACGATGCGCCAGCGCTCAAGGCCGCCCATATCGGCATTGCCATGGGCGTGCGCGGAACCGACGTAGCGCGCGAGGCTGCGGCCATTGTGCTGTTGGACGAAGACTTCGGGCACATCGTTCAAGGCGTTCGCATGGGGCGGCGCATCTTTGACAATTTGCGCAAGGTGATGACCTATATCACGGCGATTCATGTCCCCATCGCCGGCCTTACGATCCTGCCCGTACTTTTCGGCTGGCCCCCTCTCATGCTGCCCGCGCATGTGGTCCTGACCGAGATGATCATCGACCCGATCTGCTCGCTCGCGTTCGAAGGCGCACCGGAAGAACGAGGGATCATGCAGCGCCCACCCCGCCAGTCGGACGAAGCCTTGGTCGGCTGGGCCATGCTGTCGCGCGGCCTGACACAGGGCGCCATGGTTCTGGCGACTTCACTCCTGACATACACGGCCGCACTGACCGAGGGCGGCACAGATCAGGCGCGGGGGTTGGCGCTCGTTGCGCTTACCGTGAGCAACCTGGGCCTGGTCTGGCTCAATGCTAGCCTGGGTGTCGGCTGGCGCTCGGTGTTCGGCGCTGGCTACTCCGCGTTCTGGATCGTCGCGGCGGTGGCGCTGGCGGCCCTGGCGGCTGGCTTCGCGCTGCCATCCTTGCGGGAACTGCTCCACTTTGCAGTACCCACGGCAGGACAATTGGCCTTTGCGGTGGCGATGGGCATGGCCGGGGTCGTGGCTGCAGGTCTGGCCCTGAGCCTTGTTGGGGCGCGCATCAAGGCCGGCGCCAGCGCCCGCGCGGCTTAGGCGCTTGCTGGCGACCCAGCAAGTGGCACGAACACGAATTTTCGATCAATTGAAAAGGAGAGCTGCATGGCCGCCTACCTCATCGTCGAGCACATCATCACCGACCCCGCCAAGTTCGAGGACTATCGAACGCGCGTCGGGCCACTGATTGCATTGCACGGGGGCCGCTACCTGACAAAAGCGGGCAGCCACCAGTTGCCCGAAGGCGGACACTGGTCTCCGCAGCGGGTGGTCATCATCGAGTTTCCCGACAGACAGTCGCTCGATGCCTGGTATCGGTCCCCCGAGTACCAGCCGCTGATCACACTCAGGAAGCAATGCACGAGCGAACTTGACATGCTCATTACGCTCGACGGCATCTGAGCGGCTGGTCAACATCGGTACTGCTCATCTCATCAATGTGCGCAATTCGCGCCCGTCGCTTACGCGTGAAGTGATGTGGCCTGGGTGAGAAGCCCCGACTCTGGGCACACACAGAATGGCGCACCTTTGAACAAGACCTGGTCGCATTCCTGCTGATCGTGCAGGCGGTCATCAACGTCGAGGACGATGTCGAGCGCGCGAAGGAGATGCGGATTTTCGATGGGCAGTTCCCACGTCAGGAAGACCTGTGCGAGGTCTGGGTCCCCTGCAAAATCCTCGGCGCTGAAGCCTGAACTGCCGCGCTGGATGATGGCGTGGGGCTGGCAGGTATCGAAGATCACCACGGTGCCGCGCGCCAAGGGGATGCGCTTGGCGGCATGCGGAAAATGCATGTCGAGCCCTGCGTCCTCACTCAGGTAAAGATTACAGAACGCCGAGCCCGCGTAGTGGGCGCCGTCGTGGTGGTAGTTCGCACCAAGGCAGGCCATCAGCGCGGTCTCGGCCTCCTTCAGCACATCGGGCAGGCCGCTTGTTGCCAGCCAGCGGGACAGGGATTGGATGCAGTTCGCAAAGTCAGGCCAGCGCGCACGAGCGCGCGGCAGCGAAAGGGCCTCGACAATGCCGGGCTCCAGCTGGAGCTGCTCCGAAATGTCGCGCCGCCAGTCCACCCGGAGCTTGTCCGGCACGGCAGGCAGTTCAACTTGTCCCGACAACACCACAGGGCTGACGCTGCGACTGCGCGTGCTGCCATCGTCCTTGCGAAAGCAGGCCACGAAGGGGCTGCTTGCAAAGGTTGACTGAAGCGGACTACTCATCGGCGAAGTCTAAAGGGGTCCGCCGAGTCTCTTGATCCAGCTTATTCCAGGCTAATGTTCTTGCGCTTGATCAGCTGCTCGTAGACCTTGGCTTTCGCATCGGCATTGCGCCGGATTTCTGCCGGCGACCAGTTGATGGTTTCAAAAGCGAAGGTATCGAACCGAGTCTTCACTTCCGGGTCGGCAAGAACCTTGAGCACGTCCGCGTTGATCTTGTTGCTCACGTCGGCCGGAATGCCTTTCGGAGCGACCAGCGACACAAATGAGTTCACTTCGAAGCCGGCCGGACCGCCGGACTCGGCCACCGTGGGCACATCAGGCATCTGGGGGATGCGCTTGGGCGCGGCAATCGCCACATAGCGGATCTTGCCTGCCTTGAACATGCCCTGGCTGGAGGGAATACTGGCCATGCTCCACTGGATGTCGCCAGCGCCCACCGATGTGAAGAGTTGAGAAACTTCGCGGTAGGCCACATGCGTCATCTGCAATTGCTCGAGCAGTTCAAGCTGCTCGCCGGCCAGATGACCCGGACTGCCGACGCCCCAGGAACCGTAGCTCACCTTGTTCGGCGCCGCCTTGGCCGCACCGATCAGGTCTTTCATGTTCTGCCACTTGGAGTCGGTCGCCACGGCGACGAGAAACGGCGTGCGGAACAGTGGGGCGACAGGGTCGAAATTCTCCAGCGTGACGAACTTCTTGGATTTGTACAACAGGGGCAAGGCCGCCAAGTGTTCGCTGTCGAGTTGCAGCAGGGTGTAGCCGTCGGGCGCGGCGCGGCGCGTCGACTCGATGGCGATGAAGCCGCCGCCGCCGGGCCGGTTAGTGATCAGCACCGGTTGATTCCACAGCCTGGACAGCTTGTCGGCCACCTGACGCAGCACCGCGTCGGGTCCACTGCCAGCGGCGAAAGCCGTGACGAGGTTGACGGGCTTGTTCGGAAAGGAGGTGTCGGCCTGGGCTGCAAGGCTGGCCAGAAGGCCCAGGCAAAGGGCGGAAAGGCCAGCGATGGAGCGCAGGCTGGTGCGGCGGGAAATTGAAGAGGAGCGCATGGTGATGCTTTCAATAACAAAAGGGGTTGAAGGATTGAGAACGAACGGTTGGCAGATGAGGCAGACGGCTGAAGCGGCCCTCACGCAGCGTCCGGCTGCTCGGCGGGAGCGGCCTTGCGAAAGGCCTCCAATTTCGCGCAGGCGGCGTCGACCGCAGCAATGCGAGGCCAGCGCGTCAGGTCGACCTTGAAGCGCCGCGCGCTTTCCACCTGCGGCACCAGGTACACGTCCGCCAGGGTGGGCGCGTCGCCAAAACAGAACTCGCCGCGTTTTGCATCTGCCGCGAGCAGTGCTTCAAAGGCGTCGAACCCGTCACTGATCCAGGTGGCGCACCACGCATTGACCGCGTCTTCCTGGGCGCCGAACTGCTTGCGCAGGTACTCCAGGATGCGGCGGTTGTTGATGGGATGAACGTCACAGCCGATGACCGCCGCCAGCGCGCGCACGTGCGCGCGCGCGTCGACATCGGCGGGCAGCAGCGCGGGCGCAGGATGCTTTTCTTCCAGCCACTCGATGATGGCAGGAGACTGAATCAGCACCTGGCCTTCTTCCACCTCCAGCGCCGGTACCAGCCTCTGCGGATTGATCGCCTTGAAGTCGTCCTTCAGGTGCTGCTCGGTGCGCAGGTCAACCGCGACATACTGCGCTTGCAGGCCCTTGAGGTTCAGGGCAATGCGCAACCGGTGCGAGGTGCCGCTGCGAAAAAAGTTGTAGAGCTTCATGGTGGTAGTCATTCGGCGGGGCCGACATTCATCGTAATACTCGCAACACCTTCGACGTGGCCTTCGATGCGGTCGCCCGCCACCACCGCACTGACGCCCTCGGGCGTCCCCGTGTAGATCAGGTCGCCCGGCTGCAAGTGATAGAAGAGCGATAGGTCCGCAATGATCTCGCGGACATTCCAGATCAGCTTGTCGACATTGGATTTTTGTTTGGTCTGTCCATTGACGCTCAACGCAATCTCGCCCTGGTCGATGATGGCGCCCGGCATGGGAACGACCTCGCTGCAAACAGAAGACTGTTCCACGTCCTTGCCCAGGTCCCACGGCCGGCCTTTGTCTCGAGCCACCAGTTGCAGGTCGCGCCGTGTCATGTCCAGCCCCACGGCATAGCCGTATATGACCTTGTGTGCATCGTTCTGCGCCACGCGAAATGCCGGGGCGCCGATCACCACGACCAGTTCCATCTCGAAATGGTAATTGGCGGTTTCGGGCGGGTAGGCGACGGTCGCTCCCGATTCGACCAGGGTTTGCGGCGCCTTCGTGAAGTAGAACGGGCGCTCGATCGACTTGTCGACGGGCTTGCCCATCTCGACGGCATGCGCATGGTAATTGCGGCCCACAAAGAAGATGCGGTTGACGGGCAGGCGCTCAGTGAGTCCCCGCACAGGTAGCGATTGAACGGCGGGCGGAGTCCAGAGATAGGTGGCTTGTGACATCGTGTCTTCTGCTTGGGAATGGAAAAGGAAATGGAAATGGAAAATGGAATCAGCCGCGGTTTTCGAAGACACCGAGCTTGCGGTGAAGCGGCGATTCGTCGGCAATGAAGATGAACGCGGGCTGGTCTTGGGAGCCATTGGTCAAGATGACCTGGCTGTAGCCGGGCGCGCAGCAGGTGTCTGCCTCGGCCAGCGTGAAAGCTTGATCCTCTACCTGCACCTGTGCAGCCCCCTCGATTACATGAAACACCATTGCTGGCGAGCGCACAGGCATTCTCAGGCGCTGCCCCGGGCGCAGCATCAGCGCGTAGTAACCCAGGATGTTCTGCGCGTCGCCGCCGGTTTCGGGGTTGACGTAGGTGAGCTGGACAGTTTCGAGCGCCGGCTGATCCTCCGCCAGCGCGACCAGCGCCGCACGCGCCTGAGCCCAGGGGTAACGCAGCATCGGATAGGCCTTGCCAGAGCGCTCGAACATAGCGGTCGGCAACATGCCGCCGCCTGCATAAGCGCGGTCTCCACGGCCCGGCTTGACCTCCTGGCGGTCGCCGTCGATGTGGTACGACGCCTCCATGTAATAGACCATGGGCAAGTCGAGCACGTCGAGCCAGATGACGGGTTTGTCGCCATCGTGCCCGTGCTCGTGCCAGAGCCCGGTGGGCGTGAGGATCAGGTCGCCGCGCTCCATCGGGCATTTTTCTCCGTCGACCGTGGTGTGGGCGCCCTCACCTTCGACGATCATGCGCACGGCGTTGGGCGTGTGGCGGTGCGCCGGCGCCCATTCGCCAGGCAGCAGCAGCTGCATGCCGAGGTACATGGCGGCGCTGGCCTGCATTTTTTCCAGTCCATGACCTGGATTGGCCAGCACCAGCACACGGCGCTCGGCTTTTTCTATGGGGGTCAGCTCGCCCGCTTTCAGCAATAGCGGCCGGAGTGTCTGATACGACCACGCTGTAGCGCGCGTGCGCGGTTGTGGTTTGAGCGGCGGCAACACGGCGCGCAGGCTTGGCCAGAGGGGCACGAGGTTGTGCTGCGTGAGCTCGTCTCGATAGTCCTGCGGCAGGTCCTCGAGGCGGCCCAAAGTGTCGAAACGGTCTTGGTCTTGCATGGCGGAGTTCCTTGTTCGTGACGCTGCGCGGCTTAATCTTTGGCCAGGCAATTGCCGACGTTCCAGCCGTACAGCCACTCCATGGCGTCGTAGAAGCGCTCGGGCGTGCGGCCCTTCCACAGGTCGTTGCGCACCAGACGCTCGACGCCCTTGGCGTGGTAAATGCGGCCCATTTCGCGGCTGGACAGCACGATGCGGGCGGTTCGCGCCACCCGTGAGCGCTGGTACAGATCAAACGCCTTGAGGAAATCGTTTCCGTTCACGCGGAGGGCCTCCCCCAGAGTGACGCCATCTTCCATCGCCATGCAAGCGCCCTGCGCCATGTACTGCGTGGTCGGGTGCGCCGCATCGCCCAGCAGCGTGACACGGCCGAACGACCACTGGCCAATCGGCTCGCGGTCGGCCGTTGCCCAGCGCTTCCACGTCTTGGGCAGGTCGATCAGCTGGCGCGCCTGCGCACAGATGCCCTGAAAGTAGCTTTGCACTTCCTCCTTGCTGCCCTCGGTGACGCCCCACTCCTCGGTGTGCCGGCTGTGAAAGGTCACGACGACGTTGTATTGCTCACCGCCGCGCAGCGGGTAGTGCACGAGGTGACAGTTCGGACCGACCCAGATGGCCGCCGCGTTCCACTGCAGGTCAAGCGGGAAATCCTGTTTGTCCACGACGGCGCGGTAGACGACGTGGCCCGTCACGCGTGCCGGGTCGCCGACGAATTGCTCGCGCACCACCGACTTCACACCGTCGGCGCCGATCAATGCCATGCCCTTGTGCGCGTTGCCGTGCTGGTCATGCACCGTCACGCTGCCGGCGTCCTGCTCGATGCGTACCGCACGGGTCGAGGTGAGGAATTCGACCTTGGCGGTTTCCTGCGCGCCTTCGAGCAGGGACTTGTGGACGTCCACCCGATGAATGACCGCATACGGATTGCCGAAGCGCGCGCGGAAGGCCTCGCCCGTCGGGATGCGGCCGACCAGAGAGCCATCGACCGCGTCGTGCATCACCATCTCGTCGGTGTACACGGCTCGGCCGCGGGCCCTTTCGCCGATGCCCAGCGCGTCAAAAGCGTGAAATGCATTGGGGCCCAGCTGGATGCCCGCGCCGATCTCCCCGATCTCCGGGGCCTGCTCCAGGACTTTCACGGCAAAGCCCTGGCGCACGAGCGCCAGCGCTGCTGCGAGCCCGCCAATGCCGCCGCCTGCGACGAGAACGGGGAGATCTGCGGTGTTGGCGCTCATGTCGTGGGCCTTTCAGGGCTGAAACTTGCAAGTTGCCAGACCGCTGAGTCCGACATAAAATTGATCTGTGTGCTGATAGTAAGTGTACTGAGTATATTCAATGGCGACAAGCAAAGCAAGCTCCCCGAAAACGCAGTCTGCGGATCAGATGAAGAAACCTGTTCACATCGATCGGATGCCAGGGCACGCCATCAGGCGGCTGCATCAGATCGCCGTTGGCATCGCGCATCAGGAGGCGCATGAACTGAACATCACGCCCGTGCAGTACGGGGTACTTCAGTCGGTCAGCAACCATCCCGGCACGGACCAGCGCTCGTTGGCGACCATGGTGGCCCTGGACACGTCCACCACGGCCGGCGTGGTGGACCGCCTTGAAGCGCGGGGCCTCGTCACGCGCAGCGCTTCACCCGACGACAAGCGCGTTCGCCTGCTGACCTTGACGCCCGCCGGCCAGCAACTGCTGGCCGAGGCGATACCGCGCATGGAAAGGGTTCAGGCGATGCTTCTTGCCCCACTCACGCCGACCCAGCGCAAGGAGTTCGTACGGCTCCTCGACATATTGGTGAGCACGAACCACGAACTCAGCCGCGCACACAGCGAGAAAAAGCCGACCTGAGACTCGTCTCGGTGAGCTGGATCGTGGGGCGCTCGAATGTTACAAACCAGCTGGCTCCTCGAAGCCAGCCTGGCTGTCGAGATCGGTTCTAATCTCTACCTGCCGCGGAGCCCTCAAAATCGCGGCACTTGCCCGGCCAGTCCAGTGCCAGCGCTGCGCCTGCGGTGCGCAAGGCCTGACAGCCGCAGGCGCCAAGGGTGACGCGAGTTCACGGCGCCGGTGCCAGCCTCGGCGGATGACGTGAATGAACCGCCGCCTCATTACAAATTCTGGTCGTTGCACGCCATCGTGCAAAGGAATCCATTTGCGCAGGAATTTCAGCAGTTCAAAATTCGTTCAATTGCTCGGTGCGCTTGGCAATCCGGTTCATCCCGGCAGGGATATCGGCGGGACAGTCGACGGATCCGGCCAGGATTTCGCTGAAAAGCTGAGTCTGTGGGTGAGTGTTTTCGAATCCGTCACGCTGTATGAAGCGCATCAGGCCGTCAGCGCAAGGGCAGGCGAAGAGCCCTTACCCCTGGCGCCCCGCCGCGCGCTTCCGCTGAATGAGCAATTGCATCAGGTCAGAGCGACCCTGACGCATGCCATCAACACCCTTCATTACGATGACGCCACGGACAAAGCCTCTTCGGGCGACAAGGCGACGATTCAGTCCGCGCCCACGCCGGAACGGGAGCTTGACTTTGCGCCCTACCGCCAGCGGTATATGGAGCAGCAACGGAACATGGACCTGATGATTCGCGCGCTGCGCGATAACGTCAGGCAGACGCTAAAAGGCACGTCCCCGGAGCTCCGCAACCTCGCCGCGCTGGACGCGGTGTGGGAGCAAATACTCGGCGCCCGTGAACAAAAACTGCTGACGACGGTGCCCGCGCGCCTCAAGCGGCGCTTTGACAGCTTGCAGAAGTTGCATCAGCGCGAGGCGGCGGCTAACCCGGCGCCAGAGCAGCAGGAAGAGTCTCAGCAGTACCGAAGCGATGCACAGTCATCGCGACAGCCGCGCGGATGGCTAGACCTTTTTGAAAGGGAGCTGCATGAGATCTTGCTGGCGGAACTGGAAGTCCGGCTGGAGCCGGTCACGGGCTTGATAGAAGCATTCAACAACGCAAACAAGGCAGACGGCGCAGCTGGCCGGGGAGCCGGAAATCAGGTCAGGAATTACGTATGAACAGGATTGTTTTCATTGCGGCGTTTGCCATCGGTCTGTTGACCGTGGGATGGATTGGCTTCGGGTTCATCGGCTCCAGCGGGTTGGCCCTGCTCATGACCGCCTTGATCGGCGCGGTTTTTGTGCTCGGGGCGCAGGAACTCCGCCGGTATCGCACTGCCACGGGGTCGCTGGCGGGCGCTGTCGCCAACGCGGTCGAGCCGGGGACCGACAAAGATGCCTGGCTGGAGCGGGTACCTGCTGCGTTGCGCAACGCAACGCGCCTGCGCATCGAGGGTGAACGCATCGCCTTGCCGGGCCTGACGCTGACGCCGTATCTTGTCGGCCTTCTCGTGATGCTGGGCATGCTGGGCACCTTTCTCGGCATGGTCCTGACGTTCAAGGGCGTCGTGTTCGCTCTCGAAGGCTCGACCGATTTGCAGGCCATCCGCTCGGCGCTGGCGGCACCCGTCAAGGGCCTTGGGCTGGCTTTTGGCACGTCAGTAGCAGGCGTGGCCACGTCGGCCCTGCTGGGGCTGATGTCTGCCATGTGCCGCCGCGAACGGGTGGAGGTCGCGCGCCAGCTCGACACCTTGGCCGCCACCGTATTCCGGCCATTTTCACTGGCTCACCAGCGTCAGGAAGCGTTCAAGGCGCTGCAGGTGCAGGCGCATGCGCTACCCGCGGTGGTCGACCGTCTGCAGGCCATGATGGACGGGCTCGAGCGTCGCAGCGAGCAGCTCAATGCGCAACTGCTCGGCCAGCAGGAGCACTTTCACCGAGGCGTCACCGGCGCCTATACCGACCTGGCCAAAAGCGTGTCCGTTTCCCTGTCAGACAGCCTGGCAGCCGGCGCCAAAGCCGCGGGCGAGAGCATCAAGCCAGTAGTAGAAGCCGCCATGTCAACGATGGCCACGGAATCCAGGATGATGCATCAGCGCGTGTTCGACGCTACACAGGCGCAACTGAACGGGCTGACCGGCGAGCTGGCCGCCACCATTCGCAGCGCGGGTGATGGCTGGAACACTGCGCTGCAAAACAACGCGCGAACCAGCGAAAAGCAGCTCGACCACCTGGGCCGGACGCTGGCGGGTTTCGCCGTAACCTTCGAGGAACGCTCTGCCGCGCTGGTAGCAACGGTGCACGAGACCGCTTCGGCGTCGCTCTCGCACCAGCAGGTGTCGGACGCACAGCGGCAGCATGCCTGGATGGAGGCGCTGGAAAACATGGCTGCTACCGCCCGCACCTTCAATGCTGAACTGGCCGGGGCACTGCAGACCCACGTCCGCCACAGCGAAAGCCAGGTCGAGAGGTTGGGCATTGCCTTGACCGGCTTTGCCGACACTTTCGAGCAACGGTCTGCCGGGCTTATCGTGACCGTGCAAGAGGCCGCAACAGCGTCGCAATCCAGCCAGGCGACCGCCGAGCAGCAACGGCTGAAGAACTGGACAAAAACGCTGGAAGACATGGCCACTGCGTTGCAAGTCGAATGGCAGCGTGTGGGCACTCAAACACTCGCCGAGCAGCACGCTGCCACATTCACGTTGGCGCAGACGGCCGGCGAGATCACGGAACGCGCCAGCCAGCAGGCCGGCAAAACCCTCAGCGACATCGCGGGCGTGCTGGCCCAGTCCGAAGCGCTGGTTCGCTCGCGCATCGACACCGAAGCGCAATGGACACAGCAACAAGGCGACCGCATGGACCAGCTGGCCACGCTCTGGCGCACGGAGCTGCGCGCGCTCAGGGCAGATGAAGCCACGCGCGGCGAAGCGGCCGTCGAACGCCTCGGCGAGCTACAGGCTGCGCTGGCCGGCCACCTGGCCACGCTCGGCGCTGCGCTGGAAGCGCCCATGACCCGCCTGATGCAGACTGCCGCCGAAGTGCCGCAGGCCGCGGCGGAAGTCATCACACAGTTGCGGCAGGAAATGACGCGCCTCAGCGAGCGCGACAACCTGGCGTTCGAGGAGCGCTCCAGCCTGCTCGAAAAAATCAGTAGCCTTCTGCAAAGCCTGAACCACGCCTCCGGCGAGCAGCGCGCAGCGATCGAGTCGCTGGTCGCGTCGGCCACCAGCGTGCTCGAACGGGCCGCAAACCAGTTCTCGGTCACGCTCGACGGGCAAGCTGGCAAGACAGAGGAAGTGGCAGCGCATGTCGTCGCCAGCGCGGTCGAGATGGCCAGCCTGGGCGAATCGTTCAACCATGGCGTACAGCTTTTCAGCGCCAGCAATGACAAACTCATCGACAGCCTGCAGCGCATGGAAAGCACCATCGGCCAGTCGGTGGCGCGCAGCGACGAACAGCTGGCCTACTACGTTGCGCAGGCGCGTGAGGTCATCGACCTCAGCATCACCTCGCAACAAGGGCTGGTGGAAGACTTGCGCCGTCGCGACACAACCAAAACCATGGCCGCCAAGGTGAGCGCAGAATGACCAGCCAGGAAGATATCGATGCAGATGGCATCGAGCAGACTGCGCCTGTGTGGGCGGTTTTCGGTGACCTGATGGCGGGGTTGCTGGGTGCCTTCGTGCTCATTCTGGCCGGCGTGCTCGTGCTGCAGATCGACCTGTTCGCCAACCTGCAGGCCGAAGTCAGCAAACGCCAGGTTGAGGAAAAGCGCCGGATCGCGCTTGAAAAGGCGCTTGCGATTCCCTTGGCAGCCGGCCGCGTCACATTGAACAACGGCCGCATCGGCATCAGCGGTAACGTGCTGTTCCCCTTCAATTCAGACCAGCTTCGCCCCGATGGCCAGCTACTGCTTAAAAGCCTGGTGCCGCCCCTGCAACTCTACCTGGGAGAGCGCGACGACATGTTGATGGTCAGCGGCTTCACTGACGATAAGCCCATCAGCGACGGCAACCAGCGTTTTACAGACAACCTGGATCTGTCAGCCCAGCGTGCCCTCAAGGTGACTCGTGCGCTGATCGACGAAGGCATGCCCTCGTCCAAAGTGTTCGCCGCAGCTTTTGGCGCGGAGCAGCCGGTGGCTTCCAACACCAGTGAAGCCGGTCGCGCGCTGAACCGGCGCGTCGAAATGGCGCCGGTGCCAAGATCGGCCAGCCCGAACCCCAAGACGCCGTGAGTGCACGAGGCCTGACGCAAGCCCCCCAACTGCAGCCGCTTTCGCCGCAGGGGAAAAAAGCTGCGCTCGAGTCTGCACTCGAGGCTTTGCGACACGACGGTGCCCAGCGCCTGGACCCCATACGCTTTCACTTTATGGAGGTGCTGAAAAGCCGAGCCTCCTCAGCGCCAGAAAAGTTGCAAGCCATTTTGCACAGCAAGCTCGAAACGGCGCTGGCCGACTACCGCCAGCGTTTTCTAGAGGCGCAGCAAATGGCTGCGGGCGAGGCGGCCGGGCTGGCCTCCAAACATCCGGACCAGGCCCGCGCATTGCGCCAGCTTGCAAAGGCCGGCGATCTTCAGGGCGTGCGCCAACTGGGCGCTCAGGCGTCGCTCAGGGGCAGCTCCAAGCCGCTCCACGCGTTGAACCACTACGTCCGAAGCACCGCGCAGCCTGGCAACAGCAAAAGTGACGCCGCGATTGAGATGAAAAGCGTTCGCCGTTTCAGGGCAGCCTGGTCAAAAATCGTAGCCGCCGACCACGTAGAGCAGTCCATCGGTCGTGGCCCGCAAAACGCAGGCCCGCTGAATTCACACGTCCTGGTGCTGCGTTCCCTCGCCATGATGCGCACCCTCTCCCCGGACTATCTGCATCGCTTTGTTTCACATGTGGATTCCCTGCTCTGGCTCGATCAGCCGAGCCAGCACGACACGCATGTTGCCGCAAAACCTGCGCGCAAGAGCCGCACAAAAAAGTAAGCACTGCGCTGGCTTGACGGTCAATGCGATTGGGGGCTGTCCCGTGGATTTCAGGCGCCCAGCTCACTCAGGTCGGCGAGGTCGCGCATATTGCCTAGTCGCTCCAGATCTAAAAGGCTCTCGTAGAGCGCTGCCAGCTTTGTCTCCGGCCGGCCTGGCCAGACGCGCCGCATCAGGCCCAGGAATTTGTCGCGGTATTCCTGTGGATCTGCAGGGTTGGCGGGCTCGCCGCGGATGATGTCGCAATGGCCCTCGAGCCGGTTGCCATTGTTCAGCGTGATGCGCACGTCGCACAGCTGCTGCTGTGGAAAGCGCTCGCTGTAGTCAGGAAATTCGGTCAGTTCCACCCGCTGCACGAGCGCCTGAATGGTTTCGTTGGCTGCGGCCGCGTCGTCGAAACATTCGAGCCCATGGCTTCGATTGACGATGATACTGGCCACTGCAAAGGGCGTCGAAAAACGGGTCGCGAAAGCGTTGCGAATGTCGCGCCGGTTCAAAAACGCCAAAAACTTGAAGCCGCGTATTTCTATGCGCTGGATGTCGTCAGCCAGCGGCCAATGCGATGGATCGCCTGTCGACGCAAGCGCCAGCCGCAGCGCATCGATGGCTGCATGAATGGGCCTGCCGCATCCATAAAGCTTGATATACCCCTCGGACAGCAGCCAGCGCTCGCCGAGGTCCTTGACCAGCACGTCGGGCTTGAAGTCATCGAACAGGACTTCATCGCAGGTGGGTGTGAGGCCGTCGTGCGGCCCTGTGAATCCACTTAGCACCAGCCGCACCGCCGTCTGGCCCATGATGGCACTGTGCGATGCATACCAGTTGCGCAGCGTGGCGCCGTCCTTCATGCCCTGGCGATTGCCCGCCATGGGCGACGATCCTGCCAGGTTGATCAATTCGCGCATCTGCGGGGGCGCCAGGCCCATCAATCGCCCGACTGCAACGGCCGCGCCGACCACGCCGTAAGTGCCATGCGGATGTATGCACATGCGCATGCTGCAGGCACTACCGATGCGTGCGCAGATCTCGTAGCCGATCGCGCAGGCCAGCATGAACTCCGCACCGCTCTTGCCCAGCTGCTGGGCGACCGCGAGCGCGGCCGGGATGACTTGAATGCCGGGGTGGCCGTTGCTGGTGAGATTGCCCTCATCGAGTTCGAGCCAGCAACCCGCGGCCGCGTTCAGGGCTGCTGCATCGATCGGGTTCATTTTCAGACCGGTGCCCAGAATATAGGCCTCGCCGCCGCCGGTAAGCTGCATCTGAAGTGCCCGCATGGCCTGCATTTCAGGCTCCTGATTGCCCACGGCGCAGGCTGCGAGGGTGTCGGCCACGATGAACCGCAGGTGTCTGCGGGCGGCGCCATCCACCTCCTCCCACTGCGCTGAACAGGCAAAGTCCGCGAGTTGGCCGAGGAAATTGGCAGACTGAGCGGCAGGCTGAGCAGCCGGATGCAGGGCAGGTGAAGTTGACATCGGTGTTGGCTCGCGTGTTGCATGGGCCGCCTCAGAGCCGCCCAGGACAAGTCCGCACAGTTGCCGACTGATCCTTCCCAATTTTGATCATAAATATATTTCTTGGTTGAATAAAAATAAACTTTCTCCCATAATTTGCTGGCCCCCCAACTGTTCTGGAGTCCGTTCATGCTGTTTGCCCGACTGAAAGTACTGGCCCAGGCCTTTGTGCCCCTGGCCCTGATGATCTCCGCAGCAGCCACCCAGGCCCAGAACTTCCCTGACCGGCCCATCAAGATCATCGTGCCCTTCGGCGCGGGCAGCGCAGTGGACACCATTGCGCGCACCATCGCGGCGCAGGTGTCCGAACAGATCGGCCAGAGCGTGCTCATCGACAACCGCACCGGCGCCAACGGCATCATTGCGGCAGAAGCGGCCGCCAAGTCCGCGCCCGATGGCTACACGCTCTTCATGCCGAACGACGGCATCATGGCGGCCAACCCAGCTCTCTATCCCAAGCTGCCCTACGACTCGCTGAAGGACTTCACGCCCGTCACCCTGACGTCAACCGTGCCGCTCGTGCTGGTGGGCAACCCCGCGTTTCCCGCCAAGACGGTTCCTGAATTGATCGCCATGGCCAAGGCCCAGCCGGGCGTCATCAACTACTCGTCCACCGGCTCGGGATCGGCCCAGCATCTGGCGATGGAGTTCTTCATTGACGCAGCAGGCATCAAGATGACGCATGTGCCCTACAAGGCCATGGGTCCGGCCCTGACCGATGTGGTGGCCGGCACGGTCCCCCTGATGTTCTCGGGCATGTCCAATGTGCTGGCGTTCGTCAAGGACGGCAAGCTTCGCCTCTACGGTGTGAGCACGCCCAAGCGCTCGGCCGCGTTGCCCGACGCGCCGACGATTGCAGAGGCCGGCTTGCCCGGCTATGGCTACGCCGCCTGGAACGGCATCGTCGCGCCCGCAGCCACGCCGCCCGACGTGGTGCGCCGCCTGCACAGTGAATTCGCCAAAGCGATTGCCAATCCCGCCGTGAAGGCGAAGCTGGCCAGCCTGGGCTTCGATCTGGTCGGCGCCGGCCCCGAAGAGTTCGGCAACTTGATCAAAAACGACGTTGCCCGCCTGGGCAAACTGGTAAGAGCGGCCGGAATACAGGTCAACTGAAACCACGTCACTGAAACGCCCCCATGCCCCAGTTCCCTTCTCCGGCGCATGGCGCAGGCGACTACCTTGATCAATTGGCGCGCTTCGTCGGGCTGACACCCGAAGAAGACATTCCCGAGGCGGTGCTGGCGCGCACGCGCGAAATCATCCTCGACTCTTTTCCCGTGCTGGCCTGGGGAATGCGCACGCCCGAGCTGCAGGCCCTGTCAGACCGCCAGGTAGCCAGCGCCGCGCCGGGTACATCTTGGGTGATCGGAAAAGGGTGCACCACCAACCGGCTCGATGCCGCAATGCTCAACGGCATTGCAGGCGCGTGGCTCGACTACGACGAAGGCAACTTCCTGGCCAACGGGCACCCCGGCATGCAGGTCATCCCTGCCGCGCTGGCGGTAGGGCAGGAACTGGGCTGCAGCGGACGCTCCGTGCTGGCAACGATCGCACTGGCCTACGAGGTGGTGGCACGCATCGGCATGGCCACCAAAATCAAACTCATCATCAATCCGCACGGCACCTTCGGCGTCATTGGCGCCGCGCTGGCCACGGCCAGGCTCACGGGAATGCCTGCGGACAAGCTGCGCAACCTGGCCAGCCTGGCGGCATCGACCTGCATGGCCACCAACCGCCACACCATGCTGGACGGCGCCACCGTGCGCAACTGGTATGCAGGCCACAGCGGCTTCATGGGGCAAATGGCAGCGCGGCTCGCCGAGTCGGGTTTCAGCGGTCCGTCGGATGGTGTCAACACCACGTTCAGTCTGGTGCTCGGTGATGGCTTCTCGGGTGCCAAGGCCATCGAAGGACTGGGCGAGCGGTGGCTGCTGATGGAGGGCTATCTCAAGCTCTACCCGACTGCCCGCTATGTGCACTCGGCCATTGACGCCTTTTTTGACGCCATTGCTCGTTCCGCTCGACGCGTCGAGCCAGAGGACGTCGCGCGCATCGACGTGCGCGCCTACCGACTGGCAGCCTACCTGTCCAACCAACAGCCCAAGGACTGGTTCGGCACCCGCTTTTCGATTCCGTTTGCGGTCGCCACGCTGCTGGTCGGCGGGCGCAACGGGCTCGACGCATTTTCAGACTCGGCAGTCGCCGACCCGCGCGTGATGGCACTTGCAGCCAAGGTATTCGTGACGGAGGACGAGCGCTATAGCGCCACCTATCCGGCGGATCAGCGCGTGACGCTGGACATGCACCTGAAAGACGGCAGTGCGCTACGCGGCGAGTGTCATGTCACCAGCGGCGAGCCCACTCGTCCCCACCTGGCCGCCGATCTGGAGCGCAAATACCACGACCTTGCAGAGCCCCTCTGGGGAGCGTCTCGCGCCGCGCAGTTGAAAGAGGCCATTCTGAATATGGACCACTGCGACGACGTCAATCACCTCGTCGATTTTTACCCCTGAGTGCTGCGGGTCCTTGACTGCGCCAACCTCTGCCCCGCCCCTTCTGTTCGATGCCAGCCCTTCCTCTTCCCTGTTCCCTCTTACTTCTTCCCACCCCTCGATGTTCGGATCACCCATGAAAAAGTCACTCGTCGCACTGCTTTGCACGGCTTGCCTTGTCGCGCTCCCGTCGCACGCGCAAACCTCCTGGCCCAGCCAACCTGTTCGCCTGATCGTCTCGCAATCCGCGGGCGGGAGCATCGACATCGCCGCGCGCCTGATCGGGCAAAAGCTCGGCGATGCCCTGGGCAAGCCCGTGGTGGTCGATAACCGCGCCGGTGCCAACGGCATGATCGCCGGAGAAGCCGCAGCGCGAGCCACCGATGGACATACCTTTTTGATGACGTCGCCGAGCACGCTGGCGATCAATCAGCATGTTTACAAAAAAGTGCCGTACGACGTTCAGCGCGACTTCACGGCCGTCACGCAAACCACGTCGATTGCTTTCCTGCTGGTCGTGAACGCCACATCACCGTACAAGACGCTTGGCGAACTGATGACTGCTGCCAGGGCCAAGCCCGAGGGCATCAAGTTCGCATCGACGGGCATTGGCAACCAGTCGCAACTCGCGGCCGAATTGCTGGCAGGCGCTGCGAATGTGAAGATGCTGCACGTGCCCTACAAGGGAGAAGCGCAGGCCATTACCGATCTCATCGGCGGTCAGGTGGACTTCATGTTCGGCACCATGCCGGCGCTGCTGGCTCAGGTTAAAACCGACAAGTTGCGCGCTCTTGCCGTTGGGCAGCCGCGCCGCTCTGATGCCGTCCCGGATGTTCCCAGCACCACCGAGGCCGGCCTGCCATCGGTGGTCGTCACGGGCTGGACCGGCATCGTGGCGCCCGCCAGCACGCCGGCGCCCGTCGTCAAGCGCATGCATGACGAGATCGTGAAGATTCTCGCCATGCCCGATGTGCGGGAAACCCTCGTCAAGGCCGGCGCCGAGCCCGTGGGCAGCACGCCACAGCAGTTTGCGGATTTCATCCGTACCGAAACCGTCAAGTGGGGAAGCGCCGTGAAGCAAGCAGGCATCACCCCCGAATAAGAGCCGCCGCCTGCGGCGGCCTCGGCGAACCCCCTATCCCATCAGCATGCCCTGATGGGCGCCGCTTGACCGCGCAAGTGAAGTGGTTGAGCCGATGGCTCTCTGGCTCGTTTTCCTCAGGCCGCTTCGATGATGCGGATATCCCGTACAGCGCCGTTGCCCAGTGCCTTGAGCGCTTCCTGATAGGCAGCGCTGTCGTGCGCCCCCGTGGCGTCCGCCACGCTGTCGAACTCGATCAGCACAGCGCGCTGGTGCACAGCGGCTTCATACACTTGCGCGGGCATGCCACGCGCCAGAAAGCGGCCACCCGCCGCCTGAATGGCAGGGCCGGCCAGCGCAGCATAGGCCGCGAGCGCAGCAGGATCGTCGATGGACCGGTAGGTCGCCATCCAGTAAGCCTTGGGCATGGAATTTCCTTTAAATTGAGGCGTTAAAGTGAACGTGGCTAAACGTGAGTGGACGCAAGTGAACGCGTGATGAAGGTGGGCGGTGCTTGTTTTACCACGGCGCCTCATGCTTTCACGCCGAGTATTGGCAGAGCACTCTCTTCAAACTTCAAACCCTTGCAGCGTTCGTTCTGCAGAGCGTATGACTGGCAAGTCCACCATGCGGCCATCCAGACTGAAGACCGCACCGCCCCGCGCACGGGCGCCCTCGACAACACGCCGTGCCCATTGGAGTTCTGCGGCCGAAGGCGAGAACGCCTCGTTGACGGCATGAACCTGCGAAGGATGAATGCACAGCTTGCCCGCAAAGCCGAACGCGCGCCCACGTTGCACATCGTTAACAAGCCGCTGCCCGTCGGCAATCGCCGTGGTTACGCCGTCGACAGGGGGAGAAAGACCCGCGCGACGCGACGACGCGACCAGATGAAAACGCACAGAGGCGAGTTCCGTTGCCTCGGCACCGCATTGCATCCCCAGGTCCAGCTGGAAGTCCAGGTGCCCGAACGCGAGCCGGGCAACCTGCGGCGTTTTGGCCAGCAAATGGGCCTCATCCAGACCCGCCAGGGACTCGATCAAGGGCACCAGCTGAGCCGAAGGACCCAAGGCAACGCCCACCATACGCAACTGGGAAGGTGACTCGGCCTTCGGCACCATCGCACCGGCCAGCCCCTGGCTCGTCCACTGTGAGACAAGCGTGAGGTCTTGAGCGTGCCAGGCCGTGCCGGTCGGGTTGATGCGGACCAGCAGGCGCGCGCGCTGGCCTTCGCTGAAGGCTGGAAGAGCCTCTGCGAGCTGAGCCCGGGCAACGGCCTTCTGCTCAGGCGCCACCGCGTCCTCGAGATCGAGAATGACGCAATCCGCTCCAGAGTCCAAGGCTTTGGCAAACCGGTCAGGACGGGTCGCGGGGACGAACAGGAAGCTACGTGCGCGCTGGATGGGTGTTCGCATGTCAGATGGCTCCAAGGTCGCGCATCGCTGCAATCTGCTCGTCGCTGCGCCCAAGTTCGCGCAGGATGGCTTCGGTGTGCTGGCCGACTGAGGGCACGTCCTCCATCCTGTAGTCGAAGCTGTTGTTCGCGCCGGGCGGCAGCATGGCCGAGAGCTCGCCTGCCGGCGAGCCGATGGTGCGAAAGCGGTCACGGGCCTGCAGCTGGGGATGGCTCCACAGCTCACCGACGCTGTTCAGGCGCGCATTGGCGATCTGGGCGGCGTCGAGCCGTGCAATCACGTCCTCCGCAGTCAGCGCTGCAAACGCCTCAAGGATGAGCTTCTTGAGCTCGACGCGGTTCTCGCTGCGCTTGGGGTTGGCATCGAAACGCGGGTCGCTCGCCAGTTCCGGCTGCAGCAGCACCGTGGCGCAAAAGGATTTCCACTCCCGCTCATTTTGCAGGCCCAGCATCACCGTCTTGCCGTCCCCGGCTTCGAACGGGCCGTAGGGATAGATTGTTGCGTGCGACGCGCCGTTGCGCGAGGGTGGCGTTTGCCCGTCGTAGGCGTAGTACATCGGAAAACCCATCCACTCGCCGAGCGCTTCGAGCATGGACACGTCGATTCTCGACCCGTGTCCCAGCTTGTGCCTTTGCAGCAGGGCCACCAGCACGTTGCTGTACGCATACATTCCCGCTGCGATGTCGGCGATCGAGTTGCCGGCCTTCGAGGGCTCCTCGGGCGTCCCGGTGATCGACAGGAAAGCGGCCTCGCTTTGCACCAGCAGGTCGTAGGCCTTCTTGTCGCGGTAGGGGCCGTCGTCGCCATAACCAGAGATGTCGCAAACGACCAGCATCGGGTTGAGCATGCGCAGTTGCTCGTAACCCAGGCCCATTCGCGCAGCGGCGCCGGGTGCCAAGTTCTGCACCAGCACGTCGGCCTTGCCCACGAGTTCCTTCAGCGCGGCGAGCGCGGCAGGCTGCTTGAGATCGAGCGTCAGGCTTTCCTTTGATCGGTTGACCCACACGAAATGAGAAGCGAGGCCGCGCGTGCGATGGTCGTAATCGCGTGCGAAGTCGCCGCTGCCGGGTCGTTCAATCTTGATGACCCGTGCGCCCAGGTCTGCCAACTGGCGTGTACAGAAGGGTGCGGCGATGGCGTGCTCCAACGACACCACCGTGATGCCGTCGAGCGGGCGGGGTCGAGCCATCAAAAGCTCCTTGGCAGGCCGAGCACGTGTTCGGCGATGTAGGAATAAATCAGGTTGGTGGAGATCGGCGCCACCTGGTAAAGGCGCGTTTCGCGAAACTTGCGCTCGACGTCGTACTCGTGCGCGAAGCCGAAGCCGCCGTGCGTCTGCAGGCACATATCGGCGGCCTGCCACGAGGCCTTGGCCGCGAGGTACTTGGCCATATTCGCTTCGGCGCCGCAAGGCTTGTGCGCGTCGAACAGGCTGCAGGCCTTGAAGCGCATGAGGTTGGCCGCCTCGGTCTCGATGAACGCATCGGCAATGGGGAATGCCACGCCCTGGTTCTGCCCGATGGGCCGGTTGAAAACGACCCGCTCGTTCGCATACCTGCGCGCCTTGTCCAGGAACCAGTACGCGTCGCCGATGCACTCCGCGGCGATGAGCGTGCGCTCCGCGTTCAAGCCGTCCAGGATGTACTTGAAGCCTTGCCCCTCGGTGCCAATCAGGTTCTCTGCGGGGATCTCCAGGTTGTCAAAGAACACTTCATTGGTTTCGTGGTTCACCATGTTCGCAATCGGCCGCACCGTCATGCCGTGTCCGATGGCCTCTTTCAGGTCCACGATGAAGATGCTCATGCCTTCGCTTTTTTTCTTCACTTCCGCAACTGGAGTGGTGCGCGCCAGCAGGATCATCAGGTCCGAATGCTGGATGCGCGAAATCCAGACCTTCTGACCATTGACCACGTAGCGATCGCCCTTTTTCACGGCCGTCGTTTTCAGCTGGGTCGTGTCCGTTCCCGTCGTGGGCTCCGTGACCGCCATGGACTGCAAGCGCAGCTCGCCTCGGGCGATGCCGGGCAGGTACTTTTGCTTCTGCTCCGCAGAGCCGTGGCGCAGCACGGTGCTCATGTTGTACATCTGCCCATGCAATGCGCCCGAATTGCCGCCTGAGAAATTGATCTCTTCCATGATGACGGAGGCTTCTGCCAATCCAAGGCCCGAGCCGCCGAACTCGGCAGGAATGAGGGCCGCCATCCAGCCCGCCTGCGTGACGGCATCGACAAACGCGTCGGGATAGCCGCGGTCGGTGTCGACCTTTTGCCAGTAGGCCGAGTCGTAGCGGCCGCAGAGGTCGCGCAGCGCCTCGCGCATTTCCTGGTGCTCGTCCGGGGCGGGAATCTGTGTCTTCATTTTTCTGTTTCCTATGAGAATTGACGTTGAGCCTGTGTCGGGAGCCGGCCCTCGTGATGCTGTGCCCACAAACTGGCGCTCTTGCGGTCGGCCGTGGGCTCTGCGCACCGGCGCAAGGGATGAATATCCCGCGCAGGCCAGACGGCCTCGAAGCTCGGGATCTGGCGTCGACTCTCCCGGATCTGCAAGAGCTCAAGGGTTTCGCCTGTGATCTGCGATGTAAGAGGCGCTTGCATCCGGACCTATGGTGCCGGAGCGTGCGACGCCCAACAATGCGCAACTTTGGTAGCCAGCCTTCCATAATTTGGAAGGCTAGCCTAAGATCAACCATGGACTTCAACCAGCTCGACCTTCGGCTCTTCGTCGCTATTGCCGGCGTCTCCAGCATCACGCGGGCCGCCGAGTCACAGCACCTCTCCCTGCCAGCAGCGAGCGCGCGCATCAAGGCGCTGGAGGAACACGCCGGCATGCCCCTGCTGGTGCGGCAGGCCCGGGGCGTGCAGCTGACCCCTGCGGGCGAGGCGTTTCTTCACCACGCACGAGCCATCCTGCGCCAGACCGAGCAGTTGCGCTCCGACCTGCGGGACTATGGGCGCGGCTTGCGCGGACAGGTACGCATCCATGCGAACACCACCGGCGTCACGGACATCCTGCCGGCGGTCCTGCCTGCCTTCTTCAAGGCGAATCCGCAGGTCACCGTCGAACTTCAGGAGCGTCAGAACCCGGACATTGCGCTGGGTGTGCTGGAGGGCCGGGCCGATGTTGGCATCGTCTCGACCCGCATGGAGACGCCGGGCCTGGATGCCATCCACTTCAGTACCGACTGCCTGGTGCTGGTCGTCCCGCGGAACCACCGCTTCGCCCGCCGAAAAAGCATAGGCTTCGTTGAAACCCTCGAGGAGGCGCACGTCGGCATGCATGCGGGCAGCACTTTGAGCGACCACCTCGCCAAGATGACGGCTCAGCTCGGCAAGCGCCTGCATTTGCGCGTGGAACTCTCGAGCTTCGACGCCGTCTGCCGCATGGTGGCCGCCGGCGTTGGCATCGGTGTGGTGCCCGAGATGAGCGCTCGCCGGCACTTGGCCGAACTACCGCTGGTTCAGGTTCAGCTGCTCGATGCCTGGCGCGTTCGAGAGCGCTACATCCTGACGAGGACGGGCGACGCTCTGCCGCCCTACGCGCAGGCGCTGATCGATATGCTGGTCGAAACTTACGCGGCTGAACGGTTTCCTGCTGCTGAGGCTTGAGGGGTCTAAAAAGCGACCGCGTGCACAACTCCGGGCGTCGGCCATTTTGGCAACCTGCCAGGGCTATAAGCCCATTTCCTGCGTGACTTCGTCGGTATGCGCGCTAGAAAGATGCGGTCGCTGGTCGTGGGCGCTGGCGAATTGGCGGCGAATAATTAGCGCAGACGCGATGCGGATGGGTTCATCGATGTCCATCTACCGCTTGGGCTGCCTGCCGTTGAGACTTGCCTCACCCAAGTTCGCAAAAGTAATGCCGGCCGATTCAATCTTGGTAAGTCACCTAGGCAAAGCAGGGCCGGAAAGCAAAACGCCCTCGTGAAGAGGGCGTTTTGTACCTAGCCTGAACGGCTAGGATGTTGGTTGCGCGGGCAAGATTTGAACTTACGACCTTTGGGTTATGAGCCCAAC
>JAZKIC010000029.1:0-11338 GCA_040385065.1 Pseudomonadota bacterium
AGCAATTCGATAAGACTCGCTCCATGGCTTGACACGGACCATAGAACCTCAGGACAGGGTACGCAAGCGTATCGAAGGGCTTCTCCTCACCGCGTTTTCTGGCAACAGCGCAGAGGAACCCTTTGACACGCTCTCACCTGATTTTGCGATCAGACCGATCTCCGCCGCCAGGCCCTTCGATACCTCAGGGCGAACGGGGAAGCACGCAGTTGCACCCGCTTTCTCCAAGAACCGGTTGCCCTCGCCTAACGAACAACCCGCCCCTCCTATCCGTTCGCCCTGAGGTATCGAAGGGCTTTCCTCTCCGAACTGTTCGCCCTGATCGTTCGCGGGCTCAGGACAGGGTACGCAAGCGTATCGAAGGGCCTCTGCGCGAGCCGCCGTGGGTGTTGCCGGCTTCATGAACGAGCCTTATTTGCCCCAGCGCAGCACCATTGGATCGAGTCGGCGCGCCGTCTCGATCAGGCCCTTGCGCACTTCTTCGTTCATGGCCGGAAACGGATGGCGTGGCGCTTCGCAGGCGATGATGCCGCCGGCTTTCATCAAGGCCTTGGCTGTGAGGATGCCGCCCTGGCGGTTTTCATAGTTGATGAGCGGTAGCCAGCGGGTGTACTCGTTCACGGCCACTTCGCGATTGCCCGCAGCGTAGGCGTCCATGATGCGGCGGATGCCATCCGGATACGCGCCTCCCGTCATGGCGCCAGTGGCGCCTGCGTCGAGGTCCGGCAGCAGGGTGATGGCTTCCTCGCCGTCCCACGGGCCTTCGATGGCGTCGCCGCCCAGGCGAATCAACTCACGCAGCTTGCTCGCCGCACCCGCTGTCTCGATCTTGAAGTAAGCCAGGTTCCTGATCTCGCGGGCCATGCGCGCCAGGAAAGCGGCCGACAGTGGCGTGCCGCTGACGGGCGCATCCTGGACCATGATGGGGATGTCGATGGCGTCAGAAAGCGCGGCAAAGAACTCGTAGATCTTTTCCTCGCTGACGCGAATGGTGGCGCCATGATAGGGCGGCATCACCATGACCATCGCTGCGCCCAGCTCCTGGGCACGGCGGCTGCGCTCGGCGCAGACCCGTGTGCCAAAGTGCGTGGTCGTCACGATCACCGGCACGCGGCCTGCAACGTGCTGCAGGATCGTCGCCGTCAGCGTCTCGCGCTCCGCGTCAGACAGGACGAACTGCTCGGAAAAATTGGCGAGGATGCACAGTCCGGTCGAGCCGGCCTCAATCATGAAATCGACGCAGCGCTTCTGGCTTTGAAGGTCGAGCTCGCCGGCTTCGTCGAAGGTGGTCGGAACGACGGGAAATACGCCTCGGTATCTGGGGGTCATGCGCGGGGTGCTCACTCGATGATGTTGAAGTCTTTGAGAAATTCTGTCTTCAGGCTCAAGCCCAGACCCGGCAGATTGTCATCGAGCTGCAGGAATCCGTTTTCGGCCACGGGCTCGCCGTCAAAGATGTAATAGAACAGCTCATTGCCGACTTCCACATCGAACATCGGGAAATACTCGCTCATGGGCGATGCCGTGCTGCTCATGGTCAGGTGGTAGTTGTGCATCTGGCCGGCGTGTGGGACGACGGGAACGCTATAGGCTTCGCACAGTGCGTTGATTTTGTGGGCGGCGGTGATACCGCCTACGCGGTTGGTGTCGTACTGCACCACCGATACAGCCTTTTTATCCAGCAACTGCTTGAAGCCATAGAGCGAGAACTCGTGCTCGCCGCCCGAAATCGGAATGCTGGTGAGCTGGTTGAGTTCGGCGTAGCCGTCAATGTCGTCGGCAATCACCGGTTCCTCGACCCAGCGTGGCTGGAACTTTTCCAGCTTGGGCAGCATGCGCTTGGCGTATTCGAGGTTCCAGCCCATGTAGCACTCGAGCATGAGATCGTTGTCGTAGCCGATGACTTCACGCAGCGCTTCCACGGCCTTCAGGTTTTCCGCCACGCCTTTTGTGCCGTGCGCAGGGCCGTAGCCGAAGCGCGACTTGAACATCGTGAAACCCTGGTCGAGGTAGGTCTGGGCTTCGTCCTGCATGGCCTTGATGTCGGTGCGGTACAGCTTGGAGTAGTAGCAGGGAATTTTCTCCTTCGTGCGGCCACCGAGCAGCTTGAAAACCGGCTTGTTGACAGACTTGCCGAGGATGTCCCAGATGGCCAGGTCCACGGCAGAAATTGCCGCCATCGTGACACCCTTGCGGCCCCAGGCATGCGTCGCGCGGTACATGCGCTGCCACAGGTATTCGTAGTCCCACGGGTCCTGGCCCAGCACCAGCGGTGTCAGGTACTGGTCGATGATCGCCTTGGCGATGTACGGGGCCAGCGCCACGTTGCCCAGGCCGACGATGCCGTCATCTGTCTCGATCTCGACGACGGTCCAGGAGTGAAAGCGAAAAGTGCTCATGGTCTCGCTGTTCGAGTACAGCAGGTCCATGGCGTTGGAGCAAAAATTGCCTTGCGGTGGAACGGTCTTGCCCTTCCATTCGAATACACGGGCGCGGACTGATTTAATTTTCATGATTGTTTTTTACACAGAGAAATTGGAAGTGATAAGGCTGGCTCAGGCGGCTACGCGGGCTGCAAGCGCGGCGCTACCCATGCGGCTGGCGATGCGAAACGCATTCAGGGTGGCGTTCACATCGGCCACGCCTTTGCCGGCGATGTCATAGGCCGTGCCGTGCGCCGGCGTGGTGATCGGCACGGGCAGTCCGCCCTGGACCGTCACGCCCTTGCTGAAGCCCATCAACTTGATGGCGATCTGGCCCTGGTCGTGGTACATGGTCACGATGGCCTGATAGAGGCCGTCGCGCGCCTTGAGAAAAATGGTGTCGGCCGGGAAGGGACCGTCTACCAGAACGCCGCTGGCGCGTAGTGCCTCCACGGCCGGACCGATGATGTCGATTTCCTCACGACCGCATACACCGCCGTCGCCGCCGTGCGGGTTGAAAGCCGCAATGGCGACTTTGGGTTCGGCCGTTCCGCTGGCCTGAAGTGAACGGTAAATAAGCCGCGCGGCGTCGGTAATGCGTTCCACGCTCAGCATCGCGGCCGCGTCTTTCAGAGGAATATGTGACGACACGCGCGAGGTCCACAGATCCCCGAGCGTATTGAACTCGCAGAAGTAGCCCGTCACGCCAAGGTATTCGGCGAAGTGGTGCAGTTCGTCCTCGTGCGCCAGGCCGCCGAGCTTCATCGCCTGCTTGTTCAGCGGCGCAAAGCAGATAGCGTCGACTTCGCCGGCTAGTGCGCCGTCCATGCAGCGGTTCAGCACCTGGAGCACGGCGCTTCCACAAGCCGCTTGCGCGACCGCGGGCTGGACTTGCGACGCGGCGATGGTGTTCACCTCCAGAAAGGCCGGCACATCGGCGTCAGGCCGGCCGCGCGCATCTGCGAGGCTGGCGAGGGGGACAGTGGGCACCGAGGTCCTGGCAATCGCCTGGCCTTGCTTCCAAAGCCATGCGTCCCCGACAAGAACGATATTTGCCGCGTCCGTGATGCCGGGCTGGTTCAGCAGGCGCGCGATGAGTTCGGGGCCGATGCCTGCTGCGTCGCCCAGCGTCAGGGCCACCACGGGTCGATGTAAGTTCGACATTTGATTCAGTCCAGACGGATGTTTTTCTTGGCGATCAGATCACCGTAGCGCTTGTTTTCGGAAGTATGGAACTGCGCAAACTGCGCCTGCGTCATCGGCGTCAAATCCGCGCCAATCGAGCCGAGACGGGTCTGCGTTTCAGGTTGCGCGAGGATTTTCGTGACCTCCGCATACACGCGGTCCTGAATGGCCTTCGGTGTCGAGGCGGGCATGTAGATGCCGTACCACGCGCTCATCTCAACACCGGGCAAGCCGGCTTCTTCCATGGTGGGCACATTGGGCAATTGTGGGTTGCGCTTGGCACTGGCAACGGCCAGGGCACGGATGCGGCCGCTCTTGACCTGGCCGATCACTGAGGGCATCGTGTCGAAACTCATCTGTACCTGGCCACCGACCAGATCGACCAGCGCCGGACCGCTGCCGCGGTAGGGGATGTGGGTGATGAACACGCCCGCCTGGTCCTTGAACATTTCGGCAGCAATGTGCTGCGTGCTGCCGGCTCCGCTGGTGGCGTAATTGAGCTTGCCGGGCTGGCTCTTGGCGAGCTTGATCAGCGATTGCAGCGAATCGGCTGGAAGGGCGTTGTTGACGACCAGCACGTTGGGCACGGCGCCCACGAAAACCACCGGCACGAGGTCCTTGTTGTTGTCGTAGCCCAGCTTGAGCAGGTGCGGCGCAATCGCGTGCGCGGTTGACACACCCATCACCATGGTGTGGCCGTCCGTGGACTTGGCGGTGACGTCGGCTGCGAGTGTGTTTGAAACGCCCGGACGGTTCTCTACCACCACGGGTTGCTTGAGCAGGGGACCGAGCCGGTCCGCCACGGCGCGGGCCATGGCATCGGTTCCGCCGCCAGGGGCTGAGCCCACGAGTATGCGCACGGGCCTGGTTGGCCACTCCTGGGCCAGCGCCTGCGTGAACGGGGTGAACTGGGTGATGCCGGCCAGCGCGAACGCTGCCGCCATCAGGGTGCGGGAAATGTTCATGGTTGTCTCCTTGAAGCCTTGTTGACGAGTGGGCTCATCGTAGGGGCCTCAATGGTTAACGTAAATTCAAAATCCGTGATGGTTTGATAGCCTGCAGTTATCATTTTCGAATGCCGCCAGACAACCTCATTCCCCAGTTGCTGAACCGCCTCCGTATGCGCCAGGTTGCCCTGATCCTGGCCGTGGGCGAGTACGGCACCTTGCGCAAGGCGTCGGCTGAACTGGGCATGACGCAGCCAGCGGCCACCAAGATGATCCAGGAGCTGGAATCCGCGCTCGGCCAGCGACTCTTCGAGCGGGTCGGGCGAGGGCAGAAAATGACGCCTGCCGGTGCCAGCGTGTTGCGCTACTTCCGCGGCATGCGCGGCTCGGTCGAATCCATGAGCCGGGAACTGGCCGAGATCCAGCTGGGATCGTCGGGCCGCCTTTCAGTGGGCAGCATCATGGCGCCTTCGCCCGACCTGCTGACCAACGCGATCATCGCCCTCAAGAAAGCCTATCCACTGCTGGCGATAGACGTCACGCTCGACACCAGCGACCGCTTGCTCGAACTGCTGCGCGAGGGCGTACTGGACGTGGCTGTCGGGCGGATCCGCGACGAGCACTGGGCCGACTATGCGTTCAGGCCTTTGCAGAACGAGGCGCTGTCGGTGGTCGTGAACATTGCACATCCCCTCGCGGGAAAAAGGACGATCCGTTTCGCGAAGCTGCTGGAGTACCCGTGGATTCTTCAACCGACGGGCAGCCCGATGCGTGAGGTGATGGAGCAGGAATTTCGCCTGAATCAGGCGCCGATGCCGGCCGGGCTGGTCGAGACGGCATCCATCCTCACCACGACCAATCTGATTTCAGAAACGCACATGGTCGGCGTGATGCCCGAGTCCATTGCCTCGCGCTACGCGCGCCACGGCCTGTTGAAAATCCTGCCGTATTCGATCCACCACCGCATGGAGGCCTTCGGCTCCATCGTCCGCAAGGACCGACCGCTCAGCGATGCAGGCCGGCTCTTTCTGTCGGCGCTGCACGACCCGGCAGGTGCCGTGGATCCAGAAGCAGATAACAGCTGAGAGGCGCTACTGGCTTGCCTGCCAGCCGCCGCCGAGCGACTGGATCAGGGCCACAGCGGTAGTCTGCCGGTCAGCCATCACCTGCACCAGTGCGCGCCGGGCGCTGAGCGCGCTGGCCTGAGCCGTGATGACTTCGGTGAAGCCCACCTGCCCGCTGTTGTAGCGGTTTAACACCTGTTGCTCGACGAGGTCGGCCGATGCGGAAGCCTGCCGGCGCAGCTCGTTCTGGGTAGCAAGCACCCGGGTGGCGGCCAACTGGTCTTCCACATCGGCAAACGAGGCCAGCACGGTCTGGCGGTATCGCGCTACGGCCTGGGCATGGGCGGCCTCGCTGCCGTCGACACGCGCGCGCGTCGCGCCTGCATTGAACAGCACTTGCGCCGCCGAGAGGCCTAGCGACCAGACGGTGCTGGAGGCGCTGAAAAGGTCGGCCACGCGGCTGGCGCCCAGCCCGTAGGACGCGCTCAGGGACAGGTTGGGGTAGAAGGCGCTGCGCGCAATGCCGATCTGTTCATTGGCTGACGCCACGCGCCGCTCGGCTGCGGCAATGTCCGGACGCCGCTGCAGCAGCGTGGAGGGAACGCCCAGTGGCACATCGGGAACGACCGGGCTCCATGCCTGGGGCGCAATCGAAAAGTTGCCCGGTGCTTCGCCGACCAGCACGGCGATGGCGTGTTCGAGCTGGGCGCGCTGGCGCGCGAGCCCGGCGTCGTCCGCCTGCGCGTTGGCCAGCTGCGTCTGGGCCTGCAACACGTCGGTGCGTGCCACGATGCCGGCCGTGTAGCGGTTCTGGGTGATCTGCAAGGCCCGCTGGAATCCGGCAATCGTGGTCTTGAGCAATTCCTTTTGCGCATCGACCTGACGCAGCGTGAGGTAGTTGGTGGCCAGTTCGCCTTGTGCAGAAAGCCGGGCCGACGCCAGGTCCGCCGCGCTGGCCGAGGCGCCTGCATTTGCGCCTTCGACGGCGCGTCCGAGGCGACCCCACACGTCGGGCTCCCAGCTCCCGCCGATGCTCAGCTGGTAGCTGTTGCTGGTGCGAGTGGAGGAGCTGCCGCCGGATGCGCTGGCGTTGGCGCTGGTGTTGCTGCTCCGGCTGGAGCGGCTCGCCCCGCTGTCTAGCGAGACGGTGGGAAAGAGCGACGCGCGCTGCTCGCGCACGACCGCCCGCGCTTGCGCATAGGCTGCCACGGCCGCCGCCACATTCTGGTTGGACACTTCCACGCGCGATGCCAGCGCGTCGAGCGCCGGGTCGCCGAACAGCTGCCACCAGGGGCCGCGTTCAAGCGCATCGGCCGGCGCGGCCTGCGCCCAACCCTCGGCTTCCTTGAAACGGCTGATGTCGGGGGTTGTCGGTCGGGTGTAGTTGGGGCCGATTGCGCAGCCAGCGAGCAGTGCGGTAGCAAGAGCCAGCGACAGCAAGCGCGGCGCCGCGTGATGCGTCGAGGCAGGCGAGAAGGGTCTTCGGGTGACTGGAAAATGCATGGCGGGCCTCATTGCGGCTGCAGCGGTGCGCCTGCGGGCGCGTCGCCAGAAAGTTCAGGGTGGCGGCTGAGCTCGCGCTCGGCCGGGCTGCGCCTGCGCAGTTTGTCCAGCAGCAGGTAGACCACCGGGGTGGTGAGCAAGGTCACGAGCTGGCTGGCAATCAGTCCACCCACGATGGCGATGCCCAGCGGCCGCCGCAGTTCCGCGCCCTCACCAAAGCCAATGGCCAGCGGCAGCGCGCCGAGCATGGCGGCCAGCGTGGTCATGAGAATCGGCCGAAAGCGCAGCAGGCAGGCTTCCCGGACCGCCTCGAAAGGCGACAGGCCACGCGAGCGCTCGGCGTCCAGCGCAAAGTCAATGATCAGGATGGCGTTTTTCTTGACGATGCCAATGAGAAGGAACACACCGATCAAAGCCATGATGGAAAAGTCGAGCTTGAAAATCATCAAGGCCAGCACAGCGCCCACGCCGGCCGAGGGCAGGGTGGAGAGCACGGTAATGGGGTGCACCAGGCTTTCGTACAGCACGCCGAGGACGATGTAGATGACCACGAGTGCGGCCAAAATCAGCATGGGTTGCTCTTTTTGCGAGTCCTGAGCGGCCCGGGCTGTTCCCTGGAAACTGCCACGGACGTTGTTGGGCAGCCCAATGCTCGCCTCGGCGGCGCGGACAGCTGCCTGCCCGTCGGCCAGCGTGCTGCCTTCGGCAAGGTTGTAGGAAATGGTGGTGGCCAGCTCCGCGTCTTGGTGGGAAACCGAGCTGGCAGTCGGGCGCTCGGAGAATTTTGCGATGGCTGACAGCGGAACCATGGTCGTCGCCGTGCTGCTCACGGGCTGGCCGGTTGCCTGGTCGCGCAGCGCCGGGTTGATGGACGCGGTTGTGCTGCCCGAAGTGCTGGTCGTCGTAGTCGTGGTGCTGGCGGTGCTGGACGTGCTGGACGTGCTGGACGTGGAAGTCGTGCTGCCTTTTGCCGGCACGTAGATGTCCTTGAGCGACTCCGGGCTGCGTATGTACTGCGGCGCCACGCCCATGATCACGCGGTACTGGTTCAGCTCGTCGTAAATCGTTGCCACCTGGCGCTGGCCGAAGCCGTTGTACAGCGCGTTGTCGACGTCGCGCGAGGTGATGCCCAGGCGAGAGGCGGAGTCCTTGTCGACCTCCACGAAGGTTTCGACGCCGTTTTCCTGCTGGTCGGTGTCAACGTCCGTCAAAGCGGGCTGCTGCTTCATGGCTTCGGAGAGTCGCGTTGCCCAAAGGCGCAGATCGGCTACCTTGTCGCTCTTCAGCGTGTACTGGTAAGTGGAATTGGCCGAACGGCCTCCCATCCGCAAATCTTGCACCGGATTCAGGAACAGGCTGACCCCGGTCACACGCGCCAGTTGTGGGCGCAGGCGCGCTATGACGGCCTGGCCCTTGTCGGTCCGTTCCGATGCAGGCTTGAGATTGACAAATAGAAAGCCGCCTCCGGCGCGTCCTCCGCCCGTGAAACCGACGACCGTGTCGACCGCAGGATCGGCGCGGATGATGTCCACCAGCTCTTTGAGCTTTTGCTGCATGGCCTGGAAGGAAATGCTCTGGTCGGCCCTGAGGCCGCCGGAGATCTGTCCGGTGTCTTGCTGCGGGAAGAAGCCCTTGGGTATCTTGATGAAGAGAAAAGCGTTGAGCGCGACGACCAGCACGAGGATGAGCATCACGAGCGCCTTGGCGTGCATGGCCCAGTCCAGGCTGTGTTCGTAGCCGCGCTGTAGCTTCTGGAACCCGCGCTCCAGGAAGCGGGAAACGCGTCCCGGAGGCTTGTGCGCGTCCTCTGAACGCAGCAGCCAGGCGCACATCATCGGCGTGGTGGTCAGTGAAATAACGAGCGAGATCATCACCGCGACCGAGAGCGTCACGGCGAACTCGCGGAACAGGCGCCCAACCTGCCCGCCCATGAACAGCAGGGGAATGAACACGGCCACCAGCGACAGGCTGATCGACAGCACCGTGAAGCCGACTTCACGCGCGCCCAGCAGCGCCGCCTTGAAGCGGTCCATGCCCGCTTCGATGTGGCGACTCGTGTTTTCGAGCACGACGATGGCGTCGTCGACGACGAATCCGGTGGCCACGGTCAACGCCATCAGGCTCAGGTTGTTGAGCGAAAAGCCGAGCAGGTACATCACGCCGAAGGTGCCCAGCAGCGACACCACGGTGGCACAGGCGGGAATGAACGTGGCCCGCGCGCTGCGCAAAAAGACGCTCACAACCAGCACGACCAGGGCAATCGCGATCAGCAGGGTGATCTCGACTTCATGCAAGGCCGCGCGGATCGACTTGGTGCGGTCGGAAGCCACGTCGACACGGATGTCGCTGGGCAGTTGCGCCTGAAGCTCTGGCAACAGCTCGCGCACGGCATCGACCGTTTCGATGACGTTGGCGCCCGGTTGCAGCGTCACCAGCACGATGACGGAAGGCTGGCCGTTGAAGAGCCCGAGCGTGTTGACGTTCTCGACGCCGTCGATAACCTCTGCCACGTCGGACAGCCGAACGGCAGCGTTATTGCGCCATGCGACGACGAGTCCGCGGTAGTCGCTGGCGGAGAGCTTGGGCTTTTCGCCAGGACCCGTACCCGTGTAGATCTGAAGCTGCCTGCCGGAGCCCTCGATGGTGCCCTTGGGACGGTTCGCGCTGCTGGCCTGCAGCGCGGCGCGAACGTCTTCGCTGCTGATGCCGTAGCGGTTCATGGCGAAAGGCAGCAACTCGACGCGAACGGCCGGAAGCGAGCCGCCGCCGATCTCGACGTCGCCCACGCCGGGAACCTGCGCCAGGCGTTGCTGCACCACCGTCGACACCGCGTCGTAGATCTGGCCCGGCGAGCGGCTGGGCGAGGTCAGCGCCAGGATGATCACGGGCGCTGCCGACGGATTGGCCTTGCGATAGGTCGGGTTGCTGCGCAGCGTAGAGGGCAGGTCCGCGCGGGTTGCATTGATTGCGGCCTGCACCTCCCGGGCGGCCGCATCGATGTTGCGGTTCAGGTCGAACTGCAGGCTGATTCGGGTCGAGCCGTTGCCGCTGCTCGACGTCATCTCGTTGACGCCGGCAATCGTGCCCAACCGTCGCTCCAGCGGAGTAGCTACGCTGGTGGCCATGGTGTCCGGGCTGGCGCCCGGCAGGCTGGCGCTGACCGAGATCACCGGAAAATCGACCTGCGGCAGCGATGCCACCGGCAGCAGGAAAAACGCACCAATGCCCGCCAGCGCGATCCACAGCGTGAGCAGGACCGTGGCAACCGGCCGGCGAACGAAGGGGGCGGAAAGGTTCATGCGCCTTCTTCGATCTGTCGCAGCGGACCCGTGGCCGGCTCGCGCCGCCAGCGGCGGCCCACGCGGTCGAAGGCGAGGTAAATGACCGGCGTCGTGAACAGTGTGAGCAACTGGCTCAGGATCAGCCCGCCAAAAATCGCCAGGCCCAGCGGCCTGCGCAGCTCGGCGCCTTCCCCCCAGCCCAGCATCAGGGGCACGGCGGCAAACAGGGCACACAGCGTCGTCATGAGAATGGGCCGAAAGCGCAGCAGCGCCGCCTGGTGGATGGCTTCCTGCGGGGACTTGCCTTCGGTCCGCTCGGCCTCAATGGCGAAGTCGATCATCATGATGGCGTTTTTCTTGACGATGCCGATCAGCAGGATGATGCCGATGATCCCGATCACGCCGAGGTCGTTGCCACTGACCATCAGCATCAGCAGCGCGCCCACGCCCGCCGAGGGCAGGGTCGACAGGATGGTGAGCGGATGAATGTAGCTTTCGTACAGCACGCCGAGCACGATGTACACGCACACCACGGCAGCCAAAATCAGCCACAGCTGGTTGGACAGCGAAGCCTCGAAAGCGCCCGAAGCGCCCAGGAAGGTGAGCGTCACGCCCGCCGGGAGTTTGATCTCCTTGGCAGCGTCACGGATCGCCTGCACCGCCTGCCCGAGCGATACGCCCGGCGCCGTGTCGAAGCCGACCGTGGTGGCCGGATATTGCGCGACGTGCGTGACCTGTAACGGCGCGCGCTTTTCGGTGATCTTCGCTACAGCTGAAAGCGGTGTGGGCTCGCCGGACGACGTGCGCAACTGCACCATGCCCAGCGAAGCCGGCGTGGCTTCGGCATCGGGCCTGGCTTCCAGGATGACGCGGTACTGGTTGGTCTCGGTGAAGATGGTCGAGACGATGCGCTGGCCGAAGGCGCTGTAGAGCGC
>JAZKIC010000030.1:0-11212 GCA_040385065.1 Pseudomonadota bacterium
ATCGAAACAGCCCGAATCAAACCGCTTGACTAACCGGGAAGTCCCTGTAGCGGGGTTAGGGGTGTGAGTGGGGAGAAACCCAGAAATAAAAATACAAGATGAATCGTCACCACGCTGAGCACGGCACAGTGCGCCTCGCTTGCCCTTCTATACAACAGGGCGAACGGTTTTAGACGGCGACGGGGTATTGCTCGGGCCACTGAGTGCATCAAGTCAGTGGGAAAAAAGCCCAGAATCAAAAACACAAGATGAACAAAAACGGGCGCGAATCCAAAGGACCCGCGCCCGCATCGGACGAAGCAAAAGCTCCGTCGGAAAGATCAGCTGAAGATCACTTCGGCAGGAGAACCTTGTCGACCACGTGGATCACCCCATTGGACTGGTACACGTCCGCAATCGTGACCTTCGCCGACCCGCCTTTTTCATCCATGATCATCACGCCGCCATTGGCCGCGCTTGCGGTGAGCGTTCCGCCCGCGGCTGTCTTCAGCATGGCCTTGCCGCCGCCTGCGGCGATGGCTTTCGTGAGTGCGGCGGCGTCCATCTTGCCGGGCACGACGTGGTAGGTCAGAACGCCGGTAAGCATGCCTTTGTTTTCAGGCTTGAGCAGCGTGGGCACGGTGCCCGCGGGCAAGGCGTCGAAGGCCGCATTGGTGGGTGCGAACACCGTGAACGGTCCGGGGCCCTTCAAGGTGTCGACCAGCCCTGCCGCCTTGACTGCCGCCACCAGCGTGGTGTGGTCCTTGGAGTTCACGGCGTTGTCAATGATGTCCTTGGTGGGGAGCATGGGTGCGCCGCCGACCATCACTTCTGCGAACGACGGCGCGGCCGCCAGAGTCAGGGCGATGGAAAGACCGAGGGAGGCGAGTTTGTGACGTGTTTGCATGTTGAATATCCTTTGCGTTGAGAGTCATCGCCGTCGCCCGGATCGGGACGTGACAGCTGCAAGGGATACGCATCGCATGGCGCAACTGGATGCGGCAAACGAGTAACGGCAGGTAACGAGAGGCCTACAGCTCGTCCTTATCGTTACTCGTTTCCTGGTTCTTTTACTTGTGCTTTTTCCTGCCGCGCAAACCAGTCATGGATCGCACGGGGATACAACAGGTGCTCCTGCGAGAGCACGCGTGCCGACAGCGCTTGCGGTGTGTCGCCGCGAACTATGGGCACCACGGCCTGCGCCAGGATCTGGCCGTGATCCAGTTCGGCGGTCACCAGATGCACCGACGCGCCCGCCACCGCGCAGCCCGCCTCGATGGCCCGCCGGTGTGTGTGCAGACCGGTGAACGCCGGCAGCAGCGATGGATGCACATTGATAAGCCGGCCGGCAAAGTGCGCCACGAATTGCGGCGTGAGAATTCGCATGAAGCCGGCCAATACCACCAGCGCGGGATCATGCCGGTCAATTCGTTCCTGAAGAGCCGCGTCGAACGCCTCGCGTGAACCGAACGCTTTGTGGTCCAGCGACTCCGCGGTGACGCCCATTTCACGGGCAAGACCCAGCCCCGCGGCCTCCGGCTGGTTGCTGATGACGGCGGCGACCTCCACACCAAGTTTCTCGGCCCAGTGGTTCTTGCGCGCGGTGTGCACAATGGCCGCCATGTTGCTTCCGCCGCCGGAAATTAAGATCACTATCTTCTTCATTTGTTCAGGATTATCGCCATGAGAGCGCTCACACCCTTCGAAGCCCGCGTGCTCGCCACCCTCATGGAAAAGGCGCGCACCGTGCCTGACAGCTACCCGCTCTCGCTCAACACACTGGTGCTCGGCTGCAACCAGAAAACCAGCCGCGACCCGGTGATGGACATGAGCGAACAGCAAGCGCTCGAAGCCATTGCCGGGCTCAAAACCTTGAGCCTTGTGTTCGAGGCGAGCTCCAGCCGCGTGCCGCGCTTCGAGCACAACCTGCAGCGCGGCCTGCAGGTCAGCGAGCCCCAGGCAGTATTGCTGGGTTTGCTGATGCTGCGCGGGCCGCAGACGCCGGGTGAATTGCGGCTGGCGGGCGAGCGCTGGTACAGGTTTGCCGACATCGCCAGCGTTGAGGATGCACTGGCCGAGCTGAAACAGCGCGGTGACGAGGGCGGTGCGGCGCTGGTGGCGCAGTTGCCCCGTGCGCCGGGCATGCGTGAGCAGCGCTGGACGCATTTGCTGTGCGGCGCCGATGCCACGGCGATGCCTGCGCACAGCAGCTCGGCGGCACGGGATGAAGAACCCGTGTCCCTGGGGCAGGCCGAAAGGCTGGTGCGCCGCATCGAGCAGCTCGAAGCGCAGGTAGAGGCCCTGCAGTCCCAACTGGCATTTATCCAGAAAGAGCTCGGTGTGTCCCAAGCCTGACACGATCACGGGCGAAATCTGCTCACAATCCACAGGCCTTCCCAAAGCGCTTCAGAAGGCCCAACAAGAAAACGGAGATAGCCATGGACCTCGCGTTCACCCCCGAAGAGCAGCAGTTTCGAGAAGACATACGGGCCTGGGTCAAAGCCAGTCTGCCTGCCGATATCGCACACAAAGTGCACAACGCCCTGCGGCTGTCGCGTGACGACATGCAGCGCTGGGCCAAAATCCTCGGCAAAAAGGGCTGGCTGGGGCATGGCTGGCCCAAGCAGTTTGGCGGGCCGGGCTGGAACGCCGTGCAGAAGCACTTGTTCGAAGAAGAATGCGCGCTGGCGGGTGCGCCGCGTGTCGTTCCCTTCGGCCCGGTGATGGTGGCGCCGGTGATCATGGCCTTCGGTACGCCAGAGCAGCAACAGCGCTTTCTCCCCGGCATCGCCAGCGGCGAAGTGTGGTGGAGCCAGGGCTACAGCGAGCCGGGCGCAGGCTCCGACCTCGCTTCGGTCAAATGCCGGGCCGAGCGCCAGGGCGACCACTACCTCGTCAACGGCCAGAAGACCTGGACCACGCTCGGTCAGTACGGCGAATGGATTTTTTGCCTGGTGAGAACCAGCACCGAAGGCAAGCCGCAAACCGGTATTTCGTTTTTGCTGATCGACATGAAGTCACCGGGCGTGACGGTACGGCCCATCGTGCTGCTCGACGGCGAACCCGAAGTCAATGAGGTCTGGTTCGACAACGTCAAGGTGCCGCTGGAGAACCTGATCGGCGAAGAGAACAAGGGCTGGACCTATGCCAAGCACCTGCTCAGTCACGAGCGCACCAACATTGCCGACGTCAACCGCGCCAAGCGCGAACTCGAACGCTTGAAGCGCATCGCCAAGGCCGAAGGCGTGTACGAAGATGCGCGCTTTCGCGACGAGATCGCGAAGCTGGAAGTGGACGTGGTGGCACTTGAAATGCTGGTCCTGCGCGTGCTTTCGGCCGAAAAGTCGGGTAAAAATTCACTGGACATCGCTGGCCTGCTAAAAATCCGCGGCAGCGAGATCCAGCAGCGCTACAGCGAACTGATGATGCTGGCCGCCGGGCCCTTCGGCCTGCCCTACATCGAGGAAGCGATGGAAGCCGGCTGGCAGGGCAACTTTCCGGGCGGCATGCCAGGCAATGCGCCGCTGGCCTCGACTTACTTCAACATGCGCAAGACCACGATCTACGGCGGCTCCAACGAGGTGCAGCGAAACATCGTGTCCCAGGTCGTACTCGGTTAGGAAAACATCATGGACTTTGATTTCACGGACGATCAGGAGCAATTGCGCGACGCGGTACGCAAGTGGGTCGACAAGGCCTATACCTTCGAGCGGCGCCGCAGCATCGAAAGCGCTGGCGGGTTTTCGCGCGAGGCCTATGGCGAACTGGCCGAACTCGGCCTGGGCGGCCTGTACATCCCGGAAGGCGATGGCGGGCTGGGCATGGGTCCGGTCGAAGGCATGGTGGTCATGGAGGAACTTGGGCGCGGCATCGTGCTCGAGCCTTTCGCCCACACACTCATCTGCAGCGCCTTGCTGGCGGGCTATGCGCCGGTTGAGCTCAAGGCCTCAGCGTTGCCCGCCATCGCATCAGGCGAGCGTCTTGTCGTGCTGGCACATCAGGAACGCGGCGCTCGCTACGACATTTCCCAATGCAAAACACAGGCGCAAGCCAGTGGCGATACATGGGCGCTGACGGGCTCCAAGAGCATCGTGGCCGCAGGCGATCAGGCCGACGCCTTTCTCGTGCCCGCGATGCTGGAGGGCAAGCTCGCGCTCTTTCTCGTCGAACGCACCGCAGCCGGCGTGAGCACCACCGGCTACAACACGCAGGACGGCGGCCGCGCTGCCGAGCTGCAGCTGGAGAACGCTTCCGCCGTGCTCGTCACGCGCGAAGGGCTGACGGCGCTTGCGCACGGTATCGACATCGGCATTGCCGCCAGCTGCGCCGAAGCGGTCGGCGCCATGGACAAGACACTGGCCATCACGGTCGAGTACATGAACACCCGCAAGCAGTTCGGCGTGGCCATCAGCAGCTTCCAGGCGCTTCGGCACCGTGTGGCAGACATGAAGATGCAGCTCGAACTCGCCCGCTCGATGAGCTATTACGCCTCACTCAAGCTGAACGCACCTGAAGACGAGCGCCGCCGTGCCATCGCCCGCGCCAAGTACCAGCTCGGCGTCTCCATGCGCTTCGTGGGCCAGCAGGCAGTGCAGCTGCATGGTGGCATCGGCGTGACGGACGAATACATCGTTAGCCACTATTTCAGGAAGTTGACGCAGCTGGAGATGACCTTCGGCGACACGCTTCACCATCTGGGCGAAGTGTCGGCTCGCATGCAGGACACAGCGGGCGTTTTCGCCTGAAGCGCCGCTCTCCTGCAATAAAAGCCTCAGGCCAGCAAGCGTGACGTCTTGGGCACGTGGGCCATCAAGAACTCCATCTGGTCCGCCAGGATGCGGCGGTTGCGCAAAATGAAGTCTTCCCACAAGCTGGGGACGTAAGGCGTGTAGAGCAGCGGCATGCGCGCTTGCTCCGGCGTGCGACTGCTCTTGCGGTGATTGCAGGCGCGGCAGGCTGTGACCACATTCATCCAGGTGTCGATGCCGTTTTGCGCGAACGGAATGATGTGCTCGCGGGTGAGCTCTTCCTCGTGGAAATGGCCGCCGCAGTAGGCGCAGACATTGCGGTCGCGGGTGAAGAGCTTGCCGTTGGTCAGGCCCGGCTTCAAGTCGAAGGGATTGATACTGGGAACGCCCTTGGTGCCGATGATGCTGTTGACCGTGATGGTCGATTGTTCGCCCGTGCGCGCGTTGTGGCCGCCGCGAAACAAAGCGATTTGCGCGCCGACTTCCCAGCGCACCTCGCCCGCGGCGTAATGCAACACGGCCTGCTCAAGGCTGATCCACGACTGTGGCAAACCTTGGGCGGAAAGCTTCAGGACTTTCAAACGAACCTCCATGTGACTGGAAACTGCATCGGTCTACGTGGGCCGGACCCGCACTGCGATGCGTGGTCCGAAAGCAACTTTCAAGCCTCAATATACCGTGATTCCATGACCGGCGACACCCTGCAAGCCCAATCACCAGCGTCGCAACAGGACAGTGCGCTATAAAAACGATAATTGAGGTATGAAAGTCTTTCGCGGTTATCAGCACCCTGCCCTGGCGGTGCCCTGCGCGCTCACCATCGGGAACTTCGACGGCGTACACCGGGGGCACCAGGCCATGCTGGCCCTACTCAAGAACGAGGCGCAGCACAGGAAACTCCCGGCCCGCGTCATGACCTTTGAACCGCACCCCCGCGAGTACTTCGCACCTCAGACGGCCCCGGCCCGTATTTCGACCCTGCGCGACAAGCTTACCGAACTTTCCCGCTGCGGCATCGACCAGACCGTCGTGCTGCCCTTCAATGCGCGCCTTGCCGGCCAGACGGCGGAGGCGTTCATTGACGACGTACTGGTCAAGGGGCTGGATGCACGCTATGTGCTCGTAGGCGACGATTTCCGATTTGGCGCTCGCAGAACGGGCGACTACGCCATGCTCGACAAGGCGGGCGAGCAGTTGGGGTTCGACGTCGCGCGCATGAACAGCTACGAGGTCCACGGTCACCGCGTGTCCAGCTCGGCCGTGCGAGAGGCCCTCGCTCTGGGACGGATGGAAGAAGCAGCGGCCCTGCTGGGGCGGCCGTACAGCATTTCCGGGCATGTAGTGCATGGAAAGAAGCTGGGCCGCGAGCTCGGCTTTCGCACGCTGAACATTGCCTTCCCGCACAGCAGGCCGGCTGCCAGCGGCATCTTTGCGGTCAGAACCCATGGCCTTGAAGCCGCGGGGGAGATGCCGATTGACGGGGTCGCAAGCCTCGGCGTCAGGCCCACCGTCGAGGACGGCGGCCGGGTTTTGCTCGAAGTGCATTTGCTCGACTGGCCGCGGGCCGGCGCTGCAGCTGCGGGACTCGACAATGACTACGGTAAAATCGTTCGCGTGGAACTGCTGCACAAACTGCACGATGAGCTCAAGTACGACGGTCTGGCCGCCTTGCAACAAGGCATAGCCCGGGACTGCGACGACGCTCGGGCGTTCTTTGCGTCGATGCACACCGAAACCAGCCGCCAGACGACGCGCGACCGAATTTAAAGCTGCACGCCAGGTGCTGCGCCCGCCTCGACAGGCTCAGGGTGAACGGCCAGTTTTCTTTCCCTCCGAGTGATTGCCTTTTTCGGGCCGAGCCTGTCGATGCTCCTGGATACGACCATGCTTGACGTCAAAACCGATTACCGCAGCACCCTGAACCTGCCCGACACACCCTTCCCCATGCGCGGCGACCTGCCCAAGCGCGAGGCGGGCTGGGTCAAGGAATGGGAAGACAAGGGCATCTACAAACAGCTGCGCGACGTGCGCCACGGCGCACCGAAATTCGTGCTGCACGACGGCCCGCCCTACGCCAACGGCAAGATCCACATCGGCCACGCGGTCAACAAGGTCCTCAAAGACATGATCGTAAAAGCGCGCCAGCTCAAGGGGCTTGACGCGATCTACGTGCCGGGCTGGGACTGCCACGGCCTGCCGATCGAAAACGCCATCGAAAAGCTTCACGGAAGAAATCTCCCAAGGGATGAAGTGCAGGCGAAAAGCCGGGCCTTCGCCACCGAGCAGATTGCAGGCCAGATGGCCGACTTCAAACGTCTGGGCGTGCTCGGCGAATGGGACAACCCGTACCGCACGATGGACTTCGGCAACGAGGCCAACGAGATCCGTGCGCTCAAACGCATCATGGAACGCGGCTTCGTCTACCGGGGCCTGAAGCCGGTGTATTGGTGCTTCGACTGTGGCTCTTCACTGGCTGAGTTCGAGATCGAGTACGCCGACAAGAAGTCGCAAACGCTGGACGTCGGCTTCAAGTGCGCAGAGCCCGAAAAGCTCGCCGCCGCATTTGGCCTTGAATCGCTCGCCAAGGACGCCTTCGCCGTCATCTGGACCACCACCGCGTGGACCATCCCCGCCAACCAGGCGTTGAACCTGAACCCGGCGCTGGAGTATTCGCTCGTCGATACCGAGCGCGGCCTCCTGGTGCTGGCCTCGGTGCTGGTCGAAAAATGCCTGGCACGATACGAGCTGACAGGCACCGTACTGGCCACCACACTGGGCAAGAACCTGGGCCATCTGAACTTCATGCATCCGCTGTACGACGTGCCCGGCGACGATGGCAAGTACAGCTACCGCCGTTTCAGCCCGGTGTTTCTGGCCGACTACGCCACGGCCGATGACGGTACCGGCATCGTGCACTCCTCGCCCGCCTACGGGGTGGAAGACTTCAACTCCTGCGTGGCCAACGGCATCGCCTACGACGACATTCTCAACCCAGTGCAGGGCAACGGCCGATACGTCGACGAGCTGCCTTTCTTTGGCGGGCTGAACATCTGGAAAGCCGCGCCGCTTGTCATCGACAAGCTGCGCGAAGTCGGCCGCCTCTTTGCCACGCATGGCATCGAGCACAGCTACCCGCATTGCTGGCGGCACAAGACGCCGGTGATCTACCGTGCGGCCGCGCAGTGGTTCGTGCGCATGGACGAAGCCGGCCCCGGCAATCAGGGCGTGTTCACGACAGACCCGGCCAGCCGCACGCTGCGCCAGCTCGCGCTCGCCGCGATCGAAGAAACCAGCTTTTATCCCGAGAACGGCAAGACGCGCCTGCGCGACATGATTGCCGGCCGGCCTGACTGGTGCATCAGCCGACAGCGCAGCTGGGGCGTGCCGCTGCCCTTTTTCCTGCACACGGGCACCGGCGAGCTGCACCCCCGCACCATGGAAATCATGGACCAGGCCGCAGCGCTGGTCGAGGCCGGTGGCATCGAAGCCTGGAGCAAGGCCACGCCGGAATCGCTGATCGGCGCGGATGCGCCCGACTACATCAAGAGCACCGACATCCTCGACGTCTGGTTCGACTCGGGCACCACGCACGACCACGTGCTGCGCCACAGCCATGCGGCGCAGTCGACCTGGCCGGCCGACCTGTACCTCGAAGGGCATGACCAGCACCGCGGCTGGTTCCACTCTTCCCTGCTCACGGCGTGCGCCATGTACGACCACGCGCCCTACAAGGGCCTGCTCACGCATGGCTTCACCGTGGACGGCAAGGGCCGCAAGATGAGCAAGAGCGAAGGCAACGTGGTGGTGCCGCAAGAGGTCAGTGACAAGCTGGGCGCCGAGATCATCCGCCTCTGGTGCGCGTCGACGGACTACTCGGGCGACCTCGGCATCGACGAGAAAATCCTCGCCCGCGTGGTCGATTCGTACCGCCGCATCCGCAACACGCTGCGCTTCCTGATGGCCAACGTGAGTGACTTCGACCCCGCCACCGACAGCGTGCCTTTCGAGCAGATGCTCGAGATCGACCGCTACGCCCTGAGCCGCGCGTCGCAGCTGCAGGCCGACATCCTTGCGCACTACGAGGTGTACGAGTTCCACCCGGTGGTTTCCAAATTGCAAATCTATTGCAGCGAAGACCTTGGCTCCTTCTACCTCGACATTCTGAAGGACCGCCTTTACACGACGGCGGCAAAGTCGCTTGCACGCCGCAGCGCGCAAACCGCTTTGCATCAAATCACGCACGCCATGCTGCGCTGGATGGCGCCTTTCCTCAGCTTCACGGCGGAAGAGGCGTGGAAGATCTTTGGCAGCTCGGAATCGATCTTCATGGAGACCTATGCCGAGTTCCCGGCTCGGGACGACGCTTTGCTCGCCAAGTGGAACCGGATCCGCGAGATACGCGATGTCGTCAACAAGGACATAGAAACGGTCCGCACCGAAGGCAAGGTGGGCTCGTCATTACAAGCCAATGTCACATTGGGCGTCGCGGCGGCGGATTACGGTTTGCTGGCGAGCCTGGGAGATGACCTGAAATTCGTGTTCATCACTTCGGCCATCGAGCTCGCAGAAGCCGAGGCAACCAGCACCCGTGTCGTGCAAAGCCCCGATGTGAAATGCGAGCGCTGCTGGCATTACCGCGAGGACATCGGCCATGACCCGGAGCATCCGACGATTTGCGGCCGCTGCACAAGCAACCTGTTCGGCGCGGGTGAAACGCGCAGGTTCGCCTGATGGCTCGCGGCGCTTCGAAGTCGTCTGCAGGCGGCATGGCACAGTGGCTGGGCCTGGCCCTGCTGATCCTTGTGGCCGACCAGTTCACGAAAGTGCTGATCACCGGCTACTACCGGCTCGGCGATTCGACCTACGTCACCTCGTTCTTCAACGTCGTGCGCGCGCACAACAGCGGCGCCGCCTTCTCCTTCCTGGCTGAGGCCGGGGGATGGCAGCGCTGGTTCTTCACGGCCATCGGTGTAGCGGCCGCGCTCTTCATCGGCTACCTGCTCAAGTCGCATGCCGGCGAGAAGCTGTTTTCCTTCGCGCTCGCGTTGATTCTGGGCGGTGCCATCGGCAACGTGATCGACCGCATCCTGCACGGCTACGTCATCGACTTCCTCGACTTCCACTACCGCGGCTGGCACTTTCCGGCGTTCAACGTAGCAGACAGCGCCATTACCGTAGGCGCTGTGTGCTTGATCCTCGATGAGCTGCTGCGCGTGCGGCGCGCGCGTTAGGAACCGCGTTGACCGGCCACGCGGCCCGTCCTATGCTGCAACGATGACGAACACCGCACAAAGGAAAGACGCCGCGCCATGCTGATCATCCACGCGCTGGCGGCTTCCTGGGCGCAACTGCCCGAGCTGAAGGAAAAATCGCTGCGCTGGGGCTGGTTCCGCGAAGCGTTCAGGCAAGCGCTCGACGCGCCACAAACCTCGAGCGAAGTGCCTCGCCGCGTTAACGACGAGGCGCTTGCCGGCGCTTTCTTCGCATGGGTCAAGGCAGTGGAGGCGTATGGCGCGTACGAGAGCCTGGATAAGCTGGATTTTCGCCACTTCATGGCCGCGCTGATGCTGCAAAAGCTCGTGGCGGCCGACCCGCCAGTGACTGAAGCAGCCGTTGGTGGAGGCACCGTCGCCCTCGTACGCGGCTCTTCTCAGGCGCAGAGTCCAGGTGCACTGGTCCCTTTCGTCATGACCCTGTTGCAGGCCTGGCGGCTGGAGCTCGGCGCACCGGCGCTCGTGATTGCACCCGAACTGATGCAGGGGCGGCCGTGGGCGAGCTTCCTTGAAAACGTACGCGAGGACTCATCCACGGCCATCGGCTTTGTGGACCAGTTGAGCGGACTCGAACCCGTCTGGCAATACCCGACCCTGATTGAATCGCGTCCTGCGGTGAAGAAGGCGATGGGTGGTGGCGGTGGTGCGCACGGGGCTGCTTGAACCGCATCGTCCCACGGTTTTCCTTGAGTTATCGAAGGGTGTGCCTCCACCACCGTTCACCCTGAGGCATCGAAGGTTCTGCCCCACCACCGTTCACCCTGAGGTATCGAAGGGTCTGCCTCACCACCTTCGCCCTGAGGTATCGAAGGGGCTGCCTCACCACCGTCCACCCTGAGGTATCGAAGGGTCTGCCTCACCACCGTCACCCTGGGGTATCGAAGGGTCTGCCTCACCACCGTCACCCTGGGGTATCGAAGGGTTCTGCCTCACCACCGTCACCCTGGGGTATCGAAGGGTCTGCCTCACCACCGTCTTCCTGGGGTATCGAAGGGTCTGCCTCACCACCGTCACCCTGGGGTATCGAAGGGTTCTGCCTCACCACCGTTCGCCCTGAGGTATCGAAGGGTCTGCACCCCCGCCACCGTTCGCCCAGAGGTATCGAAGGGGCTGCGCGCCCGCCACCGTTCGCCCTGAGGTATCGAAGGGGCTGCGCGCCCGCCACCGTTCGCCCTGAGGTATTGAAGGGTCTGCGCGGACCCACGTTCAGTG
>JAZKIC010000031.1:0-30894 GCA_040385065.1 Pseudomonadota bacterium
CAACTATCGAAACAGCCCGAATCAAACCGCTTGACTAACCGGGAAGTCCCTGTAGTGGGCGCTAGTAACCAGCGCCCCTCGGGTGGGGCTCGTCCCTCCAGTCCAGCAGGGGCCGCGGGACTGGCTTAGCCAGACCGCAGGCGCAGCGGCCCCCTCGGGGGGCAGGGAGCACACGCAGTGAGCGAGCGTGGGGGCCCCAGTAATCCAGACCGCAGGCGCAGCGCCCCCCGGGGGGCAGGGAGCACACGAGCGCGGGGGTCCGACACCAGGCCAGCAGGGGCCGCGGGACTGGCTTTGCCAGACCGCAGGCGCAGCGCCCCCTCGGGGGGGCAGCGAGTACACGAAGTGACGAGCGTGGGGGCTCTACTTAAAAATTACCGTCTTATGCCCATTAAGCAGCACGCGGTGCTCGCTGTGCCACTTCACGGCGCGCGCGAGCACCTGGCTTTCGGTGTCGCGCCCCATGGCGGTCAGGTCTTCGACGGTCTTGCTGTGGTCCACGCGCGCCACGTCCTGCTCGATGATCGGGCCTTCGTCGAGGTCCGGCGTCACGTAGTGCGCCGTGGCGCCAATCAGCTTGACGCCTCGCGCATGCGCCTGGTGGTAGGGCCGGGCGCCTTTAAAGCTCGGGAGGAACGAGTGGTGGATGTTGATGGCGCGGCCTGCCAGCTTGCGGCACAGGTCGTTGCTCAATATCTGCATATAGCGCGCGAGCACTACCAGGTCGGCACCCTCGGCTTCGATGATCTCGTACTGCCTGGCTTCAGCCTCCGCCTTGGTGGCGGCAGTGACCGGAATGTGGTGAAACGGCACGTTGTAGCTGGCGGCGAGCTGATAGAAATCGCGGTGGTTTGACACGATGGCGCGGATGTCCACTGGCAGCAGGCCAGACTTCCAGCGAAACAGAAGGTCGTTCAGGCAATGCCCTTCCTTGCTCACCAGAATGACGGTGCGCATCGGCTGGCTGGCCACCTGCAAGGTCCATTGCATGCCGAATGTCGAGGCCAGAATCGCCAGATCGCCCTTGAGTTTTTCGTACGGCAACTGCGTGCATGAGAAGCTGACGCGCATGAAAAACAGGCCTGTCGCGTCCTCGTCCTTGTCGTCAGCGTACTGGGCCGCATCGAGAATATTGCCGCCACGCTCGAAAAGAAAGCCCGAGACGGCGTGAACGATGCCGGGGCGGTCGGCGCAGGAGAGATTGAGGATGTAGGTGCAGCTCATGGGGCACCAATTGTCGCAGGAGCGCCAGACCAGGGCGCGATGCCGATGAGTTCGCTGCGCGACGGGCGTTGCGGGGAGTGACAAAATGGCAGTCTGCCCACCCTGGGCCGAACTCATCCGATCAGACACATCCGGGAGAACACGCATGGCCTATAAAGACTTCAACATGGAGCACCACTGGCTGCCCTTCACGCCGAATCGCAGCTTCAAAAAGGACCCCCGCGTCTTTGTGGCCGCCGACGGCATGCACTTCACGACGCACGACGGACGCCAGGTGCTCGACGGAATCTCCAGCCTGTGGTGCGTGGGCGCCGGCCACAACCGAAAGCCGATCAACGAGGCCATCAAGAAGCAGCTCGACACGCTTGATTACGCCACCGCCTTTCAGGCCAGCAATGACCAGGCCTTCGTAGCTGCGGAAATGATTGCCGACATGGCGCCAGGGGATCTGAACAAGGTGCTGTTCTGCAACTCCGGCTCGGAAGCAGCTGACACGTCCCTGAAGGTGGCGCTGGCCTACCACCGCGCGCGCGGCGAAGGCCACCGCAATGTGTTCATCGGCCGCGAGCGTGGCTACCACGGCGTCGGTTTCGGCGGCATGAGCGTGGGCGGCATTCCGGCCAACCGCAAGGTCTATGGCACGGCCCTGCTGCCCCGCGTGGACCACATGCGTTTCATCCACGACCCGGTCAATCACGCTTATATCCACAACCAGGAGCCGGTGTGTCAGGAAGACATCCTGCTGGAGCTGGAAAACCGCATCCTGCCGCTGCACGACCCCAGCAACATCGCGGCCGTGATCGTCGAGCCCGTGGCCGGGAGTGCGGGCTGGTACCTGCCGCCGCAGGGCTACCTCAAGCGCCTGCGCGAAATTTGCGACAAGCACGGCATCCTGCTCATATTCGACGAAGTCATCACCGGCTTCGGGCGCATGGGCACGAACTTCGGCGCCGACTACTACGGCGTCGTGCCCGACATGCTGAACTTCGCCAAGTGCGTGACCAATGGCGTGATTCCTCTGGGCGGTGTGATCTGCACCGACCGCATCTACGACGCCATGATGAGCGCCAATGCCAACAGCCCCGACCACGCGGTCGAGTTTTTCCATGGCTATACCTACTCGGGCCATCCGGTGGCCTGTGCGGCAGCTATCGCCACGCTCAAGCTGTTCAAGCAGGACAAGCTTTTCGAGCGCGCCGGCCAGATGGGCACGGTGCTCGGCGACGCGCTGCACAGCGGCCTCAAGGGATTGCCGAACGTCATCGGCATCCGCAGCCTCGGCCTGGCGGGCGCGGTGGAGCTATCGTCCATCGCCGGGGCTCCGGGCAAGCGCGCCTACGACGTCTTCATCGAGTGTTTCCATCAGGGCGTGCTGGTGCGGCCGGCCGGAGAAAACCTGGTGGTTTGCCCGCCGTACATCGTGGAAAAAGAACACATCGACCGGCTCGTCAACGTCCTGGGCGACGCGATCCGCAAATACCCCTGACGCCGCAGGCAGCCCCGCAAGGCTCAGGGCCGTTGCATGCCACCTGAACCCTTGCGCAACTGGTCTGCAAGACCTGCGCAGTAATCAACGGCCGCAATCTGCGGCGTGGACCAGGTGCTGTCGAAGGCAGGCGTGGACGGCGCCGCAGTCGACGCGCCTTCACCGGCCTTCAACAGGATGGACCGGGCCTTGAGTTCGGGCGGCAAGTGCTGCGGCACGCCCAGGCTCCGGTCGACGTGAACGCTGCCCGCCAGAAGCAGTGCCACTTTGCCGGGCAGCGCAGACTGCGCCAGCGTTTTGGCCATGCTGATGTCCTTGGCAATCTGGATACGCGTCATCGGCGTGATCTGGCTTTCGGGCAACAAGCCGCAGTGGCCTATGCGGATCAGCTGCTGCTGGGCCTTCAGGGCGGGGCCGGGTAGCTGACCATCGAGCGATTTTTCCGCCATGCTGTCGCGCATGCGCTCGCGCGGCAGGTTGCCGCCCACCACGGGCACTTCGGCGCGTACCGCCGCCATGATTGCGGGCCCGTAGGCAGCCCAGGGCCAGCCCGCCTCGTTCCACTTGAGTGCGGCCTGGGCCTCGGCCTCGGTGGCACTCGGCTTGAGCGCGGCGGTGCTGGCGCCCACGTCCGCCATTTCAAGCACGACGGCGGCGAGCATCCCGCGCGATGCCAAAGTGGCGATGACTTGCTGGTGGATACGCTGATGCTCGGCAGCGTCATGCTGTTCGCCCAGCAGGAGTACGTCGGCAGGCAGCACGGCGCTCAGGCGTTCCGTGGTCCGGGCTGCGGCGTCGGCTGCGAGCGGCGTCATCACGGGTGCCTCCGGCCGGCTTGCGCAGCCGAAGAGGGCCGCGGCCAGGCTCAGCGTGACAAGTTGCAAAAAGCCGTGCCGGGGAAAAAAGTCGCGCATGGCACGATACTAAGGCCTCGTTCGATTTTCTTCTCGCGTTGCCGGTCCGTCGACCCAATGGCCGACCAAGGGCGCGTGCCTGCCGGTTCCAGCCGCCCTTTTGCATTTTCCTGTTCAGCGCCATGTCCCCTGCTGCCTGCGCCGTCGCGTTGCGAACGACCGCCACCTTGTTGCTTGCGCTGGCCGCGGCCGCGCTCTGCCTGCGCTGGAACACGCCGCTGCCCTGGATGATCGGCCCGCTCGTAGCCACGGGGGCTGCTTCCATGCTGGGCGCGCCCATGCTGAGCTGGGACCCGCTGCGCAATATCGGGCAGTGGACGATCGGCTGTGCGCTGGGGCTGTACTTCACGCCAGCCGTGGTTTCGCTCGTTGCGGGCATCTGGTGGGTGATCGTGCTGGGCATTGCATGGGCGCTCGGCTTGGGCTTGCTGGCGGGCGAGTTCCTTCACCGCGTCCACAAGGCGCCCGGCGCGCTCCATATCGCCGGCCTGTCACGCATCACGACCTACTTCGCGGCCCCGATCGGAGGCGCCTCGGAAATGACGCTCATCAGCGAGCGCTACGGCGCGCAGGCCGAGCTCGTCGCTGCCGCGCACACGCTGCGCATCCTGCTGGTGACCCTGATCGTGCCCTTCGGGTTCCAGTGGATGGGGCTGCAAGGGCTTGACATTGCGTTGCCGGGAGCTCGGGAAGTCAACTGGCCGGGGCTGGCCTTGCTGACGGCGCTGAGTGGTGCCGGCTGTCTTGTCATGCTGTGGCTGGACAGGGCCAATCCATGGTTTCTGGGGGCTCTGGCGACCTCGCTGCTGTTGACCGCCAGCGGCTACACCTTGTCGGCGCTACCGCAGTGGCTCACCAACGGCGCCCAGCTTTTGATCGGCATCAGCCTGGGGGTTCGCTTCACGCGCAGCTTCGTGCATATGGCGCCGCGCTGGCTGGCCTCGGTCACGCTGTCCACCTGCCTCATGATCTTGCTGTGCGCAGGCTTCGCCTGGGTGCTGGCGCAGCTCACGACCCTGCATTGGGGCACTTTGCTGCTGGCGACGACGCCGGGCGGTATTGCCGAGATGGCCATCACGGCCAAGGTGCTGCAGTTCGGCGTGCCGGTAGTCACCGCTTTCCAGGTGACGCGGCTGACGGGTGTGCTCCTGCTGTCCGAACCGATGTACCGCTGGTGGTTCAAGGGGCGGGCTACGCCTGCTGCCCTGCTGTAGCCCAAGCAGCTAGTGCAAGGAAATGGGCGTGTGGGCCAGCTCCGCATAGCCTTCCAGGGTGAGCTCCACCTCCTCCTGCGTGGGCGTTTTTTGCTGCCAGACGTTCAGCCGCTGCTGGAACAGCTCAGCCCAGGAGCCGTCGAGGTAAACCTCCTTGCCCGAGCGCTTGTCCACGATTTCAAAGCCGTGGCGCTGAAGCTGCGGAGCTGGTTCGGGCGAAGAAGGGGTAGCTTCGTCTGGTGCGTTGGCGTGAATCTGGACCACAACGAAGGACTCCGAGTCGTAAAGCATTTGCATGGCTTGTTTCCTTCAAGGGTAGATGGTCCCGCCAGCCCCAAGTTCAAGGCTTGCCTGGCAGAGGCGCATCGGCCGAGCTTCAAGGCTGCGCTGTCGAGGACAGTTGCTGTTCCAGGAAATCACCATTGGCCTGCGTCACGCGGATGCGGACGGGTAAATAGCCCAGTTCGGGTGCAAACCACGCCTCGACTTTCTGGTCGAACTCGCGCCGGGGATCGCGGGTGAGCTTGATAGCCTGCATAGTCCCGATCGGCAGGTCGAGCGCTTGACTGCTTTCCACGCTGAATGACCACAGGTCGGCATCACGCGGGCCGGCCGTGTAGATGGGCAATCGGGTGCCAGGCTGGAACCGCGCCGGATCGCTCGCCAGCAAGCCACTGATTTGCATGAAGACGCTGAGTCGATCCTGCGCCCCTGCCTGCCAGGGCACGTCCGGCCGATTGTTGCTGAATGTGATGAGGCCCTTTTCCGGCTGGAAATGCGTGGCCAGTTCGCCGCGCCTCTGCTCTGAGTATCGCGAAGGCGCAAGCCCGTCGGCCGTGATCGCGCCTACGCTGGAGACGGCGCGCGAACCCAGCATGAAGGCGCTCACGACCAGACTGGCGTTGTAGTGTTCACCGTCGTGTATCCAGTTGAGCACACCCTTGGCTGAGTACTGCAGGCTTTTAGACTGTCCCGTCATGGCGTAGTCCAGCCGCACCGACCCCGGGATGCGCGGGGCGGCCAGCGCTGCGCTGGCGGGAGGTGGCTGTTCAGGGACCGGTGGTGCCGACGGGGTGAGGGGTGCTTCCGGCAGGGGCGTTGCCTCGGACACCGGGGCGGCAGCAGCAATCGTGCTTTCAGGCAAGGAAGCGGGTGGCGGAGCCTCAAGTTGTGGCTTCTGCGGAACAGCGGACGAGGGGCGCGGCCTGGGTGCGGGCGCACGCCGCGCAACGGGCGTCGGCGGCGAGGGCAGTTCGATCTGGCGGGTCTCGAAAACCAGCCGCTCGGGCTTAAGGCCGCCTCCAGCCAGGTCGAGCCGCTGGGGCACTTCCCGCAGCAACAACAAGTGGGCACCCACCACCGCCAGGGTCAGTAACGCCAGGCGCCGCAGGGGCGGCCCCGGTCTGGTGGGCTGGGCGGGTGAAGCAAGGGGCGGTGTAGCGTCGGGCGCGCCACGCCTGTCGAGGTTCTGCATGGCGCTGGTCTAGAATTTCGGTTGAGCTCGTTGAAGGCAGAACGTTATCAGTCTGACCTATCGTAAACCGGAGCAGGAAGACGCCGCTTGCATGCGGTCAATCCGCTCCCGCCACGGGCCGAGCCCCAGCCAGCGCGATTCGCGCAGAGGACCCCATGAAACTCGCTACCTACAAGGACGGCTCGCGCGATGGCCAGCTCGTCGTCGTCTCTCGTGACCTGTCCACTGCTCACTATGCGACCGGCATTGCCAGCAGGCTCCAGCAGGTGCTCGACGACTGGGGCTTTTTGTCGCCGCAGCTACAAGACCTGTACGAAACCCTCAACCAGGGCAAGGCCCGGCATGCTTTTGCCTTCGATCCCGCGCGCTGCATGGCCCCGCTGCCCAGGGCCTACCAGTGGGCCGACGGCTCCGCATTCATCAACCATGTCGAGCTCGTGCGCAAGGCGCGTAATGCCGAAGTTCCCGAAAGTTTTAATACCGACCCGCTGATGTACCAGGGCGGCAGCGACGATTTTCTCGGCCCGAACGATGACGTGGTGGTGCCGAGCGAAGACTTCGGTATCGATTTCGAGGCAGAAGTCGCCGTCATCACGGGCGACGTGCCCATGGGCAGCACGCCCGGGCAGGCGCTCGACGGAATTCGCCTCGCGCTGCTTGCCAACGACGTGTCGCTGCGCAACCTGATTCCGGCGGAGCTGGCCAAAGGCTTCGGTTTTATGCAGAGCAAGCCGGCAACTGCATTCAGTCCGGTCGCCGTGACGCTCGATGAGCTCGGCGATGCCTGGGCGAACGGCCGGATTCACCTCACGCTGCAAAGCAGCTGGAACGGGCGCAAGGTAGGCATGTGTGACGCCGGGCCGGAAATGACCTTTAATTTCGGACAGCTCATTGCCCACCTCTGCAAGACGCGCAATGTGCGCGCCGGCAGCATCGTGGGCTCGGGCACCGTCAGCAACAAGGGTGTCGAGCGACCGGATGGCAAGACCGACTGGCCCAAGGGCTACAGCTGCATTGCGGAAAAGCGGGCGATCGAAACCATTCAGGACGGCCAGCCCAGCACTGCGTTCATGAAGTTCGGCGACACCATTCGCATCGAAATGAAAGACCGCGAGGGCCAGCTCGTCTTCGGCGCCATCGAGCAAAAGATAGTTCCGCCCGCGCGCAGTCTCAAAGCCTGAGATCCCTGCCGTTACCCTGCCGTTACCCTGCCGGGGCGTGCGCTTTGATTAGCGCAAAAAAGGGTTGACGCGCCCGGGTGCCCCTGCACAATGGTCCTTGGCGGCCCGAGCGCAAGCTGCCATGCCAGGTTCCGCGCCAGCTGAAAAACAAAGGACAAAACACCATGAGCGACGCAGACAACGCCAGCAACGCATTTGCCGGCTTCGGTAAACTGGTTCCCGGCTTCGATTTCCTCAAGAACCTCAGCCAGCAAGCGGCGGGAAGCGCGTCTTCGGCCATCCCCCAGATGCCCAAACTCAATAGCTGGATTGCGCCAACGCTAAGCGTCGAGGAAATCGACAAGCGTATCGACGAGCTCAAGACGGTTCAGTTCTGGCTCGACCAAAACGCCACGGCACTCAAAGCCACCATCCAGGCGCTCGAGGTTCAGAAAATGACCCTGGCCACCCTCAAGGGCATGAACTTCAACCTGGCCGAACTGGCCAGCGCCTTCCAGATGAAGATGCCCGAGCCGGGCGCACCGTCTGCGGCCAGCGAGCCGACGCCTGCCTCCGCCAACGGCGCTTCGGAAAAGCCCAACCACTTTCCTGGGCTTGAAGTTCCCGAGACGAGCTACCAGAAGCGACCGCGCACCGCCAAGGCGAAGACCGCACCTGAGCCGGTGCGCGCCGAAGCACCGCAAGCACCTGAAGCACCTGAAGCACCCCAAGCGCCGAAGTCGGCAACTGCAACTCCAGCCACTGTGGCCGACCCGATGCAGTGGTGGAATGCCCTGACCAGCCAGTTCCAGAACATTGCGGCGACGGCCATGAAAGAGGCTTCGCAAAAATCCATGCCTGACCTCGCCGGCGGCGCGGCAACCAAAGCCACGCAGGATGCGATGAAAGCCGCCACAGGCGCCGCGCGGGACTTCGCCGAATCGGCAGGCCGCACGGTCGCAAGCAGTGCCAGCGGCGCGACCAAGGCCATGAGCAGCGCGCTGCGCAGCGCCCAGCCCTGGCCCCAGCCCGCGGCGGCCAAGACCCGCACCGCCACCGCGGCCAAGAAACCTGCCGGGCGCGCATCGGGCAAAACCACGCCCGCTGCCAAAAAGCCCGCCCGAAAAAAGGCCCCCGCGTCCCGATGAAGCTTTTTCCCTATGGCCACGCCACTCACCCCGAGTGGCCCATGGCGGCCGGCCTGGTGCTGGCGCAGCTTCGCGCCCAGATGGCGCTGCCGGCCTACGCGGCCAGCCCGACGCTGGGCATTCTCTACATCACCGACCACTACGCAGGCCAGGCGCAGGACATCCTGGACCATTTGAGCGCCGAACTGCCAGAGGTGACGGACTGGAGCGGCACTGTCGGCGTGGGCGTTTGTTCCAACAACGTCGAGTATTTCGACGAGCCGGCGCTCACCGTCATGCTGTGTGATCTGCCGTCTGCGCAGTACCGGGTTTTTTCGGGTGTGTCGCCGCTTCCACCTGCCGCCTCGGCCCTGTTTGCGCCGCACACGGCGCTGGTCCATGCAGATGCAGCAACACCCGATGTGGCAGAACTCATCGCAGAGATGGCAGGGCGCTGCGACAGCGGCTATGTCTTCGGCGGCCTGGCATCGAGCCGGGCCGACACGGTGCAGTTCGCGCAGAGCGGCAATGGCAACCTCAAGGGCCATGGCGCGGCAGGGGGCGTCTTCAGCGGTGGCTTGAGTGGCGTCGCTTTTGCCCAGCGCGCAGCCCTGATGTCGCGCGTAACGCAAGGTTGCCGCCCGGTGTCTTCCAGCTACACCATCACCGCCTGCGACGGCAACGTCGTGATGACGCTGGACGGCCGGCCCGCCCTCGACGTCATGCTCGATGACCTCGACGTCACGCTCGACGAGCCGCGCGAGGCGCTGGAAAAAGTCAAGCGCACGCTGGTCGGCCTCAGCCAGTCGGCCGACCATGCGGACGGCACCGTGCGCCGCGCCGGCCAGTTCGGTCCGGACGTCGTGGTGCGTCACCTTATCGGTCTGGACCCTTCTCGCAAAGGCATTGCCATCGCCGACGTCCCCCGCAAGGGTATGACGCTGGCTTTTTGCGAGCGCAATGCAGCGGCCGCCAAAGCTGACCTCGTGCGCATCTGCGCGGAAATCCGCGAAGAACTGGAGCCGCAGGAAATGACGGCCGAAGTGGCCAACGCCCTGAGCGCGGGCGAGGCAGAGTCAGAGCCGCACCCTGCGCGTGGCATCGCTGGCGCCATCTATGTGAGTTGCTCGGGACGCGGAGGCCCGCATTTCGGCGGGCCCAGCGCGGAGCTGCAGATTGTGCGGCGGGCGCTAGGCGACGTGCCGCTGGTGGGATTTTTCGCCGGGGGCGAGATCGCGCGCGATCACCTGTATGGTTACACCGGCGTGTTGACGGTATTTACCGGGATCCCGAGGCGCGGGTAATCGGCCCGGCCAGGCGGTTGCCCCTGGCGTGCCTCTTTGCGTTCCCCCACGCGTGTAGCGGGCAGAATCGCCGGATGTGCCTACCCCGCCTGGGCAAACGCAACACGCAAACAGCCGGGATAATCCAGGAAATCCAGAGATGAACGCTGAGACAGATCTTGCGCCCGGCGCGCCAACAGCCCAGGCGCATCCCAACCAGTTCGCGCTCCTCCGCCAGCGCCGGTTCGCGCCGTTTTTCTGGACCCAGTTCTCAGGCGCTGCCAACGACAACCTTTTCAAGTTCGCCTTCACCGTCATGGTGACCTACCAGCTCAGCGTCGGCTGGCTTCCGCCGGCGCTGGCGGGCCTCGTCATCGGTGCGTTGTTCATCCTGCCTTTTCTGCTGTTTTCAGCTACGGCGGGTCAGCTGACCGACAAGTTTGAAAAGACACGCATCATGCGGCTGGTCAAGAACCTGGAAGTGGCCATCATGCTGATTGCCGCCTGGGCTTTCACCAGCACGGGCTCTGCGCTGCAGGTTCCCGTGCTGTTGGCTTGCACTTTTCTCATGGGACTGCATTCGACGCTTTTTGGCCCGGTGAAATTCGCCTACCTGCCACAGGCCCTGAGCGAGCGTGAATTGACGGGGGGCAATGGCATGGTGGAGATGGGTACTTTCGTGGCCATCCTGCTGGGCAACATCGCGGGTGGGCTGCTGGTCTCGCTGCCCGGCATCGGGCCGGTGTATGTAGCCGTCTCGTGTGTCGCGCTGGCGCTGGCAGGCCGGGCGGTGTCCCAGTTCATCCCGAAGGCGCCTGCGACCGATCCGCAATTGCGCATCAACTGGAATCCGGTCACCGAAACCTGGCGCAATCTCCGGCTGGCCCACCAGAACATCGTGGTGTTTCGCTCCATGCTGGGCATCAGCTGGATGTGGTTCTTCGGCGCGGTTTTCCTGGCCCAGTTTCCGAGCTTTGCCAAAGAAGTCATGCATGGCGACGAGCAGGTGGCCTCGCTGCTGCTGGTCGTGTTTTCTGTCGGCATCGCCACGGGGTCCTTGATGTGCGAGGTGTTGAGCCGTCGCCACGTCGAGATCGGGCTGGTACCTCTGGGCGCCATCGGCATGAGCGTGTTTGCGATCGATCTTTATTTTTCTTCCCGAAGCTTGCCGGCAGGGCCCGTGATGGGTCTGGCGGATTTTCTGGCGCGAGCGGCGCATTGGCACGTCATGGCCGACCTGGCCCTGCTGGCGTTTTTTGCCGGGCTTTACAGCGTGCCGATGTATGCCCTCATCCAGCTGCGCAGCCAGGCCACGCACCGGGCGCGCATCATCGCCGCCAACAATATTCTCAATGCGCTTTTCATGGTCGTCAGCGCCATCCTTGCGGGCGCCTTGCTGGGCGCGGGCTTCACGATCCCGCAGATCTTTCTTTTCGTCGGAGTGGCGAACGCGGTGGTGGCTTTCTACATCTTCATGCTGGTGCCCGAGTATCTGCTGCGCTTTATCGCGCTGATCGCTTCGCGTTTGGTCTACCGCTTCAGGATCACCGGACAGGACAACATCCCTGCCAAGGGCGCGGCGGTGCTGACCTGCAACCACGTGAGCTTCATCGACCCCGTGCTGCTGATGGCGGCGAGTTCACGCCCGATCTACTTCGTGATGGACCACCGGATATTCAAACAGCCGGTGTTGGGCTGGCTGTTCCGCCTTGCCAAGGCCATTCCCATCGCGCCTCGGGCCGAAGACCCGGCGCTCTACGATGCTGCGTTCGAGGCAGCCGCCAAGGTGCTGCGCGAGGGGGATTTGCTGGCCATTTTTCCGGAAGGCGGAATTACCCAGAACGGCGAGCTGCAGGTCTTCAAGGGCGGCGTCATGAAGATTCTTGAAAATGCCGGTCGCGACGGCCTGGAGGTCCCCGTCATTCCGATGGCGCTCACGAATCTGTGGGGCTCTTTTTTCAGTCGTGCCGAAAACGGGACCGCGATGGTGAAGCCCTTCAGGCGCGGCCTCTTCAACCGTGTGGGGCTGAACGTCGGTGCTGCTCTGGCAGCCGTTCAGGCCCACCCTGAAATGCTGCAAGCGCAAGTGGCTGGGCTGCTCGCCAAGACACCCTCGCCGCAGGCCGAATAATCCGCTCAGACAGGGCGCCCGAAAAACGGATACCGTGGGTCGTGGTAGCCCGGGGTGGATGCATGCCCTGGCACCACGAGCGCGTCGACATACGCCTCGTCGTCCCGGTCGAACTTGACGTCAAGCGCGGCGTACATGTCATCCATATGGTTCAACACCCGCGGCCCGGCGATGACGGAGCTGACGAGGGGATTGGCCAGCACCCAGGCGGTGGCAAAGGCGCCGGGGCTGATGCCGCTCGCTTCGCAGCGCGCTTTCAGTTGCTGCGCTATGTGCAGTGACTCCTCGCGGAATTCGGTCTCGAGGATGCGCTTGTCGCCGCGCCCGGCGCGCGTTCCGTCGGCGGGCGGCTGACCGGGCGGATATTTCCCGGTAAGGACGCCGCGGGCGAGCGGGCTGTAGGTCACAACGCCCATGCCGTAATGCGCGCAGGCCGGCAGGATTTCAACCTCCGCACCGCGGTTCAACAGGTTGTAGTAAGGCTGGCAGACGGCGGGCCGGGCCACGCCGAGTGCATCGCACAGCCGGACCACTTCGGCGATGCGCCAGCCGCGAAAATTCGACAGGCCGAAGCTGTGGATCTTTCCCTGAGTCATCAGGTCGCCCAGAGCGCGGACGGCTTCTTCAAGATTTTCTTCTGCGTCGTCGGTGTGCAGGTAAAGAATGTCCAGGAAACCGGTGTTCAGGCGCGACAGGATTGCGTCCGTTTCGCGCATGAGCCAGCGGCGCGAATAACGGCTCTGGTTCACCGCCTCGCTCATTGGAAAGCCGAGCTTGCTGGCGATGATCCAGTCGTCGCGCTGGCCGGCCAGAAGCTTGCCGAGGTCGCGCTCGGACTGGCCCTTGTTGTAAACGTCGGCCGTATCGATGAAGTTGATGCCGTGGTCGCGGGCGGAGCCCACGATGCGCCCAGCTTCTTCGACGGAGGTTTGCTCGCCGAACATCATGGTTCCCAGGCACAGCACCGAGACCTTGAGATTGCTGGTGCCGAGGCGGCGGTACTGCATGGTTTTCTCCTGGTTGCGGTTTAGATTCCTCTGGCTCGATCTTGCCGGAATTTGGATGTGAAGGCCGCGAACTCGCCCGCATCGAGCGCCTCGCGTACCTCACGCATGAGGTTGAGGTAATAGTGCAGGTTGTGGATGCTGTTGAGCATCGGCCCGAGCATCTCGCCGCAGCGGTCGAGGTGGTGCAGATAGGCCCGGCTGAAACCGCCAGAGACGGTTCCGTCAATTTCAGTGCGGCCCTTGCACGCATAGCAGGTGCAGGTTTCGTCGATGGGGCGGGCGTCCGACTTGTGGCGTGCGTTGCGGATTTTCAGGTCGCCGAAGCGCGTGAACATATGGCCGTTTCGCGCGTTGCGGGTCGGCATGACGCAGTCGAACATGTCGACCCCCGCCGCCACACCTTCCACCAGATCTTCCGGCGTGCCCACACCCATCAGGTAGCGCGGCTTGTGCGCAGGGAGGCGATGCGGCGTGTGCGCCATGATGCGCTGCATTTCTTCCTTGGGCTCGCCCACGCTGACACCGCCGATGGCATAGCCCGGCAGATCCAGCGCCACCAGCGCTTCCAGCGACTCCTGCCGGAGGTTCTCGAACATGCCGCCCTGAACGATGCCAAAAAGCGCGTTGGGGTTGTTCAGTTTGTCGAACTCGGTGATGCACCGGCTGGCCCAGCGCAGGCTCAACTCCATCGACAGCCGCGCTTCGTTTTCGGTCGTGATGTGGCCCTTGGTGTCGTACGGCGTGCATTCGTCGAACTGCATCACGATGTCGCTGTTCAGGTGCGTCTGGATCTGCATCGAGATCTCGGGCGTGAGGAAAAGCTTGTCGCCGTTGACCGGCGAAGCAAAGCGCACGCCTTCTTCGGAAATCTTGCGCATCTCGCCCAGCGACCACACCTGAAACCCGCCGCTGTCGGTGAGTATGGGTTTGGCCCAGTTCTCGAAGCCATGCAACCCGCCGAACTGCTCGATCACATCGAGACCGGGCCGCATCCAGAGATGAAAGGTATTGCCCAGGATGATCTGCGCGCCCATGTCGTGCAGGCTTTGCGGCATCACGCCCTTGACGGTGCCGTAAGTGCCGACCGGCATGAAGATGGGCGTCTGCACAACGCCGTGATTCAGCGTGAGGGTTCCGCGTCGGGCGTGGGAGGTGGGGTCGGTGGTGAGGACGTCGAAATGAAGCATGGGGCGGATTGTCTCAGGCGGGGCGGGTCCGATCCCGACTCCGTTCCCGGGTCCGATCCCGTTCCCGAAAGTCCCGTTCTGGCTGGGCCGAGGAGCGCAGACAAAAGCGGATCAGGGCAGGCACTTGTTTGAGGCGAAGCCGAGTTTGTGCCTGACCCCGCTTTTGGCGAGCACCGCAGGTTGCCCGTAGCGAAGCGGAGGGACCCAGACAGCCGGGTCGCCTTTCTTTGGGGTACTTTTCTTTGGCGAAGCAAAGAACAAGTGCCTCGCCTGCCGGGGCGAGACCCGGCTTGTCACGTGAAGATGCTGACTAGCTCCAACGCTCGGGCGAGGCGAGTCGAATCATCTTCATTCCCCCGCGCAGATCCCCTGCGTGATCAGTCTCTCGACTTCTTCGAGGGTCATTCCCAGACCGAGCAGCACTTCCCGTGTGTGCTGCCCCAGCCGGGGAGGGCTTGTTCGCACGCCGGGTCGTTTTCCGTCAAGCGTCAGGGGAAGCAAGACGGTCGAAGCGGTCTGGCCGGACTTGATGCCGTCGGGCAGTGTGATGGGTGCGAGTCCGCCGGTGGCGATGAGATGCGGGTCGTTCAGCAGGTCTTCGGGGCGCGTGATCGGCGCGAAGGGAAGGCCGCTTTTTTCGAACACGGCGGCGAGTTCGGCAGCGCTGCTGGGCATGAGCCGTGTGCGCAACAGCGGCATCAGCCAGGGGCGGGCGAGCACGCGGTCGTTGTTGGTGGCCAGGCGCGGGTCGGCTTTCAGTTCGTCCAGGGCGAAGGCTTGGCAGAAGATCGTCCACTGGGTGTCGCTCACCACGGCCAGGAAAATCTGCGCGTTGTCTTTTACGGTGAACACGTCATAGATGCCCCAGGCGGAAATGCGGCCGGGCATGGGCGCCGCTGGTTGGCCGGTCACCGCGAACTGCATCATGTGCTGCGCCACCAGCAGGACGTTGTTTTCGAAAAGCGCGGCCTGGACCTCCTGTCCGCGCCCGCTTTTCTCGCGCGCTGCCAGCGCAGCCATCACGCCGATGGCGCCGAACATGCCGCCCATGATGTCGTTCACGCTGGTGCCCGCACGTAGCGGATCGCCCGGGCGGCCGGTCATGTAAGCGAGGCCGCCCATCATCTGCACGACCTCGTCGAGCGCTGTGCGATGGTCGTATGGCCCGGGCAAAAAGCCCTTGTGGCTCACATAGACGAGACGGGAATTGAGGCCGGACAGCGTGGAGTAGTCCAAACCCAGCTTGGCCATCGTGCCGGGCTTGAAGTTTTCACTGACGACGTCGGCCGTGGCGATGAGCTTGAGCACCACTTCGCGGCCTTCCGCCGTTTGCAGGTCGACGGCGATGCTTTGCTTGTTGCGGTTGAACAGCGGGAAAAATCCAGAACCCGAGCCGAGCAGGCGGCGCGTGTTGTCGCCTGCCAGCGGCTCGACCTTGATCACTTCCGCGCCCAGGTCGGCCAGCACCATGCCGCAGGTGGGGCCCATCACCATGTGCGTGAACTCGACGATCCGCACGCCGGCCAGAGGCAGATGATTCGCGGCGGGCGCTACTTCGGGTGCTGCAGTCTCATGCAAATCGGAACTTGCTGGCGCGAAGCCCTTGGGCAGGCCCGCTTCTGGTGTCATGCCGTAAAGCGGTTCGCCCGGAAGCCCGGCTTTCAAAGGCTCGCGTGCTGCCAGAAGCTTGTCCAGGTCAATGCCGGTGCGCACGCCCATGGCTTCGAACATGAAGACCAGATCTTCGGTGACGACGTTGCCCGACGCGCCCGGCGCGTAGGGGCAGCCGCCCAGGCCGCCGAGCGAGGCATCGAACGTGCGCACGCCTTCTTCATAGGCGGCAAGGCAATTGGAAAGGCCCAGCCCGCGCGTGTTGTGCATGTGGGCGGCTCCCGCATGGGAGCCGATCTCGGCGCGCAGCCGCCGAAACAGCCGCCGGACCTGCGCCGGGTTGGCGTAACCCGTGGTGTCCGAGAGTCCTACCTCGTCGACTCCGGCACGAACACATTCGCCGGCCAGCCAGATGACGTCGTCTTCGGCCACAAGTCCCTGGAGCGTGCAGCCGAACGCCGTGGAAATTCCGACCTCGATGGCTACGCCGGGCGCTGCGCTGCGTCTGAACTCGACGATGCGTCGCACCTCGTCGATCATCTCTTCTCGCGTCTTGCGGACGTTAGCCAGCGAGTGCGCGGCGCTGGCGGACACGGGAATGGTGAGCTTGTGCGCGCCGGCTGCGATCGCGGCTTCGGCGCCCCGCAAATTTGGCACCAGCGACATGACGGTCAGTCCGGGCAGCGTGCGCGCGTGGGCCACGACTTCGGCGGCGTCGGCCATCTGCGGCAGCAGTTGGGCCGGAACGAAGGAGCACACTTCGATCTCGCGCAGGCCCGATGCATGGAGCGCGTCGATCCAGTGGAACTTGTCCGGCGTGGCCATGACCCGGTCTATCGACTGCAAACCGTCCCGCGGGCCCACCTCACTGATCAGGACATCGGGTTCTGGCAAGTTTGGCATGGGCGTTCGGGCATCGAATTGGGAAAAAAAGCAGAGGGGTAGATCGCTGGCAATTGTGAACCGCAGGCGGCAAAGCGCGGGCGGGACGACGCCAGACAAAGCCTTGGACATCAAGTCCAGCATCCTCGCGGACCGAATTACCACCAATCAAGTCACCAATAAACTGATGAATTGATGGTTAATCCCCGGCAAAGTATCAAATAAAGTAAGGGGATGGACAAATCACGCGCTTTTAGCACCGGCCTTCCCAAGGCCGTGCTGTTCGACGCCTACGGCACGCTGTTCGACGTGTACAGCGTCGGCCTGTTGGCCGAGCAGATTTTTCCAGGGCAGGGCCAGGCGCTGGGCATCCTCTGGCGCGACAAACAGATCGAGTACACCCGCCTCGTCACCACCAGCAAGCGCGGGCCGCAACGCGAAGCCTTGTACCAGCCCTTCTGGGAGCTCACGCGGGCTGGGCTGCGTTACGCCTGCAAGCGGCTCGGGCTGGACCTGACGGCGGATCGCGAGCGCCAGCTGATGAACCAATACCGGCACCTTTCGGCGTTTCCGGAAAACCGTGAGGTTCTTGAAAGCCTCAAGGCGCGGGGCATTCCGGCGGGCATTTTGAGCAACGGCGATCCTGAAATGCTGGACATCGCCGTTCGCAGCGCTGGGCTGCAGGGGCTGCTGAACCCCATTCTGAGCGTTGACAGCATTCGCCAGTACAAGACCCACCCCGACGCTTATGCCCTCGGGCCCGCTGCGCTCGGCATTCCCGCCGCGCAGATTGTTTTCGTCAGCTGCAACAGCTGGGATGCGCTCGGCGCCACCTGGTTCGGCTACCGGACGCTGTGGATCAACCGCTACAGGCTGCCCTTCGAGGAACTGGGAACGCAACCCGTACACAGCGGAACCGACTTGCGCGACGTCCTGCCCCTGTTCAGCCACGTTGCAGCTCCCGCCTCGGGCGCGAATTGAGCCGCTACTTTTCAACTTTTCCATTTTTCGATTTTTCAGGAGATAACCATGTCCACCCCTCGCACCGCCGTTCACGGCCTTCAGGTCGCCACGTCACTGCACCAGTTCGTCGAAAGTCAGGTCCTGCCGGGCACCGGCGTCGATGCCGCCGCATTCTGGAAAGGCTTCGATGCCATCGTGGCCGACCTCGCACCGAAGAACATCGCGCTGCTGGCCGAACGTGACCGCCTGCAGACGGAGCTCGACACCTGGCACCGCGCGCACCCCGGCCCCATCGCCGACATGCCGGCCTACCGCTCGTTTCTGGAATCCATCGGCTACCTTGTCGCGCCGCCCGCCACCGTTCAGGCCACCACGGCGAATGTCGACGCCGAACTGGCGCTGCAGGCAGGCCCTCAGCTGGTCGTGCCTATCCTGAACGCACGCTATGCGCTGAACGCCGCCAATGCGCGTTGGGGCTCGCTCTACGACGCGCTCTACGGCACCGATGCCATTCCCGAAACTGACGGCGCGGACAAGGGCACGGGCTACAACCCCGCGCGCGGCGCGAAGGTCATCGCCTACGCCCGCAACTTCCTTGACCAGGCCGCACCGCTGGCAACGGGCTCTCACCGTGATTCGACGGGGTACCGCGTCGAAGGGGGCAAGCTGGTGGTCTCACTCGGCAACACGACCACGACGCTGGCTGATCCGGCGGCTTTCGTCGGTTTTCAGGGCGAGGCAACGGCGCCGAGCGCCGTGCTGCTGCGCCACAACGGGCTGCATGTCGACATTCGTATCGACCGCAGCACGCCCATCGGCAAAAGCGATGCGGCCGGTGTGAGCGACCTTGTGATGGAATCGGCCCTTTCGACCATTCTTGACCTCGAAGACTCGGTCGCGGTCGTCGACGCTGAAGACAAGGTGCTGGCGTACAGCAACTGGCTCGGCATCCTGCAAGGCACGCTCACCGAAAGCGTGACCAAAGGCGGCAATACCTTCACCCGCGGCCTGAACCCCGACCGCGAGTATCACGGAGCGGATGGCCAGCCCGTGGCGCTGCACGGCCGCTCGCTCATGTTCCTGCGCAACGTCGGCCACCTCATGACGAACCCCGCCATCCTCTACGCCGGTGGCAAGGAAATCCCCGAAGGCATTCTGGACGCGGTGGTGACGGTGGCCATTGCCATGCACGACCTCAAGCGTACAAACCAGCCCGGTATCAAGAACTCGCGCACCGGCTCGGTTTACATCGTCAAGCCCAAGATGCACGGTCCGAAGGAAGTGGCATTCGCCAGCGAACTGTTCGGCCGCGTCGAGGCCTTGCTGGGGCTGCCAGCCAACACCGTCAAGCTCGGCATCATGGACGAAGAGCGCCGCACCAGCGTCAACCTCAAGGCCTGCATCGCCGAGGCTGCGGCTCGTGTTGCCTTCATCAACACCGGCTTCCTGGACCGCACTGGCGACGAGATGCACACCGCCATGCAGGCCGGCCCGATGATCCGCAAGGGCGACATGAAGAGCAGCGGCTGGATTGCCGCCTACGAAAAGAGCAACGTGCTGACGGGCCTGTCGTGCGGCCTGCGCGGGAAGGCACAGATCGGCAAGGGCATGTGGGCCATGCCCGACCTGATGGCCGCGATGCTGGAGCAGAAAATCGCACACCCGAAAGCCGGCGCCAACACCGCCTGGGTACCCAGCCCCACGGCCGCCACGCTGCATGCGCTGCACTACCACCAGGTCAGCGTGGCAGACGTGCAGAAGGAGCTGGAGAAGATCGATGCCATCGCCGAACGCGACACGCTGCTCAACGGCTTGCTGCAGGTCCCTGTGGCCGTCAATCGCAACTGGTCACAAGCTGAAAAGCAGCAAGAGCTCGACAACAACGCGCAGGGCATCCTGGGCTATGTCGTGCGCTGGGTCGACCAGGGCGTGGGCTGCTCCAAGGTGCCCGACATCCACAACGTCGGCCTGATGGAAGACCGGGCCACGCTGCGCATCAGCAGCCAGCACATCGCCAACTGGCTGTTGCATGGTGTGGTGAGCGAAGCTGAAGTGAAGCAAACATTCGAGCGCATGGCCGCCGTGGTCGACGGCCAAAACGCTGGCGATCCGTTCTACAAGCCCATGGCCGGCCACTTCGATACGTCCGCAGCGTACAAGGCGGCGTGCGATCTGGTCTTTAAGGGGCTGGAGCAGCCGAGCGGCTACACCGAGCCGTTGCTGCATGCGTGGCGGTTGAAGGTGAAGGCTGGGATGGCTTGAACCCGTTCAACGGAAACTAACAACGGCACCCCATGGGGGCCGTTTTTCTTTGGGGGGATCAGTCGAAACAGCAGCGATTGCTTGCTGAGCGGTTTAATGAATTTCTTCCCACGGATTGACAATCGTCACGCCTGTGGGCTTGAAATCAATCACATTGCGGGTGACCAATGTCATGCCGTGCACCAGGGCGGTTGCCGCGATAAGCGCATCGCGTTCGCCACGTTTGTCGGGCACATGCAGACGGGCACAGCGTTGCGCCACGGCGGTATCGACCGACAGCGTACGGGCGGAAAACTCGGGCATGACGTGCTGCTCCAGCCAGGAGCGCAACATCGCCCCCTGTGTGGCGTCCTTTCGTTCGATCGACAGAACGCCCAGTTCCAGTTCCATGATCGTGACGGCCGAGATGAAGAGATTGGCTGCATCGACGGTTTCCGTCCATGCCCTCACGTTCGCATCGGCCCTGCCTAGTCGGACTTTTCGCAGTTCGGACACCACATTCGTGTCGAGCACAAACATCATGAAAAATCAGCGGGCCTGGTTTCGATGGTTACCCGAGGCGGCTCGAACTCGACGTCGGCAATGCCCGGCATCGCAAGCGCATCGGCAATGTTGCGCCGCTGCTGGGTGAGCCTTTGATACTCCGCGAAGCTCATCAAAACATGTGCAGGGCGGCCCCGATCCGTAATGAACACCGGACCGTTGTTGGCCGCCCGCTTGGCCTCGCTCGCTGCCTGGTTGAACTCTCGGCTGGATAAAGTGGTGATAGGCATGCGAACCTCGCTCAGGTGAATGTAGTTATGTTACTACTTTGAGTCTGTGGGGGCAAGTGCAAGCAATCCTCAGGTAAGGGCAAGGCGCGTCAGGGCAAGCTCGATGCTCGATCAATACAGCACAACCCCGCGAATCGACTCGCCACTTTTCATTAAATCAAAGCCCTTGTTGATGTCTTCGAGCGGCATGGTGTGGGTGATCAGGTCGTCGATGTTGATCTTGCCTTCCATGTACCAGTCGACGATCTTGGGCACGTCGGTGCGGCCGCGGGCGCCGCCGAAGGCCGAGCCTTCCCACTTGCGCCCGGTCACGAGCTGGAACGGGCGGGTGCTGATCTCGGCGCCGGCTTCGGCCACGCCGATGATGATGCTGCGGCCCCAGCCCTTGTGTGTGCACTCCAGCGCCTGCCGCATCACCTGGGTGTTGCCGATGCATTCAAAGCTGTAATCCGCGCCGCCGTCGGTGAGCTGCACGATGGCGTCGACCACGTTGGGTGTGTCCTTCGGATTGATGAAGTGGGTCATGCCGAACTGGCGGGCCATCGCCTGGCGGGCCGGGTTGATGTCCACGCCGATGATCTTGTCGGCGCCCACCATTTTTGCGCCCTGGATCACGTTCAGGCCGATGCCGCCGAGACCGAACACCACGACATTCGCGCCGGCTTCCACCTTGGCCGTGAACAGCACGGCGCCAATGCCGGTCGTGACACCACAGCCGATGTAGCAGACCTTGTCGAAGGGGGCGTCCTTGCGGATTTTTGCGAGCGAAATTTCCGGCGCAACGGTGTAGTTGCTGAAGGTCGAGGTGCCCATGTAATGAAAGATGGGCTTGCCGTCCAGGCTGAAACGGCTGGTCGCGTCAGGCATCAGCCCCTTGCCTTGAGTGCCGCGGATCAGCTGGCAGAGATTCGTTTTACGCGACAGGCAGAACTTGCATTGACGGCACTCGGGCGTGTACAGCGGAATGACGTGGTCGCCTTTTTGCAGCGTTGTGACACCTGGGCCGACGTCGACCACGATTCCCGCGCCTTCGTGTCCCAGGATGGCCGGAAAAATGCCTTCCGGGTCGGCGCCCGAGAGCGTGTAGTAGTCGGTGTGGCAGATGCCCGTGGCCTTGATTTCCACCAGCACTTCGCCGAATTTCGGGCCTTCGAGGTCGACAGTTTCGATGGTCAGGGGCTGGCCTGATTTCCAGGCGACGGCAGCTTTGGTTTTCATGGTGGTGATGCTCGGAGTTGATCGTTGCTGGCGACTATAAGGCCAGCGCCATCGGGAAAAGCCATCCCACAGACATCACCAGCGTAACCGACGAGCAACACCCGGCTGTAACGGCGCCACTGTTACAACCCATCCGTAAGTGCTCGTCAAGCCAGCCGGCAGGCCCGTGCGCCAAAGCTCTACTGCTCCTGATTGCAGAGCAATCCGGTCTTGATATCAGGGGCAGGGCTGTTGAGTTCAAACTCTGCCGCAGATAGCATCGACCACTTCACGGCCGAGCTCTCACCGAGCGCTGCTGTCACTCTTCAGCGCGGCCGCCAAAGCCGGTTCACCATGGTTTTCAGTCCCTTGCGGCCAGGCTTTTTGTCAAGCTGCTGGCGTGCTGCCCCACTGGCCCTTGCGCTCGCCATGGGCTCGGCCTGTCACGCTCAGGATCCGGTGCCTGATGGCTCGGCTGACGTGCGCTATGCACTTGAATGGATCCGGCAGGCGCAGGACAATTCCGGCCGGGCGTTTGCCGTGGTCGACAAAAAGAAAGCCCGGATTCTCGTTTTCAACCGGCGCAGCGAACTGGTGGGGACCTCGCCGGTCCTGCTCGGTCTGACTCCCGGGGACCATGGCAGGTCACAGGTCAGCGACCGCGAAGTCCGCACACTCGGGCGCGGCGAGCGAAGCACGCCAGCTGGGCGGTTTGAAACCGAACCGGGCCGCAACCTGAAAGGCGAAGACGTGGTGTGGATCAACTACGACGCGGCGCTGGCAATTCACCGCTTGCGACCCGGCGCCGATTACCACGAGCGGGCACGTCGGATGCGCTCGACCGAAACTGCTGACCACCGCGCGTCGCTGGGTTGCGTGATCGTGCCCGGCGATTTCTTCGACAGCGTGGTCAAGCCAGCGCTGGGGCAGGGCGCGGGCGTCGTCTACGTGCTGCCCGAGTCGCGCTCCGTGCAGGAGATGCTGCCGTCTCTGGCGTTATGAAGCGAGAGGCGCACCGGAGCGAACAAAATCGGCACCTGTGGCTTGTCGCCTGACTGAACGCTCAAGGCCGGGCGAGCTCTGCAGTAGAGTCAGGCCAGAATAGGCAGGCCTCGAGCTTGCTGCTCGGGCTTTTCGTCCGAGCGTTCTGAAAAGGTCATCGTCCCATGAAAGTCAAAGTCCTCGGCTTCGGGGTTTCGCTCGACGGCTACGCGGCCGGCCCCGACCAGTCCTTGCAAAACCCGCTGGGCGTCGGTGGGCCGGCGATTGCCGACTGGTTCTTCCCGACCCAGGTGTTCCAGCGCATGCATGGCGGCTCCAATACCGGTGAAACGGGCGTGGACAACCAGATGGCCGAGCGAGGGTTCGACAACATCGGCGCGTGGATTCTGGGCCGCAATATGTTCGGCCCGGTGCGCGGCCCGTGGCCCGACGAAAGCTGGAAGGGCTGGTGGGGCGATGAGCCGCCTTATCATGTGCCCGCTTTCGTGCTGACGCATCACCCGAGGCCCATGCTGCGCATGCAAGGCGGCACCGATTTTCATTTCGTCACCGACGGGATCGAATCGGCGCTCGCGCAAGCCAGAGCCGCGGCCGGCGGGCGCGATGTACGCATTGGAGGGGGTGCAGCGACCATCAGGCAGTTCCTGCAGGCCCGGTTGATCGACGAGCTGCACATCGCCGTGGGTCCCGTGTTCATGGGGGCCGGCGAAAACCTGTGGCAGGGCCTGAACATGCGCGCGCTCGGTTACGAGGTGGTCGAAGTGATAGCGGGCGAGCGTGCCACGCACGTGATGGTGCAAAAGCGGGCGTAAGCGCTCCGTGAAGCCTCAGGCACGCAGTAAGCGACGCTGCGGTTTCGCAGAAATGGCGGTTCCCGCTGACACGCCACAGCTTCGGGAAGTGCCACCATGGGATCTTTAGAGGCATTGCCATGAAGACCAATCCGTCCCACCCCATGCCGCTGCCCGGCGGTCCTTCGCCGGGTGATCCGGAAAATCCGACCCATCTGCCGGTCGATCCGGATGATGGCGGCGTGCCGTCTCCGGTCTCACCCGAAGAGGAAGAAGGCGGTACATGGCAGCCCCCGAGCTGACAGGGCATTGCGTTCACGTGTAAGTCATCTCCTACAAGCGCTCGCGCCCCGCGCGCTGGTGCGTGGATGAGCCACTGCCTATTCTCTGGAGTCCTGCGCACCTGTACCGCCTAACTCGGGTCCATACTTCCAACATGCCCTTGCGAATTTTCCTGGTCGATGACGACGCGACCTTGCGTGACTACCTCACCGAGCTCCTGGTTTCCGAGGCCGAGGTGACGCTGGTGGGCACGGCGGAAACCGAGGCCGAGGCGCGGGAATGGCTGCTGAACAATTCGCAGGGCTGGGACATCGCGCTGGTCGACCTTTTTCTGGCCGAGGGCAGCGGGGTGGGCGTCGTCGGTTTATGCCGCAATCGCAGCCCGGAGCAGACCCTGCTAGTGATGACCAATCACGCCCGCGATCCCTTGCTGTTCAAGTGCAAATTGATGGGGGCGGACGAGGTTTACGAGAAGGCAACGCAGCTTGAGGACATGGTCGCTTACTGCGTCGGCCGGGCCGTCCAGCCGCCGCGCGCCCTGTGGCACTGACGTCCTTGCGCCGCTCAGCGCTGCTGGCCCCGCAGCGTCGGCAGGGATGTCGGGTCGGGCGGGCCCGCGTTCGGGTTGAGTGGCGCGGCAGGCGGTGGCGCCACGGGGGCTGGAGTTGCTGGCGCGGCTTGCGTGGTGATAGGGTTGCTGTTGTCGACGCTTGGCGCGCCTGGGCCGGGCGAAGCAGTCTGCGCTTGCAGCGCGATCGTCATCTCGCTGCCGGAGTCGCGTTGGAGCACGGCGTGCTTGGCCCCGACCGCCTTGAGCGCGTAGCCGGGCGCTACGACCGAGCCGACAGCGAACGGCCGGGGCGGGTTTCCGTCAACGGCCAGAAGGGCGGCACCTTCGCCCTGCGCTGCCGCGATCACCCCGAAAAGCAGAAATCGCTGGGTGGGAGCCGGGGCAGCACTTGCCTGGCTCGGCGCTGCCCCAAGTACCCGGGCAATGGCCGCCGGGTCGATGGCAACCACCGACGCGGATGCGGCCGGCGGGGCAATGGCCTCGCCACGCCGCTCGACCCTGAGACCCGCATCCATCCAATACCAGCCGGAGCACGCCACAGCCAGCCAGACGGCGAGGGTAAGCGCGCGGGTCGCCGCCGGAGAATGCAAGTTGATCATGTGCCTCGGATCATCCTACAGCGGCAGGGTATGCGGCAAGCTCTGGCGTTACCGGTTGTGAGCCGCCGCGTGCGCGGTGTGACCTTGATCGAGCTGCTGCTCGTGGTGGCGCTCATGGCATTGGCCGCGGCCGGCGTCACGTTCGCCCTGAACGATCCGGCCGAGGCGCAGCTGGCCCGCGAGGGGCAGCGGCTTGCGGCGCTGCTCGATGCAGCGCGCAGCGTCTCACGCGCCAGTGGCCAAACCGTCACCTGGCGTGTTACGCCCGAGGGTTTTTCGTTTGACGGCCTGCCCGCCCGTGGGACGCCGGCGCCCCTCGGGCAGTGGCTCGAATCCGGCGTCACAGTCCAGGCTGTGCAGCCCGTCGTGCTGGGTCCCGAGCCGGTAACCGGACCGCAAAGCATCGTGTTGGGCCTGCAGGGCAAACCGGGGCGTCTCTTGCTTGTTGCCACGGACGGACTGCGTCCCTACACCACTGCGCCTTTCGCGGTGGCGGCGCCTGCGCCATGAGCGCGATCGGGGGAACCGTGGCGCGCCTGGCCCGCTGTGCACTTGCCAGCAGGCGACTTGCGTCCGGTTTCACGCTGATCGAGGTGCTGGTCGCCGTGGCGATGGTGGCGGTGGCGTTGGCGGCCGGCGCTGCTGCCAGTTCGTCGTCGATTCGCGGGGCCGAGCGGCAGCGCGAAGTCACGCTCGCCCAGCTCTGCGCGAACAACGCATTGGTCAGCCTGCAGCTGGCCCGCCAGTTGCCGGCCGCAGGCAGCAGCAGTTTTGCATGCCGCCAGGGCGGGCTCGACTACGAGGTGCGTATCGAAGTGGCGCTGTCGCCGGGTGGTGATTTCCGGCAGGTCCACGCCCAAGCCAGTCGCGATGCGCAGGTCATGGCGCGCCTGTCCACCGTACTGGGGCGCTATTGATGGCCCGCAGGCGCCCGGGCCGGAGCTTGCGTGCGTCCGGCATGACGCTGGTGGAAGTGCTGGTTGCCCTGTCCATCATGGCCGTGCTGGCCCTGATGAGCTGGCGCGGCCTGGACGCCATGGTGCGTACCCAATCGACCACCGTCAACGTAAACGAGGATGTGTTGGCCCTGCAAGGCGGCATCGAGCAGTGGACGCTTGATCTGGACATGCTTGCGCAAACCCCATGGACGAGCCCGCTGGCGTGGGAGGACGGCAGCATCCGCATGACACGGCGCAGCGCACTCGACTCCGAAAGCCTGCGGCTTGTGGTGTGGACCATGCAGGCCGAAGGGAGCGGCCAGCGATGGGTGCGCTGGCAGTCGGGCGAGATTCGCAGCAAGCAGGACTTTACGGCCGCATCGCAGCAAGCCTCGGGCTGGCTGCAAGGCAAGGCCGGCGAGGCAGCGCAAGCCGTTCGCATTGTTTCCGTGTCGGGCTTTCAGGTGCTGTTCCATAGCGCAGGTCGCTGGCAACCGGCCCCGCGCCCGCAGCCCAACCGCGCCGCTGTCGAAGGTATCGCCGCCGACCTTCCGGATGGCGTGCGCCTGATGCTGGAGCTGCCGCCCCAGGGCACGTTCAGTGGCGGCCTGAATGTGGACTGGGCCAACCCGGCGGCGACCGGAGGCCGTTCCTGATGGCCGCTACCGTGCACGCCCTCCGGGCTTTGAAGCCACAGGCTGGCGCGGCGCTGCTTTTGGCCATGCTGACCGTGGCGCTGGTGGCCGCTGTGGCGACGCAGGCCTTCTGGCAGCAGTGGCGCGGCACCGAGACCGAGGCTGCAACCCGTGCTCATCTGCAGGCGCGCTGGCTGCTCAACGGGGGGCTGGAGTGGGCGCGCGTACGGCTGCGCCAGGATGCGCTGCGCGGCGGCGCCGACCACCTAGCAGAGCCCTGGGCCGTGCCGATCCGCAATGCGCCGATCGGTGAAGTATTTGCCGGCGCCCCCGGAGGAGCCGCCATGCCTGCCGCGATTATTTCGCTTGAAATCATCGATCTGCAATCGCGCTTGAATGTGCTCAACCTGCTGGAAGGCCCGCAACTTTCACCGGCATGGCTGGCGGCCTTCGAGCGGCTCTTCGCGACGCTCGGCCTGCCAGCGGCCGAGCTGCGCCGTTTCGGCGAAAACCTCCGGCTGGCGGGTCTCGCCGGGCCGGACTCTGGCATCTCGCCGTTGCCGCAGCATCCGGCGCAGCTGGTCAACCTGGGGCTGGCGCCTGCCACACTCAAAGCCCTGCTGCCCTTCATTACCGTGCTGCCCGGGAGGGTGCCGGTCAATCTCAACACCGCAAGCATGCCGGTGCTCAAGGCCGTGCTGCCCGACCTCATGGGCGCTGGTGCGGAGCGGCTGATCAGCCTGCGCGGCAGCCAGCCCTTGCAAAGCATGGCACAGGCCAACGCAGGCACCCCGGTCGAGGGCATGCTCAGCATCAGCTCGCGATTTTTCGAAGCCAGCGTAGAACTCGACTTCGGCAATTACCGTATGGCAGAGCACGCCCTGTTACAACGTGAGGGACTGGATGTGCGAACCTTGTGGCACAGACGGGTTGCCGCCGCGCCGCGCTGAATCGCCTCGCTTGTCAGACGCCATGCCCATCCACTCCACCGCCTCTTGGCAACCCCCGATTTGTCCACGCTGATCATTGCGCTGCCCGCCGACATCGTCACGCCGGCGACGTCGTACCGCTTCCTGCTCCAAAGCGATGACGCCGCGACTTTGCAGCACGGCGATGCCACTGTAAGCGGCCTGCCCTCCGCCAGCGAACTGGTCGCGGTGGCGCCGGCACGGTCGCTGTCGTGGCACCACGTCGAGCTGCCAGCCGGTGTCGCGCCCGGCTCGCCGCGCATGCGTGAGGTTCTCGACGGCTTGCTCGAAGACCGTTTGCTGGACGAGCCGTCTTCCCTGCAGTTCGCACTGGCGCCCGACGCGCAAGCCGGCCAGAGCGCCTGGGTGGCGGTATGCGACCGGCGCTGGCTCGCCATTGCCTACCAGACGCTGGAGACCGAAGGCCGACGCGTCAGCCGCGTGGTGCCCGAGTGGAGCCCTGGCCAGGTGCCCGACGGACTGCACGTCACGGGCACGCTGCATGAACCTTATGGCGTGGTCTGCGGGGCAGACGGCGTCAGTGTGCTGCCGCTGGCCGCTGACGCCCGGCGGTGGACCTTGCCGGAAGGCATCGATGCGCGCATGCGTGTCACGGCCGAGCCCGAACTGGCCGGGCTGGCGGCCGATCGGCTGAACCGGCAGGTCGAGCCGCTGCAGGACATGGCGCGCTGGCCCGCTGTGGCGCTCTTGGGTTGGGATCTGTCCAAGCGCCTGCGCATGCGAAAGCGAGCGCGGCGCAGCCGTGCCGAATGGTTGCAGGCGCCCCGCTGGCGCGGCGCGCGCTGGGGTGTTGTCGTGCTGCTGGCGCTCAACCTGCTCGGTCTGAATGCACTGGCGGCGAGGGAGCGGGCGCAGACCCGGGCACGCGAAGCGCAGGTCCTGCAACTGCTCAACCGCAACTTCCCGCAGGTCAAGGTCATCGTCGACGCGCCCCTGCAGATGCAACGCGAAGTTCAACGCCTCGAAAGGGCCAACGCCACGCCCGCGCCCGGCGACCTGGAAGCCTTGCTTACCGTGGCTGCAAGTGCACTGCCGCCGACGCGCATACCCACAACGATCGACTACGGCGACGGCGCCCTGCGACTGGGCGGCGTGGCGTTCACGGCCGCAGAGACCGCCGCACTGTCTCAGCGGCTGGCGCCCCAACGCTACAGCGCGACCACGCAATCCGATACGCTGGTGATCCGCGCCCTGCCGCCTGACCTTGCAGCGGTTGCCGGTCAGTCCTTGCCGACGACCGCACCCAAGGCCGGAGGGGCTCGATGAACAACCGGCTCAAGGCGCTGGCAACGCGCTGGAACACGCTGGCGCCGCGCGAACAGACGGCCGTGGCGGCGGCGGCGATCGTCGTCACGTTGGCACTGCTGTACTGGGTCGGCATCGCACCGGCGGTAGCCACCTTGCGCACGAGCGGTCCTCGCCAGCAGCAGCTCGACCAGCAGTTGCGGGACATGCAGCTTTTGCAGTTGCGTGCGCAGGCCGCACAGGCCAAGCCCCTGTCCGCAGGAACCGATCCGGCGCAGGCCTTGCGCGATTCGCTTCGTCCCCTGGGCGAGGCGGTGCAGTTGGCCATTACGCCCGATGGCGCGACACTGACCTTGCGCGACCTCAGCGCCGAGCAGCTCTCCGGGTGGCTGTCGCAAACACGCATCCAGGCCCACGCGGTGCCGGTACAGGTCCGGTTGCTGCGAAGTGATTCGTCGACACCACTGAGTCCAGGTGCTGGCGCGAGCGGGCCGGCCACCGCGAATGCAGCCGCCCGCTGGAGCGGTACTGTGGTGCTGAGCCTGCCGCCGTCCTGAAGTCTTGACGGGAAACCAGCCAGACCTTTGACGGGCAGCCGAAAGCGCTGACGAGTCGGGCGCGAATTCAGCTTGCTGTTGTGGTGCTACGCTCAGCCTTTTTCTTCAGTACCCTTATGCGGTACGACGATTCCATGGCCGATAACTCCTTGTCCCCTCATCTGTTTTGGCAAGAGTTAGCCGTAGATAAGCCGCAACGCGCGGCTCGCCTGAAGCAAAAGCCCATGGCGATCTGGTTTACCGGCCTGAGCGGTGCAGGTAAGTCCACCGTGGCCAACGCAGTCGAGTCGGTGCTGCATGCAAGAGGTTACGCAACCTACCTTCTGGACGGCGATAACGTTCGCCACGGGTTGTGCCGCGACCTGGGCTTTGCGGATTCCGACAGGGCCGAGAACGTGCGCCGGGTAGGCGAAAGTGCTCGCCTGATGGTGGACGCGGGTTTGGTGGTGCTCGCCTCGTTTATTTCGCCCAGCCTGCGGGAGCGCAATGCGGTCCGAGCGCGTTTCGAAGCGGGCGAGTTCTTCGAGATCTACATCAGCACGCCGCTGGACATTTGCGAAAAGCGAGACCCCAAAGGCCTCTACAGACTGGCCAGACGCGGTGAGCTTAAATTGTTCACAGGTATTTCATCGCTCTATGAGCCTCCGGTTCAGCCCGACCTTCAACTCGACACGTCACAGCTTTGCCTTGCCGATTGCGTCGAGCAAGTCGTCACTTTCATCGCACAGCGCCAGTAAACGGCGACGCGACGGTCAGGCAGCGCATGGGCTTGCGCGTGCCCTCGGTCCTTTTCCTGGCCTGGTGCCCTTGCGGATTCGCCCAAGAAAAACCTCTGGCGTCGTGGCGTTCCGTCACGACTGGCTGCTCAACTATTTGTAACTTTTTGTTGCTTCTCCTGTAAGATGGTTACAGACTTGCAAGTAGGAATTTATGAATCAGAATGCCGCCGCTAGCTCTGCCAAACGAGCACTTTTCGTCGACGGAAAGGCTGTGATTCGACTTGAACCCGGTCAGGAAACAAAAACAACGGCCAAGGGCGGCAGCAAATATTCTGTTGTGCGCGATGACGCGGACTACGACGACTTAATGCCTGATCAGGCGCTGCAGGTGTTGGCCGTTCGTCAAGCGAACGACCTTAGCCTGATGTATGAGGATGGCACGCGCTTGTCCATCCAAAGCTTCTACGCGCAGTGTGCCGGGGAAGAATGCTCGATCGAACTTCCTACGTCCGCCCGCATATATCGTCTTAGCGGCGACAGCGTGACTGGTTATGCCCTGGATGGGGACCGCGGAACCTTGTACGCCCAGGCTCGAATCGACCCGCTGACGACGACAGATGTTGATACATCAAGCAAACTGAGCCAGTGTTCACGTTGAAGAGTGAGCCACT
>JAZKIC010000032.1:0-18697 GCA_040385065.1 Pseudomonadota bacterium
CCGCCATCTGGACCATCTTCATCTGCTCGATCTGGCCCATGATCATCAACACCGCCGTCGGCGTGCAGCGCGTGCCGCAGGACTACATGAACGTGGCCCGCGTGCTCAACCTCAGCGAATGGAAGATCGTCACCAAGATCCTCTTTCCCGCCGTGCTGCCCTACATGCTGACCGGCGTGCGCCTGGCCGTCGGCACCGCCTGGCTGGTGATCGTCGCGGCCGAGATGCTGACCGGCGGCGTCGGCATCGGCTTCTGGGTCTGGGACGAGTGGAACAACCTCAACGTCAAGAACATCATCATCGCGATCTTCGTGATCGGCATCGTCGGCCTCGTGCTGGAGTACGCCCTGATCAAGCTGGCTACGGCCTTCACTTTCGAAGACGTCAAGAACTGACCAAGGAGCACCCCATGAACGCTTCAATGAGCACCAAGTACATCGAGATCCAGGGCGTCGAGCAGACCTTCAAGACCCGTAAAGGTCCGTTCTGCGCCTTGCAGAACGTGAACCTCACGGTCGCCAAGGGCGAGTTCGTCGCGCTGATCGGCCACTCGGGCTGCGGCAAGTCGACGCTGCTGAACCTGATCGCCGGCCTGACGACGCCCACGCAAGGCACTCTGCTGTGCGCCAACCGTGAAATCGCCGGCCCGGGCCCCGAACGCGCGGTGGTTTTCCAAAACCATTCGCTGCTGCCCTGGCTGACCTGCTTCGAAAACGTCTACCTCGCGGTCGAGCGCGTTTTCGGTGCGACCGAAAAGAAGCCCCAGCTCAAGGAGCGCACAGACGCGGCGCTGGCCATGGTGGGCCTGACGCCCGCCGCCCAGAAACGCCCGGGCGAGATCTCCGGCGGCATGAAGCAGCGCGTCGGCATTGCCCGTGCGCTGTCCATGCAACCCAAGGTCTTGCTGCTCGACGAGCCCTTCGGTGCACTGGATGCATTGACACGCGCAAAGCTGCAGGACGAGCTGCTGCAGATCGTGGCCACCACGCACAGCACCGTGGTGATGGTGACGCACGACGTGGATGAAGCGGTGCTGCTCAGCGACCGCATCGTCATGATGACCAATGGCCCGGCCGCCACCATCGGTGAAGTGCTGCAGGTGGACCTGTCCCGCCCGCGCAACCGGGTGGAGCTTGCTGAAAGCGCCCAGTACCTGCGCTACCGCAAGTCCGTCATCGACTTTCTTTACACGCGCCAGTCTCATGTGGAAAAGGCCGCGTAGCGCGCCGCCCGTTTGAGCAGCGCGGGGGATGGCGCCGCTTTCAGGCTTTCGCTTTGCTTTGCTTTGGTCTCATCAAGGAATTCGTCATGTCAGCTGTATTGAGTGGCCCCCGTCCCGGCCGACCCGTTCCCGGCGCAGCCGCGCGGGCCGTCCCCCGCAAGAGCAGCAGCCCACTGATGCTCGGGAAGTACCGCGAGATCATCATTGCGGTGGCGCTCTTCCTGCTGTTCGACCTGGGCGTGCTGGTTCTCAATTTCTACACCTCCTTCCAGATCGCAGAAGACGCTCTGGGCATCAATTTGTCGGGCCGGCAGCGGATGCTCTCGCAGCGTACGGCCAAGGCCCTGCTGTCCGTGGAAGCCGTGCAGGCAGCCGGCGCGAAGGCCGACAAGGAGCTTGAGGAACTCAAAGGCGCCGTCAACCTGTTCGATGTCTCGCTCAAGGGTTTTCAGCACGGTGCAACGGTGCCGGGCGGTAGCGGCAAGCCGGTTCTGCTGCGCGCAGCGGAAGGCGAAAACGCGGCAGAAATCCTGCGCAAGGCACAAGCGATATGGACCCCGTACCAAACGCTTCTGGCGCCCGTGCTGGCGGGCAATGCCAGCCCCGCCGAACTCTCGGCCGCCTCGGCATACGCAAAGGCCAACAACCTCAAGCTCCTTGCACTGATGAACGAGCTCACCACTGCGCTGGAAGCCGTGGCATCCGACCGTGCCACCACCCTACGAATGGTGCAGACAGGCGGCATTGCGCTGGCTCTTCTCAACTTCGCGTTCATTTTGTTCAAGTTCCTGCGGCGCCTGCGTTCGTCCGACGCCGCCATCGAAGCGGCCACGGAAGAAAACCGCGAGATTCTGACCAGCGTGCGCGAGGGCTTGTTCCTGCTCACGCCAGACCACCGCCTGGGCTCACAGCTGTCGCGCTCCTCGCATGAGCTGTTCGGCAAAACGCTCGAGCCCGGTCAAAACCTCTTCTCGCTGCTATCCAACCTGGTGAGCGAAAAGGCCCTGATGGACGCACATGACTACGTCGAGCTGCTGTTCTCCCCACACGTCAAGGAGCAGCTGGTGCAGGGTATCAACCCGCTGGCCGAAATCGAGATCAAGGTCAAGAACCGGCTCGGCCACGAGACCACGCGCTTTCTCTCGTTTCACTTCAACCGGGTGCAGGACGGCAAGACGGTGCGGCACCTGCTCGTCACCGTGCAGGACATCACACAGAAGGTCGAGCTACAAACCAAGCTCGCCGAGGAGCGAAACCGCTCGCAAAAAGAACTGTCAATGATGCTCAAGGCCTTCGAGACCGACCCCACACTGATGCGCGCCTTTGTCGACCGCGCCGAAGCGTCGCTGCTTGAAATCAACGACCTGCTGCGCAGTACGTCATCGGCTGCGACCGAGCATCAGGTCATGCGCGCCGTCGACTCTGCCTATCGGCGCATTCACGCCATCAAGGGCGATGCGGCTTCACTGGGCCTGGAAATCCTGGCCTCGCTCGCCCACCAGTTCGAGAGCGAACTGCAAAAACTCAAGGACAGTGGCGCAGCCACCGGCGACGCACTGCTAGCCCTGCCCCTGCCACTCGAAGACCTGCTGGCAAAAGTTGGCGCCTTCAAGTCCCTGACGATGAACCGCCAGAGCCGAAGTGTCGCTGCCGCACCGGCGACCGGTGCAGGCCATGCCTTGAACAATGCACTCACTGAACTGGCCACAGACGTTGCGCTCGATTGTGGCAAGCAAGTCAAACTGGCCACACGCATGAGCAGCATCCAGGATCTCTCCCAGGACAGGGCCGACCTGGTACGCGAGATCGCCGTCCAGCTCGTTCGCAATGCCGTGGTGCATGGCATCGAGAATCCAGCTACGCGGGCTGGGGTGGACAAAGTCGATGAAGGTCAGATCGAAGTCAGCCTCGCCCAGGTAGAGAACGGCGAGTGGCAACTCAAGGTACGCGACGACGGCGGCGGCATAGACGCCACCCGCATTCGCGAGCGGCTTATCGCTTTGAAGTGGTTCACCGCCGAGCAGCTGGAAAGCTTCAGCGACAAGCAGGTCGTCGGACACATCTTCAAGCCCGGCTTTTCAACGGCCACGGTAGCCGGATCGCATGCGGGCCGCGGCGTGGGACTTGACTTGGTGCAGGCAAACGCCAAGCAACTCGGCGCTCGCGTACTGCTGTCGAGCACACCGGGACAGCACACCGAATTCAGGGTTTGCTTCGCAGGCTGAGCGCCGGAGCTACGCCGCACGCCGCTTTCAAGAAAAACACCACCAAAGCAAGGGAAGACACCATGCGACTTATGATCGTCGATGACTCGAACATGATCCGAACCCGCATCTCGCGCGTAGTCCAGGGCGGCGGGCTCAAGGGCGTGGTGATCGCAGGCCTTGCACGCAACGGCCTGGAGGCCATCCGGATCGCCAAGGCGACGCGGCCGGAAGTGGTCACCATGGACCTGACCATGCCCGAGATGGACGGCATAGAGTGCATCGGCGAGCTGCTCAAGATCGACCCGCGCATGAACATCCTGGTGGTCAGTGCGCTGAACGACAAATCGACGGCGATACACGCGCTCAAGCTCGGCGCACGCGGATTTGTTTCCAAGCCTTTCTCCGACGAAGAGCTGCAGATCGCCTTGCTGGAAGTGGCGGAGTCGCGCTGAGGCGCAGCCCTTCAGCCGCCCTTCTGTCGCCCTTCTGCTGCCTGCCCGGCCCCACCGAACGCCCAAGGATCCCATGGCCACACTCAACGAGACCGATCTCAAACTTTTCGTCGATTCGATTCGCAATTACCTCAAGGTCACGACGCGGCAGGAGCCTCAGATCACCTCCGCATTTCTGGGCACAGGCGACGTCGAAGGCTTCGAGTACAACGGCGTGGTGACGTTTTCTGGCAGCCACAACGGCCATGTCGTCGTCTCCATGCCCGGCAAGCTCGTGCGCGAAATCCTCCTGCTGCAACACGAAACCGACCTGAGTGATTCAAACCTGCTCGATGCCGTGGGCGAAATCGCCAACACGCTTGCGGGAAATGCGCGCAAGGCGCTTGGCCCCGAACTTGAGATATCGGTGCCGTTAAAAATGCAAGGCTCGGCAGGCGCACAAGGCATGCGCGCGCGCGTACGCAAGCACCCCTACGTGATCACGCTGCGCTGGAGCGTTCATTCGGCGATGGTCTGCGTCGACATGGAACGCCGGCACTGAAGCGAAATGCTGCGCGCCTGGCTGGATCGCGGCATGCCATGCGACGACTTAGCACCGTCTGCGTGCATGAGTGGCAAAGCGTCATAGGGTCATAGGGTCTTAGGCATACCTAGCGTGTCTGCTCACGCTAATGGCTTCGTGCTCCAGCAAGGCGCAACCGATCGCTAGTGCTTTTGATTAGCGACCTTTCTCGCCCCAACTTGGCACGTTTCTCGCACTCTTTACGTGAATTCCAATCACTTTCACCGAGAGCTGCACCAATGTCGGGGTTTCGAAATTTTCTCAAGGCCGGTCACGCACCCACACTGGGTGCGGCGTTTTTCTACTTCGCTTTTTCCTGTTGCATCTGGGTCATGAACGGGGCGATGGCGCCCTTTATTTCCGAGACTTACCAGCTGTCGCCCACGCAAAAGGGCGTGATGCTGTCGATCCCGATTTTCGCGGGCGCGCTGATGCGCTTTCCGCTCGGCGTTCTCGCGCAGTACATCGGCCGCAAGAACGCCACGCTGGTGGAAATGGGCCTCATCCAGGTGGCGCTGCTGTTCGGCTATTTCGTCGTCGACTCCTATTCCAGCCTGCTCGCCATGGGCGTCCTGCTGGGTATTGCGGGCGCGAGTTTTGGCGTGGCACTCAGCCTCGGTTCAGGCTCATTCCCGCCCCGCTACAAAGGCCTCGCCATGGGCCTCGTGGGTGCGGGCAACGTGGGCACAGCGGTGTCGGTGCTGGTGGCGCCCGCACTTGCGCAACGCTTTGGCTGGCAGGCGGTTTACGGCATAGCCGCCGTGGCCATGCTGCTGCCGCTCGTGGCGATGATCGTTTTCGCTAAGGAACCTCAGGACGTCAATTCGCATGCGCCGCTCAGGGAACACGTGAGCTGCTTGTTTGAAAAAGACGGCTGGGCGTTCAGCCTGATCTATGCGGTCACGTTCGGCGGCTTCATCGGCTTGGCAACCTTCCTGCCTTCGTACTACTACGACCAGTTCGGGGTCAGCAAGGTGCAGGCAGGGCAGCTCTCAATGCTGGCAGCCTTCATGGGCGCTGCACTGCGGGTGTTCGGAGGCTGGATCTCCGACCGCTGGGGCGGCGTCAACACGCTGACGGTGGTGTTGCTCACCATCTCGGCCACCTTGCTTGCCTGTGGCCTTGCCAGCGGCTCGCTGGTGGCCACTACGCTGCTGCTGATGCTGTGCTTTGCCGCGCTGGGCGCGGGCAACGGCGCGCTTTTTCAGCTGGTGCCCTTGCGCTGGCCCATGGCCACGGCCGTGGCGGGCTCCATGATCGGTGAAATCGGCGCACTGGGCGGCGGACTCGTGCCCAACGTGATGGGCATCTCCAAACAATACGCTGGCACTTATCTCTGGGGCTTTGCATTTTTCGCCGTGCTGGCACTTGGCATGCTGATGATGCTGCGCGTCATGCAGCTGCGATGGACGCGCACCTGGGCCGAAAAGGGCGGACGGGCACGAGCAGCCTGAGTAAGAGGCGCAGCGTGACCCTCCAGCCGTGGCGAGTCAGCGCTTCAGGTCGGCAAAAAGAGCAACCAGACCAGTAGCAGCACGTTGACCAATACCGACAGCACCAGCCCAACCTTCCACAGGGCAACCGGGTCCCGGTCAATCAGGCGGGTAGGCGGTTGGGCGCCGAGTGTTCGCGAGGCGCCACGCTCCAGCGCCAGCAGCATTTCCTCGGCCGTCTCGAAGCGCTGCTTTTTGTCGCGCGCAATCGCCTTGAGAACGATATGGTCGAGCCAGATCGGCACCTCGGGGTTGTGCCGGCTAGGTGCCACCGGGTCCCGGTAATAGCGCCCTGCCTGGTACGGCAAAACCTCGCCGTAGGGTAGCTTTGCCGTGAGCATCTGGAATAGCGTCACCCCCAGCGCAAACAGGTCGCTTTGTGCGTCCGGCAATTCTTCCGCGGCTGCGGCATCGCCGCGCACGTTGAAACCCCACTGCTCGGGATTGATGTAGCTGGGCGTGCCCGCGTGCAGCTTGCGCATAGCCTCGGGCTCGCGCCCCGTCAGCGCCACGCCCAGGTCCAACACGCGCAGCACACCGTCCTCGCCCTGGTGTAGATTCGCGGGCTTGATGTCGCGGTGGACCACGCTTTGCTGATGCAGACGGCCCAAGGCCTTGGCGGCCTGTACGGCCGCGTTGACCACCTGCGCCACGCGCAGTGGTTGCTTGGGTTCGAGCTGCTGCTCCACGGTTTCGCCGCGGTGCCAGTCATAAAGAAGGTAGAACGCGCTGGGCGGTGGTCCGCCCGGAACCTGGTCATGCAGATGGACCAGCCAGGCCGCCGCCCGAGACGTCTGCATGCGGCGCGCCAGCCATGCTTCATGCGCGAGCATGGCGAGCTCTTGAGGGTCACTGGCGCGTGCCGGACTGAGCGTTTTGAGCGCGTAACGCCGGTCGGTGGCGGGATCGCGCATTTCATAAAGCAGGTGCGGCCCACTGTCGACCACGACGCGCATCACCTCCAGTCCGTCCAGGCGTTCGCCTGGCTTGAGCTTGCGAGGCACCGGCAGCGCCAGCGCCCTGCGCTGCTCGTCATGCAGGTTGGAGTCGAGCAGGCCCAGCACCCGCACCACCATGGCCGTGACGTTGTCGGAGGCATTTGCAGCCAGTGCTTCATCGACCAGTTGGCGGCTCATGGCTTGGGCGCTCAGCTCGGCGGCCCCCGAGTCCGCCGCCGCGCTGGCCGCTTGCAGCGCAAGCGCCTGCAGCCGCCGATGCGGCAAGGTGTTGTGCACTCCATCCGACAGCAGCAGGAAAAGATCGCCCACCTGCAAGTCACCTTGCAGGTAGTCCACCACCACCCTGTCTTCCGCGCCGATGGAACGCAGCAACTGGTGGCGAAAGTCGGGGTGATCGACTACATGGTCGTGCGTTAGCAGCGTGAGGCGTCCATCGCGCAGCAGGTAGGCACGCGTGTCGCCGACGTGCGCCACAGCGTAAGACTGGCCTCGCAACACCAGCGCCGTAAGTGTTGTGAGCCCTACCGCCGGGTGGCGGCGGCGATTGACGCCCGCGAGCCAGGCGTTCTGCGCCGCAATGATGCGGTCCAGTGCAACAGTGGTGTCCCAGGTTTCCGTGGTGCCGTAATAGTCGCGCACAAGGCTGGTGACGGTGGTCTGCGCCGCTTCCTTACCCATGCCGCCGGTGGAGACCCCATCGGCGATGGCCACGATGGAGCCCATGGCTTCACGGCCGGGTTCCGGCAACATGGCCGCGCAAAAATCCTCGTTAGTGCTCTTGGGCCCCGCCAGCGAAGCGAAGCCGATTGCGATCTCAAATGCCATGCACCAAGGCAAGCAATTTCGATGCCCGTGTTTGGTGCATCCCCTCAAGTGGCATGCCGATCATTGTTTATCAGCCCATCAGCATCTGCATGCTGTGCTCGTACTGGCCAGCCAGGTTTTCGAAAATCTCCAGCAAGGCTTCACTCGACGCAGCCAGCTGGCCGAGGCGCCGCTGTTCGGCCTGCCGGGGCGCACGGGCGCGCAAGGCCGTCCGGGTTTTGGACGCCATGTCGGGCACCGGCGTGGCGGCGGCCTCGACGAGCTGTTTCCAGCACAATGCGGCGGCTTCGAGCTGGTGGCGGATCTGCGGGTTGCTCAGTGGGATTCCCTCGAGGTAGGCGAGCGTCTTTTCGATGTCTGTACGGATGTCGATCAGAGACTTCAGCCTGGCCCGTGCACCGGCCGTGTCGGCACTGTCTAGCACGTCGAGTACTGCCAGCTTGGCGAAGCGCTGGCTCAGCATGCGCTGGCGGCCGGCCACGTTCAATACATGCAGGCGAGGCGCAGGGTCCGAGCCTTCCAGCCGGGTCGTCAGTTGTTCTGCGGCGTCGAGCAGTGACTCGGCGGCAACGTCGAGCTGCAGCGCTCGTTCGCCCGTCATCGGCCCTTTAAGCAAAGCCTTGACTTTGTCCCAGCGCGTCTGCACCTGTGCCAGCAGTTCGGCAAATGCGGCTTGCCCCGGGCTCTTCAGGAGGAACGCCAGATTGGATTCCGCACGCGCCAGCGACTCGTCCAGTGCCTCCTGCACCCGTGCCGGCGTCACGCCCGCGCCGCGAAACAGCGCCAATTTGACGATGCGCTGGGACAGCATGCGTAACTGGCCAGCGCGATTGACGTCTTCCGCAGCGCGCGCCGAAAGGATGATGTGCTGCGACACCTGGCCCAGGCGCTGGTTGGTCTGCATCGAGGTGGTCCGGAGGATCTCGAAGGCATCGTCGTCCGAAACCTGCCGCGCCCGCATCAAAATGCCTTTGGCGCGGTCGATCACCTTGCGGTCCTCCAGGCGGGCACTTACGTCGACCAACCGTGCCAAGAGCGCTTGCTCATGCGCAAAGCGGGTGCGCGCCAGTCGCACCAACGCCTGCAGGCGAGCGGCGTCGTAGCCCTTGACCACATACGCGTGAACACCTGCAGCGAGCGCCTCGGCCATGGCGGGCTCGTCGTCTTGCTCGCTGAACAGCAGCACAGGACACGGCGACGCCTGGCCAAGCGCCTTCAAGGCAGCCAGCAACGCGTCGCCGGGTTGGACGGTGTCACATATGAGCAGATCGGGCTCGAGCCGCTGCACCTCTTGCACCAATCTTTCTGGTGCATGCACCTCTTCGAGAACCTCAATACCCATGGCACTGAGGTCGCCTGGGAGGTGCGGCGAGTGGGCCGTAGCCGCCAGATGTAGCAATACTGTAGTCATGAACCGCTAAAAGTTGGAACCCCATCGCCACCGCTGTCGCTATTGCAAGGAGCAAGGAGCAAGCCCGTGCAGTGGTGCGACCATGCCGCAATTGCGCAAGGCCCTGGCCCGCGTGGCACAGGATTTGCGATGCATCAGAGCAGGCGTAACGAAGCGCCTGATCTTAGCGAAAGCACTGGCGGCGATTCGATGCGGCACTCGCACCTGTTCAATGCATGCGAGCCCGTTCCCCGGTTGACCCGGAAGCAAGTGCACAGCGAGCGCCCTGACTGCACACCCTGCAGTTGACCGCCACCCCTTTCGCGCCCCACCTTCACCCGCCGCTCCCATCCGCGAGCCCTGATTTGCGATGGGCATGGCGTATGCAACATATCTTTTTCAAACTGCACTGGAGCCTGTCATGAAAAAATCGAAACTCGTCATGGTCGGAAACGGCATGGCCGGCGTGCGCACCCTGGAAGAACTCCTGAAGGTGGCGCCCGAGCTATATGACATCAGTGTTTTTGGCGCAGAGCCGCACCCCAACTACAACCGCATTTTGCTGAGCCCGGTGCTGGCCGGGGAGCAGACGCTCGACGAGATCGTGCTCAACAGCTGGGATTGGTACAAGGACAACCGCATCACATTGCACGCCGGCAAAAAAGTCGTTTCGGTTGATCGGGTCAAGCGCATCGTGCGCGCCGAAGACGGCACCGAAGAAGAATATGACCGCCTGCTCATGTGTACCGGCTCCAACCCTTTCATTCTTCCCGTGCCAGGCAAGAACCTCGAAGGCGTGATCGCCTACCGCGACATTGCCGACACCAACGAAATGATCGAGACCGCCAAGACCTACAAGAAGGCCGTGGTCATCGGTGGTGGCCTGCTTGGGCTGGAGGCCGCCAATGGCCTCATGCTGCGTGGCATGGAAGTTACCGTCGTCCACGTGATGCCGACGCTAATGGAGCGCCAGCTCGACAGCGTCGCTGGCAAGCTGCTGCAGAAGTCGTTGGAAGAGCGCGGCCTCAAGTTTCTCATGGGCGCACAAACGCAGGAGCTCACGGGCAACGAGGCGGGCCGCGTGACGTCGATCAAATTCAAGGATGGCAGCGAACTGGCCACCGACCTTGTCGTCATGGCCGTCGGCATTCGGCCCAACACTGCTCTCGCCGAGTCCATGCGCCTGCACTGCAACAAGGGCATCGTCGTCAACGACACCATGCAGACGGTGACCGATGCACGCATTTATTCAGTCGGCGAATGCGCCGCCCACCGCGGCATCGCCTATGGTCTCGTGGCCCCGTTGTTCGAGCAAGCCAAGGTCGCGGCCAACCACCTGGCGCAATTCGGCATCGGCCGCTACGTGGGCTCGCTCACGTCCACAAAGCTCAAGGTCACGGGCATCGACCTCTTCAGCGCCGGCGAATTCATGGGCGGCGAAGGCACCGAGGAAATCGTCATGAGCGACCCTTTCGGCGGCGTCTACAAAAAGCTCGTGATTAAGGACGACAAGCTGGTGGGCGCCTGCCTCTACGGCGACACCGTCGATGGCAGTTACTACTTCAAGCTCTTGCGCGACGGCCGCAACGTGGGCGACATCCGCGACAAGCTGATGTTCGGCGAGTCCAACATCGGTGACGCGGGCCATGAGGGCCACAGCAAGGCAGCAGCCATGCCAGACGACGCCGAAGTCTGCGGCTGCAACGGCGTCAACAAGGGTGCCATCTGCAAGGCCATCAAGGAGAAAGGCCTCTTCACGCTCGACGAAGTGCGCAAGCACACCAAGGCCAGCGCATCGTGCGGCTCCTGCACCGGGCTGGTAGAGCAGATCCTCATGTTCACAGCGGGTGGCGACTACTCGGCCACACCCAAACTCAAGGCCATGTGCAGCTGCACCGACCACGGCCATCAGGCAGTGCGCGATGCCATTCGCGCCAACAAGCTGCTGACCATTGCGAGCGTCTACAGCTTCATGGAATGGCGCACACCCAATGGCTGCGCCAGCTGCCGCCCGGCCGTCAACTACTACGTCACCAGCACCTGGCCCAAGGAAGCAAAAGACGATCCGCAGAGCCGCTTCATCAATGAACGCAGCCACGCCAACATCCAGAAAGACGGCACTTATAGCGTCATCCCGCGGATGTGGGGGGGCGAGACCACCGCCAGCGAGCTGCGCCGCATTGCCGACGTGGTCGACAAGTACAAGATTCCCACCGTCAAGGTCACCGGCGGGCAGCGCATCGACCTGCTCGGCGTCAAGAAAGAAGATCTCGTCAACGTCTGGAAAGACATCGGCATGCCGTCCGGTCATGCGTACGCCAAGGCATTGCGCACCGTAAAAACCTGCGTGGGCAGCGAGTGGTGCCGCATGGGCACGCAAGACAGCACGCAAATGGGCAAAGACCTGGAGCGAGCGATGTGGCGCATGTACGCACCGCACAAGGTCAAGTTCGCCGTGAGCGGCTGCCCGCGCAACTGCGCCGAGTCCGGCATCAAGGACGTAGGCATCATCGGCGTCGATTCGGGCTGGGAGATGTACATCGCTGGCAACGGCGGCATCAAGACCGAAGTGGCGCACTTCTTTACCAAGCTCAAGACAGCGGCCGAAGTGCTTGAATACACCGGCGCCTTCTGCGAGCTGTACCGCCAGGAAGGCTGGTACCTGGAGCGCACGGTGCATTACGTCAACCGTGTGGGCCTGGACTACGTGAAAAAGAAAATCCTCGACGACCACGAGGGCCGCAAAGCCCTGTGGGAACGCCTGCAGTTCGCGCTTGATGGTGAGCCCGATCCCTGGTTCGAGCATCAGGAGGCGGCCGTGGACACGCGGCAGTTTGCGGCGCTGACGTCCTGAACGCGAAATGCGAAAGCGTATAGGAGCCAGCGTCACGCGGTGACCCACTTTTTTACCTGCAGAGTCTTGAAGCTTCAAAAGCGAGGCTACAACTCCAGCATCAAGCCACGCGATGCACAGCGAGGTCGGACGCTTGCCTAAGGTATGAGTCCCTGCACCCCGTAGTCAAATCGAGACGTTGCTTCTGTCTTGAAGCAAGCTTGCACCCTTATCCCGTCGAAACTGTTCGACAACAGGACGTTTGCGGCGAAAATGTTCTTGGGTGGCACCGTTGCGTAGCCGCTTTTCTGCCGGCCTCGATGAACTTCTCACATTCTTGAGCCGGCCTGCATTGTCATCACGTCAGGATTTCTCATGTACACCAAGCTCGCTCCGTCGTGCCTCGCCCTTCTGGCATTCGCATCACTTCCTGCAAACTTTGCGCTTGCACAGAACCCGCCACAGCCACAGAGAAGTACGCCTGCAACCGTCGTTGTCGCCGCCGAAACCGCCTACGCCATCGGTGCACAGCGCAGCGGAGTGACCAACTGCGTGCCGCGCATCAACCAGGTGACATCATTCCTGACAACAAACGCTGTGCACAGCGGCATCGTCATGAACTCACAAGGCGCGGTCATCAATCAAAAGCTGGTTGCTGCAGTGTTTGAAGCACAGGGTCAGGCGGGCGGACTGCCCAGCCTGGTCAGTGCAAGCTTCGCTCCGGGTCCCGGAGCCAACGAATGCAGCGCCACTTACGACGCCATCACCTATTGGCCGAATGGATGCAACCAAGTCGCCACCCAGGGGTTCGGAGGCTTCAAGCCAGTCCAGCCGCTTGGCAAGAATGTTTTTACCCTTGAAGGGGGTCCGCTCGTGAAAGTCTTCCTGATGCCAGCCGGAACCGGTTGCATCTCGGTCAAGAAAGAAGTGGTGTTTTAAGAGACGAGATGTGCTGACGCGGTCGGTGGCTTGAACTGGGCGAAGCCTCTGGCGGCCTGAACGACAACCTCTCTAAGCTCAGGTCCCCTCTACGCGTACTCTGCGGGATTGAGTTTCAACCAATCCGAGTAACGTCTGAGACCGTCTTCAAACTTCGTTTTCGGAGACCAGCCCAAACTCGCGCGAGCCTGATCGATCGCCAGCACACTGATGGGGACGTCGAAAGGTCGACCGGGCAAATAGTGTCTGGCCACGGAAAGGCCAGTGACCCGGCCTATTGCGTCGAGTATTTCGTTGATGTTTTGGCCCTGACCCGACCCGATGTTGAAAATACGCTGCCCATCGCGCTGTGAGGCGGCAAGCGTGAACGACTCGATAACGTCGGAAATGTAAATGTAATCCCGTACCACCGAGCCGTCACCCCAGATATCCACGGTTTCGCCACGCAGGACTTTTCCCATGAAAACCGCTACAGCCCCCTGGCTTGCATGGGTGCGCTGCCTCTCGCCAAACGGATTTGCTATACGCAGAACCGTGTAATCCAGCCCATGCAACTCCCGGAACAACTCAAGATATTTCTCGATCGCCAACTTAGTGATCCCATAGGAGCAAACAGGATTCACCGGATGACTCTCATCGATGGGTGTTTTTAGAGGATTGCCGTAGACCGTCCCTCCCGAGGACGAAAATACGACCTTCTTCACCCCCATGGTGACGCATTGGTTCAGGAGTTTGACCGTAGAAACCAGATTGGTTTCAATGTCATAAACGGGATCCGCATTGGACGACTTGGGCAGTGTGGTCGACACCAGGTGGTAGCAGACATCACATCCTTCCAAGGCGGCGGCAATCTCTGAATCATTGGCCAGATCGCCCTCGAAGAGTTTGAAGTTCGGCTCTTCCCGCAGGCTGCGCCCAAGCGGAATGACATTAGGACGATCGAAACAGCGCACCCGCTCGCCACGGGCAAGTAGCGCCTCGATCAGGTGGGAACCTATGAAACCCCTACCCCCCAGCACAAGAGAAGTTCCAGGGACGTCAGACGCGGCCTGCACGGCGGTTGTGCTCAAGTCATACCTCGGCTTTGCGGTGGTGCAAACGCAGCGCCACCTTGGTCATTCCATTCCATAGCGAGTTCCGCATGGCTGAGACTACTTTCGCGGAGTTCGCGAAGACCGGGTTGACCCCGTTTTACCCTTTTTCACCGCTGATTCCGGAAGATCTGTTGGCGAGGCCAGCAGCTCCTCCGCTACGACAACTTTTGCCCCGGAACGCTGAATCGCAAGATGCGATTGCTGTAACTTGAATATCATGTCTGCAAAGCTTGGGCCTGAGACCTTGACCAAAGGTTCGATGACGCTCAGATCCAGAGTCTTGACCTTTCTCCTCTGGTAGGCAATTTCTGCATATTTCGCTATATTCTTGGGGTAATCTGCCCTGGAGCCGACAACGTGCAATTGAGGCAGACCAAGGCGTCTGAACAAGGCCGCGTCGATCGCCTCGTGTGGCTCCGGACCGTCCAGACAGACCCCGTCCAGGCCCATGATGACAGTATCCACAATGGAATTCATATTTCCATACGGGAACGGGTTTACAAACATGTCGCAATTTTGTATTTGCACAAGGTAAGTCGCATAGTCCGCGAAAGGATACACCACGCAGCCCGGCACTTGTTTTTCCAACTCATGCTTTGCCACGTGGAAATTAAGGCCCGTTGCGAACCCGCTGAAGAACCTGAACTCAAGCTTGCGACGGCTGAGTTGCTGAGCCTGTTTGCACGCACTCAAGAACTCGGGATTGAGCTTCATGGATGACGCCGAAACCGCAATGACTGCCGAGTCGCTTACCAAGGCCTTTTGTTGCGCCACATATTGGGGGATATTGTTCGGCAATACGAATGGCATGCTGCCGATGGGAAGGCTGACTATTTTCTCGCTGTAGCAGTCGGGATCGCCGACGAAATCTTTCTCGAGAAGATAGTAATCGATCGTGGGCGACATCGTGGTGGCTGCGTGACCCAGTCCCACGCATTGGATGGGCGCAAGCCGAAGATTGGCTGCGTAGATCACGTGAGGAAACATTCCCACACCCAGGTAATAGATGATTTGAGGGCGCAGTTCTTCCGCAGCTTTCGCCAGCTTTCCTACGTGCGACACCGCCCCATCATTCCGGTCCACTCCGATGAACTCATCAAAGAGGGCTCGGGATGTTTCATCGGTTGCTTCCTTGTCTCCAAAACCGACGAGTTTGAACCGTTCTTTCAGGGCCGCGAGCGACTTATATAGAACCCTATATACCGAATGCGAGGCGTGAAACCATTCGAGAACTACCAGCAACACCGGCTTTTCACCTCCGGCATCATAAGGTTTATATTCGGTCGGCACATCCTTCAGCCCGAGATCCTCAAGTTGCCGGCGAATCAACCTGTTGAGCGACGCTTTGATGGCGTGCTTATCTTTGAGCAAGCTGTAGCTACAGTGCATCCAGACGTCGTGAATATAGCTCGTCTGCAAGTCGGCAGCGGTAGTCATTTGATCAAGGTGGCTCGGAAGCCACTGCAGGATGGTTTCACGCTTGCGATGACCAACGACGCTAACGGTCATTCGCGGTGACAGCAGCGCCATAAGCAAAGATGCGCAAACTCGTGGCGAATGGGCCCATAGCTCATCGCACCGCAGTGAAAGTTCGCTATCCAGCGTGTAGAGGACGCAAAGCTTGAAGATGTCCGGATGTGCCAGGTCTAGATGGATACCATCGGGACCTACGCCGCCAATCGCCCGAATGACGTGGTCAGCGTTTCGCAGCGGCGTTGCAGCGTAGATCGAAGCGATCCAGCGCTGGCATGACAGAAATTGAAAAAGACCAATTTCGCTCAGGTGGAAGTCAGGTTGGGAAAACAGTTGACTCACCGAATTGGCCAGGCGTACCGCCACATGCGATTCGAGTTCGAACGCGTCGACGTTAGGCGGCGGAAACTTCATCCGTAGGCCATTGACGAACCCCCGGTTGGCATCAAGGTTCGTCAAGATCTCCAACAGTTTGGTATTCGCGTCCTCATACTTGCGCTCGAGTATGGTTGTCTCTAGTTCTTCGATGCTCGTGATCATGTCTGACTCATCCGTGAAGGAGCGCCAAAGTGGCGGACCTTGAAGTTTCTATGAGGTCCAATCTGGACCCAGGGCGTCTCTATGGGCTATGTGTGGGCGTCTGTACTTGCTACGTCTTGGTCGAAGGTTCAGCTCAGTATGCTTCTATTGAAAAGGAAGGTATTCTCGCCGTGGTGAATGATATCGAAATCGTAACGCGCCAACGCATTGATAAAAGATTTTGACGAGCCTGCGAACGGCAACATCCAGTCGTGCAGCTCGATAATGACCAAGGGAAATTTGTTCATCCACTCACATTGTCCCCTGAACAGGGCTTCTTCGCCGCCTTCGATGTCGATCTTGAATATGAGGGGCGTTGTACCCTTTGCAAATTCATGGGCAAGAATGCTTTCAGGACAGATACTTTTAACCTTGTTCACAGCCGCATTCCCCTCAACTGGAGCGGTCATGAAACCCCAATCTGAACGACCGGGGTCGACAAGCGCAAGTTCACCGTCAACGTCGCTTATTGCCCCATGAAAAGCAAAACAGTTCAACGACGTCGTGTTGAGCGATAGCAAACGATGATTTGTGGAATCGGGCTCAATTGCGAACACTGCTGAGTTCGAATAGGCACTGCCAAAATAAACCGCGGAGGCGCCAATATTGGCTCCGGCATCCACGATCAGCGATGGGCGGGTCTTCGACTGGAGTTCGTGATAGTTCAGCAGCTTTCTGCCCTGGTGCCATCGCGAAATATTGTAGTCATTATCTCGAAAGATCTGCTGAATTACTCCGACATCTCCGGAGGAATCCTTCCGGTAAGCAAAAGAACGCTGCTGGTCGTTAATACCCACCTGAACAGAAACAATTTCCATCGACATCACCGTGCTTTTTTTCGCTTGTTTAGGTCGTCGATGTTAACAGCTCAGCGTTACGGCCAAGTGGCGAAAACACCAATGAAGAAGTGACGGCGAAACAAGCTCAACCTTAATCGCCTGCGCCGCCTCGGTCTATTGCTGGGTTTTGACCGGCATTACTCAGGCCCCAGCTGCTGACAGGCAACGCCATGGCTCGTCAGGGGGCAAGAAAAAAACCCGCCCGGTTCGCACCGGGCGGGTTTTCTTGCATGCGGCGTGGGCCGCATGAAAGTGCTTACCAGGACCAGCCAGCGCCGATACCGAAGGAGACTTTGCCGCTGCTGGTGCTTGTACCAATGCTGGCCTTCAACTGGGCATTCGGAGCCATGCGGTAGGTGATACCACCCGCAATTGCCGAGTAACCGTTGAAGTGACCGAAGCCGACACCCACCGAGAACTCACGACCTGCTTCGATGCCAGGAATGTTCGCGATGGCCGTCGAGGAAGCAATACCACGCGACAGCAAGGCCTCGCTGCCCCTGAGCTGCGACATGTTGACAGCGTCATTGTTACCGGTTCCGTTCGCAACACCTGTGACTTTCACAGGCGTTCCGCTTGGGTTCGACACATTGACACCCGTGTCGCTCAGGGTGATCGTTGTTGCGCCGGCAACAGAGCCACCCGAAAGAGCGGTACTCGTCTTGTCAGTGATCACCAGACCGCCTGCTCCGGCCGTTGCCGTGGTCAGGGAAGTGGTCGTCGGAGTCACAGCCAGGCCAGCGTTACCGCTCTTCAGGCTTGCGCTCGAGCCTGCCAGCAGCAAGTTCGCGGTGTTGGCGCCAACGGTGCCAGCGATGCTCACACCCGTCGTCGTACCCGTGCCGCTCAGCGCGATACCGGTAGCCGCCGTGTTGCTGTTGACGCTCAGGGTGTTGGTTCCTGTGGTCAGCGTGGTGGCTGTCGTCGAGTTGATCAGGTTGGAAGCAGCCGTCAGCGTGTTGGAAGTGACGGCCGTGATCGTGTTGGTGGTGTTGTTGACACCGCCAATTTCAACGGAGGTAGCGCCCGCCGTACCCTTGACCACGATTGCAGCGACTTCCGCCGTTGATGACGTGCCGACGGACAAGGTTGCCTGGGCATCTTGCAACAGCAGGCTGGACGAATTGGTTCCACCGTTCAACTTTGTAGAAGTTGCACCGATGGTCAAGCCGTGCCCACCATTAACATTGTTTGTCAGGGAAACCGTGTCACCGGCCAGGCTCAGGGTCGCACCAGCCGCGTTGGCGGTGATGGCCGTGCCGTTTACCGTCAGCGTGTTGCCGCCGACCGTGGCGCCGTTCGAGTCCAGCGTGGTTGTGCCGCCGACGGTGTTGGTCACTCCATCGCCACCAATCGTATTTGTCGATCCCGTGAAGCTGCCAATCGTGTTGGCCGAAGCTTGCGTGGTACCGATGTTGTTGGTCGCGCCGTTCAGGCTGGTGTTGCCGCTGACCGTCGTCGCGCCATTCAGCGTCGTGAGGCCGTTGACCGTCGTTGCGCCGTTCAGGGTCGTGGTGCCAGTGACCGTCGTTGCACCGTTGAGCGAAGTAACGCCGTTGACCGTCGTTGCACCGTTCAATGTCGTGACACCGGTAACCGTCGTTGCACCATTCAGGGTCGTGGTGCCATTGACCGTGGTTGCGCCAGCGTTCAAGGTGCCATTGACCGTCGTCGCGCCGTTCAGCGTCGTGAGGCCGTTGACCGTCGTTGCGCCGTTCAGGGTCGTGGTGCCAGTGACCGTCGTTGCACCGTTGAGCGAAGTAACGCCGTTGACCGTCGTTGCACCGTTCAATGTCGTGACACCGGTAACCGTCGTTGCACCATTCAGGG
>JAZKIC010000032.1:18797-27064 GCA_040385065.1 Pseudomonadota bacterium
CAGTGCCGTGCCGTTCACGGTGGTGTTGCCGTTGAGATTGGCCGTGCCGTTGATGGTCGTGTTGCCAGCGCTTAGCGTGCCAGTCGTTGTGATGTTGCCATTCACGTCAGTGGTAATGGCGCCGCCCAAGGTAATGGAATCGCCACTTAGTATTGGGTCACCAACACCGCCGCCATTACTAATGGTCACCTGCGCACCCGCCGCACCAGCGAACATGGCCGAGATGGAAACCGCTAGAAGGCGGCGGTTGAATCTACTAGTTGCATTCATAAAGAAACGCTCCAAAATAACTATGCCGAATAAGGCGAGACGGGACTAAGGCTAAAAACACGGAAATGGGTGGGCGAAAAACATTTTGTTTTCCTTAAACCTCGACCGTGATGCTAAACGATTTGTTACCCCCCGCAAGTTCTTGTTGCGCTGCCGACGAGTTTTTGTCGCTTTTTCGATTCAATGTGTAACCGCACACTAACTTTTCGAGGTGATGGGTACGCCTAGAATCCACTGCACTACACGCTGAGCCCGGCCTCGGCGAATTCGGGAACCTTGCTTTGGCACCCTTTACACCCTCATCTCTTCATTTCTTTTTCAGGCGCCTGTCGCTGGGTGTGCTGTGCGCCGGCGCACTCGGCTCCGCGTTGGCGGCCGACCTTGCAGCACTCAACACCGGCTGTGCAGCTGCCATGCTCAAAGGCGACCTGCCGGCCTCAACCCGGCTATGCACGGAAGCTGCTGCAGAGGCCGGCAGTAGCGCACGCAATCTGCCGGCCGCGCAAAGCCAGGCTTTCGACAACCTCGGTGACTTGTGGGTGGACAAAGGCCAGTTGGCTGAAGCCGAGGCAAGTTATCGGCGCTCTTTGGCATTGCTGGAACGGGCCGCCCTAAAGGATTCCCCCCAGGCGGCTGATTCGCTGGAGCGCCTGGGAAGCCTTGCCCTGCAAACCGGAAAGCAGGCCGAGGCCCGGGATTTCTTTGAGCGCTCGCTGGCGATCCGCGAGGCGAAACTCGGCCCTCAGAGCGCCCAGACGGCCAACTCTTTACATTCACTAGGGCTTCTGTCTGTATCCCAGAACAAGCCCGACGTGGCCGAAGCCTATTTCCGGCGCGCTCTGGCGATTCGCGAAAAGGCCCTTTCACCCAAAGACCCGCTGACGGGCAGAACCGTGGCCAACCTCGCAGTGGCGGTGCAGGCTGGCAAGGGTTGGGCGGCGGCAGAGCCGCTGTACCGGCAGGCGCTGGCCATGCAGGAAGCCGCCATTGGCCCGGACGAGTTCTCGCTGGCAGAAACCGTGGAAGGCCTGGCACGCGTCACGGCGAACCGCAGCCCGGCGGAGGCGGAGGTTTTGTGGCGACGGGCGCTGCTGCTCAAGGAAAAGCGACTGGGCCCTGAACACCCTGCAGTTGCCACTGTCCTCAATGAAATGGGCCTGCTGTACTTCAATGCCAAGGCCAATGGTCCGGCGGCCGAGATGTTTCGCAGGAGCCTGACCATCCGGCAAAAGTCCTTCGGCTTGAACGATCTGCAGGTTGCCGAGATCACAAACAACCTCGGCACCCTACTATATGTAGAGAACAAGTTTGGCGAGGCCCTGCCGCTGCTGCAACATTCGGCCGCAATTACCTATGTGGCGCTGGGGGCCGACCATCAGGTCACTAAAAACCGCTGGAACAACCTGAGCCGCGCGATGGCAGCCGCGGTTACAGGTCCGGTACGCTGACCTGAAACACGTCGGTAGCGTTCGGTTACTGAGCTGAACGTCTGCTTGCGGAACCGAGTCGCCAACCAAATGTTGTCGGGAGCATCCGGCACAAACCTTGCTTGCCACAAGGTCAACCGGTTAACGAAGATCGGTCCCACTCAAAGTTTTGAGGCGAGGACGGCTGTCTAGGCCTAGCCCCAAAACGCCAAGCTGGCGCGGCCTTCTGCCGCGCCGCCCCTCTCCCCAGATACCGACCCGAAAGCCAAACCATGACCGAATGGAAGAAGATTTGCCTCGTCACCGATATTCCCACCCTCGGTTCGCGCCGGGTAAGCCGCAAGGCTGGCTTGGACGTTGCCGTGTTTCGCAATGACCAGGATCAGGTATTTGCCTTGCTGGACCTGTGCCCGCACAAGGGCGGGCCGCTGTCGCAAGGCATCGTGTTCGGCACCAGCGTGGCGTGCCCGCTACACAACTGGACGATTGGCCTGGCTGATGGTTGCGCACGGGCGCCCGACGAAGGTTGCACGCCCAAGTTCGCGTGCAAGGTCGAAGGCGGCGCCGTTTTTCTGGATGCTGCTGAACTTGACACGCATGCGGTAGCGCAGACTGCGCCACGGGCCGGGCCTGGGGCGAGTACGGGGGCCGTGGGGGATCAGAGCTTTGGGGTTCAGACGCCGCAGGGGGCTTGAGTTTGGGACTGGTTGCGGTCCTCGCTGGCTTCGATACCTCAGCCCGAACGGTGGGGCGATCGGCCATAGCTCGCGAACACATAGCGCAGACTGGCTTTTCGCTGGCTTCGACAGGCTCAGCCCGAACGGTGTTTTTTGAAGGGTGTCTTCGTGTCTTCGACGGGCACAGCCGAGGGGTGGTTCTGCGAGGTGGCTCAGCCCAGGCGGAGAGAAAGATCGCATCACTTTTCATTACCCGTTCGGGCTGAGCCTGTCGAAGCCTTCTCAACTTCAACGCTAATTCCTCAACGACCCACCTCACCCATGAAGCGTGAAACCAAATCGACCTGCCCCTACTGCGGCGTAGGCTGCGGCGTGATCATCGAGTCCGACGCGGACCAGATCACGGGCGTACGCGGTGACCCGGAGCACCCGGCGAATTTCGGCCGCTTGTGCACAAAGGGCTCGACGCTGGCCCTGACGACTTCAGCCCATGTGACGCGGCAAACCCGCCTGCTCTACCCCATGCAGCGCATCGAGCGCAAGGAAGCACCGCAGCGCATCTCGTGGGGTGCGGCGCTGGATCTGGCCACTGACAAGTTTGCGCAGGTCATTAATGAGCACGGCCCGGACGCCATTGGTTTTTATATTTCTGGGCAGCTGTTGACGGAAGACTATTACGTCTTCAACAAGCTCGCCAAAGGCCTGATCGGTACCAACAACATCGACACCAATTCGCGGCTTTGCATGAGCAGCGCCGTGGCTGGCTACAAGCAGACGCTGGGCGCCGATGCGCCGCCTAATTGCTATGACGACGTGAAGCATGCGCAGTGCATCTTCATCGTCGGCAGCAACACGGCCTACGCGCACCCCATCTTGTTCCGTCGCATTGAGGATGCGCGTGCGGCCAACCCGGCGATGAAGATCATCTTCTGTGACCCACGCCGCACCGACACGGCGGAAATTGCCGACCTGTATTTGCCGATCCTGCCGGGCACCGACGTGTCGCTTTTCAACGGCATGCTGCACATCATGCTGTGGGAAGGCTGGACGAACGCCACTTACATCGCTGCACACACGACAGGCTTCGATGAACTCAAGGCCACCGTGCGGGACTACACGCCCGACATGGTGGCGCAAACCTGCGGCATCAAAAAAGAAGACCTCTTTACTGCGGCCAAACTCTTTGCCACCTCGGCCTCGACGCTCAGCCTGTACTGCCAGGGGCTGAACCAGTCGAGCAGCGGCACCGCCAAGAACGCCGCATTGATCAACCTGCACCTGGCCACCGCGCACATCGGCAAGCCCGGCGCCGGGCCGTTTTCCCTGACGGGCCAGCCGAACGCCATGGGCGGGCGCGAAGTCGGCGGCCTGGCAAACCTGATGAGTGCGCACCGAGACATGGCGAACCCCGAGCACCGCGCCGAAGTTGCCGCGCTGTGGGGCGTGCCCACTGTGCCCGAGAAGCCTGGCAAATCCGCCATCGAAATGTTTCAGGCCGCGGCCGATGGCGAGATCAAGGCGCTGTGGATTGCCTGCACCAATCCGGCGCAGTCCATGCCCGACCAGGCCACGGTAAGGCGCGCATTGGAGCGCGCGGAATTCGTCGTGGTGCAGGAAGCGTTTGCCACCACCTCGAGTTGCGACTTTGCAGACCTGCTTTTGCCGGCCACCACCTGGGGTGAAAAGACGGGCACGGTGACCAACAGCGAACGGCGCATCAGCCGCGTGCGGCCGGCCGTTGCCGCGCCAGGCGAAACGCGGCACGACTGGTCTATTGCGGTCGAATTTGCGCGGCGGCTCGAGATGCGCCTGCCGAGAAGGAACACGGCTGCGCTGTTCCCATACAGCCTCACAGACGAAGCCGCAGGCGTCGAAGCCATCTGGAACGAGCACCGGGGATCCACACGCGGTCGCGATCTGGACATCACCGGCCTGAGCTACGCCTTGCTGGAGGGCGGCGCCAAGCAGTGGCCGTTCCGCCAGGGCGAGACCGAGGGGCAGGCGCGCCTTTACGAAAATGGCATTTTTCCGACGCCTGATGGCAAGGCGCGCTTCGTCAACACGGTCTATCGGCCGGTGGCGGAACCGCGGGAATCACGCTTTCCTTTTTCGCTGACCACCGGCCGTCTTCGGGACCAGTGGCATGGCATGAGCCGTACCGGCACGCTGGGCCGCCTGTTCGGGCATGTGGCCGAACCCGTGGTGCAGATGAACCTGCAGGACATGACGCGGCGCCTGCTCAAGGAAGGCGACCTCGTGCACGTCACGTCACGGCGGGGCTCCATCGTGCTGCCTTTGCAGGCGTCGCCCGAGATCGGGATGAGCCAGGCGTTTATCGCCATGCACTGGGGCGAGGAATACCTGAGCGGCCAGTCAAGCAGCGGCGAATACCTTGCAGGTGTGAACGCGCTGACGACGTCGGCCTACTGCCCCAGCTCCAAACAACCCGAACTCAAACATGCAGCCGTCAAGGTTCTCAAGGCGGAGCTGCCCTGGACGCTGCTCGCGATGGCCTGGGTTCCCCATGACAGGATGCTGGCGGTGCGGGAGCAGCTCAAGCCGCTCATGCGGGCATTTGCCTTCACCAGTTGCGTGCCGTTTTCCAGCAACACGCCCCTGAGTGAAGCCAGCCACGAGCGCACCGGCGTGTTGTTCAGAGCCGCAGCCTATGAGCCAGCCGCGCCCGAAATGATGGCACGCCTCGAAGCCTTGCTGGGCCTGGACGCACCGGATGCCCTTCGCTATGTGGATGTGCGCAAGGGCCAGCACCGGACGGCGCGTTTGCTGCGACGCGAAGAGCGCGTCGAGCTGACCGGCTTCGTACTCGCGGGGGACACCAGCGCCGAGGCCTGGATCAAGACCTTGCTGCAGGACGAGCTTCCGGCGCAGGCCTATGGCAGGCTGCTCTTGCTGCCAGGCGCCAAGGCGCCGGTTGCCGTGCAGTCACGCGGCAAACCGGTGTGCAGTTGCTTCAATGTGACGGACGCGGCCATCGGCTTGCAGCTCGACGCCTTGAATTCGGGCAGCACGGGCGCGGGTTACCCCGCCTCCGAGGATGCCTGCTTGCTGGCGCTGCAGGATGCGCTCAAGTGCGGCACCAATTGCGGCTCGTGCGTGCCTGAACTCAAACGGCTGGTGCGTGCGTCCCGGTCAAGTGAGGTCATTCCCGCGATGCCGGCACGCCAGTTCATACCGATTCACCCGGTGGCGTGAGTTGCGGCATCGGAAAAAACCCGGAGGGCAGTCACCACACCGTTCACCCTGAGGTATCGAAGGGTTTGCGGGGCGCGCTGGCTTCGATACGCTTGCGTACCCTGCCCTGAGTTCGAAGGGTCAGCCCGCACGGATGGATGTCCGAAGCGCCCGGTTTCAACTCACGCGCTCACTCAACCCTCAATCCGTTCACCCTGAGGTATCGAAGGGTTTGCGTGCCACGCAGGCTTCGATACGCTTGCGTACCCTGCCCCGAGGTATCGAAGGGTTAGCCCAAACGGAGGAAAGCTAGAGGCCGCCGCGTTTCAAAGCACTGCGCGCCCGCCACGTCCAGTTAGAAGCTCATAACGACCAGTTATCGAAGCTGGCAGACAATGCGATGCTGGGCTTCGCGACTTCGGCCCAGGCGCAGCGACAGCAGTCAACTAAAGCGATTCATGAGCATTGGTCATTACATCAAGGAAATTGGCCGCGGCAAAGATGGCGCGCGTCCGCTTGCGCGTGAACAGGCCGCCGACCTGTTCGGCCAGGTGCTCGACGGCACGGTGACCGACCTTGAAGTTGGCGCTTTTTGCCTGGCCATGCGCATCAAGGGAGAGACGCCCGCCGAGATGGCCGGCTTTCTTGATGCCACGCATGCCCGGCTGCATCTCGTGCCGCGTACAGGCGACAAGCCAGTGGTCGTACTGCCGAGCTACAACGGCGCTCGAAAGCTGCCTGTGCTTACGCCTTTGCTCGCCATGCTCGTCGCACGCGAAGGGTTACGCGTGGTGATTCATGGCACGGCGACCGAGTCTTCGCGGGTGCCGTCGTCCGAAGTCATGACGGCGCTGGGCGTCAGCCCGGCCCGCAGCGTTGCGGCATTCAATGACGCCGGCGTCGACTTCATTCCCACCGAAGTGCTCTGCCCCGGCCTCAAACGGCTGCTGGATGTCAGGCGGCTGGTTGGCTTGCGCAACCCGGCGCACAGCCTGGTGAAGCTCATGAACCCGTGCGAAGGCCCTGCCTTGCTGGTCAGCAGCTACACCCACCCGGAATATGCGGCGTCCATGGCCGAGACCTTCGAGCTGATGGGCAGCGACGCTCTCCTGCTGCGCGGAACGGAAGGCGAAGTGGTCGCGGATGCCCGGCGCATGCCGCAAATGGACGGCTACCTCAAGGGCGTCCACGTCCCGCTGCAGGATCTGCAGCGCGGGACCCTGTCCAGCGTGCCGGACTTGCCCGCCGCCATCGACGCGGTGAGCACGGCGGATTACATTGAAGCCGTGATGTCGGGCTCGCGCCCCGTGCCTGAGTCCATCAAACGGCAGGTGGAACACATCTTGCACTTGTGCAAGTCGCTATGACGACACGACAACCCGACACCCCTCACGCGCTTTTTCCCGGCCTGGGCACCGGCCGCTGCACGCTGGTAGGTGCCGGCCCGGGCGATCCCGAATTGCTCACACTCAAGGCGCTCAAGGCTATCCAAGCCGCGACCGTTTTACTGGTCGACGATCTGGTGAGCGAGGAGATCGTTGCCTTCGCGCCTTCGACCGCTCGCGTGGTCTACGTGGGCAAACGCGGTGGCTGCAAGTCCACGCCGCAGGCCTTCATCGAAAAGCTCATGATCATGGCCGCGCGCGAGGGCGAGAACGTCGTTCGGCTCAAAGGCGGCGACCCCTTCATTTTTGGCCGTGGGGGCGAAGAGCTGGAACACCTGAAGGCCGCGGGCATCCAGGTTACCGTCATCAACGGCATCACATCCGGGCTCGCCGCCGTGACTAGCCTGGGTGTGCCACTGACCCATCGCGAGCATGCGCACGGCGTGGTGTTCGTCACCGGCCACGCCAAGCCCGGCGACCAGGGAACCGACTGGCGCGCCCTGGCCGCCACCGCCCACAGCGCACGCTTGACGCTCGTCATCTATATGGGCGTGAGCGGCGCGCAGCGCATTCAAGATGAACTGCTGACGGGCCTGCCTGCCAGTACCCCGGTGGCCGTCATTCAGGACGCGTCACTGCCGAGCCAGCGGCATCTCGCCACGCAGCTCGGCGAGTTGGCCCGCGAGATCGAGCGCCGCGGCTTTGCCAGCCCCTCTGTGATTGTGGTGGGCGATGTGGTGGGAAGTTTGGCATTGGCTGCGTCGCATCCTGAGCTTGCTCGGGTAGCTTGAGCGTCCTTTAGAACCTGGCCTTTCTTCCTCTCCGTTCGGGCTGATGTATAGAAGGCAGCGTTCAAGCGTATCGATGCCACCGATCGCCAAATCGTGACAAGCCGGGTCTCGCCCCGGCGGGCGAGGCACTTGTTCTTTGCTTCGCCAAAGAAAAGTACCCCAAAGAAAGGCGACCCGGCTGTCTGGGTCCCTACGCTTTGCTACGGGCAACCTGCGGTGCTCGCCGAAAGTGGGGTCGAGCTCAAACTCGCCTTCGGCTCAAACAATCGCTCGCCCTGATCCACTTTCGGCTGCGCTCCTCGGCCCAGCCAGGACGGGACTTGCGGGTTCGGATCAGGATTGGGCATAGCCGGGCGGGTCGATCCGATCCGTCCCCTCACCGTTCGGGCTGATGTATAGAAGCCAGCGAGCTGTTTTGGCCTCTCGATTTCGGGGACGTTCACTCGTATCGATGCCATCGAGCGCCACGTCGTGACAAGCCGGGTCTCGCCCCGGCGGGCGAGGCACTTGTTCTTTGCTTCGCCA
>JAZKIC010000033.1:0-13855 GCA_040385065.1 Pseudomonadota bacterium
CCTTCGTATTCGCTCGCCCCGCCGGGCGAAAGCGGGGGACTTTATTTGAGTTTTTCGTTTTTGAGTTGCAGCCCTGCGTGTCTTGCGGGCGGGGTGTGATTAGGTTTCTTGTCGACGACTGCGCAGGAAGTTGCCCTTGCTCAGGCAGCGCCTCGTTCGCTCGATGTCGGCTCGAGTGAGCTGGCGCGCGTGCTTAACGCGCGCCTCAGGATGAAAGGGATCGATGCGCCAGCGCTTTCAGGCGCACGTTAAGCACGTGCGCCGATCAGACGAGGCAAGGCAGTTAAAAAGGGGCATAGCCCGAACAAGGACAGCTTGCTGCGAAAACCCAGACAGAACCACCGCACAGCAGCAAATCAAAAAGACACGCAGCGGTTCAGCAAAACCAAAAATTCAAATCAGGCTCCTCTCTTCCGCCCCGGCGGGGGCGGGAGAGAGGCGGGGGAGAGTGAGTGGGGGAAAAGCCCAGAAATAAAAAAACAAAAGGCCATGACTTCAACCACCGCGGCATGTTGAGAGAAAACCGCGGCCAGACAGGACGTAATTTGACCGCGGTGCGCTGCACTCGCTCGCCGACCAGAGGCAAATGTCAGGAAGCCAACCCCAACCCAGCCTGCCCCACAGTCCGAACCGCAGCAAACCCCCCAGCAGCCGACTGATACGCTTTCAAGCAAGCCGAGCCCACTTCCCTCGCCGCATCAGGCGAGTGATAAGGATGGTCCGAAATGTCAACGCAGACGGGCTCCTGCCCGCTGGAAGAAATCCTCTTGACAACCCAGAAGAACAATCCTGGAGATTGTTCCTGTACCTCGACCTCGAGCGGCCCCAGAAAATCCGGCACACCCTTGCTCATGCGATGTCTCCCGCAGTCCTGCTCGCAGCCAGGGCGGGATGGGGCAAAGCGTTGCTTGTTGGTCGGGTGATGTGCATGAGGTCGATTCCTTTCGGCGATGACGCATTCTTGGCTGGGCAGCGGACGTGTCCCTGTAAGAGAGCCGCTCACCGCTGTGCCATCTTTGCCGGGTAGGGGGCCTCGGCCGATCCGTACGGCCGCGCGGATGGCTGGACCTCAATTCACCTTCTCCCAGAGGAGCGCGGCCAGCCATCCCACAACCATGAGGCCCGTGGATCAAGTCGGGCCGGTCTGATCGGTAGGAGAACTCCTCAAGTGTTTGTGAGGCTCAGCAGCAAGTGTTGTTTTGCGAATGGAAGAGCTTGTCTTCCAGCAAACTCATCGCTAGGCTCTGCTCATCCAATTTCTGCAAAGGCAAGCATGTCGAGCTTCCTGATGTACGCGCTGGCTTATTTCGCACTTCTCTCGTTAGTGCTGCTTTTTTGCCATGGCGCAGCCAAGGCTTCGCGCGATGACTCGGGGCCAGGGTTTCGCAAGCAGGTCGATTCCATCGAGCCCGGGGCCGCGCCGCAGATGAGTTCGTTGGACGAGGTTCCGTCTCGTGTGGACAGTCCCGTGAAGGGTCGCGTCCTGGTCGCAATGGACAAAGAGATCAATTGAGGGAGGGCACAGCAACTCCGCCCCCCTTTGTCCCGTCGAGGCCTGTCGAGGCCCGTCGATATTCTTCCTTCGATACTCATACGCGAACGGGTATGGGGTCGTGGCCGATACCGTCCGACTTAGACTACGCAAACCCCCGCAAGACGATTTTCCCGATGGCCCGACCTTCTTCCAGCATGCCGTGCGCTTTTCGCAGGTTGGCAGCGTTGATTGGAGTCAGTAACTCGTTGACAGTGGTCTCGATCACGCCCGCATCGATCAGCTTCGCCACTTGGGCCAGGCAGTGGTGCTGCTGGACCATGTCGGGCGTCTCGTAGCTCGATCGCGTGAACATCAATTCCCAGCAGAGGCTGCCGCTTTTGCGGCGCAGCACGTCCATGTCGAGCGGGCCTTCGGCGCTGACGATGCTGCAAATGCTTCCCTGCGGGACGATCAATTCGGAAGCGGCCGCGAAGTGGCGGTCCAGGCCATTGAGGACGAGGACGTAGTCCACGTAGCGCAGGCCGGTGGCGCGCACGGCCTTGACCAGATCGTCGAAATGGTTCACCACGTGGTGGGCGCCAAGCTGCTCGCACCACTTGGCCGAGGCGGGCCGCGAGGCGGTCGCAATGATGTTCAGGCCCGCCACCTTGGCTGCCAGTTGAATGGCGGCTGAACCGACACCGCCGGCTCCACCGATCACCAGCAGCGTTGCGGGCTTGTTTGATGTGTTGTTCAACGGGATACGCAGCCGGTCGAACAGCGCCTCCCAGGCTGTCACGAACGTCAACGGAAGTGCTGCCGCCTGCTCGTAGCTGAGCGACGCGGGCATGGGGCCCGCAATGCGCTCATCGACCAGGTGCAGCTCGCTGTTGCAGCCGGGACGGTTGGCCGCGCCGGCGTAATACACCTTGTCGCCGGGCCTGAACAGGCTGACCGCGGGGCCGACAGCCTCGACGATCCCGGCGGCGTCCCAGCCCAGCACGCGGAGCGTGGCCGATATTCCAGTCAGCGAGGTGCGCTGCTTGTAATCGCGCGGGTTGACGGATACCGCCTGAACGCGCACCAGCAGGTCGTGGCCCGACGGGCAAGGGTCGGGCAGTTCAACGTCCATCAGGCTGCGCTCGTCGGTGACGGGCAAGGATTGTGTATAGGCAACTGCTTTCATGCGTGAGGAGTTCAGGTTCCCAGGTGCATGCCGCCGTTGATATGCAAGACCTGGCCGGTGGTGAAGGCTCCTGCATCGCTGGCCAGCAGGTTCACCATGGCCGAGATTTCCGAAGGCTGGCCGAGCCGTCCCAGCGGCGTGGTCGTGCCTTGTGGATGTTGCGGAATGACACCCGCGTCGGTGCCTCGAATGGTGTCGATAGGTCCCGGCGCGATGCAGTTGACGGTGATGTGCCGCGGCGCCAGTTCGGTCGCCAGCGCGCGTGCGAGACCGACGAGCGCAGCCTTCGACGTCACCACGTGCGCGCGCTGTGGGGCGCCCCTGAAGGCCGAGATGCCTGAGATGTAGACCAGCCGACCAACGCCGGGGCGCATGTGCGGCACCACGGCCTTGCTGCAAAGAAAGGCGGCGTCGAGGTTGGTGGCCATGACGTCGCGCCACTCGGCCAGTGAGATGTCCAGCAGGCCGTTGACGCGACGAATGCCGGCGCAGTGCACAAGGATGTCGACGCCGCCGAAGGTGCGCGCCGTGGTGTTCACCATGCGCTCTACCTCGCTTTCCTGGGCCACGTCGGCAACTACATGCAGTGCCTGACCGCCCGCCTGGCGGATCATGTCCAGGGTGGCGCGCGAGTCGTCGTCTTCACGCCGGCTGTTGATCGCTACCTGCGCGCCGCTGGCAGCCAGGGCCAGCGCCACCGCCCGGCCGATGTTGCGCGTGCCGCCGGTGACCAGGGCTACGCGGCCTGTCAGGGGGAGTGTGCTCACCATGAAATGTGTCCTTGTTGTCGTGTTGATTTTTGAATTGCCGTGCTGCGCGGCCGAAAAGCGCGCGCAGGTCGATGATCAGAAAGTCGCATCCTGGTGCTGCAGCCCGTAAAACCGTTCGGGCTGAGCCTGTCGAAGCCCTCTCGAAAATGCGTTCTTCGACCAGAGCGGCACAAGCCCTTCGACAGCCCAGCGGTGAACGGTGCGCGATGCAAACCCGGCACAGGCAGACTGAGGGGCGCACAAGGATGGGTACGTCCATCAACCTGTCGCCATCTCAGTGGGCAACCGCCGCCTTAGCGCTGCCTGCTCCGGCTGGTTTGACCGCATTCGCAATCAGGCGGTCGAGCTGGCCTGCATCGAGGTGCTCCAGGTTCCACAGCCCTTCGAGCAGGCGCGCGCAGCCGGCCTCACCGATGATGGGCACCAGCAGGTCGCGAGCCTTGTCGTCCACTTCCTCTCGCGGCATGGGATCGCCCCAGGTGCCACGCACGTGCTCGACGTGCTTGCGGATCACCTGGCCGGACGTGGTGACTATTTCCACGATGGCCTGGCGTCCACCAGCTTTGAGCAGGGCATCGCTGGCGATGAGCTTTACCCTGCTGCGCACCGCACGTACGCGCGGGTCGTCGATGCGTGAAACGTCGTGCACTGAATCGAAGCTCAGGCTGCGGTCCACCAGATAGAGCCCGAGCAGGTGCTGCAGGCAGATGTTGGGCATATCGCGGTTGTCGACGATAAAGGCCTCGTCAGTGCGTATCTCGACCGTGATGGACTGGATTTCATCGGGCCCTGGCAGTTGCGGCAGCAAGGCTTCGATGCAGTCGAGCGGGGCTTGCGCGGGCGACCCCACGCACCACTTCTTGATGTTCGAGCCGAGGATTTCTTCGCCGAGCGACAGGGGGATGTCCAGGCTGCGGCCCGGTCCGGGCTTGCCGCGCGCTTCGAACAGCGCGCGCGGGCCCTGCATGGCGTCGTCCAGCCCGGTCCAGCCGGACTGCACCAGCACGGTGGTGGTGATGGCGTTCTTCGCTCCCATGCCGCCGAACACATACGCCTTTTGCACATGGTCATGCTCGGCCATCCAGCACGCCAGGCCCGAGGACTCGTGTGCAAGGTAGGACAGCAGGCGCCGCGCATGAACCAGATCGAATCCGGCGAGCACACTGGCGCAGGCACCCGAGCCGAACAGCGCGCCGAATGCGTGCGTCGATGTGCCCGCGTGGTTGAGCGACATGGCGCCCAGTGCCTCGACCATGCGTGGTCCGAAGTCGTAGCCTGCACAGACTGCGCGCAGAACGTCCATGCCGCCCTTTTTCTCGCGCTGCGCCATGGCCAGGGCCGTGGGCACAATGCCGCATCCGGGGTGCGTCTTGGAATGCTCATGCGAGTCGTCGGTCTCGTCGGCATGCGCGAGCATGGCGTTGAACATGGCCGCCCAGTAAGCCGGATAGCGCCCAGGCTGGCCGAACACCGTTGCTTCCGGCCGACCGGAAAACGCGTCGAGCGCCAGCATGGCGCGCTCGCCCACATGCAGTGCAGTGCCCGAAATCATGGCGGCCACCGTATCGACGATATGGTGTTTCGCTTTCTCGATGATGGCGTCCGACAGCGGCGCGGTGCGCGCCTCGGCCAGGAAGGTGGTGAGTTGGGTGGTGATGCTCGTCATGGCCATTCAGGTGTGCATTCGGTAGGCGGTCAGGTAGGCGGTCAGGTAGTCGGTCAGGTGGGCGGTCAGTGGGCGGCAAGCGGGGTAGGGTAGACCTGCGACCTTATTCGACTTTCAGGCCGGCACTGCGCGTCAGGGCTTCCCATTGCGGTCCGTCTTTCTCAAAGAAGGTCTTGATTGCCGTGACGGTCGGGAACACGTTGGCGGTGGAGCCATCGCCGTCCAGGCGTTTGAGGTATTCCTCCGAGACGAGCACCTTGTTGACGTCCTTGTGCAACTGGGCGAGCACCGCCTCGGGCGTGCTCGAAGGCGCCATCAGCACCACGAAGCCGGTGATGTTGGGGTATTGGGGCGAGATTTCAGAGATGGAGGGTACGGCAGGCAAAGCCTTGTTGCGCACGTTGCCAGCCACCGCAAGTGCCTTGAGCCGGCCTTGCCTGATCAGGGGCGTGGAGCTTTGCACCGTCATGATCGCCATGTCGACCTGCTTGCCCGCCAGTGCTGTCAGCAGGTCAGGGCCGCCGCGGTACGAAACCGGGGTTCCCTTGAATTTTTCGGTCTGCTCCAGGCCGATGCCCAGGAAGTGGCCCAACGTGCCATTGCCGCCGAATGCCCATGACACCGATCCCGGCTCGGCCTTGGCCTTGGCGACCAGTTCGGCCATGGTGTTGAACTTGCTGTCGGCAGGCACCACGAACGCATAGGGAAAGGTGCTCAGGTATCCCACGGGCACGAAGTCCTTGTAGGGGTCGTAACCGGAGTTCTTCACAAGAATCGGATTGGCGTAGTGGTTGACACTGGTGACGAGCAGGTTGAGCGGCTCGCCCGTCGTTTTCGCGACGAAATTGGCGGCAATGTTGCCGCCAGCGCCAGGCTTGTTGTCGACCACCACGGCCGCACCGGACACCTTCTGCAGGCCTTCGCCCAACGCCCTGGCCAGTCCGTCGACGCCGCCGCCGGGAGAAAAGGGCACGACCAGCCGGATGCGCTTGCCCGCCATCGAAGTGGCGTCCTGCGCCAGGGCGGCGCTGGCGCCGAAAAGGCCGAAGCCGACGGCCGCTATCACGCCCAGCGTGGTGCGGCGGTTCAATGCGGAAAAAGCTTGGGTGTGGCGAATAGATGGCATGGATTTGTCTCCTTCAGTGGTCGATAAGGGTTTGGCGGTCTTTTTTGGAAGTGGTACGGCTTTGGCGTTGCTGCTTGTTGTTGTCGGGTTGCTTTGAAAGGCTCATCAGGTTGCCGGAACGGGCGACGTCGCGTCCTGCGGCGCGAGCTTGTCACTGCGCTGGTCTGGCCCCTGCGCTACTCGCAGGCGGGCGAGTGTTTCTTCGGTGTGTTCGCCCAGCCTCGGCGGAAAGCCGTGCTCGCTCCTGCCCGGCGGCTGGAACTTGATAGGGTTGCCGGCAACGGCGAGCTTTTGTCCTGGCTCGCTGCCTTCGAGTTCGAGCCGCATGCCTCGGCTGAGCACTTGCGGATTGCTGAACACGGCGCCCAGGTCGTCGATGGCTGCCGCGGGCACTTGCGCATCTATCAGCGCCTGCACCAGCGGCGCGCCGTCGTGCTGTGAGAAACCGCCGGCCAGAAGCGCAATCAGCACGTCACGGTTGGCGTAGCGCAAGCCCGCATTTGTGAAGCGCTCGTCCTTGGCCAAATGGCCGATGCCGAGCACCTGAACGAGTCCCTTGAACATGCCCTCGGTGTTAGCCGTCACGGCAATGCGTTGGCCGTCACGGCTGTAAAAGCACCGGTAGCTGGGAATGAAATCGTGCGAACTGCCTTGCCGGCCGGGCGCCTTGCCCGTCTGCAGATAGCTTGACGCCTGATACGACAGCATGGCAACCTGCACGTCCAACATGGACACATCGATCAGGCGGCCCCGGCCCGTCGTGCGGGCTTCCAGCAGCGCGGCCAGCATGCCGATGACCGCGTACAGGCCCGCGCCGATGTCGCCCACCGGAATGCCTGCGCGCACCGGCTCACCGTCGGGCTCGCCAGTCAGGCTCATCACGCCCGACATAGCCTGCACGATCATGTCGTAGGCCGGGCGGTCGCGCAGTGGCCCGTCTTGCCCGAAGCCGGAAACCGTGGCCCATACGAGCGACGGCTTTCGTGCCATGGCGCTCGCGTGGTCAATGCCAAGCGCGGCCAGCTTGCCGGGGCGAAAGTTCTCGATCACCGCGTCGCACTCGTCGATCAGTTGCCGCGCGGTCTTAAGGCCGGATTCGGTGCGCATGTCGAGCACGACCGATTTCTTGTTGCGGTTGGTGCTGCCGAAGTAGGTGCTGGAGCCATCCACAAAGCTCGGTGGAATGGTGCGCGACATGTCGCCGTCGGGCGGCTCGATCTTGATGACTTCGGCGCCCAGGTCGCCCAGGATCTGCGTGGCGAAGGGGCCTGAGAGAAACAGTGTGAAATCGACGATGCGCAGGCCGGCAAGAGGGCCTGCGGCGGGAGGGGAGGCGGGAGTTTGGTTCATGGGACCTTCAGCGCTTGAGGATGGTGACGGCACAGGCGCCATGCTCAAAGCCCGATATGCCGCCGCCCGTGACGTGGCACAGCCCCACGCGCGCGCCCTCGACCTGATGTGCGCCGCTTCGGCCTTGTAGTTGCCGGGCGATTTCAGCCATTTGTGCCACGCCACTGGCAGCCACCGGATGGCCGCGCGAGAGCAGCCCGCCGGACGGGTTGACCACCTGCTTGCCGCCGAGCGAGGTGGCGCCGCTGCGCAGCAGCGCCAGCGCTTCGCCAGGGCGGCAGAACTGGAACGCTTCGTAGTACATGAGCTCGGCAATCGCGAACGAGTCGTGCAGTTCCGCCACGTCGATGTCCTGGGGGCCGATGCCTGCGGCTTCGTAGGCTTCGGCGGCGGACTTGGACGATGCGTGCGACTTGATCATCGAATAAGGGCCGGGCTCGTACAGGCCAGAGTGCAGTACCGAGGCCGCGACCTCGATGGGTTGCGCGATGTTCAGCGAACGCGCGAGCTTTTCGGAAACCAGCACCACGGCGGCCGCGCCGTCGCCGGTGGGGCAGCAGTGCATGAGGCGCAGCGGGTTGGCCACCTCGCGCGAGGCGTTCACTTCATCGAGCGTGACCGCTTTCTGAAATTGGGCCAAGGGATTGCGGGCGCCATGCGCGCGAGCCTTCACCGTCACCTCAGACAGGTCGGCCGCAGCCATGCCGTGCTCGTGCAGGTAGCGCTGCGCACGCATCGCATAAATGGTGGGCATGCTCACGCCATTGGAGACTTCCCAGTCGTCGGCATTCAGCGGCAACGGTCCGCCCCCGAGCTTGCTGAGCATTTCCACGCCGAACACGAGGGCCGACTCGCTTTGCCCGCTGGCAATGCGCGCTGCGGCTTCGCGCACCCCTACCGCGCTGCTGGAGCAGGCGTTTTCAACGTTGAGGATCGGCAAGCCGCTGATGCCCAGCTTGCCCAGCACCTGCTGGCCCAGCAGCATGCCGCCGAAGACCGACGACGCATACGCCACGTCGATGCGGTTTTTGGGCAGCCCGCTTTCCAGCAGTGCTTCGCGCACGACGGGCCAGGCGAAGTCGGCATGACTGGTTTCCGGAAAGCGGCCGAAGCGGCGCAGCCCGGTGCCGATGACGTAAACCTTGTTGCTCATGATGCGGCCACTTCGGAAAGGGATTTGCGAAAAACGAAAACCGGGCCAGCCTTGCGCTCGTCATCCACGCCGTAGCGGATGGTGTCGAGCTCGACGGCGGTGTCGCACACGGGTGGCGTCGTGCCGAAACCCGCCAGTTCGGCAAACACGCGAATCTTTTCCGGCAGGTCGACATAGCCGACAAACACCGTCTCGCCATTGCTGCGCATCGTCGTGTGGCTGTAAAGCTGGCCATGGCGCGACAGCGCAAGCGCCGCCACGTCGAGCGACATGCAATGGGGGCACACGGAGGAGGGCGGGAAATTGTTGTAGCCGCAGGCGCTGCAGTGCGTGCCGACGATGGTGTCCTGTCCGTCGACGCAGGCCGAAAACGCCAGCCTTGAAATCGCCGGTGGCGCGCTGGATGCTGCGGAAGGCAGATCGGATGAGGCCATGTCTTGATATTCCGTTTATTGAGAATAAAATCCCGATTAACGGAAGTCTAATCCGCGCTGAAGAAGTGCAAATAGGGGAAAGTACCGAGCTTTTCGGGCCAAAGCTCATCTGTCGAACTCATCGGTTTTTGAGCTCGCAGAGCGGCTTTGTTATCGTCGGAAGTCAGGCCAACCCGAGAAAACACCCAGCACCATGAGCGAAGACTCCAGCAGTTCCATATTGCGCGGCATTGCCACGCTGATCGGCCTGGCCGAGGCCGGCGGCCCGGTCTCGTTCGGCGTGCTCGCGGCAGCGCTCGAGTTGCCGCCGAGTACTGCCCACCGGATTCTTGGCGCTTTGCGCCAGGCAGGCTACGCCGTGCAGGACCCGGCGACGGGCAGCTACAGCCCCGGTCCGGCCTTCCTGCGGGCGGCCACGCTTTTTTCCGGGCCTTCGGCCTATCCGCAGGCGGTGCAGGGCCAGCTGGAAATGTTGGTGGCGCAGAGCGGGGAGTCGGCTTACTACGGCGCCTATCTCGCCGAGATGCAGCGCTTCAGATTCGTGGCGCAGTTGTATTCCGAGCGGGCCGTGCACTACGTGGTGCGCAAAGACAAGAACTACTCGCTGCTCTGGGGCGCATCAGGGCGGTCGATCGCGGCCTTTCTGCCCGAGAAGACGCTCAAGTCACTGTTCGACAAGGAACGCAACGCCGAGGAAGGCAACGTCCGGCTGCCCGCGTGGCCCGAGTTCAGGAAAGAGATGGCGGTGATCCGCGACAGCGGCTACTGCACCACCAACAACCAGCGCTTCGAGGGCGCCCATTCGATTGCGGCGCCCATCATCGGGGCGCAGGGCACGCTGGTGGGCTGCGTCGGTATTTCGATGCCGTCCCAACGGCGGGATGAAAAGCGCATCGCGGCATTTGCAGAGCATGTCAGGGAGGCGTCACGCCACCTGTCGCAGGTGGTGCAGTGCGCCATCGAGAAAGTGGCGCCGACCCTGCAGTATTGAACGCGGCCACCCGAGGCGGCTGTCCTGGGGCGTATCAGGCTGCGAGTTGCGCGGCCAGCTCAGCCGCGGCCTGCGGCTCGCGTGATGCGCGAACCTGGTGAACGAGGCGGTCGGCCAGTTCCTGGGCACGGCGGGGAGCGTCGTCGACCCGCACTGAACCCGACGAAAAGCCGCCGTAGCGGAATTCGACCACTGTGCCGAAATCCGTCGGAATCTTGTTGGCTTCGGCAGCTATGGCGTCCTCGATCCGGGGGTAGCCGTGACCGTCCGTGATTTCCATGCCGTTACAGATTGAACTGGCTTGGTAATAGCCGGTGCGCACCTTCTTGATCGATATCGTCAGCAGCATGGCGAGCCCTCCTTTTGGCCCTCGACTCCGCAGAGCCACCGGCATTATGAAACAAATTGTTGCCGACACAAGCTCATCCATATCTATTCATGGCCTCGACGTCAAAAGCCACGTCATTGGGGAAAACGGTTGTTGCCGTTCATCGCCTGCTTTAGACTGACCCTGGCAATCTTGCCAGCAAGACGAAAATTCCCCATGTTCAAACAAGTTTTTGTTGTCATTGCCCTGGCATTCGCAGGCCAGGCGTTCGCCGCCGACACCTGCTCCGCCACTGCAGCCGAGAAAAAGCTCGCCGGCGCCGCCAAAAATTCCTTCATGAAGAAGTGCGAAAAAGACGCCGCCGCCACGTGCGAGATCACCAGCAAAGAGAAAAAGCTGGCCGGCGCTGCCAAGAACAGCTTCAGCAAGAAGTGCGTGAAGGACGCGGTCGGGGCCTGATTGCCATCCCGGTAGCGCGTGCGTGCCCGCTTACGCACCGTTCGCGCTAACCTTCCGGTGGCATCCTTTCCGAAACACCCGTCCTGGCTGGGCCGAGGAGCGCAGCCGAAAGTGGATCAGGGCGAGCGATTGTCTGAGCCGCAGGCGAGTTTGAGCTCGACCCCACTTTCGGCGAGCACCGCAGGTTGCCCGAAGCGCAGCGCAGGGTCCCAGACAGCCGGGTCGCCTTTCTTTGGGGTACTTTTCTTTGGCGAAGCAAAGAACAAGTGCCTCGCCCGCCGGGGCGAGACCCGGCTTGCCACGCTAAAGAGCTCGCTGGCTTAAGGCTCTTGCGTAACCTGAACGAGCCGGCCAATCCGTTGTACCAGGGAGCGCGCTTGCATCGAGTCAAGCCCAGATGGCTCGACGCTTTCAATCGCTCAGGTCAAGCGTTCCCGATGCCCTGATTTCGCGCAAGGTCCGCAGGTCTTCGGCGTCTCAGCCCGAGCGGCAGTACTCGAGAACCGTGGAACTGTCGTCCTGGCTGGAGTATTGAAGGCCTTCGCGGGTCCGCGGCCAGACAATGTTTCTTGAACCAGAACGTAGCCGTAGTCGCCAGGACGCGATCGATTGGATTCATCTGCATGTGTGTCTCCCCTGATGGAAGCTTCATGGTGCCGCCCTCATGTGACATGTAGATGAATCCGGCCCTGCAAAAGTACGATAGGGGATGTCGAACATCGCTCAGAGCACGGATCCGCAACATCCCATGACAGACCTCCGCACACTCGTCATCGTCCTGGGTGACCAGCTCGACCTGGACGCCGCCGCGTTTGACGGCTTCGATCCCGCCCGGGACGCGGTCTGGATGGCTGAGGTGGGCGAGGAGTCGACGCATGTGTGGTCCACCAAACCCCGCACGGCTGTGTTCCTGGCAGCGATGCGTCATTTCGCCCTCGCGCTTCGGGACGCGGGCCGTACCCTGCACTACACGCGGCTGGAAGACCCGGACAACGCGGGAACGCTGGCTGCGCAACTGCACGCCGACATCACGCGGCTCAAGCCTTGCCAACTGGTCATGACCGCGCCCGGCGAATGGCGTGTGCTGCAGGCCCTCAAGTCAGTGGCCACTGCCACCGGACTGCCGCTGGACGTTCGCGAAGATCGTCACTTCTTTGTCACGGTGCGTGAGTTCGCGGCGCATGCCAAGGCCCGCAAGTCACTGCGTATGGAGTACTTCTACCGCGAACAGCGCAAGCGCCACCAGATCCTCATGGAGCCCAAAGGCACGCAGGACGAGCCCCTGGGCGGCCAGTGGAACTTCGACGCCGACAACCGCGAGTCGTTCGGCGCGGCAGGGCCTGGTTTTCTGCCGCCACGCGTGCGCTTCGAACCCGACGACATCACACGCGGGGTGCTCGAACTCGTCAACAGCCGGTTCGCAGAACACCCCGGGAATCTCGACAGCTTCGCCTGGCCCGTCACGCGGGAACAGGCGCTGCAATCGTTGCATGCCTTTATCGAAGACCGGCTGCCCCTGTTCGGCCAGTATCAAGATGCGATGTGGCCGGATGATCCTTGGCTTTACCACTCCCACATTTCTTCCGCGCTCAACCTGAAGCTTCTCAACCCGCGCGAGGTGGTTGCGGCGGCCGAGCTGGCGTATCGAACCGGACATGCACCTCTGCCCGGCGTCGAAGGCTTCATCCGCCAAATCCTCGGCTGGCGCGAATACGTTCGCGGCATCTACTGGACCCAGATGCCCGGCTACGTGGAGCGCAATGAACTCGGTGCGAAGGAAGACTTGCCCGCCTGGTACTGGACCGGCGAGACCGACATGGCCTGCCTGCGCGACGCGCTCGCGCAAACGCTGAACCACGGCTACGCCAACCACATCCAGCGCCTCATGGTGACCGGCCTCTATGCGCTGCTGCACGGTGTGCAACCGCAGCAGGTGCACGCGTGGTATCTGGCGGTGTACGTCGACGCGGTCGAGTGGGTAGAGCTGCCCAACACACTGGGCATGAGCCAGTATGCTGATGGCGGCTTGATGGGCAGCAAGCCCTACGTGGCCACCGGCAAGTACATCCAGCGCATGAGCCCGCACTGCAAGAACTGCCGGTTCGATCCAGCGCTCAAGACCGGAGAAACTGCTTGCCCCTTCACCACCTTGTATTGGGACTTTTTGATACGGCACGAGGCGATGCTGGCGAAGAACCAGCGCATGGCGCTGCAGGTGAAGAATCTGGTGCGTCTCGGCGAAGCCGACAAGGAGGCCGTGCGGCAGCGGGCTGCGGCTATACGGCGAAATGAAATGGGACCCACGCGTGGAAGCGTGCAGTCATAGAGCAGAGATACAAGCCGCGGTCATAAGGCGCTGTCCAGTTCTGAGTGGCTGCGGGCGCATCAGCTCAGTGGGTGCGACGCATCGAAGCGGTTTGCGCGACTCGCTGGACTTCGATACCTCAGTCCGAACGGAGGATGACGAGGCGCCGTTATGTCTTCGTCAAGTTCAGGACGGTGTACGTGAGCGTATAGAAGGACGCAGCTTTCCTTTCCCGTTCGGGCTGATCCTTCGACAGGCTCAGGACAAGGTGCGCAAGCATATGGAGGGACGCAGCATTGCCCCCCCCGTTCGAGCTGATCCTTCGACAGGCTCAGGACAGGGTACGCAAGCGTATCGAAGCCCTTCACGCGACACACGCACTCGTGTGAACAGCTGGACTTCGATACCTCAGTCTGAACGGTAGGTGGAGTTGCGCCGTTTTGTCTTCGCCTGCCTCAAGACGGGGTACGCGAGCCGCCCCAGGACGGACTACGCGAGCGTATAGACAAACGCAGCTATCCCGTCCCGTTCGGGCTGAGCTATCCGTTCCCGTTCGGGCTGATCCTTCGACAGGCTTGTATGGTTTGTATCTCATCAACAACCATCAAGAAAG
>JAZKIC010000034.1:0-2755 GCA_040385065.1 Pseudomonadota bacterium
GGCATCGCGTCAAAGGCCAGCGACATCGACATGGTCTACCTCACCGGCTACGGCTTTCCGATTCACCGCGGTGGGCCCATGCTCTATGCGGATCAGGTCGGGCTCTTCAACGTCGTGCAGAGCATGCATCGCTTTGCCCGCAATCCCATGGACGACGCGAATTTCTGGCAGCCAGCGCCACTGCTGGCACGCCTTGCGGCTGAAGGCAAGACCTTCAATTGATCCACACAAAATTCGAAAGAAATTCATGACTTCAGCTGTAATTGTTTCGACCGCCCGCACACCGCTTGCCAAGAGCTGGAAGGGCTCCTTCAACATGACCCATGGCGCCACGCTGGGCGGCCACGCGGTCGAGCATGCCTTGCGGCGTGCCGGCATCGAAGCCGCCGAAGTGGACGACGTGATCATGGGTTGCGCGACACCCGAAGGCGCCACCGGCGCCAACATCGCCCGGCAGGTCGCCTTGCGAGCCGGCTGCCCGGTAACGGTGTCGGGCATGACGGTCAACCGTTTTTGTTCGTCCGGCTTGCAGACCATTGCCCTCGCAGCCCAGCGCGTCATTGCCGGCGAGGCCGACATCTATGTGGCTGGCGGCGTGGAAAGCATCTCCTGCGTGCAGCAGGAAATGAACACCCACATGCTGCAGGAAACCTGGCTGGCCAAGAACAAGCCCGAGATTTACTGGAACATGCTGCAAACGGCCGAGCAGGTCGCCAAGCGCTACGGCATTGGCCGGGAGCGCATGGATGAGTACGGCGCAGGCAGCCAGCAAAGGGCCAGTGCTGCGCAGGCGGCGGGCTTGTTCGATGCAGAGATTGCCCCCATCACGGTGACTGCAGGCGTTGCCGACCCGGTCATGGGACTGACGACGAAACAGGTGACCGTCAGCCGCGATGAAGGCATTCGCGAAGGAACGACGAAGGAAGGCATCAGCGGCATCAAGCCGGCCATCCCCGGCGGCGTCATCTCGGCAGGAAATGCCAGCCAGTTCTCGGACGGCGGCGGCGCTGTCGTGGTGATGAGCGAAGCGGTCGCCCAGCGCAAGGGACTGGCGCCACTGGGCCGATTTCTGGGTTTTGCGGTTGCCGGATGCGAACCGGACGAAATGGGCATCGGCCCGGTTTTTGCCATTCCCAAGGTGTTGGCGAAGCTGGGACTCCAGGTCGACGACATCGACCTCTGGGAACTCAATGAAGCTTTCGCCGTGCAAGTGCTGTATTGCGCCGACAAGCTCGGCATCCCGATGGACAAGCTCAATGTAAACGGCGGCGCGATCGCGGTCGGCCACCCCTATGGCGTCACGGGCCAGCGCCTGACGGGCCATGCCCTGATCGAGGGCAAGCGCCGCGGCGCCAAACGCGTTTGCGTGACCATGTGCATTGGCGGGGGCATGGGTGCCGCGGGCGTCTTCGAAGTGCTCTAAAGTGTTTTAGGAAGCGCCGGACCTTTGCCCCTGAGCCTCAGCTCGGGGCGGCGACAATCCGGGCTGACCTTCTGGATGAAGCGGCGGGTTGCAGGGCGGGCGCGTAGCTGCAGGTCGTCAACAAAAAAGTCATCGCAGCTGCTCAACCTTTTCGAGGAGGCTTTTCGATGGTTTCACCTACCGCAATCAAGCGGGTCCAGCAACTCATCTGGGTGCTGATCTACGGCGGCTTGCTCACGGTCGTGCTGGGGATTTCGGTCAGCAGAACCGATGACACTTGGGGCTGGTCGCTGATCTCCGCAGGTGCTGTGCTCGCTGTGGTCGGCGCCGTGCTGATTTATGTTCGGTCCCGGGTGTCTGAAGACAGCTGAATTCAGGCCACAGTATCCCTATTTCATGTCTCTTTACTGAAAGAAGAACACCATGACGCGAACCGTCTCGCAACTCTTTGACCTGGCTGGCAAGACCGCGCTGGTAACTGGCGGCTCACGCGGACTCGGGCTTCAAATGGCCCATGCGCTGGGCGAAGCCGGAGCGCGTGTCCTCATCAGTTCACGCAAGCGGGCCGACCTTGAAGAAGCTGAAGCCGTGCTCAAGTCGGCCGGGATCGACGCGGGCTTTATCGCGGCCGACTGCGCGGACGAAGTACAGACTCGCGCGCTTGCCGATTCGGCCCTCGAGCGCCTGGGTCAGGTCGACATCCTCGTCAACAACGCGGGTGCCACCTGGGGCGCGCCGGCCGAAGACCACCCGGTGGAAGCGTGGGACAAGGTCATGAACCTGAACGTGCGCGGCTATTTCATCCTGAGCCAGGCCATCGGCAAAAAAAGCATGATCCCGCGCGGCAAGGGCCGCATCATCAATCTTGCGTCGATCGCCGGCCTCGGCGGCAATCCACCCGACATGACCATGCTGGCCTACAACACGTCCAAAGGCGCGGTCATCAACTTCACCCGCGCACTGGCCTGCGAGTGGGGCAAGTACGGCATCAACGTCAACGCGATCTGCCCGGGCTTCTTCCCCAGCCGCATGACGGCCGGCACCCTGAAAAGTCTGGGCGAGGAAACTCTGGCCTCGCATGCGCCGCTGCGACGCCTGGGCGATGATGAAGACTTGAAAGGCCTGTGCGTGCTGTACGCATCGGACGCCGGCAAACACATCACAGGCCAATGGATGGCCGTCGATGGTGGCGTGTCTGTGATCACCGGCGGGTAGGGTATTTGGCCCCCACGCTCGTCACTGCGTGTACTTCGCTGCCCCCCGAGGGGGCTAGCCTTGCTTGGGGCGGCCCTTCGCTGCGGCTGTTGGCCCCCACGCTTGTCGCTCGAATCC
>JAZKIC010000034.1:2855-30441 GCA_040385065.1 Pseudomonadota bacterium
GCTTGGGGCGGCCCTTCGCTGCGGCTGTTGGCCCCCACGCTTGTCGCTCGAATCCCGTTCGTCCTGAGGTATAGAAGGATGCCCCCCGAGGGGGCGCTGCGCCTGCGGGCCAGCAGAGCCGGACCCGCGGCCCGGGCTGGTGAAGATGACGCGCCTGCGCTTGTCGCTCGAAACCCGTTCGTCCTGACCCTTCGTGAAGCTCAGGGCAGCGTAAGCAAGGCGTATCGATGGATGCCCCCCGAGGGGGAGGCCAATGCCCCCACGCTTGTCGCTCGAATCCCGTTCGTCCTGAGGTATCGAAGGATGCCCCCCGAGGGGGCGCTGCGCCTACGGGCCGGCAGAGCCGGACCCGCGGCCCGGGCTGGTGAAGATGACGCGCCTGCGCTTGTCGCTCGAAACCCGTTCGTCCTGAGGTATCGAAGGATGCCCCCCGAGGGGGCGCTGCGCCTGCGGGCCGGCAGAGCCGGACCCGCGGCCCGGGCTGGGGGAAGATGATGCGCCCCCGCTTGGGCATTTTCTTCCCGTTCGCCCTGAGCCTGTCAAGGGTCCGTCGTGCGAATCCCGTTCATCCCGACCCTTGGTCAAGCTCAGGGTACGTAAGGCGTATCGAAGGATGCGCTCGTAAAAGAACTTGCAACCCCTCTTGCGCTTCTCCTTTTTTAAAGAAACCCTATGAGCTTCGGCGTCGAAATTCCGTTTGTCACCCATCTTGGCTTCGATCTCACCCGGTTCGAGGGCGGTGAGTCGACCATCGAGTACTCACCGCGTCCCGAACACCTGAACTCGTTTCAGGTCGCGCATGGCGGTGCATTGATGACCTTGCTGGACGTCAGCATGGCTACCGCCGCGCGAAGTGTGGAGCCGGCGCTGGGCATCGTGACCATCGAAATGAAGACAAGTTTCATGCGGCCGGCACCCGGTGATGGCTCCAGGCTCACAGCCCGGGGCAAGCTGATGCACCGCACGACGTCGATGGCGTTTCTCGAATCCACCGTGTTCGATAGCCACGGCCGAGCTTGCGCCCATGCCACTGGTACTTTCAAATACGTCAAGCGCTCGGTCACGGTGCCTGCGGGTCCCGTCTCCACGGACTAGGCGCGGACCCGCGTTGCGTAGCGGGAAGATTCACAAGGCGCTAGCAAGGACGGAATTGGCAGTTAACCACGAAGTCTTCAACCAGCCCGAACCGCTGGTGAACTACGGGCTCTTTTCGGGTAACCAGGCACTGCGGGATGCGCTGGCCTTCAACGCCCCGAGCCTGCAAGGCGATGCGCTGGCACGCCTGGAGCGGCTGGGGGAGGTGTTGGGTTCGGCTGAAATGCAGGCGCATGCCCGGCTGGCCAATGTCAACGCGCCAGTCTTGCGCACGCACGACCGCACCGGCCGGCGGCTCGACGAGGTCGAGTTTCATCCTTCGTACCACGCACTGATGGCTCTGGCGGTCGACGCAGGCTTGCACGGAAGTGCGTGGGCGCCTGCCGATGCGGGCGCTCATCCCCACTTGACCCGCGCTGCAGGCTTCATGCTTTTCACCGAACTTGAGCCTTCTGTGCTTTGTCCGATTTCGATGACTTACGCCGCAACGCCGGCCTTGCGGGGAAACCCGGTTATAGCGTCCGCGTGGGTTCCCAAACTCGCCAGCCGAACCTATGACCCAGCGTTGAAACTCTGGCGCGACAAGGCCGGGCTCACGATGGGCATGGGCATGACGGAAAAGCAGGGGGGGTCGGACGTGCGCGCCAACACCACGCGCGCCGAGTTCGTGCGGGAAGACGACTGGGGCAAGTGCTTCTGTCTCACCGGCCACAAATGGTTTTTCTCGGCGCCGATGTGCGATGCCTTCCTCGTGCTCGCGCAGGCCGAAGCGGGCTTGACGTGCTTTTTCCTGCCCCGCGTGTTGCCCGATGGCACGCGCAACGCGCTACGTATCCAGCGCCTGAAAGACAAGCTGGGAAACAAGGCGAATGCCAGTTCCGAAGTGGAGTTCGACGGTGCGCTGGCATGGCAAGTTGGCGAAGCAGGGCGCGGGGTGGCGCAGATCATGGAGATGGGCAGCATGACGCGCCTGGACTGCGCACTGGGAACCTGCGGGCTGATGCGGCAGGCACTCAGCCAGGCGCTTCACCATACGCAGCAACGCCAGGCTTTCGGCAAGCCGCTGATCGACCAGCCCTTGATGCGCAACGTGCTGGCCGACCTGGCGCTGGAGTCCGAAGCAGCGACAGCGCTGGCCATGCGACTGGCACGTTGTTTCGACCAGGCAGGCGATGACCACGAGAGCGCCGTCGCTCGGCTTCTCACGCCCATTGCGAAGTTCTGGATCTGCAAGCGTGGCAGCCACTTTGCACAAGAAACCATGGAATGCCTGGGCGGGAACGGCTACGTCGAAGAAGGCGGTGAAGGCGTGATGGCGCGGATCTACCGGGAAATGCCGCTCAACTCGATCTGGGAAGGCGCCGGCAACATCATGGCGCTCGACTTGTTGCGTGCCCTGCGACAGCCGGGGGCCGTGCCGGCGCTGATGCAGGAACTCGTGCCGGCAGGCGGCGTCCAGCCCGCGCTCGATGCGGCCATCGAAAAGCTGCCAACGCAGATCGAGTTGCTGTCCACGCCAGTCCAGGCCCGCCGACTTGCGCAGGACATAGCGCTGGTTTTGCAGGCCGCGTTGCTGGTACGCAGCGCTCCTGCCTTCGTCGCCAGTGCGTTCTGCAGCTCCCGTCTGGAGGAAAATTGGGGTCATGCATTTGGCATGCTCGACCCCGATACTGACTTCGGCAGCATCATCGAGCGTGCCATGCCCTCCCGGATAGCCCTGAACGCCGAAACGGTGTGACACCCCTGAGCGAAAGACGCCATGCCAGACATCATTCTTCACCATTACACCGCGTCGCCGTTTGCCGAAAAGACCCGGTTGATGCTCGGCCACAAAGGCCTGGCCTGGCGTTCGGTCATCATCCCCATGGTGATGCCCAAGCCCGACCTGCTGTCGCTGACGGGCGGCTACCGCAAGACGCCGGTGCTGCAAATCGGCGCCGATATCTATTGCGACACGTCGCTCATCGCTGATGTGCTGGAGCATCTCCAGCCATCACCCTCGCTGTATCCCGAACCCAGCAAGGGTCTGGCCCGCACACTTGCCCAATGGGCGGACTCCACCCTCTTTTGGACCGCCATGGCGTACAGCACCCAGCCCAAGGGGATGGCACAGGTTTTTGCCGGCGCTCCCGCCGAGATGGCGAAGGCTTTTGCGGACGACCGCCGGGCCATGAGCGCGTCGATGACGCGGATCAGGCCGGCAGACGCCGCGGCAGCCTACAAGTCTTACCTGAGGCGCCTTTCCGACATGCTGGACGACAGGCCCTTTCTGCTGGGCGATGCACCCACGATTGCCGACTTCGCTGCTTACCATCCGCTGTGGTTCACCCGAAAGCGTACCCCTGGCCTTGCAACCATTCTCGATATCGTGCCCGCGGTGCTGGAATGGATGGATCGGATCGCGGGCATCGGTCACGGCGGCATGGAAAAGCTGGGTGCGGAGGATGCCATCAAGCTGGCCGCCAACAGCACGCCAGTGCCTTTGCACGACGACCTTTTTCAGGATGAACACAACATTGCGCTCGGCTCTTCCGTGACGATATCGGCCGAGAATTTCGGGCCCGAGCCGACGGCGGGCGAACTGGTGGCGGCAACCCGCATGCACTACACGCTTCGCCGGCAAGACGAACGAGCAGGTACGCTGCATGTGCACTTTCCGCGCGTTGGCTACGTGCTCAAGGCGCACGAAGCATGACGGCCGCCGGGTCCGGACTACTCGAGTGGCGGCAATTGTCTTTTGCCGAGCTGGACGCCCATACGCTCTACGCCGTGCTGCAGTTGCGCAGTGAAGTGTTCGTGGTCGAGCAGGCGTGCGCATTCCAGGACATCGACGGCGCCGATCATGATGCGGTCCATTTGCTGGGTAGCGCAGACGGGGCGCTGCAGGCCTACGCGCGCTGCCTCCAGCCGGGTGCGAAGTTCAGCGAACCCAGCATTGGCCGCGTGATGACGCGCGAGGCCTTGCGCGGTACCGGTGCCGGCCACGAACTCATCGAACGCGCTGTCGCTTGTGTGTACCTGCGTTGGGGGAGTCTGCCCATTCGCATAGGGGCACAGGCCAGACTCGAGCGCTACTACCGCCAACATGGCTTCGAGGCCGTGGGTGAGAGGTACATCGAGGACGGAATTCCACACATCCAGATGCTCAAGCCTGCGCCGGATGGCGTGCCTGAATGCACGCGGGAAGAGCATCAGAAGTCATGATCAAGAACTTCACAGGTAAGACCGCCGTCCTGACGGGCGGCGCCTCGGGCTTCGGGCTCGAGATGGCGCGCATTGGGGCAGAGCGGGGCATGAAGCTTGTCCTGGTGGATGTGCAGCAGGACGCGCTCGACCAAGCCACCACTGAACTGCGCGCCGCCGGCGCGGAGGTCATGCCTTTCAGGCTCGATGTGTCCAGCGCCGAACAAATGGAAGCGATGGGTGACGCTGTCAAGCAGCGATGGGGTGCGCCGCACCTCGTCTTCAACAACGCAGGCGTGGGTTCAGGGGGCCTGATCTGGGAGAACACCGTGCGAGACTGGGAGTGGGTGCTGGGCGTGAACGTGATGGGCGTCGTACACGGAGTGCGTATCTTCACGCCGATGATGCTGGAGGCCGCAGCGGGCGATCCGTCGTGGCAGGGCCATATCGTCAATACCGCCAGCATGGCCGGCCTGCTCAACCCACCCAACATGGGCGTTTACAACGTCAGCAAGCACGCGGTCGTTTCACTGAGCGAGACGCTCTACCAGGATCTCGGGCTCGTCACATCGCAGATTGGCGCTTCGGTGTTGTGCCCGTATTTCGTGCCGACGGGGATCGGTCAAAGCCACCGCAACAGGCCCCCTGAGCTGGCTGGAGGCAAGCCCACACGAAGCCAGCTGATCCAGCAGGCGATGACGGGCAAGGCCGTCGAGTCGGGCAAGGTCTCGGCAGCGGACGTAGTGCGACTCGTATTCGAGGCGGTCGAGACCAACCAGTTCTACATCTACAGCCATCCAAAGGCCATCGGAGCGGTGCAGACCCGCCTGGAGGATGTGCTGCAGGCAAGAAATCCGACCGATCCGTTCGTCGACAAGCCCGAAATCGGCAGCCAGCTTCGCGCTGCGCTGCGGCGCGCCTGAAAAGCAGCAGGGCCGTTCGAGCGCAGCCTGTTGATGGTTAACCGGCTTATAGCCGGCCCAGATCACCCAGGCAAACGCTGCAGCGCATGCCTCTAAGTAATCAGTAGCGGGGCGTGTTCACCTGCTCGACAGAGTTGCGCTCCCGCGGCGCGCCCAGCCGCTCGAGACGGTCTTCCAGCTCGCCGATGTAGGCCGCCAGCGTATTGCCGGTCTGCTCGATCTTTCCCTGCATGTGTTGCTGCAATTCGGCGAGCCGGTCAGCCATCAGGTTATGCGCCGCTGCCTCGCGCTGCTGGGTGGCGCGCGTCTGTTCTTCGAGATAGGTGCGCAGTTCGGTAAAGCGCGAAGCTTCTGCCTTGTCCGCAAGCTCGCGCTGTGCATTGAGCTCGCGTGCGGTGTTCCGGTTTTGTATGAGATACGCGCTTTGGGCATAGGCGCTTAGCAAAATAAAGACCAGCAGCGCCACCATCAGGATGCCCAGCATGACCACGCCCAAGGGCGCTTCAAGCGTGGTGTAGCCCAGGTTCAGGACGCTCGGACGCGTGAACTCCGCCACGTTCAGGGCCACAAAAGCGGCCATCAGCAGGATGCCCAAAATCAACAGAACCGATCGTGCGCGCATCTCCGCCTCCTTGTGAAAATTCCCCAGAAAGTACTCGCCAGCAATAGCGCCGACGAGCAGGGGTGGAACCTCTTCATTATGGTCATGGGGCTCTCGAAATCCCTGTGGGACAATGCCGTCCTTTCCTCTCGCAAGAGGCCTACACGGTCTCGTCGCACCTGCTTTTTCCCCTCAAGTCCCACTCTCACACCAGCTCCCGCCATGCAAAAAATCATCCGCCAGATTGCGGCCGAAATCCGGGTTCACGAGCATCAGATCCAGGTAGCTGTCGAGCTTCTGGACGGCGGAGCCACCGTTCCGTTCATTGCCCGCTATCGCAAAGAGGCCACGGGTGGACTCGACGACATCCAGCTCCGTGAACTTGAAGCCCGGCTTGCCTACCTGCGCGAACTGGAAGAACGCAGGCAAAGCGTGCTGAGCAGCATCGAAGAACAGGGCAAGCTGACCCCAGAGCTGCGTGCTGCGATCGATTCCGCGCCTACCAAGCAGGAACTCGAAGACCTGTACTTGCCGTACAAACCGCGGCGCCGCACCAAGGGACAGATCGCGCGGGAAGCAGGCATCGAGCCGCTGGCCGAGATGCTGGTCGCTGATCCCACGCGAGTTCCAGCCGATGAAGCCGCCGCATTCGTGAAGGCCGAAAAGAACGAGAGCGGGGACGACTTCACCGGCGTGCAGGCTGTGCTCGACGGGGTACGCGACATCCTCAGCGAGCGCTGGGCGGAAGATGCGCCTCTGGTTCAGTCGCTGCGAGCCTGGTTGTGGGACGAGGGGCTGTTCACGTCCAAGCTGGTGGCCGGGAAGGACGAGAACCTTCCGGACAATGCCAAGTTCCGCGACTACTTCGACTACGACGAACCCATCGGCCGCGTGCCATCGCACCGGGCGCTGGCCGTGTTCAGGGGCAGGGCGCTCGAAGTACTCGATGCCAAGCTCCAGCTCCCGATTCCGCCGGAGGCTGGTCAACCCAGCATTGCAGAAGGCAAGATCGCCTTACACCTGAAGTGGAGCGACAAGGGCCGCCCCGCCGATGGCTTGCTGCGCAAATGCGTGGCCTGGACCTGGCGCGTCAAGCTCAGTCTTTCGCTGGAGCGTGACCTCTTTACCCGGCTCCGTGAGGACGCCGAGAAAGTCGCGATCAAGGTATTCGCCGACAACCTGCGCGACCTGTTGCTTGCCGCCCCGGCCGGACCGCGCGTGGTCATGGGCCTGGACCCCGGCATTCGCACTGGCGTGAAGGTCGCCGTGGTGGACGGGACCGGCAAGCTGGTGGAAACGGCAACGGTCTACCCCCACGAGCCGCGCAAGGACTGGGAAGGTTCACTGCACACGCTGGCCAAGCTGTCCGAAAAGCACGGCGTCAACCTTATTGCCATCGGCAACGGCACGGCAAGCCGCGAGACGGACCGCCTCGCTGCTGACCTCATCAAGCTGTTGGGCAAGGCTGAAGGCGTCCGCATTATCGACAAGGTCGTCGTGAGCGAAGCAGGCGCCTCGGTCTACTCGGCAAGCGAGTTTGCCAGCCAGGAAATGCCCGACGTTGACGTGAGTTTGCGCGGCGCAGCCAGCATTGCGCGGCGCCTGCAGGACCCGCTGGCCGAACTGGTCAAGATCGACCCCAAATCGATCGGCGTGGGCCAGTACCAGCATGACGTCAACCAGAGCGAGCTGGCGCGCAGCCTCGACACGGTTGTCGAGGATTGTGTGAACAGCGTCGGCGTCGACCTCAATACTGCGAGCGTCCCCTTGTTGGCGCGCGTCTCGGGACTGAGCCAGACCGTGGCCAAGTCGGTGGTGCGCTGGCGTGACGCCAACGGCGTTTTCACGAGCCGCGCCGATCTGCTCAAGGTGACAGGGCTCGGCGCCAAAACGTTCGAGCAGAGCGCGGGTTTCCTGCGCCTGCGCAGCAGCACCAATCCGCTGGACATGACGGGGGTGCACCCTGAAACCTATCCGGTCGTGGAAAAAATCATGGCCCACACCGGAAAACCCGTGGCCGAGTTGATGGGGCGTGCAGACATGCTCAAGACGCTCCGGCCCGAGCTATTCGCCAATGAAAAATTTGGCGTCATCACCATCAAGGACATCCTTTCCGAGCTCGAAAAGCCCGGCCGTGACCCCCGGCCCGACTTCAAGGTGGCGCGCTTCAACGACGGCGTCGAGGACATCAAGGATTTGAAAGAAGGCATGACGCTGGAGGGCACCGTCAGCAACGTGGCAGCGTTCGGGGCGTTCGTGGATATCGGCGTGCATCAGGATGGCCTCGTGCATGTGAGCCAGCTGGCCAACCGCTTCGTGACGGACGCACGCGAAGTCGTCAAGACCGGCGACATCGTCAAGGTGCGCGTTACCGAAGTCGACGTTGCCCGCAAGCGGATTGGACTAACCATGAAGCTGGATGCCGCGCCTAATCGCAAAGACGGACCACGCGACAACCGCTTTGAAGGCGCGCGGCCGGGGCAGCATCAGCGGCCTGCCAACGGCCCCGGCAGCCGTCCGGCGAATCAGCCCGCATCGACGGCGATGCAGTCGGCTTTCGGCAAGCTGGCAGGTCTAAAGAAATAAGCATGCGGGCGCTCGAGCTCTACGCGGGGCCGGCGGCGCTGCGGCACCTGCACAGTCAGGGGCTGCAGCCCAGGGATGTGCGGGTAGTGCCAGGCGCGGCTGGCGGGCCAAAGGGTCTCATCCTGGGCCCGCTGGACCGCTTCCTCTTCGGGGACTGGCTGGCGCAGAGCGACTCGCCGGTCGACCTCGTGGGCGCCTCGATTGGCGCCTGGCGCATGGCAACCGCTTGCCTGGCTGATCCCATCAGCGCATTCCGGCGGCTGGAGCATGACTACATTCACCAGGACTATCGGCTGGAACCCGGCCAGAAGCGTCCGACCCCCCATGCAGTGAGCGAGCAGTTTGGCCAAAGCCTGAAGGGGTTTTTCGAAGGCGAAGTTTCTTCGATCCTCGCCCACCCTCGTTATCGACTGCATATCGTCACTTCCCGCGGCCGCCATGTGCTGGGCCGCGAGCATCGCGTCGCAACCCCCCTCGGCTATCTGGGCGCATTCCTGACCAACAGCGTGAACCGCAAGGCCATGGGCGCGTGGCTGGAACGCGTTGTGTTCTCGACGCACGATGCGGCTCTGCCTTTTGCCGCGACAGATTTCCGCACACGCCAGGTTGCCCTCACCGAAGCGAATTTTTCGGATGCGCTACAGGCCAGTTGTTCCATTCCCTTCGTGCTCAAGTCCGTGCACAACATCGCAGGCGCTCCTCCCGGCGCTTATTGGGACGGCGGCATTACCGATTACCACCTGCACCTGAACTACGCGGCAGCGGCAGCGCCCGCATCCAGCGGCCTGGTGCTGTACCCGCATTTTCAGAAGGCGGTCGTGCCGGGCTGGCTCGACAAGGGTCTGAAGTGGCGGCACCGGTCTTCCCATTTCCTGGACAACATGTTGCTGCTGGCGCCCAGCCCCGCCTGGGTGCAGACGCTGCCGAATGGGAAATTACCCGACCGTAACGACTTTCTCCGCTATGGCAACGACCTGCAGGGGCGGGTGACAGCCTGGAGCGCGGCTGCCTCGGCCAGCCAGCAGTTGGCAGATGAATTTGCCGATTGGCTGGACAAGCCGGACCTCAGCCGCGTAGGAGCGCTTTAGGTTCAGGCTTGCATAGAGCCTTACATCGAGTCAGCCAGCATTCGGCGATAGTCCTCGGCCGTGGCAATGCGCGGATTGGTCTTGTGGCAATGGTCGGCCAACGCGCCCTCGATGATCTTGTCGAAAAGCGATTCGGTGACGCCCATCTCGGCAAGGCCGCTGGCCAGGCCCAGGCGCGTGTTCATGTGCTTGATGGCGTCCGCGACATCCGAGCCCGCAGACAGACCCATGGCCCGCGCCATCCGCACCAGGCGGTGCTCTTTTTGCATTGACTCCGCCTCGGCGTTGAATCGCACGACCGCAGGCAGAAACATGGCGTTGAGGCTGCCGTGGTGAAGGCGAGGGTCCACGCCGCCAAGGCTGTGACTCAGCGAATGTACGCAGCCCAAGCCCTTCTGGAAGGCCATGGCGCCCTGCATGGACGCGCTCATCATGTTCAGCCGTGCCTCGCGGTCGCTGCCGTCGCGCGTGGCCCGTTCGATATGCGCCCAGCCGCGCTCGAGTCCGTCGAGCGCAATGCCGTCCGCTGGCGGATTGAAAGAGGGCGCCATGAAGGTCTCCATGCAGTGCGCTATGGCATCCATGCCGGTGGCCGCGGTCAGCCGGGCGGGCAGGCCGAGGGTGAGCTCAGGGTCGCAGATGGCCGCCTTGGGCACGAGTCCCCACGAGTGAAAACCGAGCTTGCGGCCATCGTCCACGATGATGATGGCGCCCCGTGCTACCTCGCTGCCTGTGCCACTCGTGGTCGGCACCGCGATAAGCGGGGCAACGCGGTCGGTGATGCGCGGCGATCCCCCTTCAATGGTGGCGTAAGTCTTGAGCGCGCCTTCGTGCGTGGCTGCGATGGCGACGCCTTTGGCGCAGTCGATCGCAGAGCCTCCGCCGAGCGCAATCAAGCCGTCGCAGGAATCGCTGCGGTAAAGGCTTGCTGCGGCGCGCACAGCGGACTCTGTCGGGTTCGATGGTGTGCCATCGAACACGCTCACCGGGATGCCCTTCAAGACGTCGAGCGCTTTTTGCAGCAAGCCCGCCGCCTTCACGCCGGCGTCGGTCACGATGAGCGGGCGCGTGATACCCACCCGGTCGCACTCCTGGCGCAGCAAGGCGAGCGCGCCGAACTCAAACTGAATCTGGGTGATGTAATTGATGAAGGCCATGGTGTGTCCCGATCTTTTGGTTGGAGTGGTGCGTCTTTTGGCGCGTTGTGAGCTGAGTGTTGCCCGTTGTGAGCTGAGTGTCGCGTGTCGCGTGTTGCACCTATTGTGAAGTTTCCAGTGAATGCCTGCGGCGGGTTATCAATTTTTCCGTTGCCCGAGTCAATTTGATCTGGCTCAAGCATTTGCGCCTTTCCACCAAGGCCGCGGCCTCGCTTGACCCATGTCAAGGATGCACGGAAGGCCTGGACGTTCAATCGGTTTCGGGAATGTTCCCAACTCTTGAACCAAGAAAAAAATGAAAAAGCAAGTCATCGCCGCCGCCGTGCTCTCGTGTTTCCTGTCGGGCAGCGTCATGGCCCAAACCACTAGCGAGGGGCCCTGGCTGGTCCGGGCGCGTGCCGTGCACCTCGACGCCGCCAACAGCGACAACATGGGCCTGGATCTCACCGTCAACAACAAGTGGATTCCCGAGGTGGATTTCAGCTACTTCTTCAGCCCTAATCTTGCGGTGGAACTGGTGCTGACGGTGCCGCAAAAGCACACGCTTTCCGCCAGCGGCGTCGCCGTCGGAACGCTCAAGCACCTGCCGCCCACGCTGATGGCGCAGTACCACTTTCCCATGACCAGCTTCAAACCTTACGTAGGTGCCGGTGTGAACTACACGCGCTTTAGCAGCGTCAGCATCCTGGGCGGCGCAGTCACGCTCGACAAGGACAGCTTTGGTCCGGCTCTGCAAGTTGGCGTGGACATTCCGGTCGCCAAGAACCTATACCTCAACATCGACCTCAAGAAGGTCTACATCCGCACCGACGTGTACGCCGGCGGTGTCAATCTGGGCCGGTACAAGATCGACCCGACCTTGTTCGGTGTGGGTCTCGGCTGGCGCTTCTGAGCTCCGTAGCCAGGCCTGAAGCCTCCAGAAAAAAACCCGCCGGTTGGCGGGTTTTTTGTTGGAGTGGCGGGAGCTTTGCGGCTATTTCGAAGCCGCTGGTGATGCGGCTGCAGCAGGCGCGGCTCCCACCGTTGCTGGAGCCGGCGCTGGCGTTGCGGCCGGAGCCATCACGGCGGGGGGCGTTGCCATCGCGGGCATGGGCGCCGCAGGTGCTTCCCCGTGGAACTTCATCATCAAAGGCACGATCAGGAGCGCCACGATGTTGATGATCTTGATCAACGGGTTCACGGCCGGGCCGGCCGTGTCCTTGTAAGGATCACCCACGGTGTCGCCAGTGACGGCGGCCTTGTGCGCCTCCGAGCCCTTGCCGCCGTGGTTGCCGTCTTCGATGTACTTCTTCGCGTTGTCCCAGGCACCGCCGCCGGTGCACATGGAGATGGCGACGAAGAGACCGGTCACGATGGTGCCCATCAGCAAGCCGCCAAGCGCCTTGGGTCCAAGCACCAGACCCACCAGGATAGGCACCACCACTGGCAGCAGCGATGGAATCATCATTTCCTTGATGGCCGCCGTCGTGAGCATGTCGACGGCTGTGTCGTACTCGGGCTTGCCCGTGCCGTCCATGATGCCCTTGATGTCGCGGAACTGGCGGCGTACCTCGACCACCACGGCACCCGCTGCGCGTCCCACGGCTTCCATGGCCATGGCGCCGAAGAGGTAGGGAATCAGGCCGCCGATGAAGAGGCCAACGATGACCATCGGGTCGCTCAGGTCGAAGGTGATGGCGCGGCCATAGCTTTCGAGCTTGTGCGTGTAGTCGGCAAACAGAACCAGCGCTGCGAGTCCGGCGGAGCCGATCGCGTAGCCCTTGGTCACGGCCTTGGTCGTGTTGCCCACGGCGTCGAGCGGGTCAGTGATGTCACGCACGCTGGCGGGCAACTCGGCCATTTCGGCAATGCCGCCGGCGTTGTCGGTGATGGGGCCGTAGGCGTCCAGCGCGACCACGATACCGGCCATGCTCAGCATGGATGTCGCGGCAATCGCAATGCCGTAGAGGCCGGCCAGTTTGTAGGAGGTCAGGATCGCGATACACACGAAGATCACGGGCCACGCTGTGGAGCGCATCGACACGCCGAGGCCGGCAATGATATTGGTGCCGTGTCCGGTCGTCGAAGCCTGTGCGATATGTCGCACCGGTGCGTACTGCGTACCGGTGTAGTACTCGGTCACCCACACGAGAACCGCCGTCAAGACCAGGCCGACAGCGCACGCGCCGAAGAGCTTCATCTGGCTGCCGGAAGCGGTAATCGAGTTGTCGGGCATCAGCCAGGCAGTGACGAAGTAAAAGGCCACGAGAGACAGGCCGCCTGCAATCGCCAGACCCTTGTAGAGTGCCGGCATCACGTTGCGCATGCCAGGCGAGGCTTTGACGAAGAAGCAGCCGATGATCGAAGCGACGATGGACACGGCACCCAGCGCCAGCGGATACACCACGGCATTCATGGGAGCGGAAGCCACCACCAGGGCACCGAGGACCATGGTCGCAATAAGCGTGACGGCGTATGTTTCGAACAGGTCTGCCGCCATGCCGGCGCAGTCGCCCACGTTGTCGCCGACGTTGTCCGCGATCACGGCTGGGTTGCGCGGATCATCCTCCGGAATGCCGGCTTCGACCTTGCCCACCAGGTCGGCGCCCACGTCAGCGCCCTTGGTGAAAATACCGCCGCCCAGACGCGCGAAGATCGAGATCAGGGACGAACCGAAAGCAAAGCCGATCAGCGGATTGAGCAGCGCCGCCAGGTTCCGGTCGGGCGTCAGGTTGCCATTGCCCACGAGGAACCAGAAGAAGCCCGTGACACCCAGCAGGCCCAGGCCGACCACCAGCATGCCGGTGATGGCGCCGCCGCGAAACGCGACGTCCAGAGCGGGGCCAATGCCGCGGGTGGCAGCCTGCGCCGTCCGCACATTGGCGCGCACCGACACGTTCATGCCAATGAAACCGCATGCGCCGGACAGTACCGCGCCAACGACAAAGCCGATAGCCGTCTTGCCGTCGAGGAAAAAGCCGATCAGGATGGCCAGCACCACGCCGACGATGGCGATAGTTTTGTATTGCCGGGCCAGGTAGGCCGCAGCACCGGTCTGGATGGCGGCTGCAATCTCTTGCATCCGCGCGTTGCCAGCGTCTTGTGAAAGTATCCAGCTGCGTGCCCAGAAGCCGTACGCGACGGCAATGAGTCCGCAGGCGAGCGCAAGAAGCAGCGCTGTGTTGCCAACCATAAGTGAATCTCCTCGAGTTTTCTTTGACGTAAGGGTTAAGGTGCAACGCCCGGCTGCACCGCCTTGCGTTGCTTCCTCACCCCCGCAAAGTCCGAAAGATGATTGGCCAACCCGGGGAATTTACCTTCAAAAGAGCAGCCGTCTGTCTTGCGTCAGGTCTGGATCAGTAAAATGAGGGTAAATACCGACTGAACAGTGGGCCCGGAGTCATTCCGCGCACCCTTAGCCGCCTAAAAGTTTTTTAGCCTCCAGGAAATTCATGTCCCTTAGCAAAGTCACACCGGGAAAAAACGCCCCGAACACCTTTAACGTCATCATTGAGATCCCGATGAATGCCGATCCCGTCAAGTACGAAGTCGACAAGGAGTCCGGGGCGATATTCGTCGACCGCTTCATGAGCACCTCGATGCATTACCCGACCAACTACGGGTACGTGCCGCAAACCATCAGCGGGGACGGCGACCCGGTGGACGTGCTGGTGATTACACCGGTGCCCCTGATTCCCGGCGTCGTGGTGACTTGCCGGCCCATCGGCATCCTCAAAATGACGGATGAGGCGGGTGAAGATGGAAAGGTGCTGGCGGTTCCGACCGACAAGATCCTCTCGATCTACACCCACTGGCAAAAGCCGGAAGACCTCAACCCGCTGCGCCTGAAAACGATCGCTCACTTTTTCGAGCACTACAAGGATCTGGAAGTCGGCAAGTGGGTCAAGATCAATGGCTGGGAAGGTCCTGATTCGGCCCGCCAGGAAATTGCGGACGGCATTGCCAACTACCAAAAGCTTCAGGCCGCCACGCCCTGAGCGCATCGCCTTGGCGATGCTCTGAATGAAAGCGCCTGAGGCATTTGCCGGGCGCTTTTTTCATGTCCGCGTCAGGACGCCATGCCCGACATTTCTTCGCAGCTTCTGGCGCAGGCCTGGCAGGCTTCAACGCAGGCCTGCATATTTCCGACACGCTCGCAACTATCCGCGCAGGACAGGCAGATTTCCGCGCACAGGGCGCAGAATTCTTCCATGAACTGCGACCCACTGAGCTGAAGCCGCGCAGAGGTCTGGCACACCTCGGCGCAATCCATCATCAGGCGGAAGTGCTCAGGCTCGACGTGTTGGCCGCCTTCTTCGAGGCAGTGCGTCATGGCCATCTGAAGGCAGGTCTGGGAGCAATGCGTGCAGGCTTCGATGCAGCGCTGGCTGTCCATCATGTTTTCCATGGTTTCTTCCTTGTCGGGTTGAGGTGATGATTCGCCCGATCAGCTGTCCGCGCCCCATGGCGCTGGGCGATGCGCGTCGTTGTGGTCCTCGTCGTGGTGCTGATGACGCATCTTTTCGTCGGGAAGCGGGCTTGTTTGGCCTTCAGGCTTGCGCTGGCCCGGCGTGAACGTATCTCCAGCACCGATGTTGTCCACTCCAGCAGAGGTGCTGGGGCGGCTACCTTCGCCACTCCGGGCATCGGTGAATCCCGCCTCTGTGCTGGTACTGTCTTGTGTGCTGTCGCTCATGGTTAGCTCCTGTGTGAAGAACAACGCTAGATCAGATGATCGACAGCCTTGTAGGCGCGAATCGCATAGGACGACCGGCGAGTTCCGGTTCGGCTGCTCTGCTGGCAGGTTCTCACTGGCCTTTGGATGGCGGCTGACAACGCGAGTCGTTCTTGCCTCAGGTTCCGCGGGGTGATCGCCGGCCGAATCTCTCCGGTCATCCCGGCGCAGCCGGGTTCTTCACAATCAGGAGTCAACCGTTGGCCTCACTCAACTTCTTTCGCCAGGGTTCTGGCAAGCCATTGCTGCTCGTGCATGGATTGGGATCGAACGGCCGGTCGTGGTCGCCCGTGCTTGACCGACTGGCAGCAGACCGTGAACTCATCGTGGTGGACCTGCCGGGCTTCGGCAAGTCTCCGCCGCTCGAAGGCCGAAACACCATCCCGGCGCTGGCGGATGCGCTCTCCGAATTTCTCTCGGCCGAGCAGCTCATGGGCGTCGATGCCGCGGGGCACTCCATGGGCGGCAGGCTCGTGCTGGAACTTGCCCGTCGGGGCGGGCTCCTCGGCGGCGTGGTTGCGTTAAGCCCGGGCGGTTTCTGGCAGGGCTGGGAGCGGCACTACACCTACAGTACTTTGTGGTTGTCCATCCGTGTGCTTCGGCGCATTCAGCGAGCGCTGCCAACCCTCTCGGCCCACGCGATCGGCCGCACGCTGCTGTTCGCGCAGCTCAGCGCAAGGCCGTGGAAGATTTCGCCTGAAGTGGCGCTCAACGAGCTAAAGAGCTGCTCCGCCTCTCCCGTATTCGATGAACTGCTGTGGGAGCTGGTCTATGGGGAGGCGCAACAAGGCGCCGCACTCGGCAGCATCCCGCATCCGCTGGTGATCGCGTGGGGACGGCAGGACCGCCTGACGCTGCCCCGGCAGGCCAGGCGGGCCAGATCGATGTTTCCGGACGCGCATCTGCACTGGTTCAATGCCTGCGGCCATTACCCGCAGTTCGATCAGCCGATCGAAGCCGCGCACCTCATATTGGCAGGAACGAAGGGCCTGGCAACGCCCAGGCGCATCGAGCCGGAAGGCGCCAAGGGCCAGCCTGAAACCCTGCCGATGCAGGTGCCAGGTTTCAGCCCGGCCGCTGCATAAAGGTCAGCAGGGTTGTCCGCTGCGCGCCAGCAGCCATGCAGGTGCATCCTGCAAGGCCACGGGGCGCAGAAAGCGGTCCATTGCCGCATCGCCCACTGAGGTGGTCATGGGCTGCGTCGAAGAAGGCCAGGGTCCGCCGTGCTGCTGCGCGGCCGTTACCGCCACACCCGTGGGCACTCCGGCAAACAGCACACGGCCCGCAATGGCCATGGCTCCCCGCACCAGTTGGCGTGTGGCTTCCGATTCCTCTTCTGCGCCCCAGATCGTGACCGTCAAGGTCCCGCCCACGGCCGCCAGCACCTGCAAGACTTCGGTATGCGACGCGGCTCGCACCAGCAAGCTGGCGGGGCCGAAGACTTCCTCGCGCAAAGCCTCCTTTGCGATGAAAGTTTTTGCGTCGACCTGCGCCAGGAATGGCCGTGGTGCTTCGGCGTTTCCGGCCTCCTGAAGCAGTGCGGTAGCACCAGAGCCTGCCATATGCGAGACGCCCGCATCGAAGGCTTTGCGCATTCCCGGAGTCAGCATGGCGTGGGGCTTTTGAGTCGAGAGTGCCGTTGTGAGCTGCGCCACGAAAGCGTCGCTCTCGGGGCCATCGAGCAGGACAATCACGCCCGGGCTCGTGCAGAACTGGCCGCATCCCAGGCTGATGGAGCCGGCGAGCGTGGTGGCCAGTTCGGCGCCACGCGTAGCCAGAACATTCGGTAACGCCACCACCGGGTTGATGGAGCCCAGTTCACCGTAAAACGGGATCGGCCGGGGACGGGCGTTGGCTTCGGCCTGCAAAGCGGCTCCGCCGCGCGTCGAGCCCGTGAAAGCCCCTGCGGCGATGGCGGGGTGGCGTACCAGCTGAACGCCGACGTCCGTGCCGCCGCCCTGGACCATGCCGATCAGCCCGGCAGGAAGATTTTGCGCCTTCAGCACTGTCTGGATGAGCCCGAACACGCGATTCGAGAGCAGCAGGTGGCCGGAATGCGCCTTGATGACCACAGGGCAGCCTGCCGCAAGTGCTGCAGCGGTATCGCCGCCCAAAACGGAAAACGCGAAAGGAAAATTGCTGGCCGAAAACATGGCGACGGGGCCGAGCGGCACGCGCTGGCGCACCATGGCCGGGTGGCCGCCTGGCGGCGGGCCTGCCACAGCGGGATCGTCCAGCACGTCGAAGGCGGCGCCGCGTTCGGCAATGTCGGCAAAGCGGCGCAGCTGGAACGCCGTGCGGTCCAGTTCGCCATTGAGCCGGACAGGGCCCAAGGCAGTTTCTTCGTCAGCCAGGGCGACGAGACCTTCACGGTCTCCTTCCAGCGCGCCCGCGAGCGCACGCAGGAGGGAGGCCCGGGTGGCGCCGCTGCTGCAAGCCCAGGAGGCGAACGCGTGAGCAGCAGCCTCGGCCGAAGCGTCGATCTGTGCAGGCGAGGTAACGGGAAGGGGCGCGCCCAGGGCTTCGCCCGTGCGGGCTTGGATCGATTGCAAGGTCTTCATCTGGTTCACTTCAATGGAAAGGGGGTTCGTGGGCGAGCACAGTCAACACATGACCGGTTCACTGATGTGGGTGCAACGTACCGTCATAGGGCGGCAGACGGCAGACGGTAGGCACTGGGAGACGAATGGTACGCGTGAATGTTGTGATTTTCGCAGACAGCCGCTGGAAACGGGCAGGATAGCCGCTTCAGGCTGCCACGAGCCAGCTCACCCGCGCCTCGCCAGGCTCGCCCACGCTGCGCTCCCAGGCGTTCCCGGCCAGGCCGGTTTTCGCGTGCGACAGGCATAGCACCGTACTGCAACGCGTTCCGTAGCCGCGTTCAGGCATATCGACGAAGGCGCTCGACAGTCCCATTTCGAGGGCTGGCGAAACACCCGTCTCGGGCAGTTCATGCGCCTCGGCGCGGCGGGGATTCATCAGCGCCGGCCAAAGGCTTGCGACCATGTCCGATTCGTCTTTGTGCGCCAGCGCCTGCTGGAGAGCCGATTTCAAGGCGAGGGTTTTGGGCCAGGGCGTGTCCAGCAGGGCATTGGACAAGCCGTACAAGCCTGGCGAAAGAAACTGGCTGAACCAGCCTTGTGAATTGGAGCGCGCGCCAGCGGAGGCGAGTGTGGCGGCATCTGGGCGGTTGGTCGCCCAGGTCCATTGCCCACGGGACACGTCTCCCAGCACGAGGTTGCAACCGCCGAAATGCTGCGCGTCCAGGCCCTGCAGGAAGTCCTGCGCTGCCATGTCCGACCGGGCCAGCCACTGAAGCGGCAAATCGCCTCGGGAACGGGGCGCTGCCTGGGGATTCGGCTCGCGAACGTTGGTGAGCATGGCAATCCGGCCTTGCGGGCTGGCACCCAGCCAGGTGCCCCCGGCGCGCAGGTCCCGGCCCGAAATTACCGGCCCGCCAGCCGCCTGCCATTTTGCAAGTGGAAGGGCGGGTCGGTCGAAAAACTCATCGCGGTTGGCCGCAATCACCAGAGGGCGCGTGGCCGATGCTCCGATGGCAAATGCGATCAGGCACACCTCAGATGTCTTCGAGCAAAGGGTAGGGCAGCGGCAGCAGGGTGAGCACCGGACCTTGCGGCCCACCCACGTTCAGGCCGGAGGCTGCCGCATCGGCGGCCGACGTCTGGATCGACACGATGGCGTCGAAGCCACCGGCTGGCGCGGGCGCAGCGGCCGCCACGAGTCCGCAAGGTTGCGTGGAGTCGGCGGCATGAAAGACTTCCTGCCCCGTTGCCACGGCCGCACTCGCATGGGCGAGGTAGGCGCGGCGCTTGAGCGTGCCCCTGAACTGGCTGCGGGCGACAATCTCCTGGCCCGGATAGCAGCCTTTTTTGAAATTCACGCCCCCCACGGATTCGTAGTTGAGCATCTGCGGCACGAAAGCCTCGAAGATCGGCTGCGAAATCATGGCAATGCCCGACTGCACGCTCAACCAGTGCCAGACCGCCAGTTGCAGCGTCGGTCCGGCCGGGAGCGCTTGCGAAACCGGACCACACCAGAAAGCACGGGCCACACCTGCGCCCGGATAGAGCGAAACCACATGGGCCGCGTCGATGTCCTTTTTGTGCCAGGGCTCGCGTGTTCCTGCCGCAGCTTCGGCAACGGACCCCGTCAATCCGATCAGCTGAAAGTCCTCGCTCGCGTCCGTCAGCTTGGCCTTCGCCCGCATGACGAACATCGACAGGCGCTTGAGCGTGGCGGCAAGCACGTCATGGCTGAGCACGAGCAGGATGTCATCGGGCGCGCGCTTGACCACGATGAAACTGGCCTGCATACGGCCCTTGGCGTTGCAGAACGCGGCGAGCCGCGCTTGATGGGTGCCGAGCAACACCACGTCCTGGGTGAGCTGGCCCTGCAGGAATGCGGCGGCATCGTCGCCGGCAACGCGAATGATGCCCATGTGCGTGAGCTCGACCTTGCCAGAAAAGTCCGTGCTCGCGGAAGCGGCTACAGGGCGGGTGTCGGTAGGGGTTTGCATGGCTGAATTATCATCGCCAGAGGTTTTCCATGTGTGTCTAAGAAGGGTCGTCCGAGCGTGCGTCGTGTTTTCCTGAGTCTCTTTGTTGTGCTGTTTGCCGGAACGCTCGCGTTCTTTGGCGCGGCGCTGTGGTGGCTGCATGAACCCATGAGCTTGCGCACGCCGCCGGGCGCGCAGTTGCTGGATCTGCAGATCGAGCCCGGCACGCCGGCCGCTGGTGTGGCGGAAGCCGTCGTTGCGAGCGGCGCCGAGGTTCCTGCGCTCTTCTTGCATGCGTGGTTCAGGCTGTCGGGGCAATCCCGGCAGATCAAGGCCGGCAGCTACGAAATCACTGCAGGCATGAGCCCTCGCACCCTCCTGAACATGCTGGTGCGCGGGGAGGAAACGCTGCGCAGTTTCACCTTGCCCGAAGGGTGGAACTTCAACCAGCTGCGCGCCGCGCTCCTGAAGGCTGATCAGCTCTCGCCCGACTCGCAGGCCATGACGCCTGAAGCCATCATGGAAAAGCTGGGCAAGCCGGGCGTTCATCCCGAAGGGCGCTTTTTTCCGGACACCTATACCTATTCCAAGGGCAGCAGCGATCTGGCCGTTCTCAAGCGCGCTGCGAAGGCCATGGACAAGCGGCTCGACGCTGCCTGGGCCCTGCGCCGTCCGGATACGCCGCTGAAGACGCCCGACGAGGCGCTGATTCTCGCGAGCATCGTCGAAAAGGAAACCGGCAAGGCAGCAGACCGCAGCCTCATCGGGGGCGTTTTTACGAACCGCCTTCGCCAAGGCATGTTGCTGCAGACCGATCCGACCGTGATTTACGGACTGGGCAGTCGCTTTGACGGCAACCTGCGCAAGCGCGATTTGCTGGCCGACACGCCATACAACACCTATACGCGCGCCGGCCTGCCGCCCACGCCCATCGCCATGCCGGGACGTGCGGCCCTCCTTGCCGCAGTTCAGCCAGAGCCCACCACCGCGATCTATTTCGTGGCGCGCGGCGACGGCAGCAGCCAGTTCAGCACGACGCTTGACGAACACAACCGCGCCGTCAACAAGTACATCCGTGGGCAATAACGCGTGACAACCCCTTCCGCCGTATCCGCAGCATCCGCAGGTTCGCCAGGTTCAGCAGCTTCACCAGGTTCGGCACCCGGACTTTTCATCAGTTTCGAAGGCATTGATGGCGCGGGCAAATCCACCCACATCGGCGCGCTGGCTGAGGCATTCGAATCGGAAGGGCGCAAGGTCACACTGACCCGCGAGCCCGGCGGCACACCGCTGGCTGAAAAGCTCCGTGGCCTGGTCCTGAACGACGCCATGGACCCGTTGACCGAAGCGCTGCTGATCTTTGCCGCCCGGCGTGATCACGTGCTCAACCTTATTTGCCCCGCGCTGGCCAGAGGCGACGTGGTGCTTTGCGACCGCTTCACCGACGCGACCTTTGCCTACCAGGGTGGGGGCAGGGGCTTTGACACCCGCGTACTCGCACAACTCGAGCAATGGGTGCAGCGCGACCACTCCGCGGCATCAGGGCTGGTACAGCCGGCACTGACCGTGTGGTTCGACCTGGCGCCTGAAGAAGCTGCCATACGCCTGGCCGGCGCGCGCGTTCCTGACCGCTTCGAGTCGCAGCCCGTGGAGTTTTTTCGCCAGGTTGCCGCCGGCTATGCGGCGCGCGAGCAAGGAGAACCGCGACGCTTCGCGCGCATTGACGCAAGCCAGCCACCGGCCTCGGTCTGGCGCGACGTGCTGGACGTTTTTGTGGCCAAGGGGTGGCTGCATGGCTGAGGAAAACGGTCCCGTTACCGCTTCGGCGCGGCCACTGGCGCCCTGGCTGCAGCTGCAATTGCAAGAACTCCTCACCCAGCGCGGTCACGCCTGGCTGCTCAGCGGGCCGTCCGGGCTTGGGCAATTCGAGCTGGCTCTGGCGCTTGCCAAGGCGTGGCTTTGTGACACGCCAACGCCGCAAGGCGCGTGCGGCGAATGCGGCAGCTGCCACGCGGTGGACGTTCAGACGCACGCTGACCTTTGCCTTTTGGTACCCGAAACGCTCTCGATAGCGCTGGGTTGGCCACTCGACGAGAAGACCCAGGACGATCTCGACGCCAAAAAGCGCAAGCCCAGCAAGGAGATCAAGGTCGATGCCGCCCGTGAAGCAGTGGCGTTCACGCAGTTCACCCGATCCCGCGGCGATACCAAGGTGGTGCTGGTTTTTCCTGCCGAGCGCATGAACGGCATCACCGCCAACACGCTGCTGAAGACGCTCGAAGAACCGCCAGGGGCCGTCAAGTTCGTGTTGGCGACCGAAGCCGCGCAGCAGCTGTTGCCGACTATTCGAAGCCGCTGCCTGTCGCACACCATGGTTTGGCCGGAATTTGACGACGCACTGGCGTGGCTGACCGAACAAAGCCGTTCTCAGGCCGTTGCCATTCCCAAAGCCAAACTCCCCGCCGAGGCGGACCTTCGGGTGCTTCTGGCGGGTGCGGGAGGCCGGCCGTCCGACGCGCTTGCCTGGGCTTTGGACGGTTCAGCGGACCAAGTGGCGCAAGCCTGGAGCGATCTTCCCCAAGGCTTGGCCCGCGGTGATGTGAATGCGCTCACGGGTTTTTCGCCCGCCGAAGCAGTGGATGCGCTTCAAAAGCTTTGCCACGACGCATGGTGCGTCCAGGTGGGTGCGCAGCCGAGATTTTTTGACGCCGACTGCCTGCCGAAGTCCGGTGTTCGCTCCGCTTCGCCGCAAACTTCTGGACCGTCCGGCGCTGGCCTGCAGGCGCTCGCTGCGTGGGCTCGGGAGCTCAACGTCGCCGCCCGCACTGTGGAACACCCCTACAACCCTGGCCTGATGCTGGAGGCGCTGACGAGCCGCGCCAGCCAGGTTCTTAAAAGCGCGTTCGCATAGCGGCTTCGCCTACTGTTGGCCTAGCGCAACTTGCGGCATTCACCACCCCGACCCGATAAACTAGCGCAATGATTACCACGCCCCAAGCAGCGACACGTCCCAGCGTGATCCAGCTGGCCTTTCGCGAGAAGGCAGCCCTGTATGCGTCGTATATCAGCCTCTTTGCGGAGGGCGGGGTGTTCGTTCCGACCACGCGCGAGTACCGGCTCGGAGACGATATTTACGTGCTGCTCACGCTGCCCGATGATCTTCAGCGCTACCCTGTAGCCGGCAAAGTTGCGTGGATCACGCCCGCGCGAGCAGCCAGCAACCGCACGCAGGGCGTTGGCGTACGGTTTCCGTCAGACGAAAAATCGCAGATCCTCAAGATCAAGATCGAGCAGATCCTTGGCTCCCATCTGGGATCTGAACGGCCTACCCAGACCATTTGAGTCCTCGGCCCGGGGGTGACCCGGCCACCTTGCACGGCCAGGGGCTCCGCACCTTTCGAACCCAGCGCTTCGGCGTACTTCCAGCATGTTCACCGATTCGCACTGCCACCTCAGTTTTCCCGAACTCTCCGCACGCCTGCCCGAAATACGGGAGGCGATGCGCCTGGCGCAGGTGGACCGCGCCCTGTGCATCTGCACCACGCTCGAAGAGTTCGAGACGGTTCATTCCTTGGCCAAAAACCATGACAATTTCTGGTGCAGCGTGGGCGTGCATCCTGACAATGAGGGCATAGCCGAACCCTCGCTGGATGATCTGCTCAAGCGAGCAGCGCTTCCAAAGGTGGTCGCCATCGGCGAAACGGGGCTCGACTACTACCGCCTGGGCGAGCGTACGCATGCCGACATGGCATGGCAGCGCGAGCGTTTTCGGGTGCATATACGCGCTGCGCGAAAAATTGCCAAGCCACTCGTCATCCACACCCGTAGCGCGTCGGCCGACACCCTCGCTATTCTGGAAGAGGAAGGGCGGGGCGGTAGCGGGGAGGGTGGAGAAGCTACCGGCGTTTTTCACTGCTTCACCGAAACCCGGGAAGTTGCACGCGCTGCGCTCGACCTCGGGTTTTATATTTCGTTTTCAGGCATCCTGACCTTCAAGAACGCCAGCGACTTGCGGGAGGTGGCCGCTTTTGTTCCGATTGACCGGCTGTTGATCGAAACCGACAGCCCTTATCTGGCCCCGATGCCCTACCGGGGAAAGACCAACAATCCTTCCTACGTGCCTTTCGTGGCCCGGCAGATCGCCGAGCTGCGTGGCATGACGGAGGAAGAGGTCGGCCTGCAGACTTCTCGCAACTTCGACCAGCTTTTCAATGGTGTCCTGTCATGAAAAATCTCATGCATCACTTTAAGAAGGCCATATACGGCATTGTTTTCATTTGTTTTTCTACCGCCTTTGCTGGCTCCTATGAAGACTTCTTCACAGCAATAACGCGAAGCGACGTGGGGACCATCAAGCAACTGTTGGCGCGGGGTTTCGATCCCAACACGCCTGACCCTCAGGGCCGACATCCGCTTTTCCTGGCCCTGCTCGACCCTTCACCGCCCGTGGCCGAGGCCTTGCTGGACTCCGCGGCGATCAACGTCAATGTTCTCAACCCGCAAGGCGAGAGTCCGCTCATGATGGCCGCACTGAAGGGCGAGATAGCGCTGGCGCGCCGGCTCATCCAGCGCGACGCCGATGTGAACAAGACGGGCTGGACGCCGCTGCATTACGCCGCTACATCGGGCCACGTCCAGATAATCGCGCTATTGCTCGAAAACCACGCCTATATAGACGCCGAGTCGCCCAACGGGACAACGCCGCTGATGATGGCTGCCCGTTACGGGACCACAGAGGCGGTCAAACTCCTGCTGGACGAAGGCGCCGAGCCAGGCCTGAAAAATCAGCTCGGCCTGACGCCGATGGACTTTGCAGGCGATGGGAATCGGCCCGACGCCATTGCACTCATCAAAGCAGCGCTGCGTAAGCGCGCCGGAAACTCCAAGTGGTGACCTACTGCGTTACGCAACTGAAGCTCTGCGCTGAGTTCACATCACCTGAACCGTTGTAACGCGACCAGCGGGGGTAGGGACAGAGGGGACGGGTACGCTGTGGCATCGCGGCCTTGTCGGCCACGACCTGCTGGGTGGGGGCGGCGCCTTTTTCGACCCAGTTCTCCAACGCAGTCACGGAATCCCAGCCGGCGTTGAACACGCTGCTGACTGCATGGCCGTACCCTGGAATTTCGTAGTAGCGCATGAAGCTGTCCACCTTGGCGACGCCCATCGACTTGCGCACGCGCTCATAGAACTGCTCTGTGGCGCGGGTGCTGACAAGCGCATCCTGGGAGCCATGCGCCATCAAAATCTTGCCGCCCTTGGCCATGAAAGGAGTCAGGTCGCTGACGTTGACGTCCTGGACGCGGGTCAGATCCAAAATGCGCGACTTCCACGGGCCCGGGTTCTGCGGATCCAGCGTGAGTGAATTGAAATTGGGGTCTCGAGTGACGAAGTACTTGACCCATTGGTCCCAGAAAGTGCTGCCAAAAGGCGGCATGGCCGCCGCGGTGACCGGTGGCATCGGGTTCGCCGGCTGCTCGGTACCCAGAGCCAGGGTCAAGACTGTGGGCTGCAGTGCGCCAGTTCCAGGGTTGCCAAAGTCCGTGCCCCAGGTATTGAACCCGGGATAGGTGCGCTCGCCACTGGCGACGGCATAGTCCAGGTTCAACGACGAATTGAGGGTATTGAAGGTTGCGATCTGTGCATCTGACAGGCAAGAGTCACCTGCGTCCGCGCCGCCTTCGCAACGAATCGGCTTCCCGTTGAGCGTCGCCGTGGCGGGGTTGAAACTTGCGTTGCAGGCTTTCACGTTGCTGATCAAGCCATCCATGACACCGTCCAGGCCGTCGCAAGCAGCAAGGGCTGCGTTGTACAAGACCTGACGTTTGGCGCGGTTCGGGTAGGCCCCAGGCTTGGCCATCTCACGCGTCATGCGGCCGAATTGCAAATTCAGCGTGGCTGCGTTCCAGGCTGGGTACAACACAATCGCACCGTCGAAGTCCTGTGGCCAACGCGTCACCGCGAACAGCGCCTCCCGACCCCCAGTCGAGCCCCCGGCAAAGTAGGTCTTCGAAGGGGTCGACGCATAGCGGGCCTTGATGATGGTCATCGCCGCGTCGCGCGTTTTCTTCAGGGCATCGCTGGAGAAATTGTTCAGCGCTTCGTCGTTCACGCCAAAGGTGCCGTCCCTTGAGCCATTGGCATTGGCCTGGTGGCCGGAGTCGCTTCCAAACGTCGCGTAGCCTCTGCCAAGCGGAGTCTGCTTGTCGGCCGGGCCAGCGGGCACATTCAATGTGCTCGGAGCCAGGGTGCCGTTGTACCCACCGCCTGCAAACATCATCGCCTTGTTGTTCCAGGCGGTGGGCAGATTCACCTGAAACTTGATTTTGGGGGCGCGCGAGTCAACCGGATTGATTTCACCCAGAACCTTGCAGTACTCCCCAACAGCCGCTGCGCCTGCACCGGCTGCAGGAATGACCTCTGTGCTGGTTACGGTGGCGCCATTTGTCGGCATGCCGATGGCCGATGGGTGGATGACCATGCCGTTCAGCTCCGGGCAGGTTTTCGGGGCGGCGGGAGGCGCCGACGCAAAACGATCGAACGTCGTTCCGCAGCCTGACAGGGCCGCGGCGACAGCCACCACCGCGAGACCGTTGAACACAGCGGCGCCTTTTGATTTCATATGAATTTCCTCAAGGGACTGACTTTGAATCCGAACGGCTGGTGATCTGTATCCAGGATGACCCGTTTAAGCCAGGTGGTTTAGCGGTCGGCTCATGCTTGCTAACGCAGCCACAACTGGCAATTGTGCATTGAAGTTTTGCGAATGATGGCTTTTGAGTCGCCGTCATCTATATCCGCCCAAGGTCACGTTCATGGCGTAGCAATTGAAGGGATCGGGAACACGGCTCACATTGATGATGGCGCTGAGGTCGGTCCGAGCAGGAGGCCTCGATATGGCCCTCTTGCGGTCGTCTGCGTAAATTCGACGATGTATATTATGTTAAATCGCAAAGATGAAGTGACAACTGAGTAAACGGGAGTCAGCGGCTCGGCCGCCGAGTCGGCGCGATAGCGATTTGCCCCTATTCGTGTGGCGGCCCCCTCCGCGATCAAGTTTCGACAAGTTCAGGCCGCCGGCAAGTTCCCGAGTGACCGACTATCGGTAGCTTGTCTCCGCCTATCCGTACGAACATCTAGATCAACCGTTTAAAACTAATGTACGTACACTTAAGTAATCCTAAAAACTTGGAACCTCCCAAGAACTACTCATTTCGAAGGCCGCACGTGAAAAAACTCTTGTTGGTTAGCTGCTTTTCAAGTCTGGTTGCGAGCACAGCGTTCGCTGGCACCAAGGCGGGGCTCATTGACGTGGACGTCTACTTGACGCCCAGTTGCGAGATCAATCAGGACAGCAACCCGGGACCTTTGGCCCTCTCCAACCTTTCGGCTAACTACACCTCTTTTCAGCGAGATCCAGTTATAGACAATAGGGATTTCGCTATTCGTTGTACCAACCAGTTGCCCTACACAGTCACTTTGGTCAGGAGAGGAGAGACAACACCCGAGACGCCCGGCCCTATCACTGACTCCGTGCTCAATCTCACCTATTCCCTAAATCTCGCCCTCGGCGCTGGCTATGTTGCTGGCACAGCCAATGCGCTGGCCCCCGCCATCGGAAGCGGTGTCGACCAGACTTATGCGGTGAGCCTGACCATTGCGTCAGACCTGTTGATACATCAAGCAAACTGAGCCAGTGTTCACGTTGAAGAGTGAGCCACTT
>JAZKIC010000035.1:0-48301 GCA_040385065.1 Pseudomonadota bacterium
ATCGCTCGCCCTGATCCACTTTCGGCTGCGCTCCTCGGCCCAGCCAGGACGGGGTGGACACGGGTTCCGGCCCCGCAGCTGCCCAAGGAAGAGGTGGCGGCGCCTGTGCAAAGGGACCAAAATTGGCGTGTCCCCGGGAAACGGCATCAATTGCAGGTCCGTACAAATCCCGACTCAGCAACTCTCTTTGGAAAACAGACGCATGACCGATCTCTACGACAACCCCATGGGCCTGATGGGCTTTGAATTTGTCGAATTTGCCTCGCCCACGCCTAACGTGCTGGAGCCCTTGTTCGAAGCCATGGGTTTTACCCTCGTGGCTCGGCACAAGTCCAAGGACGTGGTGCTCTTCCGGCAGGGCGAGATCAATTTCATCGTCAACCGAGAGCCCATGAGCCATGCGGCTTATTTCGCGGCCGAGCACGGGCCATCGGCCTGCGGCTTGGCTTTTCGTGTGAAGGACTCGCACAAGGCCTATGCCCGTGCGCTGGAGCTCGGCGCGCAGCCGGTCGAGATTCCGACCGGTCCCATGGAATTGCGTCTGCCCGCCATCAAGGGCATCGGCGGCGCGCCGCTTTATCTGATTGACCGTTTCGAAGATGGTAAGTCCATCTACGACATCGACTTCGAGTTTCTGCCGAATGTGGACCGACGCCCCGAAGGGCATGGCCTCAAGCAGATCGACCACCTCACGCACAACGTCTACCGCGGACGCATGGGCTACTGGGCCGCGTTTTACGAGCGCCTTTTCAATTTCCGCGAAATCCGCTACTTCGACATCAAGGGCGAGTACACAGGCCTCACGTCCAAAGCCATGACGGCGCCCGATGGCCTGATACGCATTCCGCTGAACGAAGAGTCGTCCAAAGGCGCGGGCCAGATCGAGGAGTTCCTGATGAAGTTCAGTGGCGAAGGCATCCAGCACATCGCGCTCTTCACAGACGACATCTTCAAGTCGGTCGACAGCCTGCAGATGGCCGGCATTCCGCTGATGACTGCACCCAACGACGTCTACTACGAAATGCTCGAGGAGCGTTTGCCCGGCCACGGCCAGCCGGTGAACGAACTCAAGGCGCGAGGCATTCTGCTGGACGGAACCACCGAGGGTGGCAAGCCGCGCCTGCTGCTGCAGATCTTTTCGGGCACCTTGCTGGGGCCGGTTTTCTTCGAGTTCATCCAGCGCAAGGGCGACGACGGATTTGGCGAGGGCAACTTCAAGGCGCTCTTCGAATCGCTGGAGCGTGACCAGATCCGGCGCGGCGCACTGGCGGTCGAGACGACGTCATGAATAGCCGCGAAACGGCCGTGTTCCGCCTCTGCCCATGAGCACACCAAACGAGCTGCTCGTGCCAAAGCACGGCCTCGCAGCGGGCGAGGCCGCGAGGCCGGAGAGCCCCGACTGGACAATTTCCCAGGGCTGGGAAAACTACACAGCGGCGGAACATGCGACCTGGAAAACGTTGTTTGAAAGGCAGTCACGCCAACTGTTGGGCCGGGCCTGCGACGAGTTTGTCCAAGGTATGCAGGACCTGCCCATCGGCGCGCATCAAATTCCAGACTTCCGGCAGCTCAGTGAGGTGCTGATGCAGCGCACGGGCTGGCAAATCGTAGCGGTGCCAGGGCTGGTGCCAGACGAAGTCTTTTTCGAGCATCTCGCGAACCGGCGTTTTCCTGCGGGCAACTTCATTCGAGGTCCTAAGCAGCTGGACTACCTGCAGGAGCCGGACGTTTTCCATGATGTCTTCGGTCATGTGCCCATGCTCATGAACCCGGCCATTGGCGACTTCATCCAGGCGTATGGCAAGGGCGGCTTGCGTGCGCAGCAATTGGGTTGTTTGAAGAACCTTGCGCGGGTCTACTGGTATACCGTCGAGTTCGGGCTGCTAATGCAAGGCAGTGACGTGCGCATCTACGGCGCGGGTATCGCATCGAGCTTTGCCGAAAGCGCATTTGCGATAGAAGACGCGTCGCCCAACCGGCTGCGCTTCAATCTGGAGCGCGTCATGCGTACCGACTACCGCATCGATGATTTCCAGGAAACCTACTTCGTGATCCGAGACCTGGACGAGCTGCTGGAATTTACTCAAATCGACTTTGCGCCGCTCTACGATCGCGTGCAGGGTCAACCTGATTTCGCGCCAGGTGATGTGCTGGCATCAGACGAGGTGGTGCATCGCGGAACGCGCAGTTACCACGCGCAGCGGCGCCGCGCTGCAGGCGCGCCATTGAATCCAAACTGAAGGAAATGAACGCATGAACCAAAACACGGGGGCGCCAGCCAGAACGGTCGTCATCACGGGCGCCAGCGGCCACCTCGGCCGCGCAGTCGCCGCTGCATTTGCCGCAGAGGGCTGCAGGCGGGTGCTCATCGACCGCGGCCATCACTCGATGCCGGAGAGTGCGCTGGTTACCGACCCCGACGTCATGCAAATCTCAGCAGACCTGCTCGTGCAGGAACAGGTCACCCGCGCCATGTCCGATGCCAAGGCGCGCTACGGGCGCGTCGACGTGCTGTGCAACCTCGCCGGCGGCTTTCGCATGGGCGAGCCGGTGCATGAAACCAGCGATGCTACCTGGGCCTTCCTGCACGACATCAATGCCCGTACGGTGCTGAACACCTCACGCGCCGTGGTGCCGCATATGCTGGCGCAGCGCGGCGGCAAAATCATCAACGTCGGGGCGTTCGCCGCGCAGCGAGGCGTGGCCCACATGGGCGCCTACATCGCCTCCAAAAGCGCCGTGATACGCCTGACCGAAACCATGTCTGCCGAACTGCGCGATCGCGGCATCAACATCAACTGCGTTTTACCCACCATTCTCGACACACCCGAGAACCGCGCCGCGATGCCCGACGCCGACCCTTCGCGCTGGGTCTCTACCGATGCGCTGGCTGCGGTGATTGTTTTCCTGGCGTCCGACGCGGCCCGCGCCGTCCATGGAGCCGCGTTGCCTGTGACTGGGCTGAGCTAGATCAGGGAAGCCAAGGCTGCGTTGCCGCGCGCCTGAAGGCTCTCATGTTGAGGCGTTTGTGAACCTTGCAGGCAGCGCTTCCTTGAAGGGATAGAACTCGAAGTAAGGCTGCGCCTCTGCCAGTGTGCGCGCCACGGAAGGTCGCGCGATGAGCCGCTCGAAGTACGCCCTGAGGTTCACGTGCTCTGCGGTAAACGGCACGAGGGTAGCCGCGTAGAAAAGCGAAGGCGCCGCCGCGCAGTCGGCCATGCTGAAGTCACTTCCCGCCGCCCAGGTGCGCCCGGCCATATGCCGCTCGATCAAGTTGTAGCTCATGGTCAGCGTGGCATGCGCCTGCGGCACCGCCAGGGGATCGCGCTCCTCCGGCCGGCGCAAGCGGTCACTCACGATGGTCTGCATCGGCGTCATCACATACTGGTCGAACAGGCGATCCCACAGGCGCGCTTCAAGCCGGGCGTCAACGTCATCCGGCAGCATGCGGGTGCCGGGGTAACGCTCCAGGTAATCGATGATCACGCTCGTTTCAGGCACCACGCGCCCTTCGTCCACCAGCAAGGGCATCTTGCCTGTAGGCCACAGGTCGAGGAAGGCGGTGCGCTCCGCCGCGTCCCCCAGGTTCAGCAACCTCCCTTCAAACGGCAGACCCTTTTCGTACAGGGCGATCAGCACCTTGTGGCAATAGGAGGAGAGCGGGTGGAAGTGAAGAACGAGCGACATGAAAAGCGCCTTCGTGCAGATGTAGTGGCAAAGGGTTTGCGCGCTGAGGCTGGCACCTGAAGGCTCTGCGCGGCAATCGTTGCCTGGACCGGGCCGGGTGAAGGACCATCGCGACGCTTACCTACAGGGCAGTCCTGCTGACCGAGCGTCGTCGCGGCCGCTTGAAAAATATGAATTTGGTACCACCAACAGGAATCGAACCTGTATCTAGCGCTTAGGAGGCACTCGTTCTATCCGTTGAACTATGGCGGCGGGTGGGGAATTTTAGCCGCACGCCCCGGTGCAGTTCATTGGGTAGCGTCGAGCCGTCCCTTGAAGACACGAACTCGGGCGAATGCGCTGCCGCTTGCGCTTCGGCGAATGGCTCAATGAGCCAGGAAGAGCACCAGGTCGACTGCGGCAACGGCTCCCGCGGCGAACATGGCTACGAGCATGACGGCGCGAGTTCCCGCGATCAGCTTGTTGGTACTCAGCAGTCGGGAGAGTACTGTCGGCGCGTTTGCCGGCACGTCCAAAGTTGAGTCATGAAAGTTCATGGGCCGATACTAGTCATGCAGGCACAAGGGCCCGCATTACTTAGTTGCACACGGCGGCAAAAGACATACGAAATTGGGATGCGACGGCGCCACGGCCTACAGGGGCGCGGGAAAGCGTCCTACAGTGCGTGAAGGCTGTAGTGTGTGTTTGATAACACAGCCAGCCAGCCAGCCAGCCCCCGCCCCAGCCCCAGCCACAAAGGAGTTCTAGCGGCCAGACCTCGGCAATCCGAAGGTACGGTCGATCACTCCAGTAGAAAGCACGCCCGGATGTGGTCTCCCGCCGTTCCGTCATGCAGCGGGTGGTGGTATTTTTCGCCGACGGTCGCGCACTGCTCCACGATGGTTCTGGTGAAGTCGCGCAGACCCGGTGGCAGGGCCTGACCCTCACTGAGGATGCCAAACACGGCCGCCATCTCTGCAACCGCGGCGTTGTTCAGCGCGTGATGATGCTGTTTCATAAACCTCTCCCTGTTCTTGCATCCATCATTGGGCCGGGTCGGGGCGGCTTGCAAGCTCGTCAAAGGCTTTTTTTTACGGCATCTCACCACCGGCACGCATGAGCTCAGTCGTAAGGCACGGTGAAGATGAGGTCAATGGCGGTTTGCTCGCCCGTCTGGGCTCGGACGGTGAAGCGCTGTGACAGTTCATAGAACACGTACAGGGTGCCGAGCGCGCTCGACAGGCTGCGTTCGTAGGCTGCGTAAAAGTTGCGCGAGAAACGCTTGCCCAGCGTGATGGCGCCACCGCTCAAGCCGCCATCTCCGCCCTTGAATGACAACTCGTCCAGCCCGAAGGCCGCGGCCAACCCACCTGAACCTGCGCCTTTGCTGCCCAGCAGGGACAGGGCTGCCTGCTGGAGCAGCGCGGCTTCGGCGCCACCGCTCGCCGACGACCGGCCCAGTACCAGCCAGGACAGTTTTTCCGCATCGGGCAACTCCGGTTCCGCGTACAGGCGCACGCGCGGGAGCAAGGCCGTCCCGGTGATCTGAACGCCGACGCGCTGCGTCATGTTGGGCCGGATGGCCAGGATGTCGAGCACGGGGTTGTCGATGGGACCTGTGAATCGCAGCAGGCCTCGCTCGACGTCCAGGCGCTGTCCATAAGCGCGGTACTCGCCGCCCGAGGTGGTCACGCTGCCCGTAAGGCGCGGCGCGGCCAGGGAGTCACCGGTCAGGCTCAGGGCTCCGCGCACGCGCGTATCGATGCCTTTGCCCTGCACGCGGAAATCGTTGCCCAGGTCCAGTTGCACGGCAATCTTCAGCGGCTTGGTCTGGGTCTTGACCGGATCGATCGGCCCGCGCGCCTGCGCCGGACCTTTTTCTCCGGTTCCGGCGCGTGTTCCGGAGCGCACCACGACGTCGCTGCCCAATTCGGGCCTTCCTTCCGCCGGCAGCAGGATGCGGGCCTGGTCGATGCGCAGCAAGCCGGTGATCTCGGCGGCCAAGCCATTCAGCGATGCCTGCAGGTCGCCGGAGACCGTCAGCTCGCGATCGGTCCGGATGCTGGCACGCAGGCGCTCCAGCCGAGCCTTGAGCTGAACGCGCGGTTGCTTGTCGATCCAACCGGCTTCCCCCTGCGCGGTGATGATTCCACCTGTGGCGCCTCCGGCGCCCTGCAGCACGAACTCGTCGATGCGCATGCGCGTGCCTTCAAGTCGCGCCCTCAGCTTGCCGTTGCCGAACTCGATGCCGTCGACAACCGAACGAAGCGCAAGGTCATTGGCGCGCAGATCGCCGGTGAGTTGCGGCTCTGCGCGTGTCCCGCCCAGTGTGAGTTCAGTGCCGAGCGAGCCGCGCAGGCGCCAACCCGGTGGTGCCAGGACCGACCAGGCGCCAATGCGCGGCAGTTGCGCCTTGAGCTGGCCCGACAGCGGCGCATCAGGCGCCCAGGCCCAGCCGCCAATGCCCTGCGCGGAATCCGGAGCGACGCGCTGCAAGCGAGATTGCACGTCGCCGTCGACGGTTCCCGCGCGCTCGCTGTCCCAATGGACCGTCGCCTGAATAGACTCGCCCGAAGCCTCCAGTGCAAGGCGCGCCGCGCGTATGCCGGCCGATACGCGAGCCGGGCCGCCGCTACCGGTCTCGGCCTGCACCGTCAGGTCGCCACTGCTGCGTGCCAGCTCCGCACGAATCCGCGGCGTGGCATTGATCACCGCATTCCACTGGCCGTCGAACACGAGGTTGCCGGTGACCCCGGAGGCTCCCAGCTGCGGCCCCGCGAAGAGCTCGATCCAGGCCAGCGGCAGGCCCTTCAGCGTGCCCGCCGTGATGACTTCGCCCGGCTTCCATCGCACCGGCTGCCAGGCCAGCGTCGCTTGAGAGGACATCGTGCTGCCCTGCCCCGTAGGCGCGATGAGTACGGCTTGCCCAGCCCCTGCCTCGAAGGCATTTGCGTTGCCGCGCAACTCCACGTTGCTTCGCGTCTGAACCTGCCATGTCCCCTTGCCGGCAAGCGGGTCCTCGATACCCAGGGCAAGCTGCCGCAAGGTGGCCCGCCATGCCGTGACGGACCAGGGCCTCGCACCCCGGCCTTCGGCGCCCGCGTCGCCCTGCAGCTTGAGGGTGATGCGGCGTGCAGCGGTGTCGACGCGGCCCTGCAGCTGCACATCGGCCTGGCTCAGGCGGCCGTTGATGCGCGCCTGCAAGGCTCTCACCTTGATCGGTTCGGGCGCGGGCGCGCCCGGCGCCGAATCGGCCTGCCAGTCGAGCGAAGGTGCATCCAGCTGCGCGTTCAGCGCCGGGTCGCGCCAGCCGCCTTTCCAGCTGACGCGCGCTTCTGCCTTGCCGCTTGCCATGCCTGAGGGCACGCGTTGGGCCACCGCAGGCAGGCTGCGGACCCAGCGCATCAGCTGCGCTGCATCGGTGGCCTGAAGGACCAGCTCGCCTGTTCCGCGCTCGGGCCGCAGCTCGCCCTGGGCGTCCAGCTTTAAGCCGGGGGCGGCAAGCGCAAGCCGTCCCGTGCCACCTTGCGCCTTCGGCTGGAACCTCCCCGACGCCTTGAGTTCTGCGTCCACCGTGCGCAGCTGCAGGGCCTTGAGATCCAGCGTGCCGCCAGCGTCGGCGCTGTTCCATTGACCCTGCGCCGTCAGGTCGCGCACCTGCAGTTGAATCACCGGGTCCTTGCTTCTGCGCAGCGTGCGGGCCGGCACGGCAGCCGCGCGCAGCGCTGCATCGAATTCAATGCGTTCACCGCGCCCGTTGAGGTCGGCCCGGCCCCCCACCGTTTGCGGTGCGAGCTGGCTATGCATTTCGGAAAGGCGGACTCGCTGCAGCGTGGCCTTGACCTTCCAGTCGCTGGCCGCTGCGCCGGTGGCGGCGCCGTTGCCGAGCCACTCGCCGGAGGCCTGGACTTGTCCGCCGCCCACTGCCGCATCGAGCGAGCGCACCAGTACCTTGCCGTCGCGCCATTCGGCGACGGCGTCCATTCTTTCGACGGGCAAGCGCTGCTTGTCCCACGGTCCGGGCAGCGCGTTGCGCAGGGTCGTGGTGACCGACCAGGCCTGCGGGGCTGCGCCAGGCGTCACGTTCGCCGTACCGGTAAGGCGCGTGCGCGGCGCCGCAGACCACAACGCGCCCACGTCGAGGTTGGCAAACTCGGCCTTCGCTTCTGGAAGGCGCTGCACGGCCCACGGCAGCACGCGCGCGTTGGCCCGTGCAACAGGCGCGTCGCCGGGCGGCACGGGGGATGCGCCCTGCTGCAATGCAAGCGCCGCCTCGACCGACAACTCGGTGAGCGGGCCTCTTGCGCTGGCTGTGATGGCCAGTGGCAGGCGTACCTGGCTGCCCGGAACGGGCGCGTCGACGATGCCCGAGAGGCTCGCGTCGAGCGTCAGGGGCGCGCGCGCGCTCAGGCTCAGCTTTCCCTGATAGCGCCCTGTGAGAACGTCCGCATTGGCCAGCGCCAGGCGGTGTTCCGTGCCCGTGAACTCGTAGCGGCCGCGGAGGCCCGAGACCTCGACCGCAGGCGGCCCCACCCATTCGATTTTGCCGACCGAGAAGTCCTCGAGGACCAGCGCCAGCGGCAACTCGATGGAGGCGGGCGGTCCGGTCGACGGCGTGCCCGCTGGGCGCCTGTCGTCGATGCGCAGGCTGGCTGCGGCGAAGCGCTCCAGTTTGAGATGGCCGGTCAACGCCGACAAGGGCTGCCAGGCCAGTTCGACTTCACGGCCTTCGAGGGCCAGCCCCGCGTTCTGCCATTGCAGCCGCAAGACACGCCCACCCTTTCGCAGCGAACCGCTGACCTGTTCTGCTACCAAGGGCTGCGAGCGCGCAGCCCAGCGCAGCGCGGTCGCCAGCGAGCCTTCGGTACCCGACCACCACCAAAGGCCGCCGATGGCGATCAGCAGAAACAGAACAATGGCTTCGACCAATATGCCAAAGCCGCTGGTCCAGCGCCAACGCCAGCGCCGCTTTGGGACCCACTTGCGGTACGTCGCCACGTCCTTGTCGGGTGCAGGTGGCGAAGAAGGGTTCAGCTCAGGCCCGGCCATCAGAAAACGAAGCCCACGTTCAGGTGAAGCCGCAGCTTGCGCACCTTCACGCCGTAAGCCAGATCGATTTGCAGCGGGCCGATGGGGCTCTTGAAGCGTGCGCCGGCCCCGACGCCGACTGCGATGCTGCGGCCGAGGTCTTTGGCCTTGTCGGCCACGTTGCCGGCATCGATGAATAGCGTGCTTTCCCAGTCTGTCGGCAAGCCGCCGCGCAGGATGGGCCGCTGCCATTCGGCGCTCGCCACCGCCATGTAGCGGCCCGGCCCGGTCGCGCCGTTGGGCAGCTCGATGCCGATGTCCCGCAGGCCGTAGCCTCGCACTGTCACGTCGCCGCCGGTGCGAAATAGCTGTGTCGCGGGAATAGGCGCGTCCTTTGCCGCGAACACACCGCCGGCTTCGGCCCGCATAGCGATGCGCCCGCGCTCGCGCTCCTGAAAGGGCCGTATGCCGAGCCAGCGCCCCACGGTCCGGAAGTAGGGCTGCCGGCGTTCACCCAGTGTGGTGCCACCGCCGACGTCGAAGCCCAGCCCGTAGCCGCGTGCGGGAAAAGGCAGGGTGTCGAAGTAGCGGCCGGTCCAGCTGTAGTTCACGCTCAGGGATGAACCTTCGCCCTGGTCCGCGTTCGAGATGTTGTTGGTGCCGCTGCCGCGAACACTCGCGCGGTCGTATTGCAGGTAGATGTTGCGGTCGATGGTTTCGCCATTTTGCGTGCGCCCAAAGCGCAGCCGCTGCGCCTGTGTGACGAGCTCGCCGTCGTCCAGCCGCTCGGCCCGTGCCAGCGTCACCCAGCGCCAGTTGCTCTCGCTGGGAATCGAGGTCCATTCGGTTTGCGCGAAGGGCGACTTGCGCTCGGCCTGGATCTTGGTGACGGCGCGCCAGTTGGTGCCGGGGAACCGATTGTGCGTGTGCTCGATGGAGGCGCGAGGTCCGCTGTCGGTCGTCAGACCAATGCCGAGCACCACCTTTTGCAGCTTGGCCTCGCGCACTTGCACCTGCACGGGAGCGGCCGCCGGGTCGCTCTCCGGATCGACGAGCACGTAGGCCGAATCGAAGTACCCGCTCGAGGCGATGCGTTGCTGCGCTTCGACCAGCTTGCGCTGGTCGTAAATGTCGCCGGGTGCAAGGCGCGCGAGCCGCGGCACCAGCACGGGGTCATAGCGCTCGACGCCGGTGACCTGCAATGCGCCCAGCCGAAAGAGCGGGCCCGAGTCGAAGCGCAGGCCGAGATTGGCTTCTCGAGCGGGCGCGTCGATGTCGGCCAGGCTGTAGGAAATCTTGCCGGCGAGGTAGCGTGTGGCAGTCAGTTGACGCAGTGCCTGCGTCTTGGCAGCGTCCCAGTTGTCCTGCGTAAAGCGGATGCCGGGCGGCAAGCGCCAGTCATTCTGAATGCTGGACCGCTGGGCCCGTGCGCCCTCGTCGTCGGCCCGGGTGATGTCGCCTTCAAACTCCATGTTGACCTGGGCCACACGCGTGGCAACGCCCGGGTCGACGGCGACGAGGATGGTCGGTCGCTGGCCGTCGGCCCCGACCCGCGAAATGCGAATGTCCGGCGAGAAATAGCCCAGCGTTCCCACCAGGTTGCGCACGTCGCCTTCGGCCAGCACCAGCAGGCGCGCCAGTTCCGCATCATCCAGGTCGGTGACGGCACGGTAGCGCTGCAGTTGCATGTGCTGTTCCAGCATGGGGCGCAATTCGGCAGGGGCCTCGACGCGGATGTCAAAAGCCGTGGTTTGCGGCGTGGCATTGGTCGGCCCTACGGAGCCGGACGGCGTGGACGGCACAGCGGCATTTTGAGGAGGCGCCTCGGGCGGCGGTGCGGTTTGCGCTGCGCCGGTAGGGCCGGAAAGCTCAGCGGGCGGGGGAGGGGTCGCGCCGGATTGTGCTCTTGCCGACGGTTGCAGAAAAAAGCACAGGACAAGCGCGGCCGCAAAGGCTGACGACGCTTTCGAAGCACAGCACGCGGCGCGTGGTCCGGAAGAAGTCACGCGCTCAAGTTTACGTTCACTTCGACAGCAGACGCATGGCCTCTTCAAGTCCCTTGATGGTCAGGGGATACATACGGTTGTTCACCAGTTGCTGCATGACGCCAATGCTTTGCCGGTATTGCCAGACGCCTTGCGGCTCGGGATTGATCCAGGCAAATTTCGGGAAGGCGTTGGTGAGCCGCTGCATCCACTCGGCGCCGGCTTCCTCGTTGTTGTACTCCACGCTCCCGCCGGGTTGCAGGATCTCGTAGGGGCTCATCGTGGCGTCGCCGATGAAGATGAGCTTGTAGTCCTTGTTGTACTTGCGAATGATGTCCCAGGTGGCGAACTTTTCGCTGTAGCGGCGCCGGTTGTTTTTCCACATGAAGTCGTAGACGCAGTTGTGGAAATAGTAGAACTCCAGGTGCTTGAACTCGCTCTTGCTGGCTGAAAAGAGTTCTTCGACGCGCGCAATATGATCGTCCATCGTGCCGCCTACGTCCATGAGCAACAACACCTTGACGTTGTTGTGGCGCTCCGGAACCATCTTGATGTCGAGCCAGCCGGCGTTGGCCGCAGTCGACTTGATGGTGTCGTCCAGGTCGAGCTCTTCCTCGCTGCCCTGGCGCGCAAACTTGCGCAGGCGCCGCAGCGCGACCTTGATGTTGCGCGTGCCCAGTTCCTGCGAGTCGTCGTAGTCCTTGTAGGCTCGCTGGTCCCACACTTTTACCGCGCTGCGGTTGCGCCCTTTTTCCTGGCCGATGCGGATGCCCTGCGGGTTGAAGCCATTCGCGCCGAACGGCGAGGTGCCGCCCGTGCCTATCCATTTGCTGCCGCCCTCGTGGCGTTCCTTCTGCTCCTCGAAACGCTTTTTCAGCGTTTCCATCAGCTCGTCCCAGCCCATCTTCTCGATCTTGGCCTTGTCCTCGGGGCTGAGCTCCAGCTCAAGGTTCTTGCGCAGCCATTCGAGCGGAATGTCCTTGGTGAAGTCAGCCACCATCTCCACGCCCTTAAAGTAGGCTGCGAATGCACGGTCGAACTTGTCGTAGTGTTTCTCGTCCTTCACCAGCACGGTGCGGCTGAGGTAGTAGAAATCGTCGATCTTGTAGGCACCTTCACCGGACCCGTCATCTGCACCCGCACCTGCACCTGCCCCCGCGCTTGCGGCGCCGCTGTTCGGCCCGACCACGCCGGCCTTGAGTGCTTCGAGCAGCACCAGGTATTCCTTGACGGAAACGGGCAGCTTGGCAGAACGCAAGGTGTAGAAGAAATCAATCAGCATCACGGCACCGTTTTTGCGAGCAGGTACAGCAGGTGGGCTTTCACTTCGGGCCATTCGCCAGCGCGCAAGCTGTACATCACCGTATCGCGCACCGTGCCATCTCGCCGCAGGGCGTGGCCGCGCAGGACGCCGTCCTTGTGGGCACCCAGCCGCTCAATCGCGCGCTGCGAGGCGAAATTGAAATTGTCGGTGCGCCAGCCGACCACGTTGCAAGCCAATGTTTCAAACGCATGCGTCAGCAGCATGAGCTTGCAGGTGGTGTTGACGTGGGTGCGCTGGCTGGAGGCCGCATACCAGGTCCAGCCAATTTCCACCCGCTTTACTGCCGGGATGATGTCGTGGTAGCTTGTGCAGCCGAGCACCCGCCCCGCCGTTTGGTCCAGCACGGCGAACGGCACGCGGTGGCCTTCGGCCTGGCCCTGGAGCGCCGCCGCGATGTATGCAGCGGTGCTGTGCGGCTCGGGCACAGAGGTCACTCGCACGCGCCACAGTTCGCCATCGGCCGCTGCGGCTTTCAGGCCTTCCTCGTGGCTGGGCAAAAGCGGCTCGAGCTCGATGCCACGGTCTGCCAGGGTGACGGGCTGAACCCAGTTCACAGGCGCTCCTGGCTGGCCTTTGCCAAGCGGGCCAAGCGGGCCAAGCGGGCCCTGCGCCAACGACGCGCGCCCTGCAGCCCGATGCCGCCGCCCAGGCCGACGAGCACGATGCCGCCGATGGCGCTGTTGCCATAGCCTTCAGCAAAGATGTCCAGGCCCAGCAGGCGGCCGATCCAGAAGCCCAGAAGGGCCCCGGCGATAAAGCCCACCGCGTCGGTGAGACCTTCGAGAAGTAGTGTGCCGCCCATGATTTCTTGCGCTCCTGTGACTGGCCGGAATTCAGCGGTTGTTGCGTTGCATGAACACCAGCTTCTCGAAGAGCGTGACGTCCTGTTCGTTCTTGAGCAGTGCGCCCACCAGCGGCGGGACGGCGACCTTGTCGTCCTTGCTTTGCAGCGCCGACAGCGGGATGTCTTCGGCTACGAGCAGCTTGAGCCAGTCCAGCAATTCGCTGGTCGAAGGTTTCTTCTTGAGGCCGGGAAGATTGCGCACGTCGTAAAACGTTTTCATCGCCGCTGCCAGCAGTTCCTGCTTGAGGCCCGGGAAATGTACGTCGACGATTTTTTTCATCGTCTCGGCATCGGGGAATTTGATGTAGTGGAAGAAGCAGCGGCGCAAAAATGCGTCCGGAAGTTCTTTCTCGTTGTTCGAGGTGATGAAGACCAACGGCCGGTGCTTGGCCTTGATCAGCTCACGCGTTTCGTACACATAGAACTCCATGCGGTCGATCTCGCGCAGCAAATCGTTCGGAAATTCGATATCGGCCTTGTCGATCTCGTCGATCAACAGCGCGACGGGCTCCTCGGACGTGAAGGCCTGCCAGAGCACACCCTTAACGATGTAGTTGTGAATGTCCTTGACCTTCGCATCACCCAGCTGCGAGTCGCGCAGCCGGGACACGGCGTCGTATTCGTACAGGCCTTGCTGCGCCTTGGTGGTGGACTTGATATGCCATTGCAGCAGGGGAAGATCGAGAGCCTGGGCAACTTCCTCGGCCAGCATTGTCTTGCCGGTGCCGGGCTCGCCCTTGACCAGCAGGGGTTTCTTGAGCGTGGCCGATGCGTTGACGGCGAGCATCAGGTCGTCGGTGGCAACGTAGTTTTGTGAGCCTTGGAATTTCATGCTGGCGTGGGTTTGAATGAAAAGGAACGCAGCACGGATTTGCTTGGGCCGAACTGCAGGGGTTGGGCAAGACGCGCGCAGATATAATCTGCGGTGTTTTATCAGATGATTTCACCGATTGTGCGCGCAAAATGAATAAGCTGTTCACCACGATTTTCGCCTTGGCTGTCTCGTTTGGGACGCTCCAGGCGCAGGCCCAGGACCTCAAGGGCGACGCCAAGGCAGGGCAGGCCATCAATGCCATGTGCATCGGTTGCCATGGCATCAAGGGCTATCAGGCCAGCTTCCCCGAGGTCTACAAGGTGCCGATGATTTCCGGCCAGAGCGCCAAGTACATCGTCACGGCCCTCAACGCCTACAAGAAGGGTGAGCGCAAGCACCCGACCATGCGTGCCATCAGCGAAAGCATGACCGACCAGAACATGGCCGATCTTGCCGCCTACTACAGCAGTCATGGCCTGCCTGAAGGCCAGTCGACCGCACCGAAGGAAGTCAAGGCACCGAGCCCGGCCGTCGCGGCATTGCTCGGCAAGGCCAACTGCGCCTCCTGCCACGGTGCCAACTTCAGCTCACCCATCGACCCTTCTTATCCGAAGATCGGCGGCCAGCATGCCGACTACCTCTTCGTTGCGCTCAAGGCTTACAAGACCGACAACAACCCCAAGGTCGGGCGCTCAAACGCCATCATGGCGGGCATGGCCAAGCAGTACACAAACGCTGAACTCAAGCAGATTGCCGGCTACCTCGCCAACGTCGAAGGCGACCTGAAAATCGTTCCCGAGAGCCGTTTCCGGTAAGGATTGCAAGCCCTTTGGCAAAGGCCTCGACTGGGAACAGTCGGGGCTTTTTATTTGGACTTGTGCTTTGAAACGTGGCTGGCGCCTATTTTTCGATTACGCGCCCGACAACCGCCCCGCGAGCACTGATTGCATGTCCCGGCGTCCGTCGGCAATAAGGTAGACGATGACCTGTTTGTCGGTGACGCGGTAGATCACGCGATAAGGACTTCGTGGGAGCGCCAGCAGCCATCAGGCCGCGGTTCGCTTGGCGCGTAGTCGAGCGACGACATCGGCGAGAGGGTAAACCTCGCCTGCAGTCACGTCTTGATTGCCGAGTGCGAGGATTTTCAGCAGGGCCAGCGTTTCCTGCGTCTCCTCGAACGAGGCTATATCCTGCAGCACCTCTTTGGCCTCACCGTTCTGGGTGATGACCAGGGGCTCGCGTTGCGCTCCGAGATTTGCCAGTACCTCAGCCGCGTTGGCTTTGAGATAGCTGATAGGCTTTACCTGGGATGAGTAACGCATGACCGTGCTCCTGAATTCTCAAGACAGACTGAATATGGCCTTTTTATGGTCTTCTGCGGAATGCCGGAACAACTGGCTTTTCGTCAGTCTCTGGTTGCACGCCGCTGGACGCATTCAATGTACGCCGCGCCGTCGGGCGGGCGCCCCGCGCGCTGGCTCTCCCAGACCATCTGCCCCAGGCAGTCCATCGCTTCATGATGCGCTGCGTGCAGCGAGTTGCGCTTGGCCGCGAGCAGCTCGACGGCCTGGCGTATGCCCTTGGGCTGGTCGATCGAGCATTGCTCGCTGATCGACAGGTGCATGGACAGGTGCAGAAAAGGGTTGGTCTTGCCGTCCTCGACTTCGTACATACGCGCAACGGCGCTTTCGGCATCGGAAAAGTCCGGGTGGTACTCCGGGTGCTCTTCGATCCACTGGCCCGCCAGCGTTTCGATGGCTTCCATCGGCTGCTGGCCCTGGCTCTTGGCATAGACAGCGCAGAAGAAGCGGCGAACGTCGGCTTGAGAAGGCGTGAACATGACCGAAAGATTAGCACGCAGCCGTTTCGCCCAACCCTGCGTCAAGCAACGCAAGAGCCTCTGTTGTCCTACGCGCCATGTACTGTTGCGCTTTTATAGTCGAGCTGTTGCGGCTCCGCCCGGGTGGCCTCTTCATACAGTCAGTACCGGTGAGGAGTCATAAAAATGAAAGCAAGCAGCATCGCCGGCATCGTCCTGATCGTTCTGGGTATTGCCGGGTTCATGACCGGCGGTTTCAGCTTCACCAAAGATACGACGACCGCGAAACTCGGTCCGCTCGAACTCACGATGAAGGAAAAAGAAACAGTCAATCTGCCCAAGTGGCTCAGTCTCGGCGCCATAGCGCTGGGCGCAATCGTTCTGGTGGCAGGTAGCCGCAAGACCTGATCCCGACCGGGGAGGAGTCCGCCTAGCTGCGCTTGATCGACAGCAATCGCGAGATGGTGGTGGCGGCCACCAGCAGCGAGGGCAGCATCGTTTCCCGCATGGCTTTGGCACTCGTGCGATTAGCCTGACCGCTGATGTTGAGCGCCGCTACTGTGGTGCCGGACCGGTCGATGATCGGTGCTGCCAGCGACACCAGGCCTTCTTCAAGTTCCTGATCCACCAGGCACCAGCCGTCACTGCGGCACTGCCTGACTTCCTTGAGCAATGCGTCCATGCCCGTGCGTGTGTGGCGCGTTCGTGCAATGCGCTCCGAGGCTTCCAGCCGCATCACTGCCTCGTCTTCCGGCAAGGCTGCCAGCAGCATGCGCCCCATCGACGTGCAGTAGGCCGGCAGGCGCGAGCCCACACCGAGCGTGATGCTCATGATCTTGTGCGTCGGTACGCGCATGACATAGACGATGTCGGTGCCGTCGAGCACCGCCGCCGAACACGACTCCTTGACTTCATCGACCAGCGCTTCCATGACCGGCTCGGCGAGGTCCCAGATGGGCATGGACGACAGGTAGGCAAAGCCGAGGTCGAGAATCCGGGGCGTCAGGCTGAACCGCTTGCCGTCACTTTCCACATACCCCAGTGTTTGCAACGTCAACAAGATGCGGCGCGCACCGGCGCGCGTCAGGCCGCTCTGCTCCGCAACCTCGGTCAGGGTCTGCAGCGGGGCTTGCGCGCTGAACGAGCGTATGACCTGCAGGCCACGGGCGAAGGACTGGACATAGCTGTCGCCGGGTGCGGGCCGCTCCACGTCCTTCGCGTGCGGCATGGCCGGCGGGGACGCAGGCCGCGAATTGCTTGAGGTTGCCATCGGATCAGGAATCTCCTAAAATTCATTATACGAACATTTGTTCTTAATGCGAACATTTTCGAACTCCGTAATTTCTGCCAATTCATGAACCCTGGCGGGCCAACGCGCCTGCGCATCGCGAAAGTTTTTTGATGATCAACAAAATAGCGGCCAGCGTGGCAGACGCGCTGGCGGACGTGCGTGACGGCTCCACCGTCATGATTGGCGGCTTCGGCACCGCCGGCATCCCCAACGAACTGATCGACGGACTTATCGCCCAAGGTGCGAAGGACCTCGTGGTGGTCAACAACAACGCGGGCAATGCGGACACCGGGCTGGCCGCCTTGCTTGCCGCCGGCCGCGTTCGCAAGATCATCTGCAGCTTTCCACGCCAGGCCGACAGCCATGTCTTCGACGGGCTGTACCGCAGCGGCAAGCTCGAGCTCGAACTGGTGCCGCAAGGCAACCTGGCCGAGCGCATTAGGGCTGCGGGCGCCGGCATCGGTGCGTTCTTCTCGCCGACCGGTTTTGGCACCGACCTCGCCAAGGGCAAGGAAACACGCGAGATCAATGGCCGGCAGTACGTTCTCGAAATGCCGATCTACGGAGACGTCGCGCTCATCAAGGCCGAGCGCGGCGACCGCTGGGGCAACCTCACCTACCGCAAGGCCGCGCGCAACTTCGGGCCGGTCATGGCCACGGCCAGCCGCAACACGGTTGCGACGGTGCACGAGATCGTCGAGCTCGGTACGCTCGATCCGGAAAATATCGTCACGCCCGGCATCTTCGTGAGCCAGGTCGTCAAGATCGACCGCGTCGCCACCCAGGCGGGCGGATTCAAGAAAGCAGCATGACATGAGCTACCAGAAACGAAGCAAAGACCAGGTCGCCCAGCGCGTAGCACGCGACATCTTCGACGGCGCCTACGTCAACCTCGGCATCGGTATGCCCACGCTGGTGGCCAACCACCTCCCGGCTGGCGTGGAAGTCATCCTGCATAGCGAAAACGGCATCCTCGGCATGGGCCCGGCGCCCGCCGAAGGGCTGGAAGACTACGACCTGATCAACGCGGGCAAGCAGCCGGTAACCCTGCTGGCGGGCGGAGCGTATTTTCACCATGCCGACAGCTTCGGCATGATGCGCGGCGGCCACCTGGACATCTGTGTGCTCGGCGCGTTCCAGGTCAGCGCAACCGGTGATCTGGCCAACTGGCACACTGGCGAAAAAGACGCCATCCCCGCCGTCGGCGGTGCCATGGACCTCGCCATCGGCGCCAAGCAGACCTGGGTCATGATGGATCTGCTCACCAAAAAGGGCGAGAGCAAGGTCGTGCAGCAGTGCAGCTATCCGCTCACAGGCATCGGCTGCGTCAAGCGCATCTACTCCGAACTTGCCACGCTCGAATGCAGCCCGCAAGGCCTCAAGCTGATCGACAAGGTCGATGGTCTCGGCCACGACGAACTCGAAAAGCTCGTCGGCCTTCCGATCGCCGCCTGAACACGTTTTCTTTCATCCCAAGTCCCCGAGAAGATTACCCCCATGACAACTCAAGCCTTTGTCTGCGATGCCATCCGCACCCCTTTCGGCCGCTATGGCGGCGCCCTCAGCAGCGTTCGCGCCGATGACCTGGGCGCGGTTCCCCTGAAAGCCTTGATGGCGCGCAACCCCCAGGTCGACTGGGCCGCCGTGACCGACGTCATATTCGGTTGTGCCAACCAGGCCGGCGAAGACAACCGCAACGTGGCCCGCATGTCTGCCTTGCTGGCGGGCTTGCCGTTCCAGGTGCCGGGCGCCACGATCAACCGCTTGTGCGGTTCGGGTCTGGACGCGCTGGGGACAGCAGCGCGCGCCATCAAGTCGGGCGAAGCCGGCCTGATGATTGCGGGCGGCGTCGAGAGCATGAGCCGCGCTCCCTTCGTGATGCCGAAGGCAGAAACGGCCTTCAGCCGCGCCAACAATGTGTACGACACGACCATCGGGTGGCGCTTCGTCAACAAGCTGATGAAGGAAAAGTACGGTGTGGATTCCATGCCCGAGACGGCCGAAAACGTTGCAGTCGATTACAAGATCGAGCGCGAAGCGCAAGACCGCATGGCACTGGCCAGCCAGATGAAAGCCGTGGCGGCGCAAAAGGCCGGTTACCTGGCGCGTGAAATAACCCCCGTGACCATCGCCCAGAAAAAGGGCGACCCCGTTGTGGTGAGCGTGGACGAACACCCGCGTGAGACCAGCCTGGAAGCGCTGGCCAAGCTCAAGGGCGTCGTGCGCCCCGACGGCAGCGTCACGGCCGGCAATGCCAGCGGCGTGAACGACGGCGCCTGCGCGCTGCTGCTGGCCGACGAAGCCTCCGCCACCCGCAACGGCCTGACGCCGCGCGCCCGCGTGGTAGGCATGGCCACGGCCGGCGTGCCGCCACGCGTCATGGGTATCGGCCCCGCACCCGCCACGCAGAAGGTGCTGGCATTGACCGGCCTGACCCTCGCCCAGCTCGACGTGATCGAGTTGAACGAAGCCTTTGCAGCGCAGGGTCTGGCGGTGCTGCGCGAACTCGGCCTGGCCGACGACGACGAGCGCGTCAACGCCTGGGGCGGCGCCATTGCGCTGGGCCATCCGCTGGGCGCGTCGGGGGCACGTCTTGCCACCACCGCCATCAATCGCCTCCACGAAACAGGTGGCCGCTACGCGCTGTGCACGATGTGCATCGGCGTGGGGCAGGGGATTGCGCTGATTCTTGAGCGGGTTTGAGACCGCGGTACGCCACGCTCTTCGGTTCGTGCGGGCGACTCGAAGTAGGGCTCACGACAGGGCGCTATCTCTCTCCCGTTCGGGCGATCCTTCGATACCTCAGGACAGGTGACGCAAGCGTATAGAAGCCAGCGAGCTGTTTGGCCCGCGAGCTAGGTCGGGCGAGTGCCCTTCGATACCTCAGGGCGAACGGTGTGTGCGTGGGCCTGAATGGCATCCTCCCACCCGTTCGGATACTCTATGTAGAGCTCAACGCACGGCTTTGTCCCTCCCCCGTTCGGGCTGATCCTTCGATACCTCAGGACAGGTGACGCAAGCGTATAGAAGCCCGCGAGTTGTTTGGCACATCGAGCTAGGAGCAGCGAGTGCCCTTCGATACGCTTGCGTACCCTTGTCCTGAGCCCTTCGATACCTCAGGGCGAACGGTGTGTGTCGCGGCGGCTAACATGCACCTCACCGATGCCTGTGCCCGCGTCGAACCCATCCCTGCGAGCCCACCTTGAATTTCCCCCTCATCACCGACCCTTACTTTTACGCCGTGGCCGTGCCGGCCGTGCTGATGCTGGGGGTCAGCAAGAGCGGCTTCGGCGCAGGCTTCGGGTCGCTCGCGGTGCCGATGATGGCCCTTACCGTCACCGTGCCGCAGGCCGCTGCCATCCTGATGCCGATCCTGCTGCTCATGGACCTGCTGGGGCTTGCGGCTTTTCGGAAAAACTTCGATTACCGCTTCCTGCGCTTTCTGATCCCGTTCGGCCTTGTGGGCACGGTTATCGGGGCGCTGCTCTTTCGGGCGCTCGATGCGAGTTTTGTGGCGGGTATCGTGGGCGCGTTCACCTTGCTGTTTCTGGCGCAACGGCTGCTGTTTCCGCCCAAGCCCGACAGTCCCCACCCACCCCGATGGCTGGGCGCCATTCTCACCACGACCTCTGGCTTTACCAGCTTCGTGGCGCACGCAGGGGGGCCGCCCATCAGCGCCTACGTCATCCCCATGCGCCTGAGCCCGGTGAACTTCGCGGCGACCATGGCCTGCTTTTTCTTCGTCATCAATCTGTCGAAATGGATTCCCTACGCCTGGCTGGGCCTGCTGGACATGCGCAACATGGCGACGTCCGTGGTGCTGCTGCCGCTGGCGCCCATTGGGGTCTGGACCGGGGTTTACCTGGCGCGTCGCATCCGGCAGGACTGGTTTTACCGGCTCCTCTATATCGGCATGTTCCTCACCGGATGCAAGCTCCTGTGGGACGGTTTGGCCGGCTAGTTATCCAGAGATCATGGCCGCCTTTTACTGAATCACTTCAGTGGCGACCATGATGTCTAGGACTAGGACTCGGGCTCTCGCGTCGGCGAAGGCTCGTCCCGGGAATGGGGCGGGCGCCGCTGGAGTGAAGCGGTTCGCTCCTGGGCCATCTGCTCTTCGAGTTGCCGGCGCCCTTGCTTCACGACCGCTATTACTTTGGCCCGGTCACGATGGTGCGGGTACATCTTTTCGAACAGGTCGAGGTTGTGCTGCCGAAAGTACATGGCATGGCGCCGTGCCTCGTGCGGTGGCTGGCCCAACAGCTCCAGCACCGTCCGGCCACTGCGCAGGCTCGACTCGAACAATTCACGCTCGACCCGCATGACGCCCCGGTCGCGCAACTCGTTCCAGTGCGTGACGTCACGAGCGCGGGCAACAATCTGCAGGTGGGGAAAGTGTTCACGCGCCAGATCGACGATCTTCAGCGATTGCTCCAGGCTGTCAACCGCCACGACCAGGACTTTGGCTTGCGCAGCGCCGGCGGTGCGCAGCAAATCTAGCCGAGAGGCGTCGCCATAAAACACGGGGGTGCCGAACGCCCGGACAGTCTCGACCATCTCCGCATCGTGGTCCAGCACCGTCGGTTTGATGCCTTGGGCCATGAGCAGTCGCCCGACGATCTGTCCATAGCGCCCGAACCCGGCAAGGATCACTTCGGCGGCCTGGGGCTCCGACAATTCGGCCATCGCCGGCTTGCGCCCTGCGGCGTAGCGGGGCAACAGCCACTTGTCTACCAGCACCAGTAGCAGCGGTGTCAGCAGCATCGACAAGGCGACGGCGCCAATGAGGAGCGAGGCGGTGGCCGCCGGGAAAATCTGCGCGCCGGCCGCCGCCTGAAAGACGACGAAAGCGAACTCCCCACCTTGCGCCAGCAGCAGCGTAAAGATGGGCCGCTCTTGAAAGGGCAGCTTCATCAGCCGGGCCAGCGCATAGATCACGGCAAGCTTGATTGCCATGAAGCCGACGACGATCAAGGCCATCAGGCCCGGCGATTGCCAGAGCACGCCGAAGTCGATGCTCATGCCGACGGCGATAAAGAACAAACCCAGCAGCAGCCCCTTGAAGGGCTCGATGTCAGTCTCCAGCTCGCGCCGGTACTCGCTCTCGGCCAGCAGCACGCCTGCCAGAAATGCGCCCAAGGCCATCGACAGGCCGACCATCTGCATGAGCGCCGCGATGCCCACCACCAGCAGCAGGGAAGCCGCCGTGAAGATTTCGGGCGTCTCGCTCTTGGCGATCCAGCGCAGCAGCGGTCTGAGCAGCAGCCGGCCGCCCAGCACGATGCCGCCGATGACGCCAACGATCTTGAGAGCCTCGAGCACCCGGTGCGACGGTGTAAGCGCTTCAGCCGGTGCGCCCATCGAGCCCAGCAAGGGAAGCAGTGCCAAGATGGGAATGGCGGCGACGTCCTGGAACAGCAGAATGGAAAAGCCGGCCTGACCACTGCTGGTCGGCATGAGGTTGCGCTCGTGGATGGCCTGCAGCGCGATCGCGGTGGAAGACAGCGCCAGGCCCAGCGCCGCCACCAGTGAGACCTGCCAGGAAACCCCGAAAGCCATGGCAACGCCGGCGATTGCCGCGCTGCAGCCGAGCACCTGCGCGCTGCCCCAGCCGAAGATGGGCCTGCGCAAGTTCCACAAACGCTGAGGTTCGAGTTCCAGCCCGACGAGAAAGAGCATGAGCACGACACCGAACTCGGCGAAGTGCAGGATGTCCTGCACGTTGGTCACCAGGCCGATTCCCCACGGACCGATGGCGATACCGGCGACCAGGTAACCGATGATGGCGCCCAGGCCGAGCTTGCGGGCTAAAGGCACCGCAACCACCGCAGCGGCGAGGTAGATGAAGCTGTTGATCAGCCAGGACGGTGCGTGTTCGGTCATGGCTTTGCGCGCGCGCTGGGGCGGTCGTTCATGGGCACCACGCAGGCCGGGCACGACGCGAGGTCATCGAGTTCAGGCCAGTCGGGGTAGGACTCCAGCCGTGCGCGAAAAGTCTCGACCTGCGCGGCAATCTCCTGCGGCTGAAGATGGTGCGCGCCATGTTGCACCAGCGGCGGCAAAAAACGCATGCCGCACAAGGTGGCGGTTTGCTCGTAAGGCGGCAGGAAGGCATCGAAGAAGTAGCGGTTGTAGCCCTGCGGATGGTAGGACGACTCCGCACCGCCGGTGCTCGCCGCGAGCCACAAGTCCTTGCCCCGCAGCGCGTGGTCTTCGGGCTTGTCGCCGCCGTAGGCCCAGCCGTAGGTCAGCACTTCGTCCAGCCAAAGCTTTTGCAGTGGCGGCATCGAGTACCACTGGATCGGATGCAGCAACACCACCAGGCGCGCCTGCGCGAGCAGTTGCTGCTCGCGGGCAACGTCGATGGCGTAGTCCGGATAACGTGAATAAAGGTCGGTGACTTCCACGCGGGGCAGCGTGGCCGCGGCCTCCATCATGGGGCGGTTGAGCTGGGACATGCGCCAGTCGGGGTGCGCGGCAAGCACGTAGATGTCACGCATCCGTAAGCCTCATGAACTGATCCATGCCGTACGATATCGCACAACGAAGCGTGCAGGTCAGCAGACCGGGAGTCAATACAAATGCCAGTGGTTGTCGTCGCAAATCCGAAAGGCGGAGTGGGCAAGTCCACGCTGTCCACCAACATCGCGGGCTACTTCGCGAGCCAGGGCCATTCGGTCATGCTGGGCGACGCCGATCGCCAGCAGTCATCCCGTCTTTGGCTGGGCTTGCGGCCTGCAGCTGCCGCGCCGATCGAAACCTGGCAGGTCAACGCGGACCTCATCGTCCGGCCCCCCCGGGGCACCACGCATGTGGTCCTCGATACGCCCGGCGGTCTGAACGGCTGGCGCTTCAATGATGTGCTCAAACTGGCCGACAAGGTGATCGTGCCCCTTCAGCCCAGCATTTTCGACATATTTGCAACCCGCGCCTTCCTCGATGAGCTCGCCTCCCGCCGGGACGCCGCCAAGCTCCAGGTCGGTATCGTGGGCATGCGTGTGGACGGCCGCACCATCGCGGCCGACAAGCTGCGCGAGTTCGTCGACGGGCTCGGTTTGCCCGTACTCGGCTACCTGCGCGATACGCAGAACTACATCCATCTGGCCGCCCGGGGGCTCACCCTGTTCGACCTCGCGCCCGCCCGGGTCGAAAAAGACCTGGAGCAGTGGAAAAGTATCTGCCGCTGGCTCGATGCCTAGCAGCCGCCCGGCATGAGGACTTTTTCGACCTTGCAGGATCTGGCGGCGTGCGCTGGACAGAAAGTGGGCGCCAGCGAGTGGCTTGAGGTCACGCAGGAACGCATTAATCAATTCGCTGCCGCCACGGGCGACCATCAATGGATCCACGTCGACCCGGAGCGCGCCAGAACCGGTCCGTTTGGCGCGCCCATTGCGCATGGTTTCCTGACCCTGTCCCTGCTGCCCGTCTTCTTCGACACGGCTTTTGAGGTGCTCGAATCCGGCGTAGGGCTGAACTACGGTGTCAACAAGGTGCGGTTCACGGCCCCGGTTCCGGTGAACAGCCGCGTCAGGGGCCACCTCACCCTTTTGGCGGCCGAGCCCATCGACAAGGGCGGCATCCAGATGACCTGGCAGATCAGTGTCGAGCGCGAGGGCGCGGACAAGCCGGTCTGCGTGGCCGAGGCGATCGTGCGCCGCTATCCCTGAAGGTCGGGAACCGAAAAGCCGGCCTGTCGCCAGGCTTCAAAGACCGTCACGGCCACGGCATTCGACAAGTTCAGGCTGCGCTGGCCGGAAATCATCGGTAACCGCAGCCGCTGCGAGGTCTCGAAGCTCTCACGCAGCTCAGGCGCCAGCCCTTTGGTCTCCGAACCGAACACAAGCCAGTCGCCGCGCTCGAAGCGCACTTCATAGGCGCTGCGACTGCCGCGCGTCGTGAAGGCGAACATGCGGGCGGGTTCAGGCTGCTGGCTGTGCAGAAAGTCGGGCCAGCTCGCGTGGCGCAGCACCCGGGCGTACTCGTGGTAATCCAGGCCGGCGCGGCGCATGTGCTTGTCGTCCATCGAAAAGCCCAGCGGCTCCACGAGGTGAAGCGTGCAGCCGGTGTTGGCGGCCAGCCGGATGACGTTGCCGGTGTTCGGCGGAATTTCCGGCTCGACCAAGACGATATGAAACATGCCCGGATTATCCGGGCGGCGTGCGGGCCAGCACGAGCGCATCGACGCGGCCCGCGCCTGCCTGTCGCAGCGCTTCGGCCGCGCTGAAAAGCGAAGCGCCGCTCGTCATCACATCGTCGACCAGCACGACTCGCACACCGCGAAGTTCATCGGCCCGCAGGGGCTCGACCGCAAACGCGCCCTTGACGTTGTCCAGGCGTTCCTGCCGCTTGAGTTGACTTTGAGGCCGGGTTGAGCGCACCCGCAGGAGCAAAGAAGGGTCGAGCCGGGCGCGGCAGCGGCTGGCCGCATGCAGGGCCTTGGCAATTTCCCAGGCCTGGTTGAAACCGCGCTCCCGCAGCCTGTCCGTGGCCAGGGGCATCGGCATCAAACGGTCTTGCAAGGTCAAGCTGCCCAGCAAATCCCGCGCGGCGGGTAGCCGCAAGAGCCGCTCGGCAAAAAATTCGGTCCACCCCGTGTCGCTCGAGAATTTGTAGCGGGAGATGAGGCCGGCCCAGGGGTAAGCGTAGGTAAGCGCCGCGTGGCACGCCTCGAGCCTGCTGCCGCGCTGCCGGCAATCCGGGCACTGGTCCAGGCTCACCCCTTGCGAACCAAAGGGCGTCAGTTCCAGGGCGCAAGTACGGCATCGCGGAACCGGGCTGGCGAATCGTGCCAGGCAGGGAGTGCATACAGCGCCGCTGGGCCAGGCTTTGCAGACGGCGCAGTGGCTCGGCAGGGCGCTTTTGCAGGCTTGCAAGGTGTGGCGCAGGCTGTGCAAAAGCATCGGCTCAATATACTCGGCACCTTGTATCCACCGAGGCGGCAAACGACGCCGCCGAGCAGGCCGACCCTCGTTTTCCCCCCATGAGCACACAGGAAGCACCGCCCACCCTCGATCCTGTCGCTGCCCGGCGCTGGCAGCGCATTGCGCCCGCGTCCTCCCCGTGGCTGCACGAAGAGGTCGCGCGCCGCATGCTCGACCGCCTGCAATGGATCAAGCTGCAGCCGCAGGCCTGGCTGCACTGGGAAGCGATGCGCGGCGGCTTGCTGGCTCAGGCGGAACTCACGCGGCGTTATCCCGCTGCCGCGGCCCGCGTCATCGAATGCACCCACGCCCGGCGTCAGGCCGCCGTGCAAGCGCTGCAGCGGCCCTGGTGGAAAAGGGGTTGGGGCCAGAATCCCCAGGTGCTTGAGAAGGCCGAGCCCGCCAGTGTCGACATGCTGTGGGCGAATATGGCGCTGCACAACGCGGCCGAGCCGCAGAGTCTGCTGGCGGCATGGCACGCCTTGCTGCGTACGGACGGGTTCCTGATGTTTTCCTGCCTCGGTCCGGACACCGCGCGGGAGTTGCGCGGTGTGTACGCTCAGCTAGGGTGGCCGCCCGCGGGCCATGAGTTCACCGACATGCATGACTGGGGCGACATGCTGGTGCAAACAGGTTTCGCCGAGCCCGTGATGGACATGGAACGCATCACGCTGACCTTCGACAAACCGGCAAGGCTGGTACACGAACTGGTTGAACTCGGCCGAAACCTGCATCCCCAGCGGTTTCCCGCGCTTCGGGGCAGGGCCTGGCGCGCCACGCTGGAGGCTGCCATAGAGGAACACGTTCCACGCCAGGCTGACGGCAGGTTGCTGCTGACCTTCGAGGTGATCTATGGCCACGCCTTGAAGCCGCTGCCGAAAGTCAAACTCAGCCCGCTGAGCTCGGTTTCCGTCGAGGACTTGCGCAGCATGCTGCAAGGCTCGCGTCCAAAGCCCTGACGCCGGAACGGGCAACGGCGCCAATACGCCCCTTAAAGTGCGGGTTTTGTGGCGTCGGGGCCACTTGCCTGATGGCGATCGACGGTAAAATGAAGCTGCAGTTTTCTGGGCATGTTCCCACGCTTCTGCCGCCCTGTGAAGGGCGTTAAACAGTGAGATTTAGCGTTGACCTCATCTCCCAAGTTCCGCTTTGCCACACTCGGGCAGCAAGGCGATGCCAACTCCCCGGTCGTGCAATGGCTGTTGCGGCGTAACTGTTCCATTTCGCCCGTTCAGCTGGGCCGCCTCTACGTATCCCTATGTGTGGTGTCCCTCGGCATCGCGCTCGTGTTCTGGTTGCAGGGCGCGCGCATGGTCATGCCTTTCGCCTGGCTGGAACTCATTGCGGTGGGTGCTGCCTTCCTGGTCTATGCGCGGCATGCGCGCGATGGCGAAAAAATTGTGCTCCAGGGCCCCCATCTCGTGGTCGAGCTTGAAACCGGCGGACGCACCGAGCGCGCAGAGTTCGCGCGCGAGTGGGTTCGCGTCGAACCCAGCCGCGGTGATGGCTCGCTCATCGAGGTCTCCGGCCAGGGCCGATCCGTCGTCGTCGGGCGTCATCTGCGTCCCGAATTGCGCCCCGCACTGGCCCGCGAAATCCGCTTCGCCCTGCGAGGCTGCTGAGGTTTCTGCCTGCGCTTGAGGGCGCCACGGCGTGCCCCAAGGGCGCTTTCAACAGACGCACATCCGGCTAACTTTATAATCAGCAGGTTAATTTGGTCGGAAATTGAATCAATAAAAGTGATGACGATGAACGTAAGCAATACCTCAAGGCTCGGCATGACGTACGCAGCAGCGATTTTGGAGCCGGCACGGCAATCGGTAATGGCCGTTTCCAGCAGGGCAGTCCACGGTTTTTCGCTCATCGCCAGCACATTTGCCCTTTTGGCTTCACCCTCAGTTTTCGCTGCGGTGAACGATCTGCCAGGCGGCCCGAAGGTCAACCAGCTCAACTTGCCCGACCCCATCACCCGCATTGCTGCCGAACAGATCTGGCTGCACTGGTTCATGATGATCATCTGCGTGGTGATCTTCATTGCGGTGTTCGGCGTGATGTTCTATTCCATCTGGAAGCACCGCAAGTCGGTGGGCCACAAGGCTGCCAACTTTCATGAGTCCACTGCCGTCGAGATCGCCTGGACCGTGGTGCCCTTTCTCATCGTCATCGGCATGGCGCTACCCGCCACCAAGGTGCTGGTCGCGTCGAAAGACACCACCAATGCCGACCTGACCATCAAGGCCACCGGTATCCAGTGGAAATGGGGCTACGAATACATCAAGGGCGAAGGCGAAGGCATCAGCTTCGTGTCCACACTCGATCCCGTGCATCGCCAAATGTCCAGCGACGGTGGCCCCAAGCCCGGCCAGACCGTCGACAACTACCTCTTGAAGGTCGACAACCCGCTGGTGGTTCCCGTCAACCAGAAGGTCCGCATCATCACCACGGCCAACGACGTGATCCACGCCTTTGCCGTGCCAGCCTTCGGCATTAAGCAGGACGCGATTCCGGGCTTCGTGCGCGACACCTGGTTCCGCGCCGAAAAGACGGGCGACTTCTATGGGCAGTGCCAGGAACTCTGCGGCAAGGAACACGCCTACATGCCGATCCACGTGAAAGTCGTGACGGCCGAGCAGTACTCGAAGTGGGTGGGCGACAAGGCCAAGGAAGCCGCTGCCAAGGCGGACGATCCGTCCAAGGTGTGGGCATTGCCTGAACTCGTCGCGCGCGGCGAGAAAGTCTACGCCGCCAACTGCGCAGCCTGCCACCAGGCCAACGGCAAGGGCGCTGGCCCGATCAAGGCGCTCGATGGCTCGGCCATTGTTCTTGACACCGACCACATGAAGCAGATCGCTATCTTGCTGAACGGCGCAGCCAACGGCGCGATGCCTGCGTGGAAAACTCTCAGCGACACCGACCTGGCCGCAGTGGCAACCTACACCAAGAACAGCTGGTCGAACAAGACCGGACAGCTCGTGCAGCCCGCCGAGTTCCAGACCGCACGCAAATAAGACCGCCGCTAAAGCAGTCGCCCGAAATTTAAGATCAGCCGGACAGCCCGGCGAGCAGATAAGCCATCAAAGGAAGCCAGATGAGTGCAGTTCTCGACCATCACGATCACGCGGATGCGCATGACCACGATCACCATGCCCCGACGGGTTGGAAGCGCTGGGTCTACGCGACCAACCACAAGGACATCGGCACGCTTTACCTGTTGTTCAGCTTCACGATGCTGATGATCGGCGGCGTGCTCGCCCTGGGCATTCGCGCCGAGTTGTTCCAGCCAGGCTTGCAACTCGTCAACCCTGAGCTATTCAACCAGCTCACGACCATGCACGGCCTCATCATGGTGTTCGGTGCCATCATGCCGGCCTTCGTCGGCTTTGCGAACTGGATGATTCCGCTGCAGATCGGTGCGGCCGACATGGCCTTTGCCCGCATGAACAACTTCAGCTTCTGGCTGATGATTCCCGCCGGCCTGATGCTGGCGGGCTCGTTCTTCATGCCCGGCGGCGCCCCGGCTGCCGGCTGGACGCTCTATGCGCCGCTGACCCTGCAGATGGGCCCCTCGATGGACGCCGGCATTTTTGCCATGCACATCCTCGGCGCGTCGTCGATCATGGGCTCGATCAACATCATCGTCACCATCCTGAACATGCGCGCGCCTGGCATGACCCTGATGAAGATGCCGATGTTCTGCTGGACCTGGCTCATCACGGCCTACCTGCTGATCGCCGTCATGCCTGTGCTGGCTGGCGCGATCACCATGACCCTGACGGATCGCCACTTCGGCACCAGCTTCTTCAATCCTGCCGGTGGCGGTGATCCGGTCATGTACCAGCACATCTTCTGGTTCTTCGGCCACCCCGAGGTCTACATCATGATCTTGCCGGCCTTCGGCATCGTCAGCCAGGTGATCCCCGCATTCGCGCGCAAGCGACTCTTCGGCTATGCCTCCATGGTGTATGCCACCGGCTCCATCGCCATCCTGAGCTTCGTCGTCTGGGCGCACCACATGTTCACGACCGGCATGCCGGTCACGGGCCAGCTGTTCTTCATGTACTCGACCATGCTGATCGCCGTGCCGACAGGCGTGAAGGTGTTCAACTGGATCGCGACGATGTGGAAGGGATCGATGACCTTCGAGACGCCCATGCTTTTTGCAGTCGGCTTCCTCTTCGTGTTCACGATGGGTGGTTTCACCGGCCTCATCCTGGCCGTCGCGCCTGTCGACATTCAGCTGCAGGACACTTACTACGTGGTGGCGCACTTCCACTACGTGCTGGTGGCTGGCTCGCTCTACGCGATGTTCGCGGGCTTCTACTACTGGGTGCCCAAGTGGACCGGTGTCATGTACAACGAGACGCGCGGCAAGATCCATTTCTGGTGGTCGCTGATCGCGTTCAACGTGACGTTCTTCCCGATGCACTTCCTGGGTCTGGCCGGCATGCCGCGCCGCTATGCCGATTACCCGATGCAGTTCGCGGACTTCAACGCGGTCGCCTCGGTTGGCGCGTTCGCCTTCGGTCTTGCGCAGGTGTACTTCTTCATCTTCGTCGTCATCCCCACGATGCGCGGTATCGGCCCCAAGGCTTCCGCCAGCCCATGGGAAGGCGCTGAAGGCCTGGAGTGGGAAGTGCCGTCACCAGCGCCTTTCCACACCTTCGAGACGCCTCCCAAGCTTGACGCCACCGCGACCAAGGTCATTGGCTGATCTGGCAAACGCCCTGCAGCAGTACGCACCATGACACCCGAGCAAAAGAAAAACAACCGCCGACTTGGCGTGATCCTGGCCACGGTCGCGCTGGTGTTTTTTCTCGGCTTCATGCTGCGCCTCGTGCTTCTTAAAGCCTGATCGGTACTGCTAACCATGATTGGTATCAAGCGCGAGAATTCCCGGATGCTGGGCAAGCTGGGCGTCATCGTCCTGGCCATGTTCGGCTTCGGCTATGCGCTGGTGCCGCTGTACAACGCCATCTGCGAGATGACCGGGATCAACATCCTGGCGCTGGGCGATCGCCAGATCCCGGGCGCCACGTCCAAACAGGCGGGCAATACCCAGATCGACCGCAGTCGACTCATTACGGTGGAGTTCGACGTGAACTCGCGCGGGCCCTGGCATTTCAAGCCGGCCTCGCGTTCGCTGCAGGTTCATCCCGGCGAATTGACCACGGTGATGTACGAATTTCAGAACATCCAGAACCGGACCATGTCCGCCCAGGCCATTCCGAGCTATGCGCCGCGCGAATCGGCGTCGCATTTCAACAAGCTCGAGTGCTTCTGCTTCAGCCAGTACACGCTGGCGCCGGGCGAGAAAAAAGAATGGCCGGTGGCGTTCGTGATCGACACCAAGCTGCCCAAGGACGTGACCACCATCACCTTGTCGTACACCTTCTTCGAGGTGGGCGGCAAGACGCCGGCCGCGCCCGTAAGCCCTGGAGTGGCGGCTACAGGACCGGTGTCAAAACCCGCGGGTGCATGACGTGATGGCGACTTCGCACAAGACCTCGTGGCTTCGTACTGCCAAGGCCATCGCATGGTCCTTCGTGGGCTTGCGGGGCCGCAAGGACTACGAGGAAGACATCAAGAAGCTCAGTCCACTGCATCTAGTTGCGGCAGGACTGGTCGGAGTTTTTTTATTTGTCGGGGCGCTGGTCGCCCTGGTGAACTGGGTCGTACCCGGTTAGAAGAAGCAAGGCGCGGCGGGCAAGCGATCAGAGCTAGCCGGCAGCGCCAGAGTTGAGAACAGAAATCAGAGAACAAGAGGAATCGAGAATGTCTTCAGCAGCACACGGCACAACGCCTTACTACTTCGTGCCCGAGCCATCGCGCCATCCATTCATGGCGGCCGTAGGCCTGTTTTTCGTGATCTTAGGCGCTGCGCAGTGGATCAATGGGGTGTCCTGGGGAGCCTACTCGGTGGCCTTCGGCATGCTGTGGTGGCTAGGCGTGCTTTACCAGTGGTTCAGCGAGTCGGTGCGTGAGAGCGAAAGCGGCCGCTACGGCCACAAGATCGACATGTCTTTCCGCTGGAGCATGAGCTGGTTCATCTTCTCTGAAGTGATGTTCTTTGGCGCGTTCTTCACGGCGCTCTGGTGGGCGCGGTCGCATTCCATTCCCGCGCTCGGCAGCCTCGAGAACGCCTTGCTCTGGCCGGACTTCAAGGCCGTCTGGCCCACAGTCGCTGCAGGCGCAACGGCGTCGCCAGCCGGAATCGTCGAGCCGTTCAGCACGGTAGGACCCTTCTGGCTTCCCACCATCAACACGGCGCTGCTGCTCACCTCGGGCGTCACGCTCACCATCGCTCACCATGCATTGCGCGAAGGCAACCGAGCCAAGACTGTCGGCTTCATGTGGGTTACGGTGCTCCTGGGCGCGATCTTCCTGTTCGTGCAGGGCTACGAATACGCCCACCTGTACAGCGACCTGAACCTCAAGCTGACGTCGGGTATCTATGGTTCGACGTTTTACCTGCTGACCGGTTTTCACGGCTTTCACGTGTTCATCGGCATGTTGATGCTGCTGTTCATCACGCTTCGCCTTCGCAGCGGGCATTTCACGCCCGAGCGGCACTTCGGCTTCGAGGGCGCGGCCTGGTACTGGCACTTTGTCGATGTGGTGTGGCTGGGCCTCTACATCCTCGTCTACTGGCTTTGAGGACCTTGCGTCGGTTCGGGATGATCCCGCCGGCGCGCTGAATACAAAGGGCCGCGATGCGGCCCTTTCCCATTCGGCTGCGGCTTGAAGAGAGCTAGCGCGGCAGGCCGGTAGGCTGGATGTAGCCGAGTTTCCAGGCAATTAGCACGCAGACGAATAGCAGTACCGACAAACCGACCCGGAACGCGAGGGCACGCGCCATGTTGTTCGTTTTTGCCTTGCCTCCGGTTCCATCCTTGAGCATGAAAAACAGGGCCGATGCAAGGCTACCCAAAATGGCAACGAAGGCCAATGCAATGACGTATGACATGAGTGGGATTATCGGTCCATGAGACTTCGCCTGCTGCCACGCAAAGCCTGGATCGTGACGGTCGCAGCCCTATTCATGGCTGTGTTGACGTTCGCGCTGGGCCAGTGGCAACTCTCGCGCGCCGCGCAGAAGATCGCGCTTCACGGCGCCATGATTCAGCGGGAGAGCTTGCCGGCGCTGGACGGCCGGAAACTGGATCAGCCCCTGAACATGGCCGAGCTGGTGCATCGGCGGATCATGCTGTCAGGGCAGTGGGACGCTGCGCACACCGTCTACCTTGACAACCGGCCCATGGAGGGCCGGCCCGGGTTCTGGGTGATGACGCCGCTGCGCATTGACGGCAGCGCGCGTTCGGTGCTGGTGCAGCGGGGATGGATTCCGCGCAACTTTCAGGATCGCACCGAGCTGGCGCCGGTCGACACGCCTGCAGGTTCCGTCCAGGTCGTGGGCCGCATTGCCCCCGCACCCGGCAAGCTTTATGAGTTCCAGGGCGCCACGGTCGGGCTGATCCGGCAAAATCTGGATATCGCCGCCTTCGCAGCCGAGACCGGTTTGCCTCTGCATCCGTTGCTAGTGGTTCAGACAAGCCCGGCATCCGAAGGACTGCGGCGCGACTGGGCGCCCGTCGAGGCGGGGGTCGAAAAACACTATGGCTATGCGTTCCAGTGGTTTTCACTGTGCGCGCTCATCGTCGGCTTGTATGCCTGGTTCCAATGGATCGCACCGCGCCGCCGAGCCTCACACACGCAACCGAACAACCCTGCCGACAAACCATGAATACTGCGCCCCGAACCGAGCCCTCTGCCGACGAACCGCTCGGCCTGACAGTTCACTCGCTTCCGCGGCTGGACGATGGCCAAGCCAGCCAGGTACCGAATACGCGCGCGGGCCGCTGGAAGATGCTGCTGATCCTGCTGGTTTGCGCAGCGCCAGTCATAGCTTCCTACTTCACCTACTACGTCGTGCGGCCGGAAGGGCGGCGCAATTTCGGTGAATTGATCGAGCCTCAGCGGCCACTCCCGCCGTCCGCGGCCGTCACGCTGGACGGGCAGTCCAGGCCACTCGCATCGCTCAAGGGCCAGTGGCTGCTCGTCAGCGTTTCCGGCGGCGGCTGCGATGCGGCGTGCCAGCAGCACCTGTATTTCCAGCGGCAGTTGCGTGAATCCCTGGGCAAGGAAAAAGACCGCATCGACTGGGTCTGGCTGGTCAACGACCAAGCGCCGGTTTCTCCTGCGCTTACGCCCGCACTCAAAGACGCCACGGTCTTGCGAGCGCCGCCGCAGGAACTGGCAAGCTGGCTCGCGCCTGCTGACGGCAAAAAGTTTTCCGACCATCTTTACGTCGTCGATCCCCTGGGCAACTGGATGATGCGATTTCCGGCCGGCATGGACGCCGCAGGGGCGGCTCGCGCCAAGCGTGACATTGAGCGCCTCCTGCGAGCTTCAGGCAGTTGGGACAAGCCGGGTCGATGAGGCCAGTGCGCAATGACTGAACAAGCTCTTTTCGACCTCAGCCCCACGCTGCGCCTGATGCTCATGGGCATCATCGTGGCAAGTGCTCCACTGGCTTGGGTGTGGCTGCGCAGCCGAAATGCATCGCCGGGACACCGGCTGCGTGTCCTCACCCTCGTGACGCTTTTTCTTACCTTCGATCTCGTGCTGTTCGGCGCCTTCACGCGGCTGACCGACTCCGGGCTGGGCTGTCCCGACTGGCCGGGCTGCTATGGCAATGCCAGCCCGCTCGGCGCGCACGCCGAGATCGGTCAGGCCCAGGCCGCCATGCCGACGGGACCGGTGACCCATTCCAAGGCATGGGTCGAGATGATCCACCGCTATCTGGCGACCGGGGTGGGCGTGCTGATCCTGACGCTGGCCGCGTCCACCTGGCTGCTGCGTCGCCGCGAAAATGCGCACGTGTCGCCCTGGTGGCCCACGCTGACCCTGGTCTGGGTATGCCTGCAGGGTGCGTTCGGCGCCCTGACCGTGACCATGAAGCTTTTCCCCGCCATCGTGACGCTGCATCTTTTGGGCGGCATGGTTCTGCTGGGTCTTTTGAAAGCCCAGTCTGACCAATATGCGCAAGCTGCGGGCGAATTGAAGGTTCACGCTATCACTGCAGGCCTGCGAAATTTGCTGCTGGCGACTTTTGCGCTGATCTGGGCTCAGATTGCGCTCGGCGGCTGGGTCAGCACCAACTACGCCGTCCTGGCATGCAACGAATTTCCCGCGTGCCAGGGGTCTTTCTGGCCTGCGATGAATTTTCACGAGGGCTTTACGCTGTGGCGCGAACTCGGGGCCGGCCATAACGGCGAGAACATCAGTTTTCAGGCCCTGACAGCCATCCATTACGTCCACCGCCTGAGTGCGTACGCCGTATTTGCCGCCTTGCTGCTGCTGGCCTGGAAATTGTGGCGAACGCCCTTGCGCAGCCACGGCCAGTGGCTGGCGGGCCTCGCGCTATGGCAATTCGCCAGCGGCTTGAGCAACGTCGTGCTGGGATGGCCGCTGGTAGCAGCCGTTGCGCACACGGCGGGCGCAGCAGCGCTCGTGGTGGTGCTGACCGGCGCTGTCTTCGCGTCCCGCCGCGCCGGGGCTAGCCATGAGGCTGCTGCACAATTGACGGCTTCCAGAATGTCCGCATGAACCCCACCGAAACTTCCGCCGCCCCCGGCGTCTCCACGCCGATCCGGGCCAGCAAGTGGTCGCAGTTTTATGCGCTCACCAAGCCCCGCGTCGTCCAGCTCATCGTCTTTTGCGCGCTGATCGGCATGGTGCTCGCCGTTCCCGGCCGTCCCAGCCTGGCTGACGTGCGCCTCGCGCTGATCGCCTGCCTGGGCATCTGGCTCGTTGCAGGCGCTGCCGCCGCGTTCAATTGCGTCGTCGAGCAGCATATCGACGCCAAGATGCGCCGCACCGCTTGGCGGCCGACCGCTCAGGGGCAGTTGAGCAATACCCAGACGCTGGGATTTTCCGCGGCGCTCTGCGTGGCCGGCTCGGTCATTCTCTATACCGCCGTCAATCCACTGACCATGTGGCTGACCTTCGCGACTTTCGTCGGCTACGCCGTCATCTACACCGTGATCCTCAAGCCTCTGACGCCGCAGAACATCGTCATCGGCGGCGCTTCTGGTGCCATGCCGCCGGTACTGGGCTGGGCAGCCATGACGGGCAACGTCGGCCCGGAGGCACTCATTCTTTTCCTGATCATTTTCCTGTGGACGCCGCCGCACTTCTGGGCCTTGGCGCTGTACCGCGTGGAAGACTACCGAAAGTCGGGTTTGCCGATGCTGCCGGTCACGCACGGCAACGAGTTCACCCGACTGCAGATCTTCCTGTATACGCTGGTCCTGTTCGCAGCCTGCCTCATGCCTTTCGTGTTCCAGATGAGTGGGTGGCTCTACCTGATCGCGGCCGTGCTCCTGAGCATTGGTTTCACCGCCTACGGCTGGCAGCTCTGGCGCAATTACTCTGACGCGCTGGCGCGCAAGACTTTTCGCTTTTCATTGATTCACCTTTCTGCCTTGTTCGCGGCCATGCTGCTGGACCATTACCTCGTATGACCTTTCTTCCTGATGCCGGGCGCCGCCGCACCCTGGCTCGTCTTGCCTCCCTGCTCATCGGAGCAGCTGCGCTCAGCGCCTGTTCGCCAGAGAAACTGCAATTCAAAAGCATCGACATTACCGGTGCCGACTACGCCCAGAATTTTTCGCTGACAGACCATAACGGCCAGCTGCGCACCCTGCAGGATTTCAAGGGCAAGGTCGTGGTTGTGTTTTTCGGTTTCACGCAGTGCCCGGACGTCTGTCCGACCTCCATGGCCGAACTGGCCGACGTCAAGCGCAAACTCGGCGCTGATGGCGCACGGCTGCAAGGCCTGTTCATCACGCTCGACCCGGAACGCGACACCCAGGAGTTGCTCAAGGCCTACATGAACAATTTCGACGCGACCTTCCTGGCGCTTCGGCCGACGCCGGAGCAACTGCCTGCCGTCGCCAAGGACTTCAAGATTTTCTACAAAAAGACTGAAGGAAAAACGCCTGGCAGCTACAGTCTGGACCACTCGGCGGGCAGCTATGTGTTCGATACCGAAGGGCGTATACGTCTGTACAGTCGCTACGGCACCGGTCCCGAGGCGCTGGCCTCCGACATTGCCCTGCTGCTGAAAAAGGGCTGAGTCAGCCCAGGTAGGACGCGTCACAGGCGTAAAAAAAGCCGGGTGAAGCCCGGCTTTTTGTTATGCGGTCGCCGCCTGATGTCAGGCGAATTCGACCAGCACCTTGCGCATTTTTTTCATGGCGGCAACTTCAATTTGCCGGATGCGCTCGGCGCTGACCTTGTACTCTGCCGCCAGATCGTGCAGCGTCATGCCGCCTGAACCGTCGTCATTCACCTTGAGCCAGCGCTCTTCAACAATACGGCGCGAGCGCGGATCAAGCTCCTCCAGCGCGGCCGAAATACCGTCGCTCGACAGCACATCGCGCTGATGCGCTTCTATCAGGGCGGTGGGCTCGTGGCTGGCGTCGCTCAGGTAGGCGATCGGGCCGAAGGCGTCTTCGCCGTCGTCGCTCGGGCTGGGGTCCAGCAGCACGTCGCCACCCGACATCCGTTGCTCCATCTCGATCACTTCCTCGCGCTTGACGTTGAGCGTCTTCGCCATGGAGTCGATCTGATCAGAGGTCAGCGTATCGCGGTGTGTGGCCACGTCGGCGTCGTCTTTAAAGCCCTGCTTCATGGAGCGCAGGTTGAAGAAAAGCTTGCGTTGGGCCTTGGTCGTGGCCATCTTGACCATGCGCCAGTTCTTCAGGATGTACTCGTGAATCTCGGCCTTGATCCAGTGCAGTGCGTAGCTCACCAGCCGGACGTTCTGGTCCGGATCGAACCGCTTGACGGCCTTCATCAGGCCGATGTTGCCTTCCTGGATCAGGTCGCCGTGCGGCAAGCCATAACCCAGGTATTTGCGAGAGACCGAAACCACCAGCCGAAGGTGCGAAAGAACAAGCTTTCCGGCAGCCTCCAGGTCGTTTTCTTCCTTGAGTTTGCGGCCGAACTCCTGCTCTTCCGCAAGCGTGAGCATGGGCAGGCGATTGACCGCCGAGATGTAGGCGTCCAGATTGCCCAGTGGCGGCAACAGTGCGGACGCGCTGGCCCAAGGGCTGGCAACCGCCAGTGCGCCTGAGCTTGCAGTTTGACTTGTCATCCAATGACTCCTTTCGTCAATAGACCAAATATTAGCACTCCCGACCCTAGAGTGCCAGACCCGCTCCCTAATCGGCCAGATAGGGTGAGGCTATCCGTAGAAACCCGAGATTTTTCCATACCGTTCTGAGTGCCCGTCCGCCTCAATAGTTCTGCCGCGCGGGAGGCTCTTCAGCTGACTTTGCGAAGCTTTACAGAGCGTCAGCGCTGAATGCTAATTAATGATCAGCTTGTGTAGTTAGCGGCTGCGGAGTAGCGTAACTATCCGACCAAGGTAGTCCAGCGCTGGCCGTTGTGGCCGCCCTGCCTTTGCCGCTATGACCGGGGAGAAGTCTCATGGCTTATGCACGCTGGCGCCTGGAAGGCGAATGGATCAAGAACTGCAATTGCGCGTTCGGCTGTCCGTGCGACTTCAACGCGCGCCCGACGCAGGGTGAATGCAAGGGCCTCTTGGGCATGCGAATCATCAAGGGAAACTTCGAGGACGTTCAGCTCGACGGGCTCAGTTTCTTTGTGATGGTCCATTTTCCCGGCGCCTTGCATGAAGGCAATGGCCAAGCCCAACCCATCGTCGATGAACGTGCCAGTCCGGCCCAACGTGACGCGTTGTTCAAGATCATGTCGGGCCAGAATTCGGCGGAAGGAACGCTCTTTCAGATATTCAGCCTCATTGTGAGCAAGATGCACGAGCCGATCTTTGCGCCGGTCGAATTCGTATTCGACAAGCCGGCCAGAACCGCGCGGCTCAGGATCCCCGGCGTCCTGGAAACTGATGTCGAGCCCATCAAGAATCCCGTGACCGGGGCCCCTCACCGCATCCAAGTGATCATGCCGGAAGGCTTCGAGCACATCGAGGGCGAGATAGCGTCGTCGAACATCCACAGCACCGGGGCCATCCGGTTCGACACGGCGGCTTCGCACAGCACCCTGGCCCACGTGGTGCAGACGCCGGAAGGCGTCGAGGCCTGAATGGCTGAAGCGCGATGACCACCCTTGCCGGGTGGCTCGGCCCTTTTTCCCGTGACCGCTTGTTGTTCGCCGGCGCCATGCTATTGGTCGTCGCGGGGTCATGGGCATACCTGCTGACGGGTGCCGGCACGCTGGCGGACATGGGCGGGATGCTCATGCCCATGAGCTCGGGCCCTTGGACGGCCCGGCACGCCGCAGTAATGTTCGCCATGTGGGCTGTGATGATGGCCGCCATGATGTTGCCCAGCGCGATGCCCATGATCCTTTTCTTCGGGCGGATCGCCAGCGAGCGCCGGGCTCGCGGCGGCGAAGCCGTGGCGTCGATGTTCTTCACGCTAGGCTACGTCGCAATCTGGCTGGCTTTCAGTGCTTTCGCTGTGTTGCTGCAGCTCGCGCTGGAACGCGCGGCGCTGCTTTCCCCCATGATGGAAACCACCAGCGTGGTGTTCGCCGGCCTGATACTCGCAGGCGCTGGCGCTTATCAATGGACGCCCTTCAAGCAGGCCTGCCTGCGGCGCTGCCGTTCGCCCCTTGAATTCGTCTTGACGCAATGGCGTCAGGGGAGGGCAGGCGCTTTCCAGATGGGTGCGCGCCATGGCGGCTATTGCCTGGGCTGCTGCTGGACGCTGATGCTGCTGCTGTTCGTCGGCGGTGTGATGAACCTGGCGTGGATCACCGGCATTGCGCTTTTTGTGCTGGTGGAAAAGCTGGCGCCAGCCGGCCACTGGCTCGGCCGCGGGGCCGGCCTAGTCCTGGTGGCCTGGGGCCTTTTTACGCTGCGCAGCGCGTTTTCCTGAAGCCCGGTCTCAAGCCGCAGCGGCAACCGGCCGAACCAGCGGCTGTCCGGCCAGCCAGGCTTGCAGGCATTCGGTCACGCCCGTGGCAAAGCGCTGGAACACAGGCTCGGTGCAAAAGCCCAGGTGGGGCGTGAGCAGCACATTGGGGAGGCTGCGCAGCGGGTCGTCGGCCGGTAGCGGTTCGACGTCGAACACGTCGAGCGCCGCCATGCCGGGCTGGCCCGCACGCAGTGCAGCTACCAGCGCCTGACCGTCTACCAGTGCCGATCTGGAGGTATTCACAAGCAGGCTGTCCGGCTGCATCAGCGCAAGGCGTTGTGAGTTCAGCAAATGATGCGTTGCCGGCGTAGGCACCAGATGCAGGCTGACGACCTGGCTCGTTTGCAGCAGTGTTTCGAGCGGCACGTAGCGAGCCCCTTGGGCCGCCGCACGCTCTTCGGTCATGCGCGGGCTCCAGGTCACGACCTGCATGCCCAGCGCCTGGCCTACTTTCGCTACGCGTCCGCCTATTTCGCCCAGGCCGATCAGCCCGAGCGTTTTACCGTGCAGCACTCCGGCCAGCGGTTGCGGCGTGTCAGGGCGCCATCCGCAGCGCCGCAGCAGGGCCGCCTGGCTTTCCAGCTGCTTCGTCGCGGCCAGGATCAACGACCAGGTCAGCTCGCACGTGCTGTCTTTGGAAGGTCCCCATTCCGTATGGCTGACAGGAATGTTCAGCGCGCCCAGCGCGGCCAGATCCAGCGTTGTGTTGCGCGTGCCGGTGAACACCACATACTTCAGGCGCGTCAGGCGCTGAAGCATCGCAGCGTCGAGCGGGGTGCGATCCCGCACCAGGACCACAACGTCCGCGTCCTTGAGCGCCTCGAACAGGGCTTCGCCCCGCAACGGCTGCACGAAAACCTGAACGTCGGCTTTCGAGTCGATTTCGCCCCATTCTCCAAGCCGGCGCAGGGCCTGCTCGGCATCGCCCAACACGGCGATGCGAGGCCGCCCCGCGCCCATCGCTGCGTTGTTCATACGAGCGGCCCATCTGTCTTTGCAACTTCCACGTGAAGGATGAATGTCGGCATATCTGTTTCTTAATTTCTAGGGGTTTTGCACATGCTTATCAACCAGGGGCGCAAGTTCAGACTGAATTCGCCAACAGTCATGGCGTTAGCCACCAGGCGCGAATAAAAATAGTCTGGTCATCTTGGCAGGTGGCCGAAGCTTTCGGGCGTCGATCAGCCGCGTTGAAGAAGAGTCACAGACAGTGGTTGAAGTATCTCAGAACAGCGCACCAGAGCCCAGCCTTGGCTTTTCTCATGACCTCAGGTCGAGGGTAAAGAAATCCGCAGAATATTGAGTTTCATCAGCCAGGCGAGACTGCGAAAAAGGAAAGCTTGGCGCAGTGCAGGCATCTGAACAATCACCTCCCCAACTGGTCTGGGTCCGTTCGCGAAAGTCGCCAGCAACTCGCGAATTTCGTCGGTGGTTGGCAGGACTGGCTCGGCGAAATTTACCATTGCCAAGTTTCGGTATGACACGGTCCGCTGCAGTGCAGTTTTGGCATCGCCATCCACGAGCTCCAGCATTGTTTGCGGGGAGAGGGTTTGGGTCGCGTAGCTGGCATATGCATGAAAGGGATCCATTCGAGCTGGCCACGGGTGCCGCAGGCGAGTCAAGTCGCGGCCATGCGCATTCCGAATTTCTTCGAGCTGTGCCCAAAGGTCTTCGTACTGCGGGATGATGACGGCCCAATCGTAGGTACTCATCGCCCGCTGCCGTCCAGATTCACCCAAGCGAGCTCGTAGTTCCGGCGATTCGAAGAGCTGTATTAAAGCTTGGGTGGTCGCGCCAACGTCCACCGCCACCAGGGAGCAGTTGTGGCCGCAGTACACGTCGTAGGTGTCAATCTCCAAGGCATGACGCTGCGCGAGATCGTCGCCAAGTCCCGCTTGTGGCATCAGGGTCGGGATGCGAAAGCCATCTATACCCTCGCGCACCGTGTCCCTGTAACCATCCCAGTCAGCGACAACAACCGGCAGCCTTGCTGCCATTCCCTCAATAGGTACGATGCCAAAGGTTTCCTGGATATTGTCGGATAGAGAGCATAAGACATCGGCCCCGGCCCAGGCAATTTGACGATGTTCTGCATTTCTGCCGTCGAGTTGAACGACTCTGACGTTGGGGCACGCCAGTCTTGCGGCGCCGTCAAAGGCGTTTGCTATCGAGTCGTTGGCGTGCCAGCCACACTCAACCAGCACCACCGTCTTGCCGGTAGCCAGCGTCGCGGCCTGCAGCGCTTGGTACATGGCTAAGGGATGTGCTTTTGCGTGAAAGGAGAGTCGACCCATATAAAGGACGACTTGAGTATCGGCAGCCACCTGGAGCGAGTCGCGAGCAGCGGACCTCTGCTCAATCGAAAAATCAAAATCCTGCGTATGGATGCCCAGCGGAATTACCGGCAGCTGGGGCAGCACTAGCTTTGAAATACCAAGGCGATCCTTGAGATAGTCGGTCTGCGCTTGCAGAACACGTTCGACGTTGTTCTTGACCGCCGAGCTAGTGCAAATTAGCGCATCCCAAGGCTGAACTGGCGCGGTAATAAGTTCCGCAATTGCATCCATGGCCCGAGCGCTGCTCGTCGTATGCGTAATTCCGCACAGGCTCCAGCGCCCGTGTCCGTGAGGTGCGCGATGGAACGCGTACTGAGCGATACCCGGGCCTGGGTAATAGATCGCGCCGGCCTCCGCCAGCGCGCCAATAGAGTTGTTATCGACCACTCTGACCGGCTCATTGCGGCCATATGCTTGAGCCGTTCTGGCGAAAAGCCGGGCATGTTCGGGTTTTTGCACCTGAACCCAGTACTCATGGGTTTTGCCGTAGCTTAAAAACCCCCGCAGGAATGACTCACCGGCGCTGTTGCGGCCCATAAGGGCTGGGCCGCTTGTCGTATAACCCTCAGGGTGATAGTAAATTGCGGCGGTCATGTAGTTTCGCGCTCAGCGCTTCACCTCAAGGCGCTGCGTGAGCGTTTTCGTTGGCAATCAAAAAAATCTGCACTGCGTTTGTAATCTCAGGTAGTGCCGACCAGACAGAGCCGTCAACGCATCCGAGGGCATGAACAGGGAACAAACTGAACAATACCGCAATTGTAAGCGTGCCCTCGCTTGGGCACGGGCAGCAAACCGCCGGGATGACTGGAGCTTTCCTTGACCCAACGGTTCACTGCAGTAGGCGGCCCGCGCCGCACTCATGGCCCGCGCTCATGCTCGGGGCGCTGCCAGATCGACGATGGACTTGACCGAGCCCGACGTGCCCAGGCTCCAGCAAGCACGCAGAAGCTCGCTGGTCTGGTCCTTGCCGAGAATGCCGTCTGACAAGCCATGGAATTTGGCTTCGAGCATCGCGTCCGTCATGGGGTTCTCGAGCGAACCAATCGCGTGTTCAACAAACACATGGACGCGCCGGCCGTCCTTCAGTACGGCGGTGACGTCGGCGCTGGCTTCGTCGATCGAGTCGTCCACTGTGGCGATGACCTTGCGACGCAGCGCCACCATGTCGGCGCGGTTGACGATCTCGTCGGAGAACTCTTCTTCAGCAGCGTGGCCGAACGTCAAGCCGGCAGCGCAACCGTGGTAGACGCTGAACTTGGCCTGCAGGCCGTCGGCCGGTTCTTTCTTGCCGGTGAGTTCGAGCACGAGGGAGTGCACCTTCAGCTCAATGCTCGTGACGTCGTCAGGCTTGATCCCCTGAGCACGCAACTGGGCGCACGCGTCGATGCTGGGATGGATCACGATGCCGCAGGCAAAAGGCTTGAAGGTATTGAAAGATATCTCGAAGCGCTCGCCCAGTTCGCCGGTAATTTCGTTCCAGTCGTTCTTGGTCGAGACGGTCTGCATCATGCCGCGCGGTGCTTCGAGTGCCTTGGGGCTCGCCGTGAAACCCTTGCTCGCCAGCAGTGCGGACATGAGACCGGCGCGGGCCGCGCCACCCGGGTGAAACGGCTTGGTCATGGTGCCGAACTGCTCTCGCATGCCGACCGGCTGCGACGCTGCGATACCCAGCGCCATGGCCGTTTGCTGGACGTCCAGCTTGAGCAGGCGCGCGCAGGCTGCGGCCGCGCCCAGCGTTCCGGTCGAGCCGGTGATGTGCCAGCCACGGTCGTAGTGCTCGGGGTACATGGCGTTGCCGACACGGCAGGCCACGTCGATGCCCAGCACCAGTGCGTCGATGCACTCGCGGCCCGTGGCGCCCGTGTGCTCGGCCAGCGCGAGGATGGCCGATGCCACCGGGCCTGCTGGATGGATGATGGTCTTGAGGTGGGTGTCATCGAAGTCGAAGGTATGCGAGGTGATGCCGTTGACGAGCGCTGCGCTGCCCATGTCGACCTTGTCCCTGCGGCCCAGCACGCTGGCCTGCGCTGCAGGCTGCAGCATCGCAACGGCAGCCAGTGCTGCGTCGGCGGCTTCGTGCCTGGCCGCGCCGACGGCGCAACCGAGCCAGTTGGTCCAGGTACGGTGTGCATCGTGATCGACGGCGTCGCTCCAACCGCGCGAGGGATGTGTAGCCACGAATTTGGCAAGAATCTGGGTGACGGCGGGGGCGTTGTGGTCTGCGGCGACCTGGGTATTACGGGCCATGGTGAGTGCTTTCAGCGGGCGCTGTTATTTTTGATGAGAGGATTGAAGGTTGTGCCGGCACGTGCTCGCTTTCGAGCACGCACCAGCGAGGGTTCGAGCCTGGAGCCTGGGCGCCTGACTAGACTGACTAGCTGTCCAACTGGATGCCGCGCTCCTGCGCGAGCTTGGTCCAACGCGCGATGTCGGCCTTGATGAATTCGCCAAATTTTTCAGGTGTCATGACAATCGGCTCGACGGCTTCGACCGAAAGCTTCTCGCGCAGGTCCGGGGCCCTGAGCACGGTGGCGAGCGTTTCATTGAGCTGGCGCACGAGAGGTGCGGGCATACCAGCCGGCCCCACTACGCCATACCACTGCTGCGCATCGAAGCCCTTGAAGCCGACCTCGTCGAGCGTTGGCACATCCTTGAACTGCGGGTGGCGCTGCAGGCCCGTCACCGCAAGCGGCCGCACGCGGCCCGAGCGAATGTGCGGCACAGCGGCTGCGAGGCCCGGAAACATGGCCTGCGTCTGCCCACCGATCAGGTCGGTAAAGGCGGGGGCAACGCCGCGGTACGGTATGTGCACCATGAACGAGTTCACCTGCTGCTTGAAGAGCTCCATGGTCAGGTGCGTCAGCGAGCCGGCACCGGCCGACCCGTAGCTCACCTTGCCCGGATTTTTCTTGAGGTAGTCGATGAATTCCTTGACCGTCTTGACGGGCAGAGAAGCGTTGACCACCAGCACATTGGGTGTGCCGCCGATCATGCCGATGGGCGTGAAGTCCTTGATGGCGTCATAAGGCAGCTTGCGCGTAGCGGGGCTAGTGCCGTGCGTCGCCACATAGCCCTGCATGAGGGTGTAGCCGTCGGGCGCGGCGCGCGCCGTAGCCTGCGCCGCGATCACTCCGCCACCGCCGGCCTGGTTGTCGACCACAAAGGTCTGTTTGAGCACATTGCCCCAGCGCTCGGTCACGGTTCGTCCGACCATGTCGCTGCCGCCGCCCGCGGCAACCGGCACGATGTATCGAATCGGTTTGCTAGGGTAGGCGGCCTGCGCGCGACTGATGGAGGGAACGCCCAGCAGCACGGGCGCTGCGGAAAGCAAAAGGGAACGTCGTTTCATGGGGGTCTCCTGGAGTTGAATAAGTTGGGCGCGGCTTTAGGCTGCTTTTTCGGTCACGGAAGTCATCAAGCGCTCGTAGGCATCGCCGACGTGCCGGGTCATGAGCGCTTCGCAGCGCTCCGCATCACCTTCACGGACTGAAAGCACGATTTCTTCATGCTCGGCGATCGACGCTTTCATGCCAACGTCGTGCGAGAGATTTTTCAGGCGCGAAAGGTGCAGCTTCTGCACAATGCCGCGGTAGCTCTCGACAAGCGCCTGGTTGCCGCAAGACTCGATCAGCGCCCAGTGAAAACGCAGGTTCTGCGCGTAGTAGCGCTGCACGTCGTGCTGGCCTGCCGCTTCTGTCATGGCATGCGTCGTGTCTTCCAGTATTTTGAGCAGCGCCGATTTGTCCGTACGCGGCCGGCCAGCGGCCTGCCGCCCTGCAAAGCCGTCGAGCAATGCCCGCATCTGGTACAGGTCATGTATTTCTACCGCATTGAGCTGCCGCACGAAAACGCCGGAATGCTTTCGCGCCACGACCAACCCGGAGCTCTCGAGTTCGCGAAGCGCCTCGCGCACCGGCACCCTTGATACGCCGAGCCGAGTGGCGACGTCGGGCTCATTGATGCGCTGGCCGGGAGCGAGCGTGCCATTGAGGATCATGCCCAGCACGTCTTCGCGGACGAGCTTGGACAGGGACGTGTCGCGCACGTCCTGAAAACGCTCTATCGAGGAAGTCGTGGGCCAAGGAAGCATTCGGGCTCTGGGAAAGCAGCAAAGCTTTATATCGTATACGAAATTCTGAACAATTGCAGATATCCGAGGCCCTTGGTCACCGAGACCACCTGAGAAAGCATGAAATTGTCAGCCCGCCGAGCTTGCGGGATAACCGTTCGCAAGGCGGCCTGAATGGGCGGGCCTTAGCCGAAAGGGGCGGGCGGAGCGTCCCCGGCGTGGGCTTTGTTGCGAATATGGGCCCCAAGGCATCAGGGCCCTGGTACGGAGCCTCAGGGCCGAGTTGGCTGGTCCGTGATTTCGCGGATTTCGCGTGCTTCCACGTCCACGACCTGGGCATCCTGCGCCTGACGCGGAGCGTTCCGGTTACGAAACAGGTCCGCGGCACCCTGGGGTCGGGCAGTCTGCTCCTTGAACCGCCTGAAAGCGCTGAAAGCCATCACCGGCGCAGGTTTTCGCCCCGTAATGGCCCAGCGCAACAGACTGACGGCCATCAGCACGAGCGCGAGCACAAGCAGGCCTGCACCCAGCACGGCGGCAGATAACCAGAAGACCAGACGAAGCACGAACTGGATGAGACGGTTGAGAAAAGTCTGCATTTGAATCCTTGTCAGCAACGCATCTGGGGGAAACCGGGGCATTTTCAAGCACTCAGCGCCTCCGCAAATCCCGGGGAAACTCCCGGGAGAAACGCCCGAGTGAAAGACAATGCGCGCATATCAAGCAGTCCGCGCGCGGATCGCAACGCCTCATCGGCAACCCATGAACGACGCCTCATGCCCGAGCTAGCCATCATTATTCCCGTAGTCAACGAAAGCGGTCTGATTCCTGAGACCTTGCAGCGTCTTCAGCTCCTGCGCCTTCGAGGCGCTGCCGTGATCGTGGTCGATGGTGGCAGCGAAGACGGAACGCCTGAACGCGCCGCGCCGCTGGCCGACCGCGTCATTTCCGCAAGCCGCGGCCGTGGCCGGCAGATGAACGCGGGAGCCGCAGCGGCCGAGGCCGGCGTATTGCTTTTTCTTCATGCCGATACCGCGCTTCCGCCGGATGCCGATCTGCTCATCCATCGCGCCTTGGCAGGGGGGAAGGCGTGGGGCCGGTTCGATGTGCAGATAGACAGCACGAGGGCATCGCTTCGCCTCGTGTCCGCGATGATGAACTGGCGCTCGCGCTGGAGCGGCATTGCTACGGGCGACCAGGGCATGTTCGTGCGTCGCGAAACTTTTGACGCGCTCGGCGGGTTTCGCAACGTGGCCCTGATGGAAGATATTGACATGTCTTCTCGATTGCGGCGTATCGGTCCCCCGGCCTGCGTGCCCCAGCGCGTGGTGACGTCGGCGAGGCGCTGGCACCAACACGGCGTCTTGCGTACCGTGCTGTTCATGTGGAAGCTGCGGGCAGCTTTTTTCTTCGGCGCCCATCCCGACAAGCTCGCCGTGCAATATGGCTACAAACCTCATGAGCCTTGAGGGCGTAGCGATAGCAGTGCTGGCACGAGCACCTGTCGCGGGTCAAGCCAAGACGCGGCTCATTCCCGCGCTGGGCGAGCGAGGCGCTGCACGGCTACAGCGCCTGATGACGTTGCGCACGCTGCAGACAGCGATGGATTCAGGCGTTGGCGACGTCCACCTCTGGTGCGCACCCGATTCAGGCCATCGCTTCTTCAAGGCCTTAAGCAAGGTGCAAGGCCTGGTGATTCACGAGCAGCCGGAAGGCGACATTGGCCTGCGCATGCTCTCAGCCTTTGAAGCCCATCTTTCGGGGGATCGAAATCTCGGCCTGATTCTGGTGGGCACCGACTGCCCGGGGTTCACGTCGGATCACCTGCGGCAGGCAGCGGGCGCCCTGCTAACCCACGATGCGGTCTTCACACCCGCCGAAGATGGTGGCTATGTACTGGTCGGCCTGCGTCGGGCACAGGCTTCAATTTTTGAGAGCATCGACTGGAGCACGGAAAAGGTCATGGCGCAAACACGTGAGCGGATGCGTTCAGCGGGATTGAGCTGGTACGAGATGCCTGTTCTTGCGGATATTGACTTGCCTTGCGACCTTGATGGTCTTGCGGCGTCGCGAGCCTTGCCGTCGGCCGATCGGTTGCTTGGATTCGGGCGTTGGGCGGAAATTCGCTTTTGAAAGCGTGAGTTTGGGGTTGGCCTTCAAGGACTGACGGTTAAGCCATTTCGTATTTTTATTTCTGGGTTTTTCCCCCACTCACACCCCTAGCCCCGCTACAGGGACTT
>JAZKIC010000036.1:0-34034 GCA_040385065.1 Pseudomonadota bacterium
GCGATTGTTTGAGCCGCAGGCGAGTTTGAGCTCGACCCCACTTTCGGCGAGCACCGCAGGTTGCCCGAAGCGCAGCGCAGGGTCCCAGACAGCCGGGTCGCCTTTCTTTGGGGTACTTTTCTTTGGCGAAGCAAAGAACAAGTGCCTCGCCCGCCGGGGCGAGACCCGGCTTGCCACGCCAAACAGCTCGCCGGCTTCGACAAGCTCAGCCCGAACGGCTGGGGAGCAACCCGGCTTGCCACGAGGAGACGATCGGTGCCCTCGATACGCGTGAATACCTCCCGTAATCGAGAGGCCAAACAGCTCGCTGGCTTCTATACATCAGCCCGAACGGATGGTGGGAGCGGTGCTTGTTTCGGTACGCTTCGTCTGGAATCGACCCGACCGGCTCTGCCCGATCCCGAACCCACCAGTCCCGTCCTGGCTGGGCCGAGGAGCGCAGCCGAAAGTGGATCAGGGCGAGCGATTGTCTGAGCCGAAGGCGAGTTTGGGCTCGACCCCACTTTCGGCGAGCACCGCAGGTTGCCCGTAGCGCAGCGTAGGGACCCAGACAGTCGGGTCGCCTTTCTTTGGGGTACTTTTCTTTGGCGAAGCAAAGAACAAGTGCCTCGCCCGCCAGGGCGAGACCCGGCTTGTCACGCCAAACAGCTCGCCGGCTTCGACAAGCTCAGCCCGAACGGCTGGGGTGAGACCCGGCTTCCACGAGGAGCGTTCGGTGCCATCGATACGCGTGAACGCTCTCCGAAATCGAGAGGCCAAACCACTCGCTGGCTTCTATACATCAGCCCGAACGGTGAGGGGACGGATCGGATCGACCGGGGCGGGCTATGCCCGATCCCGATGCCGACCCCGATTCCGATTCCGGTCCCGATCGGGATCCCGAAACGCCCGTCCTGGCTGGGCCGAGGAGCGCAGCCGAAAGTGGATCAGGGCGAGCGATTGTCTGAGCCGCAGGCGAGTTTGAGCTCGACCCCACTTTCGGCGAGCACCGCAGGGTGCCCGAAGCAAAGCGTAGGGACCCAGACAGTCGGGTCGCCTTTCTTTGGGGTACTTTTCTTTGGCGAAGCAAAGAACAAGTGCCTCGCCCGCCGGGGCGAGACCCGGCTTGCCACGCCAAACAGCTCGCTGGTCCGATACGCTTGAATCCGCTGTCCCAAACTCCATAGGCCAAACAGCTCGCTGGCTTCTATACATCAGCCCGAACGGTGAGGGGGATGGATCGAATCGACCCGCCCGGCTCTGCCCGATCCCGATCCCGATTCCGAAAGTCCCGTCGTGGCTGGTTCGAGAACGCAGCCGACCGCTACAAAGAACACGACCTGAAGCCGCAAAAAACATCATCCCGCTCGGGCAAATAGAAATTGCGATACCGGGGATGCTTCATGCGCGCACGTGTTGCCATTGAGCCGCCACGAAGCACTTTGTGTGTTTCGAACCAGGGCTGTGAATACGCGACGTAAGGGTCCGGCTGAAAGCCCGGAAAGCCGCGAAAGGTGCTGCCGGTCCATTCCCAGACTTCGCCCCAGTGAAAGCCCCGGCGGGCAGCGGTTTCGGCGGCAATTTCCCATTCGACTTCGAACGGCAGGCGCCTCCCGGCCCAGCGGCACCAGGCGTCGGCCTCCCACCAAGTCATGTGCATGGCAGGCTGGTTGCCCTGCATGCGCGTGGGCTGGCCGAAGCGCGTCTGCATCACCGCCCCGCTGGCTACGCCGATCTGGTCGACGTAGCGCGGCCCTCGCCGGCCTTCGGTACGGCTGGCCTCGCACAGCCATTCCCACCCCTTCGGCTGCCACAACTCGGGGCGGTCGTAGCCTCCGTCCCCCACGAACTCGACGTACTGGGCCCAGGTAACGGGCTGCGCGTCGATCTCGAACTCGGGTACTTCGATGGCGTGCGGGGGCGTCTCGTTGTCGAACTTGAAACCGTCACCGGCATTGCCCAGCACCCACTTGCAGGCCGGAATCAGCACGGCATCGCGTGTGGCCCGAGCGGGCGGCGTGAAGGCTTCGCGCAGCGGCGCGTCAAGCGGGATGCCCAGCGTTTGCGCGGTCTGCACGAACGCTTCGCCGTGCATATCCTCGTGGAAAAGGCAAAGGCGGTAGAAGTAAAGCGCGTCGTCGCTGCTTTCAGCGCGATCGAGCAATTCCAGCGTGGCTTCCAGCGTCTCGAGCAGGTAGCGGCGGCAACCCTGCACGTCCGGCAGGTCGAGCGACCAGCGGCGGTGATGCGCCACCAGCGTGCTGTCCCACCAGCTGTCCGCCAAAGGCTCTATGGATGCCAGCCGCGCATGGTCCGGCTCGGCCAGCGCACCCCGGCTGCGCTGCATGTTGCGGCTGGTCCACCACTCCTGGAACCAGCCTATGTGGCCCAGTTCCCATAGTGGTGGGTTGACCGTTGGCAGTTCGGGCACCGCGAAGTTAGCGCCCTCCAGAGCCTGCTGGAATTGGGCGAACATGTGCAGGGTATGGTTGCGCGCGTCCATCAACGCGAGCGAGAGCACGTCGCGCCCCGCACTGCGGGCTTTGGGCGAGTCGATCAGCGCCGGATCGCCGCCGGGAGCGGCTGGGGCATGACCCGGAGGTTGTCCTGAATTGAAGCCTGAGGTCACTGCAAGTTCCGGTGGGGTTGTACTGTGGGGTTTTGGCGGTAAAAGCCGAATGGTCAAGTACACGTGGGCGCGTGACAGGAAAGCGCCAGCATTGCCGTGCACATGGCTTGAGTCCCGGATTCGGTACAGCGCATGGGCGCCGTGCGAAAACAGCACCTTCAAGGCAATTCTGCACCAAGGACGTACGCTGCGCGAGACTCGGCGCGGGATAACACCGTCACCCATACGTCAGCTTGCGCCCTATAGTTGTCCTTAGAATCCTCCCGGACAAGGCGTCGGCTGCCCAGGCTGTCGACGCCTTTTGCTGCGCCACTATTTATATCGGAGACAAACAATGCATGCATTGCTGAAATTTTCAAACGCGGTCGACCGGCTGAACGCCTGGGTCGGCCGGTACGTGATCTGGCTGATTCTGGCTTCGACCGTGATCAGCGGTGTGAACGCCGTGGTCCGCAAGGTGTTCAACATGAGTTCGAACGCTTACCTCGAGATTCAGTGGTATTTCTTCGCGGCCTCGTTCATGCTGGCTGCGGGATATACCTTGCTGCAAAAGGAGCACGTGAAAATCGACGTGGTGTCGAGCAAGCTCTCCAAGCGCGGCCAGATCTGGGTTGACATCATCGGCTTTGCGGCCTTCCTCACGCCGGTCTGTTTTGCAATCCTTTACTACGGCATTCCGTTCTTCTTGAAGGCGTGGAACTCTGGTGAGATGTCCGGCAACGCTGGCGGCCTCATTCGCTGGCCCGTTTACCTCATGATGCCGCTGGGATTTGCACTGCTGCTCTTGCAAGGCTGGTCGGAGCTCATCAAGCGCATCGCCTTTCTCAAAGGCCTGATCGAAGACCCCACGGTCAAGGTCGGTGAAAAGTCCGCTGAAGAAGAACTGGCCGAGTCGATTCGCCGTCTTGCCGAAGCCAAAACCAAAGCTCTCGGCTGATAGGGGAAACAAGTTATGGAATTTCTGACACACAACATCGCCCCGATCATGTTCGCGGGCCTCATCGTCTTTTTGCTGATGGGTTTTCCGGTCGCATTCAGTCTGGGTGCATGCGGCCTCTTTTTCGGTTTTATCGGCATCGAACTCGGCCTGCTGCCTGAGGCCCTTTTACAGGCGCTCCCCCTGCGGCTGTTCGGCATCATGCAGAACGATACGCTGCTGGCGATTCCCTTCTTTACGCTGATGGGGCTTGTGCTGGAGCGAAGCGGCATGGCCGAAGACCTGCTCGACACCATCGGCCAGCTGTTCGGTCCGATTCGCGGTGGCCTCGCGCTGGCGGTGATTCTGGTGGGCGCGCTGCTGGCGGCGACAACCGGTGTGGTTGCAGCTTCCGTGATCTCAATGGGCCTGATTTCGCTGCCCATCATGCTGCGGTACGGCTACGACCGGCGCCTGGCTGCGGGTGTTATCGCAGCATCCGGGACACTCGCCCAGATCATCCCGCCCTCGCTGGTCCTGATCATTCTGGCCGACCAGTTGGGCCGCAGTGTTGGCGAAATGTACAAGGGCGCGTTCGTTCCGGGTTTCATCCTGACCGGTATGTATGTCGGCTACGTCATCCTGCTGGCCTTCATAAAACCGCAATGGGTTCCAGCTTTGCCGGCCGAGGCGCGTACCATCCGTGAAGACGACGGCAAGGCTGGCCTGCTGTCCCTGCTGATCCTGACCGTTCTTTCCGCAGGCAGCGCCATCATTTTTGGTAAAAACTACGCGCAAGTTGTGAGCTGGTGGACCGGCAAGACCGTGACGACAGTTCCGCTTGACGAGACCATCGTGGTGGCCATGTGTGCAGGCGTGATCCTGGCCTTCGTCATTGCAGTGATCAACCGCGTTACCCGCATGGGACTGTTGTCGCGCATGGCCGAACGCGTGACCTTCGTGCTCATCCCTCCCCTACTGCTGATCTTTCTGGTGCTGGGAACGATTTTCCTGGGCATCGCCACACCTACCGAGGGCGGCGCCATGGGTGCACTCGGTGCGCTCATCATGGCTTTCGCACGAGGCCGCCTGAACATGTCGCTGCTCAAGCAGGCACTGAACACCACCACCAAGCTCTCGTGCTTCGTGGTGTTCATCCTGATCGGTTCGACCATTTTCAGCCTTGTGTTCCAAGGTGTGGATGGACCGAAATGGGTGGAGCATCTGCTGAGCGGGCTACCTGGCGGCCAGGTTGGCTTTCTGATCGTTGTCAACGTTCTGATTTTCTTCCTGGCGTTCTTCCTGGACTTCTTCGAACTCTCGTTCATCGTAGTTCCACTTCTGGCACCGGTCGCCGACAAGCTCGGCATCGACCTGATCTGGTTCGGTGTCCTGCTCGCTGTAAATATGCAGACTTCGTTCATGCACCCGCCCTTCGGCTTCGCGCTCTTCTACCTGCGCAGCGTCGCACCGACCACGGCGTACACCGATAAGGTCACCAAAAAGCAGATCGCACCGGTCACGACCATGCAGATCTACTGGGGCGCCGTTCCGTTCGTGCTGATCCAGATCGTCATGGTGGGTTTGATCATTGCGTTCCCGGGCATTGTCTCTAGCGGGCTCGATAAGACCGAGAAGGTTGATCTCGAGCAGGTACAGATGCAGATGGAGGCCGATAACCAGGCTGAAAATGCAGCGGCAGCGGCACCGGAAGCAGGCGCCTCGGCGCCCGCCGAAGACGAAACCAAGTCCGACGACGACGCCATGAAAGCCATGCAGGATTCAATGGCCCAGGACGAGAAGAACAAGAAATAGCCGCCCCCCGTCAGCCGCGCGAAGTTCGCTTCGCCCGGCCGCGAAAAAAGCTCCGTCGGCCGACATGCCACGGAGCTTTTTTTTCGGAACGCTCTTGGAGTCCGTGGCGCCGGCCGATCGTTCAGGGTGAGTCGCAGAAAGGGGTCGGCGGGGGGCGCAAGCTATTAAGCACGGGTGACCTCAAACCCCAATCCGTTCGGCCTGAGCTGGTCGAAGCCGGAGCGCGACGCGCAAACCCTTCGACAAGCTCAGGGCGAACGGTGTGAAGGACGCTGCGGACGCAGACGATTAAGGACCCGATCCCCTCGAAACCCTACCGTTCGGGCTGAGCTTGTCGAAGCCGGCGTGCACAGCAAACCCTTCGACAACCGGCTTGGGGTATGGGGGGACGGGACGGAGAGGGTAGCGGTCACATCCGCAGGCTTGCGCGATAACCAGGCACAAAAAAAACCCGCGAGGCATTTGCGTCGCGGGTTTAAAAACTCGGGGCTGGCAAAGCCAGACTCAAGCCGGAGGCGGCTTTGCGGCCACCGCCATAAAAACGTTAGAGTTTTTGTGTCTGCATGAAGCTATCGAAACGCGCTTCGGTAAAGCGGAACCACAGGTTCTGGTCGCGGCGGAAGGCTGAGTAGTCGTCGTAGACTTTCTTCCAGCTGGGGTTTTTGGCGCTGATTTCGGCGTACAGGGCCATGGACTCCTTGAAGGCCAGGTCCATGATGGCTTTCGGGAAAGGCAGGACCTTGGTCTTGGCACCCACCAGCGTCTTCAGGGCGCCAGGGTTTTTGGCGTCGTACTTGGCCTGCATCTCGACGTGTGCGTAAGACGCAGCAGCTTCGACGATGGCTTTGTACTCGGCCGACAGGCCGTTGTAGGCCGTGGTGTTGATGAAGAAGTCCAGCTGGGGACCGCCTTCCCACCAGCCGGGGTAGTAGTAGAACGGGGCGACCTTGGCAAAACCGAGCTTAAGGTCGTCATAAGGACCAACCCACTCGGCGGCATCCAGCGTGCCTTTTTCCAGGGCTTGATAAATCTCGCCACCGGGGATGTTCTGCGGAACGCCACCCATGCGCTCGATGACCTTGCCGGCAAAGCCGCCGACGCGAAATTTCAGGCCCTTGATGTCGGCAGGGCTTTTCAGTTCCTTGCGATACCAGCCACCCATCTGGGCGCCGGTGTTGCCGCCGGGGAAGCTGATCATGTTGTATTTGGCGTAGAACTCGCGCATCAGGGTCAGGCCGTTGCCCTGGTACATCCAGGCGGTCATCTGGCGGCTGTTCAGGCCGAAAGGAATCGCGCAGCCCAGGGCGAAGGTCTCGTCCTTGCCGAAGAAGTAGTAAGGGGCCGTGTGGGCCATTTCAACGGTGGCGTTCTGCACGCCGTCGACCACGCCGAAAGCGGGCATCAGTTCGCCGGCTGCATGGACGCTGATGGTGAATTTGCCGCCGGAGAGTTCGCCGACTTTCTTGGCAAAGGTTTCGGCTGCACCGAAGATGGTGTCCAGCGCCTTGGGAAAGCTGGAAGCCAGACGCCAGCGCAATGTGGCGCCCTGCGCATGGACCGCGGGAGCGGCTCCTGCAGCGAGAACGCCGGCAATGCCGGCTTGTTTGATAAGGGAACGACGATCCATGGGTGACTCCGCAACAAGTTGAAACGAGTTGAGAGTCTAGGGGGCGAGCACCTCAGGGGTATTAGTGCTTACCCCCGACGAAAGCCACTTCATCAGGAAACCGACAGCATTCGCAGCTGCCGCACGCACAGCCTCCGCGCCGGGAAAGCGTGCTACAGCTTCTGGGCCTGCATGAAGCTGTCGAAACGCGCTTCAGTGAAGCGGAACCACAGGTTCTGGTCGCGGCGGAAATTGGCCATGTCGTCGTAGATCTTTTTCCACTTCGGATTGCTCCCGTTCAGGTCCGAGTACAGCGCCATGGATTCCTTGAAAGCCAGGTCCATGATCGCTTTCGGGAAAGGCAGCACCCTGGTCTTGGCGGCCACCAGCTGCTTGAGTGCGCCGGGATTGCGCACGTCGTACTTGGCCTGCATTTCGACGTGCGCATGCGAAGCTGCTGCCTCCACGATGGCCTTGTACTCGGCGGACAGCCCGTCGTAGGCTTTCTGGTTGATGAACAATTCCAGCTGTGGGCCGCCCTCCCACCAGGCCGGATAGTAATAAAAGGGCGCGACCTTGTTGAAGCCCAGCTTCTGGTCGTCATAGGGGCCGATCCACTCGGCCGCGTCCAGTGTGCCCTTTTCAAGGGCCTGGTAGATCTCGCCCCCCGGAATGTTCTGTGGCACCACGCCCATGCGCTCGAGCACCTTGCCGGCAAAACCCCCGACGCGGAACTTCAGGCCCTTCAGGTCGGCCACGGTCTTGATTTCCTTGCGGTACCAGCCGCCCATTTGCGTGCCGGTGTTGCCGCAGGGGAAATTGACGATGTTGTAGCCCTTGTAGAACTCGCGCGTGAGGTTCAGACCGTTGCCCTGGTACATCCAGGCCGTCATCTGGCGGCTGTTCAAACCGAAGGGAATGGAGCAGCTGAGCGTGAAGGCATCGTCCTTGCCGAAGAAGTAATAGGCGGCGGTGTGGGCCACCTCGACGGTGCCGTTCTGCACGCCGTCCACCACGCCGAAGGCCGGCATCAGTTCCCCGGCGGCGTGCGTAGTGATCGTGAAGCGGCCTCCGCTCAGTTCGGAGACTTTCTTGGCGAAAGTTTCACCGCCACCGAACACGGTGTCGAGCGATTTGGGAAAGCTCGACGCCAGGCGCCAGCGAAGCGACGGTGACTGCGCATGCACGGCGGGTGCCGCGGCAGCGGCGAGGACGCCGGCAATGCCGGCATGTTTGATGAGAAGACGGCGATCCATAAAAGCCTCCAGGGGGAGTTGCGATGAGAAAGAGTGGTAGGTATCGGGTTGAAGGCAACACCGGTTTCGGACGGGCCGAAGGGCGCCAGCATTGGCGGCCCGGGTTGCAACGTGGGCCTGAACAGCCCGCGGAAACGTGAAAAAGCGCGACGCCCATTTTAGGTCGCCGCGCCTCGGGGCTCACAGCCCATCCGCAATCAAAAAGGCGGGATTCGGATCAGCTGCGAATGATCGACAAATCCGTGCGAATCAGATTTTTTGCGACTGCATGTAGCTGTCAAAACGTGCTTCCGCAAAGCGGAACCACAAGATCTGGTCCCGCTGGAAAGTGCGGTAGTCCCCGTAGATCTTTTTCCAGTTGGGATTCCTGGCGTCGAGCTCGGCATACAGCGCCATGGACGCCTTGAACGAGGCGTCCAGCACGGTCTTGGGAAACGGCAAAACCTTGACCTTGGCGCCCACCAGCTGCTTGAGCGCGCCCGGGTTCCGGCCGTCATACTTGGCCTGCATGTCCAGGTGCGCGAGCGCTGAGGCGGCCTCGATGATGGCCTTGTTCTCGGCGGACAGGCTGTCCAGCGCCTTTCGGTTGGTGAAAAACTCGACCTGCAGTCCGCCTTCCCACCAGCCGGGGTAGTAATAAAACGGCGCCACCTTGTTGAAGCCGAGCTTCTGGTCGTCATAGGGGCCGATCCATTCGGCCGCGTCGATGGTGCCTTTTTCCAGCGCCTGGTAGATCTCGCCCCCCGGTATGTTCTGCGGCACGCCGCCCATGCGTTCGATGACTTTGCCAGCGAATCCGCCAACGCGGAACTTAAGGCCCTTGATGTCGGCCGGCTCCTTGATTTCCGTGCGGAACCAACCACCCATTTGCGCACCCGTGTTGCCGCCCTGGAAGTTGACGATGTTGTATTTGGCGTAGAACTCGCGCATCAGCTTCATGCCGTTGCCTTCACGCAGCCATGCAGACATTTGCCGCGAATTCATCCCGAAAGGAATGGCTCCGCCGATCGCAAACGCTTCGTCCTTGCCGAAAAAATAGTACGGAGCGGTGTGCGCCATTTCGACGGTGCCGTTCTGCACGCCGTCGACCACGCCGAAGGCCGGCATCAGTTCGCCCGCCGCGTGCACGGAGATCTCGAACTTGCCGCCAGACATCGAGCGCACAGCCTTGGCAAACACTTCGGCGCCGCCGTAAATGGTGTCCAGCGACTTCGGAAAACTCGACGCCAGGCGCCAGCGCAGGGTGGCCTGCGCATGCACGGCAGGTGCAGCGCCTGTGGCAATGACCCCGGCAATGCCAGCATGTTTGATGAGGGAACGACGGTCCATGTTTTTCACTCCTTGGGGATGGATTCTTTCTGCCGCGCGAAGCTCTTCAGGGGTCGCTTCGGAAGTCGTGCGGCAAACGGCCTTTCGGCGCGCAGCGGATTTTCAGGCGCGCGCAAGCGCAAAGATTGACAGCTGCCTGTCGATGGCTCTCTGCTGCCAGGCGAAAATGCAGGTGTGCGCCCTGAAGACTTAACAGAACAGGCCGCCCAGGTGCCGCCCTGCCGCCCTGCCGCGTCTACTTCAGACGCTCGATGACGGCGTAAGCGTCGTGCGCGTGGATCGACTCGTAGTTCACCACCTCTACCCGATAGCTGCCGATGCGTGCGTCCTCGTCGAGGTCCACTGCGACGTCGCGAATCAGGTCTTCGACGAACTTGGGGTTGGCATAGGCTTGCTCTGTGACCCACTTTTCATCGGGCCGCTTGAGCAGGCCCCACAACTCGCTGGAGGCGTTGTCTTCGGCAAAGCGCACCAGCTCGCTCCAGTCGAGTGCGCCCCGCAGCTCGCACGAAAGCGAAATGTGCGAACGCTGGTTGTGCGCGCCATCGTCGGAGACTTCCTTCGAGCACGGACACAGGGACTTGACGGGCACCCTGGCCTGCATCGTGACAGCAGTCGTTCCGGCCAAGCGGCGCGCGATCCACGTGCCGTCGTATTCCATCAGGCTTTGCAGGCCCGTGACTGGAGCGGCCTTGCGGATGAAAAACGGGAACGAGACCTCGATCCCGCCCGCATCGGCCTCCAGGAGCGCCAGCATTTTTTCCATTTCGCGGTGCAGCGTCTCGGCGGTCAGCGGCACGTCGAGCGAGTCCAGCCAAGCGATCAGCCGGGACATGTGCGCGCCCTTTTGCTCTGCACTCAAGCCCACGTCCAGTGTCCATGTGCCGACAGTTGACTGCTCCTTGCCTGCCACCACCACGCGAAGCGGATAGCGCAGCGCCCGAACCCCTACACGCTGGATGGGAAGCTCGCGCACGTCGCTGCGGCCCTGGACGTCGGGCATGGAGGGAGTCAGGGGATCACGTTTCATTTGTCTTCAACTTACCGATTTCAAAGGGGGGCGGCCGGAGTCGGCGGCGCTAGTGCTTGCTGCAAAGCGCGCGCGGATCGCAGCCTCGATTCCGGGGGCATCGAGGCCCTGCAGTCCAAGGAGCATGCCCGGGTCGCCATGCTCGGTGAAGGTATCTTGCAGGCCCAGATGCAGGATGGGCTTCAAGACGCCTGCCGCCTGCAGCGCCTCTGCAACCGCGCTGCCCGCTCCGCCCATCACGCTGCCTTCTTCAACCGTGACCAGCGACTCGTGCGAACCCGCCACTTCCAGCAGGAGCGCCAGGTCCAGTGGTTTGGCCCAGCGCATGTTCACCACCGTCGCGTCCAGCGAATCGGCAGCCCGAAGCGCGGGGTACAGAAGAGTTCCGAAGACCAGGATGGCGATACGGCTGCCCTTGCGGCGCACTTCGCCCTTGCCGAACGGCAGCCCCTGAAGTGAAGCATCGGGCAAAACGCCCGCACCAGCGCCGCGCGGGTATCGCACGGCCACCGGATGGTTTTGTTCATAGGCCGAGCTGAGGAGTTGCCGGCATTCGCGTTCGTCGGCCGGGCACGCGATGCTCATGTTCGGAACGCAGCGCAGGTAGGCGATGTCGTAAGCGCCGGCGTGGGTGGCGCCGTCAGCGCCCACCAGCCCGGCGCGGTCCAGGGCGAACACCACGGGCAGGTTCTGCAGCGCCACGTCATGAATGAGCTGGTCATAGGCGCGCTGCAGGAAGGTCGAGTAAATGGCCACCACGGGCTTGAGGTTTTCGCAGGCCATGCCGGCCGCGAAGGTCACCGCATGCTGCTCGGCGATGCCGACGTCGAAGTAGCGGCCCGGAAAGCGGGCATGAAACTCCACCATGCCGGAACCTTCACGCATGGCGGGCGTGATGCCAACCAGACGCGGGTCATGCTCGGCCATGTCGCACAGCCAGCGGCCGAAGACCTGCGTGAAAGTCATCTTTGCAGGCGAAGCCGCAGGCTGCAAGCCCAGCGCGGGGTCGAACTTGCCCGGGCCGTGGTAGGCCACCGGATCGGCTTCGGCCAGCTTGTAGCCCTGCCCTTTTTTGGTGACGACGTGCAGGAACTGCGGACCTTTGAGCTGGCGAATGTTTTCCAGCGTAGGGATCAGGGAGTCCAGGTCGTGCCCGTCGATCGGGCCGATGTAGTTGAAGCCGAAGTTTTCGAACAGCGTGGCCGGAACGACCATGCCCTTGGCATGCGATTCGAGCCGACGCGCCAGTTCGAGCAAGGGCGGCGCAGCCTTCAAGACCTGCTTGCCCACGTTCTTGGCGGCGGCGTAGAACTGCCCGCTCATGAGTTGCGCGAGATAGCGGTTCAGTGCGCCCACCGGCGGGCTGATGCTCATGTCGTTGTCGTTGAGGATGACGAGCAGGTTGCAGTCACACACGCCGGCATTGTTCATGGCCTCGAAGGCCATGCCCGCGCTCATTGCACCGTCCCCGATGATGGCGACGGCGTAGCGGTCTTCGCCCTTCTGGCGTGCGGCCATCGCCATGCCCAGGGCGGCAGAGATCGAGGTCGAGGAATGCGCGGTGCCGAAGGTATCGAACTCGCTTTCGTCGCGACGGGGAAATCCCGACAGTCCGCCGAACTGGCGCAGGCTGGGCATCCGGTCGCGCCGGCCGGTCAGGATTTTGTGCGGATAAGTCTGGTGGCCCACATCCCACACCAGCCGGTCCGCCGGCGTGTTGAAAACATAATGCAGCGCCACCGTCAGCTCCACCGTGCCGAGGTTGGAGCTCAGGTGCCCCCCGGTACGCGAGACGCTGTGCAGCACGTAGTCGCGCAATTCGTCGGCCAGCTTGCGCAACTGGCCTCGCGGCAGGCGGCGCAGGTCGGCGGGGCTGTCGATGGACTCAAGCAATGGACGCATGGGACGTGGCTCCGGGTTCAGAAGTAGCGGTTCACCAGCATGTCGGCCAGCGCGCGCAGCGCCGACGTATTCTTCAGCTCGCTTCCCTTGAGGCTGGCCAGTGCCTGCGACAGCAACTCCTGCGCATAGTTTTGCGACTCGTGCAGCCCCATCAGCGAAACGAAGGTTGGCTTGTCCTGCGCGGCGTCCTTGCCGGCCGTCTTGCCCAGCGTGTCGGAGTCGGCAATCACGTCGAGGATGTCGTCAACCACCTGGAAAGCCAGGCCGATGGCGGCGCCGTAATCGGCCAGCGCCGCACGGGCGGTTGCTGAAGGATTGCCGCAGGCGGCGCCCATGAGGACGCTGGCTTGCAGGAGGGCGCCGGTCTTGAGCCGGTGCATGCCGTGCAGTTCTTCCGCCGTGAGCGGCTTGCCGACGCTGGCCAGATCGATCGCCTGGCCGCCTGCCATGCCCTGATGGCCCGCGGCCTGGGCGAGCATGCGGCACAGGCCCGCCTGCGCGGAGGCCGCGATCGAGTCGTCTTCCGGCGTCAGGAGTTCAAAAGCAAGAGCCTGCAACGCGTCGCCGGCGAGCAGGGCCTGCGCTTCGCCAAAGCGAACATGAACCGTTGGCTTGCCGCGGCGCAGCACGTCGTTGTCCATGCAGGGCATGTCGTCATGCACCAGTGAGTAGGCGTGGATCAGCTCGACCGCGCAGGCCGCGCGCAAGGCGGTTTCCGGTCGGCCTGCCACCGCTTCGCTGGCGGCCAGCACCAGCAGGGGCCGCAGCCGCTTGCCCCCGTCGAGCACGGCGTAGCGCATCGCTTCACCCAGACCGGCGGGCGCTGGCGAGGTCTCGGGGCAGGCGACCCATCGGCCGAGGGCAGCCTCGACAGCAGCAAGTTGCCGCGCCGTCCAGGCGTTGAGGTGGAACTCGGAGACGGTTTCGGCTTTGTTCACAGGGATCTCGGTTTCAAAAGGCGTTGCTGCCCGGCGGGCGCCAGCGTCAAGGCTGGCAACATCAGGAAAGCCCTGGCGCGTGTCATCGGTCAGCTCGGGGTCCAGGGCTTGAGCTCATTGCCTTCAAGCACCTTGATCTGGTTTTCGACGGCCTGCAGCTTGTCGCGGCAAAAGCCCAGCAGCGTGGCGCCACGCTGGTAGCCCGCCAGCAATTGCTCAAGAGGCAACTGGCCGGACTCCAGCCGATTGACCAGTTGCTCGAGCTCCTCCAGCGCCTGTTCATACGTGAGCGCTGGCGCGTCGGCATCGGCGCCGATGGCGGGGGATGTAAATTTGCTGGTCATGGTCAAGGGTAGGGAAAGAGCCGCGATTTTAGGCGCTCGGCGCGGCAGGCCGCCAGGCGGCCCCCAGCTCTGCGGCTCGCCTTGCCGAAGGTGCTGCCCAGGTCGCCTCACCGGGGGGGCGCAGCTACAATCCTTACCAGTACAAGCCGCACTGCCCGGCCGATATCCCGGGGCAGGTGCCGAGCGCATGGGCGGATCGGGCCGGCCGGAGCACACACCACGGACGCGCTGTAACCACTTATGGAACCATGTCTGACCTAAGCCTTCGGTTGTTGCAGGCCACAAGCCAGCTTCCCATCTCCAGCTATTTCGATGCCGGCCTCTACGAGCGCGAGCAGCAAAAGCTGTTTGCCAAAGGTCCGCGCTATCTCGGCCACGAACTGTCGGTGCCGGAACTCGGAGACTTCTACGCCCTTCCGCATGAAGGCGAAGGCCGGGCCCTGGTGCGCAATGCCTCGGGCATCGAGCTCATTTCGAACGTCTGCCGCCATCGACAGGCCACCATGCTCCAGGGACGCGGCAACACGGGCTCGAACATTGTTTGTCCGCTGCACCGCTGGACCTACAACACCGCGGGCGAGCTGATTGGCGCGCCCCACTTCCAGATCGACCCCTGCCTCAACCTGAACCGCTACAAGACAACCAGCTGGAACGGTCTCATCTTCGAAGACACGGGCCGCGACGTGGCCGCCGAAATGGCGCAGCTCGGCTCGATGGCCGACCTGGATTTCACGGGCTACCAGCTTGACAAGGTGCATTTGCACGAGTGCAACTACAACTGGAAGACCTTCATTGAGGTGTATCTCGAGGATTACCACGTCGGACCGTTTCACCCGGGCCTGGGCGGCTTCGTCACGACGGAGGACCTGCGCTGGGAACTGGAGTCCCACTATTCGGTGCAAACCGTTGGCGTCTCCGACAAGCTGGGGAAACCAGGCACCGACACCTACAAGAAGTGGCATGACGTGGTGCTGCAGTATCGCGGGGGCATACCACCCAAATACGGCGCGATCTGGCTCACCTACTACCCCCACGTGATGATCGAGTGGTATCCGCACGTGCTCGTGGTCAGCACGCTCCATCCGCGCGGGCCGGGCAAGACACTCAACGTCGTGGAGTTTTTCTACCCCGAAGAGATCTGCGCGTTCGAACAGGAGTTCATGCAGGCGCAGCAGGCGGCCTACATGGAAACGTGCGTCGAGGACGACGAGCTGGCACTGCGCATGGACGCCGGCCGGCTGGCCCTGATGCAGCGCGGCGACAACGAATTCGGTCCCTACCAGAGCCCGATGGAAGACGGCATGCAGCATTTCCACGAGTGGTATCGGCGCGAGATGGGCGCCAGCAAAACCACGCAGATGATCTAGCCGCCAGATGTAGCCGTCCGAGGCGCCGTTAACGTTTTTTTTCAACGACCGGATCGGCCGTATCAAAGCCGATTCGCCGCACGCGCTGCGCCTGCGGACAGCACAAGATTTCCGCATGCAAGCTCTCTGGATGGTTCTCGCCTCGGCCTTCTTTGCCACGATGGGAGTTTGCGTGAAGCTGGCCTCCGAGAACTTCAACACCTTCGAGCTGGTGTTCTACCGCGGCATCTTCAGCATGATCTTCATGGGCTGCATCGTGCGGGCGCGCGGCTCCACATTGCGCACTGCCGTGCCGGCCATGCACGCTTGGCGCAGCTTTGTGGGCGTGGTCTCGCTGCTGGCCTGGTTTTATGCGATTGGCTATCTGCCGCTGGCCACCGCCATGACGCTGAACTACATGAGTGGCGTGTGGATTGCCGCCTTCGTCGTCGGTGGGGGCCTGCTGTACGGCCGGGGACAGTCGCAAGGCCAGGGCGCGCTGATGCTCACCGTGCTGTCCGGTTTTGCAGGCGTGGTGATGGTGCTACGGCCCGCGCTGGAACAGGACCAGCTGTTCGCCGGGCTTATCGGCCTGCTGTCGGGGCTGATCGCCGCACTCGCCTACCTGCAGGTGGCCGCACTCGGCCGGCTGGGCGAGCCGGAAGAGCGCACGGTTTTTTACTTCGCCCTGGCCAGCGCGCTCGGGGGACTGGTCGGCATGCTCTTCACCGGCCTGTCGACCTGGGATTGGGGGGCGGCCATCTGGCTTGTTCCGATTGGCGTACTGGCAACCCTGGGCCAGTGGTGCATGACACGGGCCTACACGAAGGGCGCGACGCTTGTGGTCGCCAGCCTGCAGTACTCGGGCATCGTCTTTGCAGCGCTTTACAGCCTGCTGCTTTTCGGAGACCTGATTCCCCCGATTGGCTGGCTCGGCATGGCGGTCATTGTTGCGAGCGGTATTGCCGCCACGGTCCTGCGCGCCCGTGCGCTGCCCAACACCCCAGCCGAAGAGCACTGAGCCCTTCGCGCCCGTGCACGAGGCTTGCGGCAACGGCAGTGTGAATGGTTCAAAATGGCTTTGCCAGCCACTCACGTGAAAGCCTTTATGTACACCACCCTCATTAGCGCCACCGAGCTTCAGTCCCTGATGAAAAGCGGCGCGCCGCTCATGGTGTTCGACTGCACCTTCGATCTCATGCAGCCGTCACTGGGCGGCCAGCAGTTTGCCGAGGGCCATATTCCTGGAGCGGTGTATGCCAATCTCGATACCGACCTCAGTGCGCGACACGGCGTGGCAGGCCCTCAAGGCATTCTGACAGCCAGCGGCGCCGACGAACCGGCCTCGGGCGGCCGGCATCCGCTGCCGAACCGCGAGCGCTTCGCCACCTGGCTGTCGAGCGTCGGATTCGACAACAGGATGCAGGCCGTGGTGTACGACCGCAATGGCGCCAACTACTGTGGTCGCCTGTGGTGGATGCTCAAGTGGGCGGGGCATGACGCCGTAGCAGTGCTCGATGGTGGGCTGCAAGCCTGGCAGGCGGCTGGCGGTGCACTGGCCAGCGGCGAGGAGCCCGCACACTTCCAGAGCAACTTCGTTCTCGGGCCGGAAAAAGCCATGCTTGTAAGCGCCGACGAAGTGCAGGCTCGGCTGGGCAGCGCCGGGCAAACCGTACTCGACGCACGGGCGCCTGCCCGATACCGCGGCGAGGTCGAGCCGCTGGACCCGGTCGCCGGCCACATTCCGGGCGCGCTGAACCGGCCTTTCAGCCAGAACCTGGGAACTGACGGACGTTTCAAGCCGAAAGAACAGCTACGTGACGAATTCATGGCCTTGCTGGACGGCAGGGACCCGGCCAGCGTCGTCCACCAATGCGGCAGCGGCGTCAGCGCCTTGCCCAATCTGCTCGCCATGCAAGTTGCCGGGCTGGGCAGCACTGCACTCTATGCGGGAAGCTGGAGCGACTGGTGCAGCGACCCAGCGCGGCCGGTGGCAAAGGGTTGAGCCCAGAAAAAAGGCTCCCCTGAAGGGAGCCCTGTCTCGCATCGGCCGTCAGCCGTTCGAGCGGCGTTGACCGAATATGTCCGGGAATCAGCGGCTAGAGGGTGCGCTGGCTCCAGTTGCCGCACCGGTGGAGCCAGAGGTCGATCCCGACCCCATGCCGCTGCCGGAACTGGCCGAGCCCGACGTGGTGCCGCTGCCCGTGCTGCCGCTGCTCGACGTTCCACTTCCGGTGGTTCCTGAAGATCCTGTGGATCCGGTAGTGCCCGAAGAGCCGGTCGAGCCTGTGGTCCCCGACGAGCCCATGCCCGAAGTGCCCGAACCGGTCGAGCCGCTGCCACTTCCGGTCGTGCTGGGTGAAGTCGTGGTGCTTGACGAACTGCTCGAGCCTGAGCCCGACGTGCCCGAGGCATCGTCAGTCTTTTTGCCGCATGCGCCCAGCGAGAGCAACGCAACGAGTGCGATGGCGGCAGTAGGTTTGAGTGTTATGGCTTTCATGGATTTCCCTTGGTAAAAAATTCAATGTAAAAAGCGCACCAAAAAAGTTCGTGGGCTCGCTGCGCTCTCGTCTGTAGGTCAATTTCGAATGAACAGCAGAGTTCGCGCGGGCTAACGCGCAGAATTGCCCGCGTTACTGTTGGGCGACGAGTTGGTTCTGCCGTTGCCGCTTCCTTGCGCGATACCGGCAGCCGTGACGCCACCCGTCGTGGTCGATCCGCCCGTCCCGGCGGTCGTGGTTCCGCCACCAGCTGCAGTGCCAGACGCTGCGCCGGCCTGCGAATTGGCGCCTGCCGTTTCGCCGGATCGCCCGGTGTTGACGTTGCCAGGCTGGGCACTCTGTCCGGCCCCGCCTGAAGATGGCCCACCCGAACTGTCGCTGACTGGACCCATACCTTTGTGACCACTGCTGCCCCCGCCCGCCGAATCGGGTGCAGCGGGAGAAGCTCGGGTAACGTCGCCCGTTCCAGTCGCTGCCTTACCCGGATCCATCGCGGCAGGCGTGCTTGAGCCGCGTGGACCATCGCCACAGGCGGAGAGGGCCAGCAGCAAGGCGCCTGCCGCAGCCATGCGGCCTGCGATGTTCTGCCTGATCATGATCGCACTCCCTGGCGTCATCCTTTATTGAGCAGGAGCGCTGCCGCCTGAAGCGCCGCCAGCACCGGAACTCCCGCCCGTGCCACTGCCTCCACTACCGGTGCTGCCGGAGCTGCCGGAGCCGCCGCTGGTGGTGCCCGACCCGCCGGTGCTGCCGGTCGTGCCGGTGCTGCTGGTGTTTCCGCCGCCGATGCCCTCGCTACCGGCCCTGCGGCCCGTCGCTGCGGGGTTGGAGGTGGTGGTGCCGGTGGTGGTGTCGGTGGTCATGCCGCCAGCGCGGCTATTCATGGGCTGGGAATTCATCATTCCTCCGCACGCGCCCAGTGACAGGGTTGCGGCGAGTGCAGCCGCGTAGGCGGCGTTCTTTCGAATAAGTGCTTGCATGGTGTCGTCCTTGAAGTGGTTGGAACAAAGTTTCGTGGTCGGAGCCGATAGCAAGCCCCGACTCCGCTCGTTGTTACTTGGTAGTGCTGGAAGAAGTTGAGCCAGTGCTGCTGCTCATGCCGGACGTCGAACCCGTGCCGCTGGTCGATGAACGGGCGTTGCTCGAGGCACCCCCGGTCATGGGCATTTTTTGTGCTTCGGCCAGATGTTGCTGGAGACTCGGCAAGGTCTTGGCGGCGAAAGACTTCACCTCGGCGTCCTTGGCGCTGCGGCTGGCGTTTTGAAACAGCTTGACGTCTTCCTGGTGAGCCTTGATACCGACCGATTGCATGTACTCCTTGTCAAATGCCGAGCCGGTCTGGCGCGACAGGCGATCGACGATGCGGCGCTTGTCCGCGGGCATCGACGTCGGCGGCGTGACGCCCTTGCTGCTGGCCAGGCTGGTCAATTCCGAGTTGGCCTTGGTGTGTTCATCAACCAGCATCGAGGCGTAGCGCTTGACGTCGGGACTGCTGGCCTTGTCTGCAGCAAGTTTGGACACCTCGACTTCGAACAGCCCTGAACCCGCCGCCTTATTGATGAAAGCCTTGTCGGCGGCCGCCACCGTGCCGGCAGCGCCCGCAGTTCCAGTGGACCCGGTGGACCCCCCAGGAGTTGCGGTGGTGCCGACCTTGCCGCCATTACCGCTGCCGGCAGCACTGCCAGAACTGGCCGAACCACTGGAGGTGCCAGAGCCCGAGGTCTGGGCCAGGGCTGGGGCTGCGGCGAGCGCCGACAGCGACATCGCCAGGATCAGACTGGCGGGACGTATGTTGAAAAATTGCATGCGTAAATTCCTTTCGGGATAAAGGACCGGCGCCAGATGAAGGCGGGCGCGGCGACCCATGACAAGTACAAGAGGTGGCGAGCGGCAGGCCAGCCCTTGAGAGAGCGATATAGCGCTGCCGGGCCAAACCTCAGGGGAGCGGCTAATTTGCGTGGCGGCCCGCGGGCCGCTTATGGGCGTGACTCGTGCGTTGATGTCGGCCTGATCCCACGCCCCGCTTGGACCCGACACAAGAGGCATGCGGCTGTCACGCCACGTCCTACGAGGCGCCTCATCAGGTTCCTACACCTGTGCGCTTGCGTGACTTCTATGGTCTGCACAAACCCTGCGGTCCAACGCGTGCCCTGCCTTTGCGTTGCGCAATCCTCCGGCTCGTCGGCAACCGCAGCCCTGCAAAATCCAGTTCAGAGGTACCTCATTGAGTGATGAAGACTACGGCGCGTTCGCGCTAGAAGGAGCCCGCCACGAAGACGGAATCCTGACAAAGGATGCCCCATCCGCCACGCCGGATGGCGAAGGCCTGGCGCGGTTGCGCGACCAGCACTTCCAGCGTGGCCTCGCCCGATTCAATGCAGCGCGCCTCCAACCGGGCAGGCCGCACACCGGTTGGCTCGCGCAGCTGCAGGACGAGGCTTCGTGGCAGCGCGCGGAAGGCCAGTTCATCGAAGACCTCCGTAAGGCCGTCGCCAGCCGCCTGCCCACCCAGTGGTTCGACACCGACGATTTCATGGGCTGGTTCGACGGCTTGCGCAGGACCGGACCCGGCCAGGGGCACCGCCTTTTTGCCTGGCTCGCCGAAGAGGCCAGCCTTTCGCAGATGTGCTGGTTCCTGCGCCAGGAAGCCGCCGGCGAAGCCGGCTTCGATGACCTTCTCGCGATGACGCAGGTGAAGCTGCCGACGCGGGCCAAGCTGGAGTTCGCGCGCAATTACTGGGACGAGATGGGTCACGGAAAAGAGCGAGCCATGCACGGCGAAATGCTGGCCGTGATGGTGCGAACGATGAAACTCGAGCCCGCCATCGAGACGACGGTCAGCGAGTCACTTGCGCTGGCCAACGCCATGCTGGCAATGGCCAGCACGCGCCGCTACGCGCTTCTTTCGGTTGGCGCACTCGGCGTCATCGAGATGACGGCGCCGCAGCGCGTGGCGCAGGTTTCGGCCGGCATGAAGCGCCTCGGGCTCGATGGCCGGATGCGGGCCTACTTCGACCTGCATGCCATGCTTGATGTCCACCACTCCAAGGCCTGGAATAGCGAGGTCATCCGTCCCCTCGTCGAGTCGGATCCGGATTGCGCACGATTCATTGGAGAGGGGGCGCTGATCCGCCTGCTCTGCGGCGAGCAGTGTTTCGAGCGCTATAGCCTGGAACTGATGCCCGGCATCGGCCCATGAGCCAGACTCCGCTGGACGACCAGCAAACAGGTGAGAGCCTCGACGCGCTCGGACGCCAGCTACGCGCCGAGGGCTACCAATTCACCACGACCACACCAGCGACGCATCACCAGGTGTTGGCGAACAGGGGGCCAGCCTTTGCTCGCACGCTGCGTGACACCTTCGGCTGGTCGATGCGCGTCAATCCACGCATGCTGCCGGAGGGAATGAGCGCCGAGCTGTTCAACCGGCTGCGCGCTGACGGCATCCTGGAGCCGCTGCAGGAAGACCGGCAGGGCCAGTGTCACGACGCGCTTGATGCAGAGCATGAAGAAAAACCGCAGGGCTTTTGCAGCACCGTGCGCTGCTCCAGCTTCGAGGATCTGCTGTTCTTTCATTCGGCTTACCCGACGCTGGGGCGCGATGCGGTTTTCTTCGGTCCCGACACCTACCGCTTCCTGCACCTGATCGAAAACAACATGCCCGGGCACGACCCGATCGCCCCACCGCGAATTCTCGACATCGGCTGCGGCAGCGGCGCAGGCGGAATTGCCGCGGCCCGCCTGTGCCCCGGCGCCAGGCTCGTGCTGAACGACATCAATCGCCGGGCACTGCGCTACGCTCTTTGCAATGCAAGAGCGGCCGGGCTGGCGCCCGAATTGGCGCACGGGGACGCACTGAATGCCGTGACGGGAGACTTCGACATCATCCTGGCGAATCCGCCCTATCTGGTCGATGACGAACAGCGAGCCTACCGCCACGGCGGCGACCAGCTCGGCCGGGAGCTGGGCGTGCGTATGGCCCGACAGGCGCTGGGCCGGCTGGCTCCTCTTGGCCGGCTCATCGTCTACATGGGCGTGGCCATCGTCGACGGTGTCGACGGTTTTATCGAAGATCTGCGGCCCGCCCTGGCCGATGCGGGCTGCGCCTGGACTTACCAGGAGCTCGACCCCGACGTCTTCGGCGAAGAGCTGCGGCGCCCTGTCTACCGCGAGGCCGAACGCATTGCCGCTGTCGGACTCGTGGCCGTCAAGCCCTGAGCCATGCGCATCCTTGGCATCGGCGAATACGGTGATCTCGGCGACATGTATTTCCGTCTGGCCGAAGCCGGCCACGAAGTGAAGGTCTTCATCGAAGACCCGGACTTCGACGACGTCTTTGGCGGCATGCTGCGGCGCACGGCCGACTGGCAGCTCGAACTCGGCTGGCTTCGTGAGGCTGGCGAGCAAGGGATCGCGCTGTTCGAGTCGGCCCAGAAAGGACAGCTGCAGGACGAGCTACGGCACGACGGGTTTCAGGTCATCGGCGGCAGCGCGTATGGCGACCGGCTCGAAGCAGAACGTGAATACGGGCAGGCGGCCCTGCGCGATTTCGGACTATGCACGGCGGCGTCCCATCGCTTCCGGGATTTTGCCGAGGCGGCCGCCTTCATCGAGCGCAATCCCGCGCGCTACGTCTTCAAGGGCAACGGTGCCGACAGCCCGCGCACGCGCAACTACATCGGCCAGCTGGCCAGCGGCAAGGACATGCTGTCCCTGCTGTCGCTCTACCAGATGCAATGGCAGCAGCCCGACGCGCCAGACTTCGTGCTGATGGACTACATCGATGGCGTCGAGGTAGGCGTGGGCGCCTACTTCAACGGCGAAGAGTTTCTGGACGCGGTCTGCCTGGACTGGGAGCACAAACGCTTTTTCGATGGCGAGCTCGGCGAGCTGACAGGCGAAATGGGCACCATCGTGACTTACCGCGGCGCAGGCCGCATCTTCGAGGCCACGTTGGCGCGCATGGCCCCAGCGCTGCGTGAAGGCGGCTATTGCGGCTACATCAATCTCAATCTCATGGCCAACGAGAACGGCCTGTGGCCACTGGAGTTCACGAGCCGTTTCGGGTACCCCGGCTTTGCCATTTGCGAAGCGTTGCACGACGAGCCCTGGGACAAGATTTTTTGCCGCATGCTGCGGCATCAGAGTCGGCAGATGCGCACGCGCTCAGGCTTTGCCGCCGGCGTCGTGCTGACCGTGCCGCCCTTTCCCTACCGCGAGGGCTATGCCCGGCTCTCCAAGGGTTTTCCGATCTGCCTGGATGAGATGAATACCAAGGACTACGCTGCGCTTCACTTCGCCGAGGTCGCGCGGCAGGGCTCGCAAATCGTCACCAGCGGGGTCATGGGCTATGTTGGCGTGGCAACCGGAACCGGCCCAACCGTGGCCGATGCCGCGCGCGAGGCCTACGCCCTTGCGCGCAAGGTGATCCTGCCCAATGTTCGCTACCGCACGGACATCGGGGCGCGCGTTATGCGGCACGACCTCCAACGGCTGAAAGACCTTCACCTTATCGACTGAAACTGTCGCCTTTTTGCACGCGCCGTGGCGCCGCTGAAGCTCGGCAGCAGAGACATAATGTGGGCGCCATGCCCGAAGTTTCCCGCGCCGCCCTTTCCATTACGGAGCCCGTGTCAGCGAATCGGCGCATCGGCTCGTTGCGGGCCATCCTGATGCTGATGACGGGCCTCCTGCCCATCGTCATCGGCCACGCGATCTATGAGGGCCACCGGCCCGCGCGCATTGCAGGGCTCGCGTTGCTGCTGGTGCTGGCGCTGTTCCTGTCGGTGCTGCTCTACCGCACGCGCAACTACCGGCTGGTGGCGCAGGTGCTGGTTTTCGGCGTGATCGCTTTCGCTACGGCTGGCACGGCGTTTTACGGCTCGATCCGCAATGCCAGCGTGATGGGCTACCTCGGCGCTGTGGTCATTGCCGGGCTGATGCTGCCCAGGAGGTCGCTGCTGCTGGCCTTCCTGGCAAGTTCGGTTGCGCTGGTCGCGTTGACTTATGCCGAGAGTTCCGGCTTGCTGCCCGAACCCGATCTGACGGTCGGCTGGGGAACGTGGCTCATCCAGATCCTGGTGCTGGGCACCGTCTCGATCGCCATCTACACGAGCCAGCATCTGTCCGCGCAGTCGTACAAGGCGAAGATCGAGGAGTACGAGCGCCGCGAGCGCGCCGAACTGGCGCTGCGTCAAAGCGAAGGCCGGCTGCGCCGCATCTTCACCCACAGCCCGGTGGCCGTCATGGTCCAGTCGCCCGACAGCGACGAGGTGAACGACGTCAACCCCGCATTCGAGCGCATGTATGGATACTCGCGCGACGAAATCATCGGACGCAGTTCAACGGTGCTTTGGGCCGATCCGGAAGAGCGACGCAGCTTTTACCGGCTGATGCGCGACAGCGGACGCGTCGTCAACCAGGAAGCCACCGGACTGCGAAAGGACGGGCGCCGCCTGCGCGTGCTGCTGTCCAGCGAGATTGAGGACGAAGGGCCGATGCCCATGGTCGTGTCCATCATTTCCGATATCACACCAGAAGCCGAAGCCCGCGAAGCCGCGCGCAAATCCGAAGACCTTTTCGCCAAGGCCTTCGACTTCAGCCCGATCAACATGCTCATCGTGCGCACGCGGGACGGCCAGTTCCTGGCGGCCAACGCCGCATCCACGACAGTCCAGGGCTACACACCCGAAGAGCTGGTCGGCCGCCACTCCATGGACACTGGTACCTGGCTGAACGAAAAAGACCGTGATGCCTTCTACGCCGAGCTCTACCGCAATGGCGGGCGCGTCCGCTATGACACGAAAATGCAACACCGTAGCGGACAACTCATCGATGGCCGCATCCACGGTGTGCTGGTTGAAATCGACGGTGAGGAATGTATTCTGGCTTCAGTGCTCAACATCACGGAGCAGACGAACCGCGAAGCCTTTTTGGTCGACCTGGCGCAGGGCCTGTCGGGCGAAACCGGCGAACCGTTTTTCCGCACCATGCTCCAGCACCTGGGGCGTGCGATCGATGCCGACCTGCTCATGGTGGGCGAGATCGGCCCGGGCCAATCGGTGACTTCCTTGGCAATGCTGCTCGACGGCGAGGCGGCGCCTACAGTCACCTACAGCCTGGCGGGCACGCCCTGCGACATGGCGCTCAACACCCCGGATATCTGTGTTTACCATGACAAGCTGGAGCAGATGTTTCCGACTGACCAGTTTGTCGTGGACGGTGTCTACCGCTCCTATCTGGGCGTAGCGTTGCGGGACGCGGACGGTTCGCCCATCGGCATCCTCAATGCCATGTGGCGCGCGCCGCACACGCTCTCGAAGGACCAGAGCGCACTCGTCAACATCTTTGCCAGCCGCACCAATGCCGAGCTGGTGCGCTTGCGGCGCGACCGCGAGATTCTTGGGCTGAACGAAACGCTCGAACGCCGGGTGAGCGACCGCACCGACCAGCTTCAGGCGGCCAACGCCGAGCTTGAATCATTCGGCTACTCGGTGTCGCACGATTTGCAGTCGCCGTTGCGCAGCATCCAGGGCTTTGTTTTCCTGCTCGAGCGCAAGCTCAAAGGCAAGATGAATCCGCAGGAGGAGCGGCTGTTCGAGCGGGTACGCCTGAACGTGGTGCGGATGCACGAGCTCATCAACGACCTTCTCGCTTTGGCCCGGGTCAGCCGAGGCAAGCTGGTGTTGCAGGAAGTCGACCTAAGCGCCCTGGCGCGCCAGGCCATCAGTCAGGAACAGTTGCGCGAACCCTTGCGTTCCGTGCGCGTCGTGATAGAGCCCGACGTGCGCATGCTGTGCGACGCCAAGTTCGCCCGCATCGTCCTGGAAAACCTGATCTCCAATGCCTGGAAATACTCGCGCAACCGCGATGATGCCTGCATTGAATTCGCCGCGAGTGTGTCACCTGACGATGGCAGCCGCATGCTGATGGTGCGCGACAACGGGGCGGGGTTCAGCATGGAATATTCCGGCAGCCTCTTCAAGCCCTTTCACCGCCTGCACCACGACAACGAGTTCGAAGGCAGCGGCATCGGCCTGGCGACGGTTCACCGCATCCTGGAGCGCCATGGCGGCAGCATTCGCGCCGAAGCAGAAGACGGCCGCGGCGCCACCTTCTTCTTTACTTTCGAAAGCCGATCGGGATCGCCCGGCTGACTTTCGCCTGCATCCGGCACGTACGGGCGGAGCCCCACGATGCGAATGTTCGCGCTGGCCCGGCGTCTCCCATGGATGAGCTTGAACACCGCCCCTCACGGATGAGTTTGCGTTTTACGGCGTTGACGGGTTACTCAACTTAACAACCGTCAAGCCCGACTTTATGTAGGATTCAACCTACAAAATGCCTTGCACCTGCGCATCCGCCGCGGGGGTGCCAGGGCTTCGAGGGCAGCGGCCTTTGGCACGGCCCGCCCAACCTCCGTAATGCCCCTGGACCCGATATGAACGAAGCATCGACTTCCTTGAACGAGAGCGTTTCCGCCGAGAAAAATTCTTCCCCGTCGGCCCGTGCGAAGAGTCGGGCCAGGGCGCACTGGTTGCGCCTGCAGGAATGGCTGTCGATGCAAAGCATCCTCGCGCGCATGGCCCTGCTGGCCATCGTGCTGATGATTCCGCTGACGGCCTGGTATTCGTGGTCGTCCCTGCAGCGGCAGGAAAAAATGGCGGACGAGGTCAAGGCCATGAGCAACGTGGATGGCAGCGGGGAGGCCGTGTGGAGCTACAACAAGAGCCTGCCCGTCGTCTTCGGCACAGGCTCGATCCTGAGCTTTATTGAAGCCAACCCGGTGTCGCGCATCACCGTCATCTACCGCCCCATTCTGTGGACAGTTTCCGAGCGCTTCGTGCTGATCGAATCGGGCGCGACGCAGTACGCCTATTACCCCTCGGACATGGAAACGAAGATCCTGACCGACAAGGCGGTCACCGCACCCTGGGCCAGCAAACTGACCTTCGTGCCCAAGGCCGCGCTGGACCGGGCGAGCGCAGAAGTCTTCGCGCGGCTGGAACAGCGTTTTTCGGACGCGCGACCTCAGGCAGAACAGGAATCTTGGAAAGCCACACTCAGCGCCCTGTTGTCTATCGGCATGACAGCGGGCCTGCTGGCCTTTTTGTGGATGCAGATGGGCGGCCAGCGCAAGGCCCTGCGCTTCGTGCCACCGTCACAGATCACCGGCGAGCTGAGCGACCTGGTCGGCATGGACGACATCAAGGCAGAGATCGCGCAGATCCGTGACCAGTACGAACGGCGCACGGCCTATGCGGCGTACGGCGTGACCCGCCCCTTCAACGTCATGTTCAGCGGCCCGGCCGGCACCGGCAAGACCAAGCTGGCCAGCTACCTCGCGCGCGAGCTCAATCTGCCCATCCTGTTTCATTCTGCGGCCAACCTGGAGACGGGTTTTGTGGGTGGCGGTTCCAAGACCCTGGCGCGCATCGTGGCGCTGGCCAGCCGGCGCAAGCGCTGCATCGTTTTTCTCGATGAAGCGCAGGACCTCTTCATGAAGCGCGGGGGCAACCGCAAGTTCGACGACGACACGCAAAACATGCTGCTGGCCGTGCTCGACGGCGTACGCACGCGCGCCGACAGCGAAATCATCTGGATCGTCGCGTCGAACTTCAATTCGCAGTCCCTGCAAATGGACGAGGCCATGCTGCGGCGGTTCCAGATGAAAGTGGACTTCAGGCTGCCCAACCCCGAGGAAAGGCTGTCCATCGTCAACTTCTATCTGCGCCAACGCGCCGTCAAGGTCATGCCAGACCTGGACCTGCGGCATCTGGTCGAACTCACCGAAGGCTGCAGCCCCGCCGACCTTGAGACCATCGTCAACCAGGCCGGCATCATCGGCGTGCAGACGGGCGCCATGATCGACGCGGCAGTGCTCATGGAAGCAGCCGAGCGCGTGCTGGTGGGCAATGTGAACGACAGCGCTACGCAGGACCGGGAGCGCGACCGCCGCATCATCGCGGTCCACGAGTGGGGCCACTTTCTGGTCGACTTTGCGCATGAGCGCAAGCTGGCCCACGGCGACTGGACCCGACTGCTGGCGGACATGAAGACCTTGAAAATCTCACTCAAGGCCAACCCCAGAAACAATGCGCTGGGCTTCGTGTTTCACAAGCAGGGGCGCCACTTGCTCAAGACCAAGTCGGACATGGAGCATGACGTGCGCGTGCTGCTCGGCGGCATGGCGAACGAAGAGCTCTTTTTTGGCGAAGAGGGCACTACCAATGGCGCGCACAACGACATTACGCGCGCCACCCGCGTGCTGCATCACGCGGTTGGCGAACTCGGCATGTACCGCAAGACCCGGCTTAACTACGCGGCACTGAACCGCGACGGCGCACCCCTGGCGCCCGACGAAGAAACCCGCAATGTGATGGAAGCCCAGAGCGAGCGCCTTTACAGCGAGACCAAGCACGTGCTGGACGACATGCGCGCCTTGACCGAGCACCTGACAGAGCGCTTGCTGCAACTGGGCGAGATGACGCTGGCACAGGCACTGACCGAGATCCGCGCCTTCGAGGAGAGCGTTGCCATGGAAGTGATGGCCCTGGAAAAGGCAGCGCGGCCGGACACCAGCTCGCGCCTGCTGCCCGCCTGATCCCCTGGGAAAACTTAGCCCAAGAGTCGGACATATCCCACGGGCCCATGGCACGTGGGCGCACCATCGGTATCCAGCGCCGACTACAACGACGAGCCTGCCAGCGGCAGAGCATGAATTCACCCCTCGCGTTGGTGCGAGTGGCAGCCGCTGATCCAAAGCGGCTCTACAACGTTATCGGCATGCCCCACAAGGGTACAGGAGCTTTCGTCATGAACTTCATCATCTGGTTGATCGTAGGCGGGATCGTAGGCTGGCTCGCAAGCCTCGTCATGCGGACAGATGCCCAGCAAGGGATCTTCCTGAACATCATCGTGGGTATTGTTGGCGCGTTCCTTGGCGGACTTCTGATCTCGCCGCTGCTCGGCGTTGGCACCATCAATGATGGCATCAGCATCGCGTCCGTCGGTGTCTCGCTGCTCGGCGCCATTATCCTGCTGGCCATCGTGAATCTTTTCCGGCGCGGCAGCGTTCGCTAGCCCGCTTCGAAAGGCCCGCGATGCGGGCCTTTCGCTTTCAGCTTTCGCTGATCCACGCGCCGATTGCCGATGAGCAAACGGCGCGTTTTCCTACAGGCGCCGCCCTCGTGCTTAGAGGTCGCGTGCTATCCTTTTTTTCAGGGATGAGGCCGGGGCCAGACAGGCATCGAGAGTCTGTACGCAGGCCCTTGTTCGGCCCTTCCGGGCTCAGGCAGGAAGGCGACCCAGCACACCACTTATGAACACTCCTCCCCAGACTCGCGACGCTCCCCTTCTCTCGACCGGTATTGCCGGACTCGACTACATCCTGAGCGGCGGGCTGGCGGCCGAGCGCATCTATCTCATTGAAGGTGAGCCCGGAACCGGCAAGACGACCACCGGCTTGCAGTTTCTTGTGGAAGGCGCACGGCGCGGTGAGTCGGTGGTCTACATCACGCTCGCCGAAACGCAGGCAGAGTTGCGCGGTGTCGCGGAGTCTCACGGCATCTCGCTTGAAGGCGTGCACGTCCATGAAGTTCTGCCATCCGAAAACCTGCTCAAACCCGAAGCCCAGTACACGATGTTCCATCCGTCAGAGGTGGAAATGGCGGCAACCACACAGATGATCCTGTCGGTGATAGAAACGCGCAAGCCGACACGCGTGGTCGTCGATTCGCTGTCCGAGCTTCAGTTGCTGGCCGACTCCGCGTTGCGCTACCGCCGGCAGGTGCTCGCGCTCAAACAGTTTTTCGCCAGCCGGGCCTGCACCGTCATGCTGCTCGATGACCGTACCGCCGCCGGCTCCGACCTGCAAGTACGCAGCATCGCGCATGGGGTGATCAGCCTGGACCAGTCCGTCAAGGAGTACGGCGCAGAGCGCCGCCGCATTCGCGTCGTCAAGTACCGCGGCACGCAATACCGCGGCGGCATGCACGACTACGAAATCCTGCGTGGTGGGCTGCGTGTGTATCCCCGGCTGGTGGCCGCCGACAGCCGCGTGACGCGAAAACGCGAACAATTGAGCAGTGAACTAACTGAACTCGACGCCTTGCTGGGCGGTGGCCTCGAAGAAGGCACCAGCACCCTTATTTCCGGCCCCCCGGGGACCGGAAAATCATCGCTGGCCAGCCAGTTCGTTGCCGCCAGTGCCGAGCGCGGCGGCACTGGCGCCATGTTCTTGTTCGAGGAATCCACCAACACACTGCTCAACCGCTCGGATGGCCTGGGGCTGAACGTGCGCGCCTTGTACGAACGCGGTGCCATCAGCATCCAGCAAATCGATCCCGCCGAGTTGTCGCCCGGCGAGTTCACCGCGCTAGTCTGCGCGGCCGCCGATCAGGGGGCCAAGGTCATCGTCATCGACAGCATCAACGGCTACCTCAAGGCGATGCCCGACGAGCGATTTCTCACCACTCATCTGCACGAGTTACTGACCTTCCTTGGCCAGCGCGGCGTGGTCACGATTTTGGTGGGCGTGCAGCAGGGCATGCTGGGCACTCAGATGTCGACCTCGGTCGACGCCAGTTATCTTGCCGACAACGTGCTCATGCTGCGCTATTTCGAGTTCGACGGTGAAGTCAAGCAGGCTATATCGGTTTTCAAGAAACGCTCCAGCTCGCATGAGCGCACCATCCGGCAGTTCTCGATGTCCAGTGAAGGTATGAAGGTCGGCAAGATCTTGCAGGGATTTCGGGGCATTCTTACCGGCGTTCCGATCTACGAGGGTGTCCGCAACGAAGATGCCGGAGTTCACTGATGGAGCAGCGCATCGTGATCTGCGCGCCGACCGGACAGGATGCGGCGCTGACGGCGCGCGTGCTGCATTCGGTGGGTATCGGTTGCAGCGTCTGCAAGGACACGCGTGAACTGGTGCAGGAACTCGCCCGGGGCGCGGGTGCTGTGCTGTTGGTGGAAGAGGCCCTGACGGGTTCCGGCATGAGCGCGTTGGCCACATACATCGCGGCCCAGCCCACCTGGTCCGACATTCCTGTCCTGCTTTTGACGCACAGTGGCGCCGACTCGCTCGAAGTACAGCGAGCGGTTGAAAACCTTGGCAACGTGAGCCTGCTGGAACGACCTGTGCGCACCATTGCCCTCATTACGGCGGCCCGCTCGGCCGTCCGCGCGCGGGTGCGCCAGTACCAGGTGCGCGATGCCGACCAGCGCAAGGACGAGTTTCTTGCCACGCTGGCGCACGAGCTGCGCAACCCGCTTGCACCCATCCGCACCTCGATGGCGATACTGGGGCATCTTCACCCCGCATCGGATGCCGTGCTGAACCTTCGTCACGTGGTGGACAGGCAGGTGACGCATCTGACCCGCCTGGTCGATGACCTGCTCGACGTTGCGCGTATTACCAGCGGCAAGGTGGTCCTCAAGCGTGCCCCGGTCGAGCTCAAGGCGATCGTGAACCATGCCGCGGAAATATCCAGTTCGATCATGCAGGAAAAGCAGCATGTGCTGGCCATCGAGCAGCCCGAGCAGGACCATGTACTGCATGCCGATCAGGCTCGCCTTGTCCAGACGGTGGCAAACCTGCTGGTCAATGCGGCCAAGTTCACGCCGGAGCCTGGCGAAATTTTGCTCAAGGTGGCGGTGTCGGGCGACACCGTCCAGTTCCTCGTCAAGGACCCGGGAGTAGGCATGGAACGCTCCTCACTCTCACGAATCTTCGATCTCTTCGTGCAGACGCCTGTGGCCGGCCAGTCCTCGTCGGGTCTGGGCATTGGTCTGAGCCTGGCCCGGCAGTTCTCACAAATGCACGGCGGCACGATCAGCGCAACCAGCCCCGGGCTGGGCCTGGGAAGCGAGTTCATACTGAGCCTGCCCGTCGTCATGAAAAACAACCCGACCCCTCCGGCGGATACGTCTGCCAAAGCATCCGCCTTATCTGCCACGCCCACTTCACAAACCAGGAACCCCATGCCTACAAGCAGCGACTCTCAGCGGAAAATTCTTGTGGTGGATGACAACATCGACGCGGCCAATACGCTGGAGGCCTTGCTGAGCATGGACGGTTTCGCCGTGCGCATCGCCTACGACGGCGCCTCAGCCGTGAAACAGGTTCAGGCTGACGTTCCGGACGCCATCATCATGGACATCGGCATGCCTGGCATGGATGGCTACGATGCGGCCCGACTCATTCGCCAGCAACCGGGTGCGGACAAGGTGATATTGGTTGCCCTGACAGGCTGGGGCCAGACCACCGACAAGAAGCGGGCGAGCGAAGCCGGCTTCGACCATCACCTCGTCAAGCCGGTCGACTACGACATCCTGCTCAATTGCCTCGCGCTTCATCTCGGCAAGGCTGGGAAAGACGTGGGCGTAGCCACCACTTCCTGAGCTCGGTTCAGCCCCCCGCGGCGGCCCGCCAGTGGCGCAAGGGGACACAGGTCTGCAGGCGCAGGACCGCCTGTTCCATCAGCGCCGGATGCAGTTCATGTCCCACGCCGCGGGCCACGTCGAGCGTTGCGTCCGCGCCCAGCGCCGTGAGCTGCTGAAAACCCTCCCGCACCCGCGCCAGAGGGACCTGGCTGTCGGCCCCGCCATGCAGCAGATGCAAGGTGGTCAGCCCGGGCGCCGTGTCTTTCCATCCGGAGTAGGCGCCAGAAAAGGCCAGCACGCGGCCCACTACGCCATCGAAGCGATCGCTGAACTCCAGCGCAAGCGAGGCCGCATCGCCAAAGCCTGCCAACGCGGTGTCCGATTGAAGGAGCTGCCAGCGCTCCTGCTGGGCGCGCACGAAGGCGAGCAGCGAGGCGAGCTCGGCAGACAGCGCGCGCCCTCCGGAATGATCGCTCAGGTTAGCCACGGGCACGGGAAGCCCATTGAGGGTGACCGCGGGAAGCAACTGGCTCACCACCACGACGGCAGCCTCTGGAAACGATTCACCGAGCACGGCCGCAAGCGGCAGCATGTCGGCCTGCTCAGCGGAGGCGGCAGGCAGCAGGATGAAGAGTTGGCGCGGCGCTATTCCCGCAGGAAGCAGTTCGAGTGTTTCGGTGTCGGCAGGATGCATGAAGCTCACTAGGGCAAGACCTTGTCAGGGTATTGTCCCTGCGCCGCCGCTACGGGAAGGTCGGCTTGGCGGCCTCACGGCGGTCCGCCCTGTCCTACTCTTTCCGGCGGATGTGGTGGGGTCCTACAGTTGCGCATCGGCTGAGCGATAAGCTTTGAGGTCCCATGAAAATCGCTAGCTTCAACGTCAACGGCATCAACGGCCGTCTGCCGCGCCTGCTTGAATGGCTGGCCGAATCCGAACCGGACGTGGTCTGCCTGCAGGAACTCAAGACGCCTTCCCTCACCTTTCCCGAAGCCGCGTTGCGAGACGCCGGCTACGGGGCGGTCTGGCACGGCCAAAAATCCTGGAACGGTGTCGCCATCCTGGCACGCGGCGAGCAACCCATAGAAACCGGGCGCGGTTTGCCGGACGATCCCGACCCGGCCCAGAGCCGCTACATCGAAGCAGTGGTTCGCGGCGTGCTGGTGGGCTGTCTGTACCTGCCCAACGGCAATCCGCAACCAGGGCCGAAGTTCGACTATAAGCTGGCGTGGTTCGAGCGCCTGATCCAGCATGCGGCGCAACTGTGCGGCTCGGACATGCCCGTCGTGCTGGCAGGCGACTACAACGTCGTGCCGACCGATGAGGTGGCCGACATCTACTCGCCCGCCTCGTGGAAGAACGACGCACTCCTCCAGCCCGAAAGCCGCGAGGCCTATCGCCGGCTACTGGCCCAAGGCTGGACCGATGCCCTGCGGCAGCTGCATCCCGGCGAGCCGCTCTACACCTTCTGGGATTACCTGCGAAACCGCTGGCCACGCGATGCCGGCTTGCGCATCGACCACCTGCTGCTGAACGCCGAACTCGCGCAGCGTCTGCGCTCGGCTGGTGTGGACAAGGCGGTGCGGGGGCGGGAAAAAGCCAGTGACCATGCGCCGGCTTGGGTCGTGGTGGATTAGCAGGCGCGGCTTGGAGTGCACCCGGTTTGGCTCACGCTGCTCGTTCGCCCTGAGGTTTCCAAGGTTCTGCGCCCTGCCCTGCCACCGTTCACCCTGAGGTATCGAAGGGCCTGCGCCCTGCCCCACCACCGTTCACCCTGAGGTATCGAAGGGTCTGCGCCCTGCCCCGCCACCGTTCACCCTGAGGTATCGAAGGGTCTGAGCCCTGCCCCGCCACCGTTCGCCCTGAGGTATTGAAGGGTCTGCGCGGACCCACGTTCAGTGCCTCTGCGAAGCATGCCGGGGGTAGCCCGGCGGCTACTCACTTTTCTTTGCTTCGCCAAAGAAAAGTAAGCAAAAGAAAGGCGACCCCGCTGCCTGCGTCCCTTCGCTTCGCTACGGGCAGCCTGCGGTGCTCGGTCCAGCCGGGGTCGAGCTCGAACT
>JAZKIC010000037.1:0-4550 GCA_040385065.1 Pseudomonadota bacterium
GCGCAGCGCCCCCTCGGGGGGCAGCGCAGTACGCGAAGCGACAAGCGTGGGGGCCCTATGAAGCTTCTAATGATCGACAACTACGACAGCTTCACCTACAACATCGTCCAGTATTTCGGCGAGCTGGGTGCATCGGTCGAGGTGGTCCGCAACGACGAAATCAGCATTGCCGACATCGCAGCCCGCAAGCCCGACCGGCTGGTCGTGTCGCCGGGGCCGTGCTCACCGGCCGAGGCGGGAATCTCGGTGGAGGCTATCCGGCATTTCGCGGGCCAGCTTCCGATTTTGGGTGTCTGCCTCGGGCATCAGGCTATCGGCGCCGCGTTTGGCGGAAAAATCGTGCGCGCTCAGCAGCTCATGCATGGCAAGACGAGCGAGATCACCACCACGCAAGAGGGTGTCTTCGCTGGCTTGCCGGCCCGGTTCGTGGTCAATCGCTACCACTCTCTGGCTATCGAGCGCGACAGCTGTCCGGCCGAACTGGCCATCACGGCGCGGACAGACGATGGCGAGATCATGGGGGTGCGCCACACCAGCCTGGCGATCCAGGGGGTGCAGTTCCATCCGGAGTCCATCCTTACCGAGCACGGCCATGCCATGCTGCGAAACTTCCTGGAGCAAACCTGATGCCGCTGGATCAGCTGGTCGCGTTCATCGCAGCGGGCTTGCTGCTGAATCTGGCGCCTGGCCCGGACGTGGTTTACATCGTGACGAACGCCTTGCGTTCTGGAGCGCGCGCTGGAATAGTCGCCGGGTTCGGCATCACTGCGGGATGCTTTGTCCATATTGCGGCGGCAGCCCTCGGCGTCAGTGCGCTGCTCGCCGCTTCTGCGACAGCGTTCACTGTGCTCAAGTGGGTGGGGGCGGCGTACCTCGTCTGGGTGGGCTTGCGCATGTTGCTGGCGCGTCAGGCGTCCGCTCTTTCGCTTGAAGTCGAAGATTCTCCCGGCTCGGGCGCACGCAGTCTGAAATCCATTTTCCTGATGGGTTTCTGGACCAACGTCCTCAATCCCAAAGTCGCGCTTTTCTTTCTCGCGTTCGTTCCGCAGTTCATCCCTGCGGACACGGCGAACAAGCCGCTCATGTTCGTGCTGCTCGGTTTGCTGTTCAACTTTAACTCTGTCTTTGTCAACAGTGCCTGGGCCGTGTTTGCGGCAGGCCTCGCGCGGCGGGTCGATCGCGTGCGCAAAGCCGGATTCATGTTGGAAAAAGCCGCAGGGCTGATGTTCGTCGCGTTTGGCATCCAGCTCGCGCTGAGCGATGCGCCCAAGCTTAAGAGCGCCGCGTCCTAAGAATTCAAGAGGAGACACTCATGCCCCACACCCACAAGATAACGCCCCAGGAAGCCCTGCAGCGGACCATTGAGCACCGCGAGATATTTCACGACGAGATGCTGCACATCATGCGGCTGATCATGAGCGGCGAAATGTCCGCCGTGATGATGGCCGCGCTGATCACCGGTTTGCGCGTCAAGAAGGAAACCATCGGCGAAATCACGGCGGCCGCCCAGGTGATGCGGGAGTTCTCCACCAAGGTCCATGTGGCCGACACCACGCACCTGGTCGATATCGTCGGCACGGGCGGCGATGGTTCCCACACGTTCAATATCTCCACCTGTTCCATGTTCGTGGCGGCTGCTGCGGGCGCAAAAGTCAGCAAGCACGGCGGCCGAAGCGTCAGCAGCAAGTCCGGCAGCGCGGACGTGCTGGAATCACTCGGCATCAACATCAATTTGCCGCCCGAGGCAATTGCACGCTGCATCGACGAAACCGGCGTGGGCTTCATGTTCGCGCCCAACCATCACCCCGCCATGAAGAACGTCGCGCCGATCCGGCGCGAACTGGGCGTTCGCACCATCTTCAACATATTGGGGCCACTGACCAACCCGGCCAGCGCGCCCAACATCCTGATGGGTGTGTTTCATCCGGACCTCGTCGGCATCCAGATTCGAGCGCTGCAGCGCCTGGGGGCCGAACACGCACTCGTGGTCTATGGCCGCGATGGCATGGACGAGATCAGCCTGGGCGCCGCCACCGTGGTGGGCGAGCTCAAGGGCGGCGAAATTACCGAATACGAAATTCACCCCGAGGACTTCGGACTGGCGATGGCCAGCAACCGGGCCCTGCGCGTGGAGACGCCCGACCAATCGATGGCGATGCTCAAGGGCGTGCTTTCGGGCGAGGTCGGCGCGCCGCTGGACATCGTGCTGCTCAACGCGGGCGCCGCGCTGTATGCGGCCAATGTGTCAGACTCGATGGCAGGCGGAATCGAGCTCGCGCGTGCGGCGGTGGCGTCGGGCGCTGCCGCCCGCAAGCTCGACGATTTCACCCGCGCCACGCAGCGCCCGCTCTGACGGCGTCCCGTCAAGAGCCCTTCGGAAAAGCACCATGAGCGACATTCTCGACAAGATCATTGAAGTCAAGCGCCAGGAGATCGCCGCTGCGGTCAAGCGCAAACCGTTGGCGGTGATGCGGGCCGATGCCGAGTCCCGTGTGCTGACACGCGACTTTGCCGGCGCGCTGCGGGCAAAGATTGCCGCCGGGCTGCCGGCCGTCATTGCGGAGGTGAAGAAAGCCAGCCCGTCCAAAGGCGTGCTGCGGGCGGATTTCATTCCGGCCGATATTGCGCAAAGCTATGCGGAAGAGGGCGCGGCCTGCCTGTCCGTGCTCACGGATGCCCAGTTTTTCAAGGGGACGGCCGACTACCTGAAGCAGGCACGCGCCTCCTGCGACCTTCCGGTGTTGCGCAAGGATTTCATGGTGGACGCCTACCAGGTGTACGAAGCGCGGGCGATGGGCGCGGACTGCATCCTGCTGATCGCCGCCTGCCTGGATGACGCGCAGATGGCATCGCTCGAAGCGCTGGCCCGCACGCTTGATATGGACGTGCTGGTCGAGGTGCATGACGGGGCTGAGCTCGAGCGCGCGCTCAAGCTCAAGACCGAGCTCATCGGCATCAATAACCGCAACCTTAAAACCTTTGAGGTGTCGCTGGACACCACGATCAGCCTGCTCGCACAAGTGCCGAAAGATCGCCTCCTGATCACCGAGTCCGGGGTTGCCACGCCTGCCGACGTCAAGCGCTTGCGGGAGGCCGGCGTCCAGGCTTTTCTGGTGGGTGAGGCGTTCATGCGAGCCGACGACCCGGGCGAAGCGCTGAAGAACCTCTTTTTCAACTGAACCCATGCGGGAGGCTTCCTTGCCCGGGCAGCAGGCCGGCTTTGCATTTGACGCTAACGCAGAGGCGCAGGCGCTGACCTCGTGGAACCCTCGGGAATGGCCGGTCGGCGCAAGCTGGCAACCGTTGGTCGATAAATTCCTGGCCAGCCCTGCCGCGTCGGATTTGGGCAACTTCATCAGTCGTCGCCTGCTCGAAGGCGCCCGGATTTACCCACCGCGGCCATTTCACGCGCTTGAACTCACGCCGCTGGACGAGGTCAGGGTCGTGATCGTCGGCCAGGACCCCTACCACGGGCCGGGCCAGGCCCATGGGCTTGCCTTTTCGGTGCCTGAAGGGGTCAGGCCGCCGCCGAGCCTGCGCAACATTTTCAAGGAAGTCGCGCGCTCCGTTCCCCCGGCCCCTAATTCACCAAGCTCCGCCTCGCTCGTCGGCTGGGCTCGGCAGGGGGTTTTGCTGATCAACACCTGTCTTACCGTCGAGGACGGCAAGCCGGGCAGCCACGCCGGCCATGGTTGGGAGGCCTTGACCGACCAGATCGTCTCTGCAGTCGCGCAGCACGCGTCAGCGGCCGTGTTCATGCTGTGGGGTGCCCACGCGCAAGCTCGGCGAAAGCTCATCAGCGGGGGCCACCTCATCCTTGCGGCCAACCACCCGTCCCCGCTTTCGGCTCTGCGCAGTCCGCAGCCTTTCATGGGCTGCAACCACTTCCAAACCGCCAATACGTGGCTGCTCGAGCACGGCCAAAAAGCCATCCGTTGGTAGCCGGGCGCCTTGAAACCATGGCATAATCCGTGGTTCGCTTGAAGGATGGGTGCCCGAGTGGCTAAAGGGGGCAGACTGTAAATCTGTTGGCTTACGCCTACGCTGGTTCGAATCCAGCCTCATCCACCAAATCACTGCTCACGGGAGCTGGATTGGTTTGATTCTTTAAGCGAGATGAGAGCGAGATTTGAGGTATAGGAGTAGTTGAGGTAGGCCTTGCGCGGCTTTGGATGGTTTAAATGGCTATCGGGCGCGAGGCAGTGGCGGCGATGTGCGGGAGTAGTTCAATGGTAGAACCCTAGCCTTCCAAGCTAATGACGCGGGTTCGATTCCCGTCTCCCGCTCCACGGTAGATTGTTTTTTGAGGGTTTGCCGGCTGTGCTGGCTTGGCAGGCTCTGGAGTTTTGCCCATTTGGCTCAGTGGTAGAGCACTCCCTTGGTAAGGGAGAGGTCGCGGGTCCGATTCCCGCAATGGGCACCAAAATTTTTGAGTCGACGCTCTCGGGTGTCGGCTCTGGTGTCATTGGGTTTCTTGTAACTTCTCGGAGTTGAAAAATGGGAAAAGAAAAATTTGCGCGGACTAAACCGCACGTCAACGTTGGCACGAT
>JAZKIC010000038.1:0-15152 GCA_040385065.1 Pseudomonadota bacterium
AATCGCTCGCCCTTTTCCGGCTGGACCTGCGCTCCTCGGCGCAGGCAGAAGGGGTTGGGGACCAAAAGAAGAAGTCGGGAGCCGGACCAAGGACACGCCTTGGCGTGTCCTTGTCGGTATTGGTTTGCGCTTCCGATCCCGATCCCGCTTGCGAGTTCCCGTCCTGGCTGGGCCGAGGAGCGCAGCCGAAAGTGGATCAGGGCAGGCACTTGTTTGAGGCGAAGCCGAGTTTGTGCCTGACCCCACTTTCGGCGAGCACCGCAGGTTGCCCGTAGCGCAGCGTAGGGACCCAGACAGTCGGGTCGCCTTTCTTTGGGGTACTTTTCTTTGGCGAAGCAAAGAACAGGTGCCTCGCCCGCCGGGGCGAGACCCGGCTTGTCACGCCAAACAATTTACTGGCATCGATACGCCAGGACTACAAGGGCTGCCCGACCTTGTCGAAAGCAGCCCCGTCACGCGACGCCTTACTTCGCAGCGAAGCAGTACATCAAGCCTTCACCACCCGTAGGCCGGATTTTCTCGATGCTGCAGCCTAGCGTAGGGTGCGTGGAATTCCACGACGTTGCCCAGGACGTCTCGATCGGGCCGACGCGATCGTGGTGGCCGGTCATGGCGGAGCCGGTGTCGGCGTTGCTCGTCCAGTTCTTGCAGGTCATGTCGGGGAACTGTCCACCGGCAAAGGCTGTGCCGTCGGGACGCGAGCCCGTCAGGATGTCGTGCGTGTTCGGCTTTTCGGTACGGCCGTTCACGAGCTTGCCGTTCTCGTCGATGGCGGTCGCCTTGTTCAGGTTGTTGTACTGCGAGTGCAAATCGTCTACGTCGCGCGCAATACGTGCGCCGCTGGCGTTGTGCCAGGGGCCCTTGCCGATGCGGTCACGCGCATTGACAAAGTTGGGGTCGGCCAGGGTGGGCGCCTGCGTGCTGAGGTAGGCGCGCCAGGTCTTGCTACCGGCGCCAGCTTTTTCAGCCAGGGCCTGGCAGTGCTTGTCCGCCCCTTCGAGTCCGCCCAGGTCTCCGCCCTTGCCGGGGTTCACGCTGGTGACGAAAAAACTCATGCTTTGCGGGCCGGGTGGAAGACTCGCACATCCCACCACTGCGGCTGCAACCGCCGCAACCGCCCACGACATCTTGGCCATTCTTCGCATTCGCGTTCTCTCTTTCTGGGGTCTGAACCCCGGGTTGTTGAACTGTGCGCACAAAGCCCAGGCCGCAGAAAAGCGCGGCGTGCGACAGGTTGCGCAGCACCTTCTATCCTAGGGTGGAGGGGACTTTAGTGCCAAGTGATTACCCCTAAGAAGAAGTACTGGCAGGCAGGGCGTGCAGCCGTCGCCGAAAGGCGGACGCCTACATCAATGGACCCTTTCGCCTCGTCAGGTCCCACGTGCTGCGATGAGTAGCGCGACTGTTTTCAGTCCGGCTAGCGTCATGAGCAGGGAGCCGAGCACATGCAGCAGCGCAGTGCCCAGCCCGAGCGCATGGCGGCCCTGCATCAGCATGCCGACGACCTCCGCAGAAAAGGTCGAGAAGGTGGTGAGTGCGCCGAGGAAGCCCGTCACGAGCAGCAGACGCCAAGCCGGATCGAGCTGAGGAAGCGCCTCGAAAACGCCGAGGCAGATGCCGATCAGGTAGCCGCCGATCAGGTTGGCCGCTACCGTTCCCCAAGGGATGACGCCGCCGGGCGACAGCCATAGGCCCAGGCCCCAGCGCGACAGGGCACCGAGGGATGCGCCCACGCAGATGGCAAAGACTGGCTGCAACACGGTGCTTCTTCAGCCCGACATCTGGCGCGGCAGCCACGTCACGATGCCGGGGAAGACATAGATCAAGGTGACCGCGAAGCACATCAGCGCGAACATGGGCAGCGCCACCTTGGCAATCCAGGGCAATTCGCGGCCGGTCATTCCCTGCAGCACGAACAGGTTAAAGCCCACCGGCGGTGTGATTTGCGCCATCTCGACCACCAGCACGACGAAAATGCCGAACCAGATCGGATCGATCCCCGCTTTTTGAATCGTAGGCATGAGCACGCCCATGGTGAGCACGACCATCGAGATGCCGTCGAGGAAGCAGCCGAGGATGACGAAGAACACCGTCAGCGCCAAAATCAACTGGCCCTGCGTGAGGCCCAGCGTGGCGATCCATTCGGCGAGGTGGCGCGGCAGGCCGATGTAACCCATCGACAGCGTGAGGAAGGCCGCGCCCGCAAGAATCAGCCCGATCATGCAATACAGGCGGGTGGCACCCATGAGTCCTTCCTTGAAGACATTCCACGAGAGCGATCCCTGCAGGCCTGAAATGACGAATGAGCCGACCACGCCCACGGCAGCTGCTTCAGTCGCGGTTGCAAAGCCAGAGTAGATCGAGCCCAGCACCGCAGCGATCAGGCCCGCCACGGGAATGAGGCTGCGCGAAGCCGACAGCTTTTCCATGAAGCTCATCGGCGCATCGGCGGGCGGCACCTGCCCGGGGTTGCGCAGCGCCCAGACCACGATGTAGCCCGAAAAAAGCATGGCCAGCAACAGCCCGGGAATCACGCCTGCGATAAACAGCCGGGCAATGGAGACCTCGGCCGTGACGCCGTAGACGATCATGATGATCGAGGGCGGAATCAGGAGGCCCAGCGTGCTGGCGCCGGCCAGTGTGCCCACCACCATGTGCTCGGGGTAGCCGCGGCGCGTGAGCTCGGGCAGCGTCATCTTGCCGATGGTGGCGCAGGTAGCGGCGCTCGAGCCGGACACCGCCGCGAAGATCGTGCAGCCCACGACGTTGGTGTGCAGCAGCCGGCCAGGCAGCGCCTGCATCCATGGCGCCAGACCCTTGAACATGTCCTGCGAGAGCCGGGTGCGAAAGAGGATTTCGCCCATCCAGATGAAGAGCGGTAGCGCCGTGAGCGTCCAGCTCGATGACGAGCCCCAGATCGTCACCGCCATGGCGTCGCCAGCCACGCGTGTGGTGAACAGCTGCATACCGATCCAGGCAACGCCGGACAGCGCCAGCCCGATCCAGACGCCGGTCCCCAGGATCAGGAATAGCGACGCCACCAACAGCGACATGATCGCGATATCGCTCATGGAGACTCCAGAGTGCGCAAAGCAGGGGGATGGTTATTCATTGCGAAGCGCCTCGCCGGACGCCGGTTGCTTGCGCTCGCCCCGAATCTCCAGCACGAGTTCATCGAGAAAGGCGATCAGCAAAATCACCGCGCCAACGGCCATGGCCATCTGGGGAATCCACAGCGGCGTTGCGTCGTTGCTGGTTGAAATGTCCTTGAAGACATGTGACTGCCAGGCCAGCTTTGCGCTGTAAAAAGCAAACAGCAGTGCCAGCAGGCTGGCGATGGTCAGGCTCCATAGTTCGAGCGCCTTGCCGGCCTTGCCCTTGAGTGAATTGACCAGCAGCGTGACGCGGATGTGCTCGCCCCGCTTGAGCGTGTGGGCCAGCGCCAGAAAACCGCTGCCCGCCATGAGGTAGCCGGCATAAGCGTCGATTCCGCCCACATGAAAGTGCAGCTGACGGCTGAGAATCGACAGCAGGACCATCACGAGCAGCCCCACCAGAAAAAGCGCCGCCAGGGCGGCGGCGCTGTTGTAGAGGCTATCGAGCAGCTTGCGCATATAGGAGTGCTAAGCGCTGCGCTTACTTGCGGTACGCGTCGACCATGGCCTGCCCGTCAGGTCCGGCCTTCTCAAGCCATTCCTTGAGCATGACGTCGCCGACTTTCTTCATGTCGGCCTTCAGCGTGGCAGAGGGTGGGACGATGTTGACGCCGTTGGCCTTGAGCGTGTCGAGAGAAGCGGTGTTGACTTTCCTGGAAGCTGCCCAGCCGCGAACTTCGGCATCGGCCGCGGCTTTGAGTACGGCCTGCTTTGTGGCGGCATCCAGGGCGTCGAAGGCCGCTTTGTTCACGATGACGGCGTTTTTAGGCAGCCAGGCTTGCGTGTCAAAGAAGAACTTGAGGTGCTCGTAAGTCTTGCTGTCCACGCCGGTCGAGCCGGACGACATGTATGACTCGACCACGCCCGTAGCCAGGGCCTGCGACAACTCGGAGGCCTGGATGGTGACGGGCTGCGCGCCCACCAGTTCTGCGATGCGGGCGGTGGCCGGGCTGTAAGCGCGCCACTTGACGCCCTTCAGGTCAGCGGCGGCGTTGATGGGCTTTTTGGCATAGATGCCCTGCGGTGGCCACGCCACGGCATACAGCAGCGACATGCCCTGCTCGCCGAGCTTCTTGTCCAGCAGCGGCTTTTGCGCTTGGTAGAGCTTCATGGCCGAGTCGTAGCTGTCGGCCAGGAAGGGCAGGCCGTCAGCGCCAAAAAGCTGCGCCTCGTTCTGAAAGTTGACCAGCAGAATTTCACCAGCTTGGGCCTGACCGCCCTGAACGGCGCGCTTGATCTCGGGCGCCTTGAACAGCGATGCATTCGGATGCACCGTGATCTTGAGCTTGCCGCCGCTGGCCTTATCAACGTCGGCCGCGAACTGGATCAGGTTTTCGCTGTGGAAGTTGGTGGCCGGGTAAGCCGCGGGCAGGTCCCATTTGGTCTGGGCGAAAGCGCTGCTAGCCACGAGGGCAAGGGCTGCTGCGGTGAAGCTGAAAAGTCGACGCTGCATGGTGGGCTCCAAAGTGTTGAAACGGTTGAATTCGGTGAGCAGACTGTAGTGGGATCGGGCAGGACCTCGCTTGGTGTTTTCCCTTAATGTCAACAAATCGTTGATGATTTGTTTTTTATCTCCCTACAATTCGGCGATTGCAATAACAATGCCAGACAGGAGCCCTCATGGCGAAAAAGCCTCTTGCAGTTGCCACCAGTGCCTCGGCCAGGGTCGGCGGGTCGCCCATCGTTTCCTCTGCCCATCTGGTCTCGCCCCGAAGCGCGGAGATGAGCGAGTTCGAGTTCGGCCTCATCGTGGCGGGCAATGCTTTCCATCGCTGGATCGCACACTGCATGAGTGCTGCCGGTCTGAAAGACCTGACACCCCTGGACGTCCTGGTGTTGCACCACGTCACGCACCGCGCCCGGGACAAACGCCTGGCCGACATCTGCTTCATCATGAATGTCGAAGACACGCACCTGATCAACTACTCCCTCAAGAAGTTGCAGGGCATAGGCGTGGTGGCGTCCAGCAAGAACGGCAAGGAAGTGACCTATGCCGCCACCGATCTCGGGCACCAGCATGTCGAGCGCTACCGGCAAATTCGCGAATCCTGTCTGATCGACGCGCTCAAGGCCGACGAAGCGCTCAACCGCGACATCGGCGAACTGGCGCGCCTGCTGCGCATGCTCTCCGGCGTGTATGACCAGGCGGCGCGTGCCGCCGCTTCGCTGTAAGTCTTCTGGCAAACGCCTCCAATTTATCCCCACCTCCATGAACACTCCCACAGCACGCGTTAATGATGAATCGGTCGAACAGTCTCGCGAGCCGCAGCGCTGGCAGTTCTGGATAGACCGCGGCGGTACCTTTACCGACATCGTCGGAAAGCGCCCTGACGGAACCCTGGTCACGCACAAGCTGCTGTCAGAAAACCCCGAGCAATACCGTGACGCTGCCGTGGCGGGCATCCGGCACCTTCTGGCACTGGCGCCCGGTGAGCCGATCAGCGCGGCGCAAGTGGACTGCGTGAAGATGGGCACCACCGTGGCCACCAACGCGCTGCTCGAACGCAAGGGCGAGCCCACGCTGCTGGTCACAACACGCGGCTTTCGCGACGCACTGCGCATCGCCTACCAGAACCGGCCGCGTCTTTTCGACCGTCACATCATGCTGCCCGAATTGCTGTACAGCGAGGTAGTGGAAGCGAAAGAGCGCGTGGGCGCGCAAGGTGAGGTGGTTCAAGCGCTTGACGAAACCGGTCTGCGGCAGTCCTTGGCGGCAGCCCATGCGCGCGGCCTTCGGACCGCGGCCATCGTGTTCATGCACGGGTACCGCTTCACCGCACATGAACAGGCGGCCAGGCGCATCGCGGAAGAGGTGGGTTTTACGCACATCAGTACCTCGCACGAAACCAGCCCGATGATGAAGTTCGTCAGCCGGGGCGACACCACCGTGGTCGATGCCTATCTTTCGCCCATCCTGCGGCGCTATGTGGAGCAGGTTGCAGCCGAGATGCCCGGCGTGCGCCTTTTCTTTATGCAGTCCTCGGGAGGGCTCACCGACGCGCACGCGTTCCAGGGAAAGGACGCCATCCTGAGCGGGCCAGCCGGAGGCATTGTGGGCATGGCACGCACCGCCGAGCTGGCGTTCAGCGATGCGTCCGCGCGCATGGACGGGCCGGTACGGGTGATCGGTTTCGACATGGGCGGAACCTCGACAGACGTTTCGCATTTCGCCGGCGAGTTCGAACGGGAGTTCGAAACGCAAGTGGCGGGCGTTCGCATGCGCGCCCCCATGATGAGCATTCACACGGTGGCCGCCGGCGGCGGCTCGCTGCTGCGTTTTGATGGCGAGCGCTTTCGGGTCGGCCCGCAGAGCGCGGGCGCCAACCCTGGGCCAGCGAGCTACCGCCGAGGCGGTCCGCTGGCGCTGACGGATGCCAATGTGATGGTCGGAAAAATTCATCCGGACTTTTTCCCCAAGGTGTTCGGCCCTGGCGCTAACGAGGCGATGAGCCGGGATGCTGCCCTGGCGCTGTTCCAGCCCCTCGCAACGCAGACCGGCCGCAGCATCGAGGACGCCGCCGAAGGCTTCATTCGCATCGCCGTGCAACAGATGGCCAACGCTATCAAGAAGATTTCGGTAGCGCGCGGCTATGACGTCACGCGCTATACGCTGCAGTGCTTCGGTGGTGCCGGAGGGCAGCACGCCTGCCTGGTGGCAGACGCACTGGGTATGACGCGCGTACTGGTGCATCCGCTGGCGGGCGTGCTGAGTGCCTACGGCATGGGACTGGCTGACCAGAGCGTTATCCGGGAACGCGCCATCGAGTTGCCGCTTACTGATGACTCGATGGACTCCATCGAGAACGTGCTCGACGTTTTATGCGCCGCTGCGCGCGAAGAACTCGAACGCCAGCAGGTCAGCCAGGGCGCGATCACGCTGCATCGCCGCGTTCATGTTCGTTATGCGGGCAGTGACGCGGCGCTGATTGTCAAGGCCGGCAATCTGGCCCAGCTGCGCGCCGCCTTCGAGGCGGCCTACCGCCAGCGTTTTGCGTTTCTGATGCAGGGCAAGGGTCTGGTGGTGGAAGCAGTCTCGGTCGAGGCGGTCGTGGCAGGCGATGCGCCGGCTGAGCCTTGCCACCCCATGCAAGCGCTGCGTATGGTTCCCCGGCGCGAGACCGTGCGCATGTTTTCAGGGGGGCAGTGGCATGAGGCGGCCCTCGTGATTCGCGAAGACATGCGGCCTGGCGACGTGCTGGGCGGCCCGGCCATCATTGCCGAGAAGAACGCCACCACCGTGGTCGAGCCTGGTTGGCAGGCATCGCTCACTGCGCTCGACCATCTCGTGCTCATGCGCACCGAAGCGCGTGCGTCAGTGTTTGCAGCGGGTACCACCGTCGACCCGGTGCTGCTTGAAGTCTTCAACAATTTGTTCATGAACATTGCCGAACAGATGGGACTGCAGCTGCAGAACACCGCCTACTCCGTCAATATCAAGGAGCGGCTGGACTTCAGTTGCGCGCTGTTCGACACCGCCGGCAGCCTGATTGCCAACGCGCCGCACATGCCTGTGCATCTGGGCTCGATGGGCGAAAGCATCAAGACCGTCATTCGCGAAAACGCCGGCCGCATGCAGCCGGGCGACGTCTATGTGCTGAACGACCCTTACCACGGCGGAACCCACCTGCCTGACATTACGGTCATCACCCCCGTCTACCTGGATGCCGATTCCTTGCCGACGTTCTACGTCGGCTCACGTGGCCACCACGCGGACATCGGCGGCGTCACACCGGGCTCCATGCCACCATTTTCGACCCGCATCCAGGAAGAGGGCGTTCAGATCAACAACTTCAAGCTGGTCGCGGCAGGCGTTTTGCGCGAGGCCGAGATGGTTGCACTGCTTGAGAGCGGTCAGTATCCGAGCCGCAACCCGCAGCAAAACATGGCGGACCTGAAGGCGCAGATCGCAGCCAACGAAAAGGGCGTGCTCGAGTTGCGAAAGATGGTCGGGCATTACAGCCTGGAGGTGGTGCTGGCCTACATGCGCCACGTGCAGGACAACGCCGAGGAGTCGGTGCGGCGCGTCATCACCCGACTCAAGGACGGCCAATTTATTTTGCCGCTGGACAACGGTGCGCAAATCTCGGTGGCGATCCGGGTCGATCGCCAAGCCCGCAGCGCGGAGATCGACTTCAGCGGAACGTCGCCGCAGCAGACCAACAATTTCAATGCCCCCACTGCGGTCTGCATGGCCGCCGTGCTCTACGTCTTTCGCACCCTGGTGGATGACGACATTCCGCTGAATGCCGGATGCCTCAAGCCCTTGAAAGTGACCATTCCGCCCGGCTGCATGCTCAATCCCAATCCGCCGGCGTCGGTAGTGGCGGGAAATGTCGAGACCTCGACATGCATCACCAACGCGCTTTATGGCGCGCTGGGTGTCATGGCGGCAAGCCAATGCACCATGAACAATTTCACTTTCGGCAACGCGGCGCACCAGTATTACGAAACCATTTCGGGGGGCTCGGGCGCCGGCGGTGAAAGAGATGAACAAGGGCGCATCAGTGACGGCTTCGACGGCGTTTCGGTGGTGCAGACGCACATGACGAACTCAAGGCTGACCGATCCCGAGGTGCTCGAATACCGCTTTCCGGTGCGACTCGAAAGTTATGTCGTCCGCGAGAACTCCGGCGGAGCGGGGCGCTTCAAGGGGGGCAATGGTGGCGTGCGGAGCGTTCGCTTCCTGGAGCCGATGACCGCAAGCATTTTGTCCAATGGCCGAGTGCACGGCGCGTTCGGTATGGCCGGCGGCCTGCCCGGTGCTGTGGGACTCAACCGCGTCGTAAGGACTGATGGCAGCGTCGAGGCACTCGAGCACATCGGCCAGGCAGAGATGCAGCCCGGTGATGTGTTCGAGATCCACACCCCGGGTGGAGGCGGTTTCGGATCGCCGAACTGACAAAAAAAATCCGGCCACAGGGGCCGGATCTGGAGAAAGTGATTGAGGCACTGCGCGCGATGATCCCGTCGCGCAGGACCCAGGCCGCACTCAGGCAGCACTCAGGCAGGATTAGCGATTACTTCTTGGCGGCGCTGGCGGTAGCCGCTGGCTTGGATGCCGTTGCCGCAGGTTTGGCGGCTGCTGCTGACGCTGCGGCGGATGGCTTGGCAGCGACTGCGGGAACTGCAGCTGCCGGTTTGGATGCGGCGGGGGTGACGGCTGCTGCGCTTGTCGATGTAGGGGCTTTGGCCTCCGCTTTATCGGCTTTCTTGTCGGTCTTGGCTTCAGCTTTGACGTCCGCCTTGGCAGCTTTTTTCTCCGCCTTTTCGGCCTTGGCATCGGCTTTTGCGTCGGCCTTTGCCGTCGCAGCCTTGTAGCTTGCGCCGCCGACTGTCAGGCCTTCCGATGAAAGCGCAGCGGCTTTGTTGTCGCCTACACCCTTGACGCGTGAGATGAAGTCTTCCCAGCTCTTGAATTCACCTTTCTTGCGCTCTGAAATGATGAGTTTGCTGGTGACGGGCCCGACGCCCTTGAGTCCATCGAGTTCAGCCTCCGTGGCTTTGTTGACGTCGACTGCGGCAAATGCGGCGACGAGCGACATGGCGGCAAAGAAGGCCAGAATTTTCTTGAACATGAGCTGTTCTCCAATGAAGAGTTTGTAAGGTCGAAATGGCACGCAGGACTGGCCTTGCAGCGCTTGGGGTCAAGCGCGTGGCCCTCACAGACTTAACGGTGCGCGCGCGTTTTGCGTTGACGGGCCGCGCGGGGCCGGTACTCGACGCGCTGTCTGCTGCAGAGCTTTAAGGCTGCTTGCCGAGCCGCTGCATGTAGCTCGCTACGCCGCTTTGCACGTCGGCGAATGCATGCGTGCAGCCGGCCGCGCGCAAGGCGCCCAGATCGGCTTGTGTGTAGCACTGGTACTTGCCGACCAGCGCATCGGGAAACGGGATGTACTCGATGAGGCCTTCGGCCGCGGCCGCGGCCAGTGTGAGCGGCTGGTGCGAAGCAGAGGGGCGCAGCGCATTGACCACGCCGAGCGCGACGTCATTGAAAGCCTGCGCACGACCGGTACCGAGATTGAAAAGTCCCGAGGCCTGTGGGTTGTCGAGGAACCAGAGATTCACGGCGACGACGTCATCGATGAAAACAAAGTCCCGCATTTGCGCACCAGCCGAATAGCCACCGTACTCACCGAACAGCTTGACTTTGCCCTCGGCCCTGAACTGGTGGTATTGATGGAAAGCGACACTGGCCATGCGGCCCTTGTGCTGCTCCCGTGGTCCGTAGACGTTGAAGTAGCGAAAGCCCGCGACCTGCGTGCTGGCGTCGCTGAAGTCAGCGCCGAGTTCGCGCCGCATGCGCTGGTCGAACAGGAGCTTGGAGTAGCCGTAGACGTTGATCGGCCGCTCGAATTCGGGCGATTCGCGGAAAGTATCTGAGCCGCCGTAGGTCGCTGCAGACGAGGCATACAGCAGGCGGGTTCCCTGGTCCTGGCAAGCATGGAACAACTCGCATGAGAGCGTGTAGTTGTTGTCCATCATGTACTTGCCGTCGGTCTCCATGGTGTCGCTGCACGCGCCTTCATGGAAAACGGCTTCGACATGCCCGTAGGCGCCTTCTGCGAACAGGTCGTAGAAATCGTCGGCATCGACATAGTCGGCGATCTGCAGGTCAGCCAGGTTGCGGAATTTGTCGCCGTCGGTGAGGTCGTCCACGGCGATGATGTCGTCGATGCCGCGCGCGTTCAGGCCTTTGATGAGGTTGCTGCCAATAAATCCGGCGGCGCCGGTCACAACGATCTTCATGGTGTTCCTTGCGTTCCTTGGGGCGAGAGTCTGCGTTCGGGCGGGAACAGCTCGTCGTAGCTCACGGTGGCCGTGCCGAACTTGCCGACGACGATGCCGCCCGCGCGGTTGGCCAGGCCCACGGCATCACGCAGGCTGACGCCGGCAGCGGTCATGGCCGCCAGCGTGGCGATCACGGTGTCGCCCGCGCCGGTGACGTCGAAAACTTCGCGCGCCACGGCGGGCACGTTCAGCTCGCCCACCTCGTCGAAAAGGGTCATGCCTTCTTCGCTGCGTGTCAGCAACAGTGCGTCGAGTTCGAGCGATCGGCGCAGTCCATGGGCCTTGTCCAGCAGCTCCTGCTCGCTTGCCCAGGGGCCGATCACGTGTTCGAGCTCTGCACGGTTGGGCGTAATGACCGTGGCGTGGCGGTAGCGTGAATAGTCCGAGCCTTTGGGGTCGACCAGCACGACCTTGGAGGCAGCGCGCGCCTGGTCGATCATGCGGGCAATATGTGCAAGCCCGCCTTTGCCATAGTCAGAAAAAAGCACCGCGTCATGCTGGGGAAACAGCGCGGCGAAGGCTTCCGATTGCGAAGCCAGCACTTCTTTTTCAGGCGTGCTTTCGAAGTCGAGACGAAGCAGCTGCTGCTGCCGGCCAATGACGCGCAGCTTGACGGTCGTGCGCAGTTGCGCGTCACGTCCGAAGTACGGCTGTATACCAGTGCCGGCGACCAGTGCTTCGAGGCGGTGGCTGGCATCGTCATCTCCGACCACGGTCAGCAGCGATGCACGGGCACCCAGCGTAACGATGTTGTAGGCCACGTTTGCCGCCGCGCCAATGCGCTCCTCCTCGCGCGTGACCCGAACGACGGGCACCGGCGCTTCCGGTGAGATACGGTCGACGGCGCCGTACCAGTAGCGGTCCAGCATGGCGTCGCCGACCACCAGCACACGGGCCATGGCGAGTTTTTCGCGAGACAAAGTTAAAGGGGTGTTCATGTTGAGAGAATCTTATTCAAGTGGACGCCGCGGAACCGGCTTGGCCGGGCCGCTGGTGTCCGCCCCCTCCCAGGGGGGAAGGTGCTACACGAAGTGAGCATCCGACGGGGGTAGTCACAACTCTTCGATACGGCGCGGCGGGTAGCTGTCCCAGGCCTGGCAGCCTGGGCAATGCCAGAAGTGCTGGCTGGCTTCAAAGCCGCAGGCTGCGCAGCGGTAACGCAGCAAGGGCTTGCTCGCACGCTCCAGGGCGCGTTGCACCAGCGCATGGGAGTCTGTGCTGGCCAATGGTTCACCGTCGAGCCATTTCGTCGCGGCTACCAGCGATGGCTGGCGCTCCAGGTGACGGATGTACCACTGGCGAGCCGACTCGGCGGGCGCCTGGTCCAGATCGATGATGGCGTCCAGTACGTCGATCGAGGGCGCGGCTTCATAGCTGGCCTTGAGCTGCGCTGCGGCGGCTTGTTCCTGGCCGCAGCGCCGGGCGATGCGGGCGAGCAAACCCGCGGCCAGCGGCAAGGCCTGAGGGGCTTGCGCTATCAGCCGCATCAGCGAGGCGAACGCGTCTGCATCGCGGCCAAGCTGGGATTGGAGTTTGGCCTGCTCGATGAGCGGGCGGGCGGACGCCGGTGCGATGTTTTCGGCCCGTGCCAGCAAGGCCAGCGACTGGTCCGTGGCCGCGGCGGCCGTGCTTGCACCCGCCTGCTCACACAGGTAGTGCGCCTGCCGGGCGCCAAAGCTGCCGTGGCTGGAGCTCTCAAGCTTGGCTGCGATGTCGCTGGCCTGCGCCCAGTCGCGCGAGCGCTCGTAGATGGCCAGCAAGGCGAGCCGTGCCTCTTCGGCAAAGCTGGTGCCTTCCAGTTTTCGCAGCGCGACCTCTGCACGGTCCAGCAGGCCCGCCTTCAGGAAGTCTAGCGCCAGGGCGTGTTGTGCACGGTCGCGTTCGGGTTGTGTCAGGTCGCCGCGCGCGATGAGGTGTTCGTGCACGCGCACGGCACGGTCGTATTCACCGCGCCGCCTGAACAGGTTGCCCAGGGCAAAGTGCAGTTCGGACGTGTCAGGGTCGTTCTGGACCGCTTCAATGAAGGCGTCGATGGCTTGGTCCTGCTGCTCGTTCAGCAGAAAATTCAAGCCCCGGAAGTAAGCCTTGGGGGCCTGCCGGTTTTCGATGCGCAACTGGCGCAGGTCCAGGCGCGAGGCTATCCACCCCAGCGTAAAGGCAATGGGCAGGCCAAGCAGCAGCCAGGCAGGATCAAATTCCATGGCGTGCCGCGATGGTCGGGTCGCGGGGCAATGGAGCCGCGGCAGGCACAGGCGCCTGCAGTGCCGCCGCCCGGCGCTTCTTCCACCAGCGCGGCATCATGACCAGCACGCCGAGTGCCAGGCCCGCCACGAAAGCGGCCAGGACCACCAGCACCAGGGGGGCTTGCCAGAGCGTGCCGAAGAAAAAATAGACCGAGACGGTCTGCTGGTTGTTCAGCGCGAAGGCGAAGAGCGTAAAAAAAATGGCTGCCTTGAGCAGCCACATCAGGTATTTCACGAGCAAGTCTCCGGAGTGGTCAGGCCATTGTAGACAGCGACCTTGCACGAAACTGCACGAAACGACACGAAGAGCGGCTCACTTTTGAGCGGCCGTGTCCTGTAGCAGGGTCTCGGTGCGTGCATCGACGGCCTGGCGCAGCGCCTTGCCGGGTTTGAAATGCGGCACGCGCTTTTCGGGAATGGCGACGCTCTCACCGGAGCGCGGGTTTCGGCCCATGCGGGGCGGGCGGCGGTTGATCGAAAAGCTGCCGAAGCCGCGGATCTCAATACGGTGTCCACGGACCAGCGCGTCGCTCATTGCATCAAGAATGGTCTTGACGGCGTACTCGGCGTCCTTGTGAGTCAGCTGGCTGAACCGGTTGGCCAATTCTTCGACGAGGTCAGAGCGGGTCATGGATGTCTTGCGGTGAAAGGGTCAGTCTCGGGGCTGACTGCAAACTCGGAAGGCAAAGGAGCCAAGGCAAAAAAAAGCGGGACAAAAAACCTGCGAAGGTTCGTCGTCCCGCTGTGCTGGGTTACAGCGCTCGGAGAGCTTAGCTGTTGTTGTCCAGCTTGGCGCGCAGCAGTGCGCCGAGGTTGGTCAGGCCTGCGTTGTCACGCGAGGACTGCTGGCTCAGCGTTGCCATGGCTTCTTGCTGGTCGGCGTTGTCCTTGGCCTTGACCGACAGCTGGATGTTGCGGGTCTTGCGATCCACGTTCACCACCACGGCGGAGACTTCGTCGCCTTCTTTCAGCACGTTGCGAGCGTCTTCGACGCGGTCACGGCTGATTTCGCTGGCGCGCAGGTAGCCGATGATGTCTTCGCCGAGATCGATCTCAGCGCCTTTGGCATCCACGGTCTTGACCTTGCCGGTCACGATCGCGCCCTTGTCGTTGATCGACACGAACGTGGTGAACGGATCGGAGTCAAGCTGCTTGATGCCCAGCGAGATACGCTCGCGGTCAACGTCGACAGCCAACACGATCGCTTCGACTTCCTGGCCCTTTTTGTAGTTGCGAACTGCGGCTTCGCCGGGCTCGTTCCACGAGAGGTCAGACAGGTGCACGAGGCCGTCGATACCGGCAGCCAGGCCCACGAAGACGCCGAAGTCGGTGATCGACTTGATCGGGCCCTTGACGCGGTCACCACGCTTGGTGTCCTGCGCGAACTCTTGCCATGGGTTGGCTTTGCACTGCTTCATGCCCAGCGAGATGCGGCGCTTGTCTTCGTCGATTTCCAGAACCATGACTTCGACTTCGTCACCGAGTGCCACGAGCTTGTTCGGGGCGACGTTCTTGTTGGTCCAGTCCATCTCGGACACGTGCACGAGGCCTTCGATGCCTGGCTCGAGTTCGACGAATGCACCGTAGTCGGCGATGTTGGTGATCTTGCCGAACAGGCGGGTGCTCTGCGGATAACGGCGGCTCACGCCCATCCACGGGTCGTCGCCCATTTGCTTGAGACCCAGCGAGACACGGTTTTTCTCGGTGTCGAACTTCAGGATCTTGGCAACGATTTCCTGGCCAGCCGTTACCACTTCGCTTGGGTGACGCACGCGGCGCCATGCCATGTCGGTGATGTGCAGGAGGCCGTCGATGCCGCCGAGGTCAACGAACGCACCGTACTCGGTGATGTTCTTGACGACGCCTTTGACTGCAGTGCCTTCTTTCAGGGTTTCCATCAGCTTGGCGCGCTCTTCGCCCATGCTGGCTTCGACCACGGCGCGGCGGCTCAGCACCACGTTGTTGC
>JAZKIC010000039.1:0-12862 GCA_040385065.1 Pseudomonadota bacterium
AGGCCCGTGATGCATTCGGTCACCGGATGCTCCACCTGCAGGCGCGTGTTCATCTCCAGAAAATAGAAGCTCTGGTCCTTGCCAACCACAAATTCGACCGTGCCTGCACTCTGATATTTCACGGCCTTGGCCAGCGCGACAGCCTGCTCGCCCATGGCCTTTCGCGTCGCTTCGCTAATGAAAGGCGATGGCGCTTCTTCGATGACTTTCTGGTGCCGGCGCTGGATGGAACACTCGCGCTCGTTGAGGTAGATGACGTTGCCCTGGCTGTCGCCGATCAGCTGGATCTCGATATGGCGCGGCTCCTCGACAAACTTCTCGATGAAGACGCGGTCGTCCCCGAAGCTGGCCTTGGCCTCGTTGCGGCAGCTCGTGAAGCCTTCGAATGCCTCCTTGTCGTTGAAAGCCACCCGCAGCCCTTTTCCGCCGCCTCCGGCGCTGGCCTTGATCATCACGGGGTAACCGATGCCCTGCGCAATCTCGATCGCCTTCTCGGGCGTTTCGATCGCATCGTTGACGCCAGGTATGCAATTGACGCCAGCGGCACCAGCGAGTTTTTTGGACTCGATCTTGTCGCCCATGGCGGCTATCGAATAATGCTTCGGGCCTATGAAGATGATGCCGGCTTCCTCGACGCGTTTGGCAAAGCCCGCGTTCTCGCTCAGAAAGCCATAACCCGGGTGCACGGCTTGCGCGCCGGTCTGCTTGCAGGCGACGATGATCTTTTCGGCCTGCAGGTAACTGTCCCGGCTGGGCGCGGGGCCGATGTTCACGGCTTCATCGGCGAGCTCGACATGGCGCGCATTCTTGTCGGCGTCTGAATAGACGGCAACGGTTTTGATGCCCATCTTTCGAGCGGTCAATATGACCCGGCAGGCAATTTCGCCGCGGTTGGCGATCAAGATTTTTGTGAACATTTCAATCCTTTTTCAACAATTCTGGCGAGCGTCGTGTGGGGTTCGGATCTTGCTGGTACTGGTCCTGCCGAGAGGCCGAACAGCGCGAGGTACTGCGAACCACCCACATGCTCCTTTCAAAGCGGAATATTGCCGTGTTTGCGCCACGGGTTTTCCAGCTTCTTGTCCTTAAGCATCACAAGGCTTCGGCAGATGCGCTTGCGCGTTTCGTGCGGGAGGATGACGTCGTCGATAAAGCCGCGGCTGCCCGCAATGAAAGGATTGGCGAAGCGCGCCTTGTACTCGGCTTCGCGCGCCGCAAGTTTCACGGGGTCCTTGCGGTCCTCGCGGAAGATGATTTCCACCGCGCCTTTGGCGCCCATCACGGCGATCTCGGCATTTGGCCAGGCAAAGTTGACGTCGCCGCGCAGGTGTTTGGAGCTCATCACGTCATACGCGCCACCATACGCCTTGCGCGTGATGAGTGTGATTTTCGGCACGGTGCATTCGGCATACGCGTAGAGCAGCTTGGCGCCGTGCTTGATGATGCCGCCGTACTCCTGGCTGGTGCCGGGCATGAAGCCGGGCACGTCCACCAGTGTGATGACCGGAATGTTGAAAGCGTCGCAAAAACGGACGAAGCGCGCGGCCTTGATCGAACTCTTGATGTCCAGGCATCCGGCAAGCACCAGCGGCTGGTTGGCGACGATGCCGACCGACTGCCCTTCCATGCGCGCAAACCCGATGATGATGTTCTTGGCGTACTCGGGCTGGATCTCGAAGAAGTCACCGTCGTCGACTGTCTTGAGGATCAGCTCCTTCATGTCGTAGGGCTTGTTGGGGTTCTCGGGCACCAGGGTGTCCAGGCTCATGTCCATGCGGCTGGCCGGATCAGCGCTGGGGCGCACGGGCGCCTTCTCGCGGTTATTGAGCGGCAGATAGTTGTAGAGGCGGCGCAGCATCAGCAAAGCCTCGACGTCGTTTTCAAACGCCAGGTCGGCCACGCCGCTACGCGTCGTGTGGGTGATGGCTCCGCCGAGTTCCTCGGCTGTGATTTCCTCGTGCGTCACTGTCTTCACGACCTCAGGCCCGGTCACGAACATGTAGGAGCTGTCCTTGACCATGAAGATAAAGTCAGTCATGGCCGGGGAATACACGGCACCGCCCGCGCTGGGCCCCATGATCATGCTGATCTGCGGAATCACACCGCTGGCCATCACGTTGCGCTGAAAAACGTCGGCATAGCCGCCGAGCGAAGCCACGCCCTCCTGAATTCGAGCGCCGCCCGAGTCATTCAGGCCTATCACCGGCGCGCCGACCTTCATCGCCTGATCCATCACCTTGCAGATTTTTTCGGCATGCGCTTCTGAAAGCGCGCCGCCGAACACCGTGAAGTCCTGGCTGAAGACAAACACGAGGCGGCCATTGATCATGCCGTAGCCCGTGACCACGCCATCGCCCGGAATCTTGTTGTCCTGCATGCCGAAGTCCGCGCAGCGGTGCTCGACGAACATGTCCCACTCTTCAAACGTGCCTTCGTCCAGCAAAACGTCCAGGCGCTCGCGCGCCGTGAGCTTGCCCTTGGCGTGCTGTGCGTCGATGCGCTTCTGGCCGCCACCAAGGCGGGCGGCGGCGCGCTTGCTTTCGAGTTGTTCGAGGATTTCCTGCATGTGCTTGCTTTCTTGGCTGAAACGGCTGGGTGGTCTTGGTGTTGTTGAGGATTCAGCTGCCCTGCGGCGCTGGCGGTTTGCCATGGGCCGCGAGCAGGGTACGCGCTGCGGTCGAGGCGGGAAGTTGCCCGTTCGCCACGTGCGAGAGAATTTCAGGCAGCAGCGCACTGACGGCCGGGTCATGCCGGAAAGCCTGCTTGAGTCCAGCGTCAATGCGTTCCCACATCCACGACAGTGACTGCTGCTTGCGTCTTGAAGCGAATCGGCCATTCGCCTCCTGCAACCCGCGGAATTCTGTGACGGCTTGCCAGAATGCTTCTACGCCGGTGTTGTGCAAGGCGCTGAGCTTGACCACGCGCGGCTGCCACAGGGCATGCGCGCTTTGCACCTGACCGTGGCCCATGGCGTTGTTGACGAGCCCGAAGAGCCGCATCGCCGAAGTGATCTGCGCTTCGGCCCGCATCGCGGCGTCGGCATCGATGTCGGCCTTGTTGATGATGACCAGATCAGCCAGTTCCATGACGCCCTTCTTGATAGCCTGCAGGTCGTCACCCGCGTTCGGAAGCTGCATCAGCACGAACATGTCGGTCATGTTGGCCACGGCGGTTTCGCTTTGGCCAACGCCGACCGTCTCGACAATCACGACGTCATAGCCAGCGGCCTCACAGACCAGCATGGCTTCGCGCGTTTTTTCCGCCACGCCGCCGAGGGTCCCGCTCGAGGGGCTTGGGCGGATGTAGGCCCTCTCGTGGACCGAGAGCCTTTCCATTCTCGTCTTGTCGCCGAGGATGGATCCGCCTGATACGGTCGAGGAAGGGTCAATAGTGAGCACCGCGACGCGGTGGCCTTGCGCAATCAGATGCAGACCGAGCACCTCGATAAAGGTCGACTTGCCTACCCCTGGAACGCCGCTGATACCCACGCGAAAGGACTTGCCGGTGTGGGGAAGCAAGGCAGTGAGCAGTTCATCGGCCTGCGTGCGATGGTCTGCTCGGGTGGATTCGAGCAGGGTGATGGCTTTGGCGATGGCGCGGCGCTGGGGTTCCAGACGAGGCCCAAGGATTTGTTCGACTGAGGCATTCTGGGCTGTTGGAACTGGCAGAGGAGAATTCACCGACACGCCTCCAGGTAGATCTATCGCAGGACCGTTTGACGCCGCCAGGCCCTTCGATACCTCAGGGCGAACGGGGAAAGGTGCAGATGCACCCTCTTCGTCCAGGAACCGGCCGCCCTCACCTAACGAAGAACCCGCGCCTTCTATCCGTTCGCCCTGAGGTATCGAAGGGCTTCTCCTCGCCGCGTTTTCTAACGATAGCGCAGAGCGACCCTCTGACACGCTCTCACCTGACTTTGCGATCAATCCGTTCTCCGCCGCTAGGCCCTTCGATACCTCAGGGCGAACGGGGAGAGACGCAGTTGCGCCCTCTCTCTCCAAAAACCGGTCTCCCTCACTCACCGAAGAACCCGCCCCTACGATCCGTTCGCCCTGAGGTATCGAAGGGCTCCCTCCCGCGAACCGTTCACCCTGAGGTATCGAAGGGCTTCTCCTCGCCGCGTTTTCTAACGATAGCGCAGAGCGACCCTCTGACACGCTCTCACCTGACTTTGCGATCAATCCGTTCTCCGCCGCTAGGCCCTTCGATACCTCAGGGCGAACGGGGAGAGACGCAGTTGCGCCCTCTCTCTCCAAAAACCGGTCTCCCTCACTCACCGAAGAACCCGCCCCTACGATCCGTTCGCCCTGAGGTATCGAAGGGCTCCCTCCCGCGAACCGTTCACCCTGAGGTATCGAAGGGCTTCTCCTCACAGCATTTTCTGGCGATAACGCAGAGGGACCCTCCGACGCGCGCTCACCTGTCTTTGCGATCAATCCGTTCTCCGCCGCCAGGCCCTTCGATACCTCAGGGCGAACGGGGAGAGAAGCAGTTGCACCCTCTCCCTCCAAAAACCGGTCTCCCTCACGCACCGAAGAACCCGTGCCTTCTATCCGTTCGCCCTGAGGTATCGAAGGGCTTTCCTCCGCGAACCGGTCGCTATGAGGTATCGAAGGGCCCGCCGCCGCGAACCGTTCGCCCTGAGGTATCGAAGGGCTCCCTCCCGCGAACCGTTCACCCTGAGGTATCGAAGGGTCTGCGACCGCTCCAGTCTTGATCAATCGGGCTGGCAGGGGGTTCCTTGTGCCCCACGAATGCCGCTGCACCCGCTCCCAATCCCCCGCCATCAGCGCTTCTTTCTTCGCGCGTGACCAGCCCTTGATCTGCTGCTCGAACGCAATCGCTTCCTCGCGTTTTTCAAACTCGCCTTGCCAGACCAACTCGACCGGCTTGCGTGTCGCTGTATGGCCTATGACGCCGTCCCCATGCTGCTGCATGCGCACCGCGATGTCGTCCGTATGACCCGTGTAGTACGAGCCGTCGGAGCAGCGAAGGACGTAAACGAAGAAGGGCTTCACGATCTACCAGGCGAATAAAGGGATAAGCACTTCATTCCGGCCGATGCGCTCCAGGCTGGACCGCATGGCTCCTGTGTGCGCAACGCGACCATTTCCTCGAAGTGCTCTGGCTTCACGTCTTGGAAGCACAGGCGCGAACCAGAACCAGACACCGCAAACCCTACTTCGCAAGCGCAGCGCGAATCTGCTCCAGCACGTCCTTGGCGCTCGCGGGGATAGGGGTACCCGGGCCGTAGATGCCCTTCACACCAGCTTCGTAGAGCATCTCGTAGTCCTGCCGGGGAATGACGCCTCCTACGAAGACGATGATGTCGTCGGCGCCCTGCTTTTTCAGCTCGGCGATGATGGCCGGGACCAGCGTCTTGTGGCCAGCCGCGAGGGTCGAAACGCCCACGGCGTGCACGTCATTTTCAATCGCCTGGCGAGCGCATTCTTCAGGGGTCTGGAATAGCGGGCCCATGTCGACGTCGAAGCCGAGGTCGGCAAAGGCAGTGGCGACCACCTTGGCGCCGCGGTCGTGGCCGTCCTGGCCGAGCTTGGAAATCATCACGCGGGGGCGGCGGCCTTCGGCTTCTGCGAAAGCGTTGATTTCCGACTTCAGCGCTTCCCAGCCTTCGGCCGAGTCGTAGGCGGCGGCGTACACCCCCGTCACCTTTTGCGTGTCGGCGCGGTGGCGGCCGTAGATTTTTTCGAGGGCATCGCTGACTTCTCCCACGGTAGCTCGCAGGCGCATGGCCTGGATCGTCAAATCGAGCAGGTTGCCGGTGTTGTTCTCAGCCGCCGCTGTGAGGGCGTCGAGCGCTTGTTGAACGGCAGCGCTGTCGCGCTTGGCTTTGATGGTTTTCAGGCGCGAGACCTGGCCTTCCCGTACGGCCACGTTGTCGATGTCGCGTGACTCGATCGCGTCTTCTGTCTTGAGCTTGTACTTGTTGACGCCTACGATGACGTCGGTGCCGCTGTCGATGCGCGCTTGTTTCTCGGCCGCTGCGGCTTCGATCTTGAGCTTGGCCCAGCCGCTGTCCACGGCCTTGGTCATGCCGCCCATGGCCTCGACTTCCTCGATGATGGCCCAGGCCGCATCGGCCATGTCCTGCGTGAGCTTTTCCATCATGTAGCTGCCGGCCCAGGGGTCGATCACGTGGGGAATGTGCGTTTCTTCCTGGATGATGAGCTGGGTGTTGCGCGCGATGCGGGAGCTGAATTCGGTCGGTAGTGCAATGGCTTCATCGAAAGAGTTGGTGTGCAGGCTCTGCGTGCCGCCGAACACCGCCGCCATGGCTTCGATGGTGGTACGCACCACGTTGTTGTAGGGGTCCTGCTCGGTCAGGCTCCAGCCACTGGTCTGGCAATGCGTGCGTAGCATGAGGCTCTTGGGGCTTTTGGCGTTGAAGCCCTGCATGATCCGGCACCACAACAGCCGGGCGGCGCGCATCTTGGCGACTTCGAGGTAGAAGTTCATGCCGATCGCCCAGAAAAACGACAGCCGACCGGCGAAGCCGTCGACGTCCAGGCCCTTGGCGATGGCGGTCTTCACGTACTCCTTGCCGTCGGCCAGCGTGAAGGCCAACTCAAGCGCCTGGTTGGCGCCGGCTTCCTGCATGTGGTAGCCCGAGATGCTGATCGAGTTGAACTTCGGCATCTTCTCGGCGGTGTATTCGATGATGTCGCCGATGATGCGCATCGACGGGGCCGGCGGGTAGATATAGGTGTTGCGCACCATGAACTCTTTCAGGATGTCGTTCTGAATGGTTCCACTCAGTTGCTCCTGGCCCACGCCCTGCTCTTCGGCCGCCACGACGTAGCCTGCCAGGACGGGCAGCACGGCGCCGTTCATGGTCATGGACACGCTGACTTTGTCGAGGGGTATCTGGTCGAAGAGGATCTTCATGTCCTCGACGCTGTCGATCGCGACGCCAGCCTTGCCGACGTCGCCGGTCACGCGTGGGTGGTCGGAGTCATAGCCGCGGTGCGTGGCGAGATCGAAGGCGACCGAAACGCCCTGCCCGCCCGCCGCCAGTGCCTTGCGATAGAAAGCGTTGGACTCTTCAGCGGTCGAGAAGCCCGCGTACTGGCGGATGGTCCACGGACGCACCGCGTACATCGTGGCTTGCGGGCCGCGGATGAAGGGCGCAAAGCCCGGCAAGGTGTCGGTATACGGCAGGTCCTTGATGTCGGCTGCCGTATAGAGCGGCTTGACGCTGATGCCGTCCGGCGTGTGCCATTGCAGTTTGTCCAGGTCGCCCCCGGGGGCGGACTTTGCCGCTGCCTTCTCCCAGGCGTCCAGGCCGGGTTGAGGAAAAACGGGAGCGGATGGCGGGGTTTGACTCATGGCGTTCAGATGGCGTGTGGTGAACGGCATCCCCACAAAACAACGGGAGTAGCCGGGTGCTGAAGGCCTGAAGTCTAACATGATTTATAATTATTTATGCAGAATTCACTGCCCACATCGCAAGCGCCGAACCGCCGGCCTCGACGCCCCTAGTTGCTGGAGACTCATGGCTGCCGTGTCCCTCACCCCCCGCGCCTTGTACGAAGAAGTGGCTGAGCTGCTGCGGCAGCGCATCTTCAACCACGAGCTTCAACCAGGCAGCTGGATCGACGAGCTCAAGCTGGCCGAGGAATACGGCATCAGTCGCACGCCACTACGCGAAGCGCTCAAGGTGCTTGCCACCGAGGGGCTGGTGACGATGAAGGTGCGGCGTGGCGCCTACGTCACGGAAGTCTCCGAGCGCGACCTGAAAGACGTGTACCACCTGCTGGCCCTGCTCGAGAGCGACGCCGCTGCCGTGGTGGCGGCGCAGGCCAGCGATGCCCAGTTGCGGGACCTGAAAACCTTGCACGCCCAACTGGAGAAGTCCGCCGGGAACCGCGAGCGCTTTTTCGAACTGAACGAAGCTTTTCACATGCGCCTGCTCGAAATCGCCGACAACCGCTGGCGCGACCAGATGGTGACCGACCTGCGCAAGGTCATGAAACTCAACCGGCACAACTCCCTGCTCAAGACCGGCCGCGTGCAGGAGTCACTGGCCGAGCATGCCGCCATTCTTGAGGCACTGCTGGCGCGTGATCCGCGGCAAAGCGCCGAGCGCATGCGCGCCCACTTCGACAACGGGCTGCAGGCTGCGGCCTGACAAACCGGCGCCCCGGCTCTGTGCCGTCTTGGGGCCGGCTTAGTGCTGGCTCAAGCCAGCCACTTCTGAAAGAACCGCGCTTCGCCCATGGCGGGGTCCAGCTGATACGCCTCGAAGCCAATGCGTTCATACAGCCGCACGGCGCTGCGGTTTCCGTCGAGTACTTCGAGCGTCAGCTTGCAGGCCCCCCGCTCACGGGAGATCTGGTCCACCAGGGCGAGCATCTGCTCGCCGATATGCTGGCCGCGGTGGCTGGCCAGCACGACGACGTCATGCACATTCACCAGAGGCTTGCAAGCGAAGGTCGAGAACCCTTCGATGCAGTTGACCAGCCCTACCGGAGTCTCGCCATCGAAGGCCAACACACTGAACGCCTGGGGCCGGACCGCCAGTGACGCGATCAGATTGGCGCGTGCGAAGTCACTGAGGGGCTCGCCGCCTCCGGCCGGGTCGCGGGCATAGGCATCCAGCAAATCGATCAGTACCTTCGCGTGCGAGGGATTGGCGTAGTCGGCGCGCAGCACCCGGAGAGAAGAAGCAGGTTTCAAGAAGGCCTCGGCATTGGCAGCAAAAGACTACAGATTTTAGGGAAGCTGGAGCGTTCATGGCCCACTCAACGTGGACGAAGATCGGGCAGTGCAGCCATGCCGCACCCCGAACAGGCGCGTACAGATGATTTTCTTTACCGCAGGTTTACCGCCGCGCAAGGCGTGCGCGCCAGGCAGACATCGGGGCCGCGTGATAATTTATTGAGCTACAGCGACTGGCAAACCGGTATCTCCCGGGCAGCAACCCACACACCCGCAGGGACCAGGAAGCCACAGGCACTGGTTCATGAAGAGGCAAGAAGGACAGGTTGATGGATTCTGAAATCAAGGCGGCTCCCGCCACGACGCGCCCCACTTTGCGCACTCCCCCGAGCCGCAGGACCATGCTGATCGGCACCCTGGTGGCACTGGTGCTGGTGGCCGGCCTCGGCTGGCTCGCCTGGAAGCTGACCCGACCCGACGCCGTCGCAACGGCAGCGGGGCCTGGGGCTGGCGGCGGTCCTGCTGGCGGCGGTGCAGGTGGCGCCGGACCTCGTGGTCCCGGAGGCGGCGGCGGGGGAGGCGGCGGACGCGGCGCAGCGACAACCGTAGGCGTTGCCACCGCTGAAAAAACCAGCATCCCGGTGGTACTCGAAGCGCTCGGCACAGCCGTACCCCAGGCCACGGTTCGCGTGCGGCCACAGGTCAATGGCGTCCTGCAGCAAGTGCTGTTCAAGGAAGGCCAGACCGTGCGCAAGGGCGACCTGCTGGCCGTCATCGACCCCCGCCAATTCGAAATGACGCTGCAGCAGGCCGTCGGCCAGCGCATGCGCGACGAGGCGCAGCTCGAAGCCGCGCGCGTCACCTTGCAACGTTTTCGCACCCTCCTCGAGCAGGACTCCATCGCCCGCCAGGAGGTCGACACGCAAACCGCGCTGGTCAAGCAGCTTGAAGCGGCGGTGGTGATTTCCAAGGGCAACGAGGGCGCGGCCCGGCTCAACCTGAGCTACACCCGCATCACGGCGCCGATCTCTGGCCGCGTCGGCCTGCGCACGGTGGACGTCGGCAACGTGGTCGGCACCAGCGACACCAATGGCGTCGCCCTGCTGACGCAAATTTCGCCCATCGACGTGGAGTTTGCGGTGCCCCAGGACCGCGCCGCCGCCCTGCAACAGAACACCGCCGCCATGCCCGTACAGGCGCTGGACCGCACCCGCAGCACCGTGCTCGATACCGGCAGTTTCGCCTCGCTCGACAACCAGGTCGACACCCAGACCGGCACCGTTCGCGCCAAGGCGCGCTTTGCCAACGCACAGCTGCAGATATTCCCGAGCCAGTTCGTGAATGTGCGGCTGCAGTTGCGCACCATCGAAAACGCCGTGCTCGTGCCGGTGGCTGCCGTGCGCACCGGCCCTACCGGCGATTACGTGTTCGTGCTCAACGATGACCGCACGGTCTCCGTGCGTCCTGTAACGCGCGGCCAGGCCAGCGTCGACAAGATGCAGATCACTTCGGGCCTGCAAGCCGGGGAACGCGTCATCACCGAGGGGGCTGATCGCCTGAAAGACGGCTCGCGCGTCTCGCTTGGGGATGGTTCAGGCGCCGGTGGTGCCCGCGGACCGCGCGGCGCCGCATCCGGCCCGCAGGACCGGCCCGGCATGAACGGCGAACGCCGTCGCCGCGCGGCCAGCGACGCAACAGGCGAGCCATTGCCCGCAAGCGCTGAACAGACTGAACGGCCAAGCAGTGAACGCCGCCAGCGGGCAGCCAGCGACGCGGCCGGCGGCCCTGCCGCAGGCGGCGAAAGGCCGTGGGGCAATGGCGAACGCCGCCGCCGCGCTGCCAGCGACGCAGCCGCCGGCACCGACAGCGAAGCTTCGGGCTCGCCGCGCCCCGCACGCTCAGCCAGCCGTCCCCAGCCGTGAGCAGGGTCTGCGCATGAGTCCGTCGCGCCCCTTCATCCTTCGGCCGGTAGCCACCTCGCTGCTGATGGTCGCCATCGTGCTGGCGGGCCTCGTCGGTCTTCGCTTTTTGCCGCTATCTGCGCTGCCGCAGGTTGATTACCCGACCATCCAGGTGCAGACGCTCTACCCCGGCGCCAGCCCCGACGTCATGGCGCAAACGGTCACCGCGCCACTGGAGCGCCAGTTCGGCCAGATGCCCGGCCTGTCCCGCATGAGTTCTACCAGCGCTGCGGGTGTGTCGCTGGTCACGCTGCAGTTTGGACTCGGCCTCGCGCTGGACGTCGCCGAGCAGCAGGTTCAGGCAGCCATCAACGCAGGTGGCTCCCTGCTGCCGGCCGATCTGCCCGCGCCGCCCGTTTACGCCAAGGTCAATCCCGCCGACGCACCCGTGCTGACGCTGGCCATCACCTCCGACACGCTGCCGCTGACCGAGGTGCAGAACATCGTCAACACGCGGCTGGCCCTCAAGATCAGCCAGGTCAGTGGCGTCGGCTTGGTCACGCTATCGGGAGGCCAGCGGCCCGCCGTGCGCATCCAGGCCGACACGCGCGCATTGGCGTCGCAAAACCTTACGCTCGACAACGTCCGCACGGCCATTACCGCCGCCAACGCCAACGGGGCCAAAGGCAGCATCGACGGGCCAACGCGCGCCTACGCCATCAACTCCAACGACCAGCTGCTGGCGGTGGAGGACTACCGCAATGTGATCGTCGCCTACCGCAACGGCGCTCCCATACGGCTGGGCAGCGTGGCGCAAGTGGTCGACAGCGCCGAAAACGTCAAACTGGGCGCGTGGTCGGCTTCCGGTGGTGAACTCAAGCCGGCCATCATCCTGAACGTGCAGCGGCAACCTGGCGCCAACGTGATCGCGACGGTTGACGCCATCCAGCAGCGCCTGCCGGAACTCACCGAGGGGCTGCCGGCTTCGCTACGCGTGGACGTGCTGAGCGACCGCACCACGGGCATCCGCGCCTCGGTGCATCACGTTCAGATCGAGCTGCTGCTGGCGGTCGTCATGGTCGTGCTGGTGATCTTCGCTTTCCTGCACAGCGTTCGCGCAACGGTCATCGCCAGCCTTTCGGTGCCGATCTCCCTCATCGGTACCTGCGGCGCCATGTACCTGCTGGGCTATAGCCTGAACAACCTCAGCCTGATGGCGCTCGTCATTGCAACCGGCTTCGTCGTCGACGACGCCATCGTCATGATCGAGAACATCTCGCGCTATATCGAGGAAGGCATGGCCCCCATGCAGGCGGCCTTGCGCGGCGCCACGGAGATTGGCTTTACCATCATTTCCCTGACGGTCTCGCTCATCGCGGTGCTGATTCCGTTGCTGTTCATGGGTGATGTGGTGGGCAGGCTGTTCCGCGAATTCGCAGTGACGCTCGCCATCACCATCCTCATTTCAGCAGTCGTTTCCCTCACCCTGGTGCCCATGATGTCGGCCCGCTGGCTCAAGCCTCACAAAGAGAAAGCACCCGGCTCAAGCGGCCGGCTGCAGCGTTTCTTCGATGGCGTGATCGACCGCTACGACGGCGCCCTGAGCTGGGTCTTGCTGCGGCAAGGCGCGACTTTGGTGGTGGCAGTCGTGACACTGTTGCTCACCGTATTGCTCTACCTCTGGATTCCCAAGGGTCTGTTTCCGACGCAGAACACCGGACAGCTGCAGGCCCGCGTCGAGGCCAGCCAGTCGGTTTCTTACATCCGCATGGCCGAGCTGCAGCAGCAGGTGGCGCGCTTGCTGATGGAAGACCCGGACGTCAGCACGCTCAGCAGTTTCGTCGGCGTGGATGCAGCCAACAACACCATGCTGCACACGGGCCGTCTTCTTATCAACCTGAAAAGCTCACGCGGCGACCTTGCCGCCACCATGGACAGGTTGCGGCAGCGGGCGCAGCGGGTGGCGGGCATCACGCTGTACTTGCAGCCCGTACAGGACCTCACCATCGACGCGGAATCCGGGCCGACGCAGTACCGGCTTTCGCTCGAATCGTCGGACACCGCGACGGTGACCCAGTGGGCCACGCGGCTGACCGAACAGCTGCAGGGCGTGAGCCAGGTCCGCAACGCGGTGACCGACGCCAGCGCCAGCGGCGCAGCGGTCTATGTCGACATCGACCGCGACACGGCGGCTCGCCTGAACATCTCGGCCGCCAGCATCGACGAGGCGCTCTACAGCGCCTTCGGCCAGCGCATCGTCTCGACCATCTTCACCGAGACCA
>JAZKIC010000040.1:0-33382 GCA_040385065.1 Pseudomonadota bacterium
AAGTGGCTCACTCTTCAACGTGAACACTGGCTCAGTTTGCTTGATGTATCAACAGATTGAAGACGCAGCGGAACTTGAGCAGGTGTTGATTGAGGCCATTGCGGCAGTCAAAAATGGTGCCACCATCGTGATTGATGTGGTGGTGCAGACCGGCTACAGCCCCGCCATGACTGTCGGCCTGACCCGCTCGGAGGACTAGAAACAGGGCTCCCACGCTTCTTCGCGTACTGCGGCCTCCCGAGGGGGAGCTTATTATCCTTGGGGCGTACCGGCGGAAAATTGCCCTCGACCGGACTTTTTTATATTAGGAGTTCCCTAACATGCGCGCCAAAGACATCCCTGCCGGTATCCTGCCGACGCAACGCGGCCTGTATTACGGTGGCGCCTGGCACGCGCCCAAGGCCGGCGTCTATCTCGAGACCATCAACCCGACCTACAACGAAGCCATCACCACAGCCCCCGTCGCCGATGCGGCCGATGTGGACGAGGCGGTTCGCGCCGCGTACGCGGCCTTTCCGGCCTGGGCCGCCACGCCTCCCGTTGAGCGGGGACGCTACCTGCGCAAGGCTGCCGCCGTGTTGCGCGAGCATGCCATGCCTCTTGCCCAGCTCGATTCGCTCAACAACGGCAACCCGGTGTCTGCGCTTGCCATGGATGCCGGCTTTGCTGCGGACTGCCTGGACTACTTCGCGGGCCTGGCCACCGAGATCAAGGGCGAAACGATTCCGATGGGTGACGGAAACTTCAACTACACGCTGCAGGAGCCGCTGGGCGTGATCGCCCGCATCGTTGCCTACAACCACCCCTTCATGTTCACAGCGGCCAAAATGGCGGCGCCGCTCGCCGCTGGCAATACCGTCGTGATGAAGTCGCCCGATCAGGCACCGCTGTCTATCCTGCGACTGGCCGAGCTGATCGGCGACATCTTTCCGCCCGGTGTGGCCAACTTCCTCTGCGGTGGCCGCGAATGCGGCGACGCTATGGGCCGCAATCCACGGGTAGCCAAGATCACCCTGATAGGTGGCGTGCCGACCGGCAAGGCCGTCATGAAGACCGCGTCTGACAACCTCAAACCAGTGCTACTGGAACTGGGTGGCAAAAACGCGCTGATCGCCTACCCTGACGCCGATCTGGACAAGCTGGTCAACGGCATCATCGCCGGCATGAACTTCACCTGGTCCGGCCAGAGTTGCGGCTCGACCAGTCGCGTCTTTCTGCACGAATCCATTCACGACCAGGTGCTTGAGAAGGTCGTCAAGGTGCTGCCAGAGCGTCACAAGCCCGGCATTCCGACTGATCCGAAAACGACCATGGGCTCGCTCGTCAGCCGCGCGCAGCTCGAAAAGGTCAAGGGCTATGTGGCTGCCGGGCTGGAAGATGGTGGCCGTCTGGTGTGCGGTGGCAAACAGCCGGATGACCCGGCGCTCAAAGACGGCTTTTTCTACGAGGCCACGGTGTTTGCAGACATGCAGCCGCACATGCGCCTGGCCAGGGAAGAGGTGTTCGGCCCCATCATGTCGGTCTTTAAGTGGCGCGATGAAGATACATTGTGGGAGCAGGTCAATGGTCTGGACTTGGGCCTGACTGGTTCGATCTGGACGCAGAATCTGAACACGGCGCACCGCGCCGCCAAACGCATCCAGACCGGCTATGTGTGGATCAACAACGCCAGCCAGCACTTTATGGGCGCGCCCTTCGGCGGCATAAAACAATCCGGCATTGGTCGCGAGGAATGTTTCGCCGAACTGCTGGAGTTCACTCACACCAAGAATGTTAACCTCAAGCTCGATTAAGCCTGCTTACCAAGTCCTCCAGTCCAGCCAAATGCTATCTCTTTGGAAGCTGGTAAATCACGTATTTCCTTTCGCCACGTTTTCCTGCCCAAACCCCGTGCGCGTCTTAGCGCTGCGGTTTGGTGCAAGGCGCAGGCGCAATCTCAAAGCGTACGGGGCTTCTCTGCGCTTCTTGCCGTCGGCGTCAAGCGCCCGAGGACGAACCGCGACGGCTCCAACAACTACCGCTTTTGATGGATCCCGCGCCCATCGCCCTTGGTGCGTCCCTCGACAAGTGTCTTATCCACTTCGACTGGATACTGAGGGCCAATCGAGTCACGTTCCGGGCGCACCCGACCAGCGCGGAGCTTGTGCAGAATCTGGAAGGCAGTCTCGTAGCGCGATCCTTGTTGTCGCTGAAATTGCACTGCCTGCCAGGCGTTATCGGGCTGTTAATCGCATGGGTGACCCGATGAACTTCAATCTCACTGCAAGTGGGATCTGGCTGAGCCCCGCCTCTTTCTGGTGCGCACCATCAACCTGCATGATGTGCCTGCGACGATCACAGAAGATAGGACGCAGCCAACACGGCTGCAATTAAAAGCATCAAGACTGCCTCTTGCGTTGATATCCTGCTGCGTCAAAGTAAGTACCTCTACAACATTGCCCGCCAGAACCACTGGGCCATCAAGCGGGCCACCCAAACAGTGCTGGGCGAAGCCGCGTCTACAGCCAATCAGTTCTACAGCTTGGAGCCTTGATTACCGGGCCATAACGCAACTCCTTTCAACCTGACTGCCTTATTGCGACAAAATTCTAAATCCCTCAACAAGCAGCGGTGCCCTATTTCCGTTTTCCTCTTTCTCCCGTTAAGGAAAGGAACATGGCAGGCAATGTACGCTCTTGCGGGTCAAGAAAATGTCGCTCAAGGACTCAACAGCGGCACGATGCCAAACCTTTCTAGTGTTTCAGCATAGTGCCTAACCATATCAGTCAATACGTAGGCAGGCTCATAGCCCAACTGTTCACGCGCTTTTGAAATGTCGAGCACGTTGTAAGCGTCAAAGCCAACGTTCATGAAGTCGAAGCCTGGTCCAATGTTGATCACAGCATCGGCATAACAGGTTTTGATCGCGCTGGCCATGTCGTGCAGGCCAAAAGGCTTTCCCTGGGCGATGTTGAAAACCGACGCGCCGTGCAGTCCGCAGACGGTGGCCAGACCGATGGCTTGCGCTACGTCGTGGACGTAGACGATGTCATCGCGCTCGTCACCGCCATGCGATATCACCGTGGGCTGACCAAGCATAGCGTTTTCGATCAGCCGACTGTGAATCGACATTGGTCCATGACGCGCAAGTTTGCCCGGCGCACAGATGGTGGCAAAACGCAGTGCAAAAAAATCGATGCCAAAGGAGTTCTGGTAATTGAAACCCAGGCCCTCGGCCGCGACCTTGGCATGGCCGTAGAGGGACAGGAAAGAAGGCGGTGGCGGCAACCCCACATGGTCCTCGCGGACCGGCTCGTACAAGGGGCGCGCGTGCCTGCCCGTCACCACGCCGTAGGCGCTTTTAGAACTGGTGAACACCACACGCGGCACGCCGCCTACCACAGCGGCTTCAAGCACGTTTAGAGTACCGCCTAGGTTAACGTCGTAGACCAGCTTGGGGTCTGGTCGGCCTTGAGGATACCCCACCACGGCCGCCAGATGGACAATGCACCGAGGCTTGCGGGCATAGACCAAGCGCGAGACAAGGGCGCCGTCGCGGATGTCGCCTACCAGGCTTTCGAACTGCCCTTTCAGATCTGGCATCAGTGAATGGTCCGTGACGAGATCGAAGGAGGTCACTTCGCAGCCGCGCTCTAACAGGTCCCGCACCACCCAGCTCCCGTTGACACCGCATCCGCCGGTGACAAAAACCAGGCGGCTCATCAGAAGGCGACCTTTTGCCAGAGTGGGCAGGGCATGGTCGCTACTCCAGTCCCTGCAGATGCGCCATCGGTTTGCGCGCCGCCAACCAGGCCAGCATTTCGGCCAGCTGGCGATCACGTTCCATCACCAGTTCCGCATTAGAGCGCCTCCATTCGAACCAGCCCTGCCCTGTCGCGGCGCCCAGCTTTTTCTCGCTTACCAGCCGGCGCAAGGTGGCGGTTGTTTCGTACTGGGGCTGCCTGGTCTGCGCATGCATGTACTCCAGCATTGCCACAGCTGTCTGTTTGCTCGCCACCAAATCCTCGCAGGCCAGCCCGCCCCAGAGCGCCCAGCGCGGCCCCAGGCTCAGCCGGATGGCGTTGTCCACGTCCTCGGCACTGGCAAGCCCCTCGTCCACGATGCGGTGAATCTCGGCCATGAGCGCGAACTGCATCCGGTTGATGAGAAAGCCGGGTTTTTCGCTGCACACGACCGGCACATGGTCGATCCGGGAGACAAACGCGCGTGCCCAACCGATCAGTTCCGGCGGCGTGAAGTCGGCCACGATGATTTCCACCGCCTGGACAATATGTGCGGGCGTGATGTAGTGAATACCCACCACCCGCTCCTTGCGAACCACATCGCGGCACAGGTGCGAGAGCAGGAAGGACGAGGTGTTGGACGCAAGGACCACGCCGGGCGGGCACAGCTGGTCGAGCTTTTTAAACAAGTCCTGCTTCAGAACAAGATTTTCCTGAATCACCTCGTGCACCAGCTCGGCCTGTGCAACCGCCGCCTCCAGCGTGTCCACCAGCCGGACCCTGCCGACCATGTCCTCCGGCGAGAGTTCGGGCGTGCCCAGACTGTGCGCGATCGGCATGGCGCGCTCGGCAAAACTGCCGAGCATTCCCGGCACCGCGTCATGCAGCACGACGTCAAAGCCATGGCGCGCATAGATGGTTGCAATGACGCAACCCATGAAGCCGGCGCCGATGACAGTGATATGAGTGGGCTGGCGCATGGCTCGGTCTTCTTTTAAAGACATGGTCATTCGATCAGGTTGGGCAGCCATGTCACGATGGCCGGGAAAAACAGAATGGCCACCATCATGAGAAAGACGATGACGACGTAAGGAATGGCGGCCATATAGACCTGCCACATCGTGATGTGTCGGGGCACCACGGATTTCATCGTGATCGCCAGCAGGCCGAATGGCGGATGCAGCAAACCGATCTGCATCGTGAAAAGAAACAGCACGCCAAACCAGATCGGATCGATCTTCATGCCGATCACCAGGGGCATGAAAAACGGCAGTGTCAGCAGCATCATGCTGACCTGGTCTACAAAACTGCCCAGCACCAGCAGGATGACCAGCATGGCCACCAGAATAGTGAAGGGACTGAACCCCTGATTGACGATGATCTTGAGCAGCCCGTCGCTTGCGCCGGAGAACCCCAGCAGTTGCGCGAAGCCGGTTGCGCCCACAATGATGAAAAGCACCATGCCCGAGACGGCTAGCGTGGACTTGAAGGACGAGATCAGGATCTTCCAGGACAAGGCCCGATAAAGCAGCGCAAAGATGATCGTGGCCAGCGCCCCCAGGGCGGCTGATTCGGTCGGCGTGGCAATGCCGCCGGACATCGAGCCGACGACCACCGCGAAGATGGAAATCAGCGGCAGGACATAGACGAAAAGCATGCGGTAACGCTCCCAGCCGCGCAGCGCAACATCATGATCGGCCGGCGCCAGCAAGGGATTCATGCGCACCCGGACCACGATGTAGCCCACGAAGATAACCGCCAGCAAAATGCCCGGAACAATCCCAGCGATCAACAGCCCGCTGATGGAAATGCCCGCTAGGCTGCCCAGCAGGACGGTCAATCCGGATGGCGGAATCAGCATATCGACCCCGCCGATCGCAATGATGGGCCCCATGGCCATGCTTGGGTGGTAGCGGCGCGCCAGCATGGTCGGGGTCATTGCGCTTCCAAGCATGGCGGTGGTGGCAATCGTCGAGCCCGAAATGGCGGAAAACACCGTCCCGGCCACCACCGCGACGACGGCCAGCCGGCCCGGCACGCGCAAGATCAGCCGTTCAATGCCCTCGATCACTTTGAAAGCCAGGCCCGACTGGAACAGCACCTCGCCCATCAGCACAAAAAGCGGAATCGGTGTGAGTGAAAACGACGACACCGAGATCATGGTGTTGCGGGCAATCTGGTCCAGTCCGGCCGTGCCGCCCATGAATAGAAGAGCCCCGAAGATGTTCAAGGCCAAAAAGGCAATGGCGACGGGGAGGCCCAGCAGCAGCAGTACGGTCACGCCCCCCATGAGTAGCATTAGAGATTCGAGCCAGTTCATAGAGTGTTCCTGCTAGTCACGCGGTTCCAAGGTTGATGTTCAGGCTGCCGAAATGGCTTCATCCCGCAGCTGGCGCGGGCCTATCGTCAGGCGGTACATTCGAAAAATGAACTCGATCGCCAGCAAAAAGAAAGTGACGGGAATTGGTGCCAGCAGCCACCACTCGGGGAAAGAAAGGGTCTTGAGGACAATGCTTCCACTGGCATGGCTGGCCAGTAGGATCCGCAGGCTGGCCAGGGTCAGCGTGGCGCATACCCCAAGGCCGACCAGGTCGACCAGCCACTCCATCATCCAGCCCAGGCGGGGCGGCAGCGCCCGCAGGAGCAGGTCAAGCCGGACATGCTTGCCCATGCGCAACAGCAGCGGCGCGGCCAGAAAAGTGGCGGCATACAGGCTGTACTCGCTGATTTCATTAGCCCAGGGCAGCGACCCCCAGCGCGCGAACCGAAGCATGACATCGCCGCAAATCATGAGCATCATGGCGAAAAGCAGCAAGCATCCCAGAAGCGCCACCGCTTCCAGGACCAGACCGAAATAGTGGTTGAGCCGACGCATGAGCGTGTTGACCGGTTTTACTTGGTCAGCAGCGCACGGAGCTTGGGACCCGTTTCGGGACTGCGCTTGTTGACGGCTGCCCACACCGATTCATTCGCCTTGATCAGGTAGTCCTGCGCCTCTTTGCCGGTAAAGGCGATGGTCTCGATGCCGGCAGCGGCATGGCGTTTTTTCTCTTCCTCGATCAGCTTGGGATTGGCCAGATTGAGGTCCTCCATCCAGATCGCCATCTTGTCCAGGAACGCGCGCTGGGCATCGCTCATCTTCTTCCAGGTGTTGAGGTTGACCAGCACGCCGACTTCGACAGAATAAAAACCGGGATCGACGCGGTACTTGGTCTGCTTTTCAATCCCGACGTCGAACAAGCCGATCACCGGCCAGCCATACCCGTCGAGCAGGCCGCGCTCCAGCGCTGTGTACACCTCGCCGGGCGGTATTTGCAAAAGCGACTGGGCATTGAGCGACTCCAGGAACGGGCGGTACAACGGAATAACGCGCATGCGCAGGCCCGTCAGGTCAGGCTTGGTGATGGGCTTGCGCAGGAAAATATTGATAGGCAAGCCATCGACTGAACGGCCCAGGTACTGAACGTTGAGTTTTTCGTTCCATATTTTATTGATGTACTCATGCGCGCCGTTCTTGCGCAGTTCCTGCGCCGTCCGGGTGTTGAGCGACAAGGCATCGCTTTCTGGCAGGGAAGTGGTGTAGAAACCGCCCGCCACGTTGCCCATGTCGGTCACGCCGTTTTTCACCGCATTGGCCACTTCGAACGGAGGCATGACTTTCGCACCGCCTCCAAGATAGTTGATTTGCACCAGCCCCTTGCCTTCGGCGTTGACCTTGGCGACGAACTTTTCAAAATTCGCCGAAAAATAATTGTTGTCAGGCCAGGCGCTAATGGCCCGCAACGTGATTTCCTGGGCCTGGACGGCTGCGCTGCCGATGCCGGACAGCAGTCCGGCCATGAGCATGGCAACGAGACGACGGGATTTCATAACTTTCATGCTTATCTCCTGTAGGAACAAAAAAAACGGTTATTTGTTTGAGCACTTACTCGCCTAAAGGGCTGCCCGCTGCGACGCGGGAAGCGCTCTCGTCGAGCATCCGGCCGACCAGGCTGGTACTGACCCGGCCGGCGCGGAAGTCGGGATGGGCCATCACGCCTTCCAAAAAAGCCAGCGTGGTTCCGATCCCGGCGACCTTGAACCGCGCCAGGGCATGGCCCATCCGGTCCAGGGCTTCGGTACGGTCCGCGCCGTACACGATCAGCTTGCCGATCATGGAGTCGTAATAGGGAGGCACTGCGTAGCCTGAATAGCAATGACTATCGACCCGGATGTTGGGTCCCTGCGGGGGCAGCCATTGGGTGATGCGCCCTGGGCTGGGCCGGAAGTTTTCATGCGGCACTTCTGCGTTGATACGGCATTCGACAGCATGGCCGCGAAAAACGATGTCTTCCTGCCGGAACCGCAAACGCTCCCCGCGCGCTACGCGGATTTGCTCCTGCACCAGGTCAATGCCGGTGACCATCTCGCTGACGGGATGCTCCACCTGGATGCGGGTGTTCATCTCCAGGAAATAGAAATTCTTCTCGTCTTCGTCGTAAATGAACTCGACCGTTCCCGCGTTCTCGTAGCCAATGCTGCGCGCCAGCGTGACGCCGGCTTGGCGGATGGCTTCGCGCAGGGGCTCGGCGATGTTGGGAGCAGGGGACTCCTCGACCAGCTTCTGGTGGCGCCGCTGCAGCGAGCAGTCGCGCTCGCCGAGGTGGATTACATGGCCGAACCGGTCGCCCAGCACCTGCACCTCGACATGGCGTGCGTTGGCGATATAGCGCTCCAGGTAGAGGCTGTCATCGCCAAAGGCGGCCTTCGCCTCGGCGCTGGCCGACCGGAACAGGCCCTCCAGCTGCTCGGCCCGTGTGACGATTTTCATGCCGCGCCCGCCACCGCCGGCGGCGGCCTTGAGCATGACCGGAAACCCGATGCGTTCGGCGACTTCGGATGCCTCCTGGTAGGAATGCACCTTTTCGGAGCCGGGCAGCATCGGCAGCCCAAACGCTTTGGCTTGTTTGCGCGCCTCGATCTTGTTGCCCATGTCCCTGATCTGGCCCGGCTTCGGCCCGATGAAGACCAATCCGGCATCCTCGCAGGCCTGCGAAAGTTCGGGCGATTCGGACAGAAAGCCATAGCCGGGGTGCACCGCATCGGCGCCGCACCCGAGCGCCGCCTCGACTATGAGGTTCACGTTGAGATAGCTTTGGGCCGAGATCGCCGGGCCGATGCAGATCGACCGATCGGCCTCTCGCGCCGGCAGGCTGTCGCGGTCCGCCGCCGATGTCGCCAGGACGGTTTCGATACCCATTTGCTGGCACGCGCGCAGCACACGCAAGGCGATCTCGCCCCGGTTGGCGACTAGTACGCGGGTCACCGGCAAGATCAGCTCCCCTTGCGAACGTCGGCCGGGCCATCGTGGAGGCGGACCCGGAACAGGGGCGATCCGTATTCCAGGAATTCGCCTTCGGGCGCGCAGATCTCGGTGATCACGCCGCGCACACCGGCCTGAACCGTGTTGAACAGCTTCATCACCTCGATCAGTCCGACCACCGTGTCTTCCTGGACTTCGCTGCCGACTGACACATACATCTCGGCACCGGGTTCAGGACGCGGATAAAACCGGCCCATCAGCGGCGCCGGGATCACCACCGTGCCCGACGTGTCGGCCGCGCCAGCCTGGGCCGGCGGGGCGGCAATGCGGGGTGCCGGGGTCGGCAACGGGGCCGCCCTCGCCGTGGGCGCAGCAGCAAAAGACGCCGCAGGCGCCGACGCCGCGGGGCTCGCCATCGCCGGCAGGCCTCCCCCGCCTTTGCTGATGGTGACCTTGACGCCGCCGGTATCCACCTGCAGGTAGTCCAGCGTCGAGCGATCCAAGCTCTCGATCAGTTGTGAAATCCTATGGATCTCTTGGTCGGTGAGCGCTTCGTTGGGCTGATTCATAAATGCTCCTGTGCTGCCATGGGCTAGTGAGGCGTTGGGGCCATTCGGCCGAACTGGATGAATTCGCCGTTCTTTTCGATCCGGACATGGCCGAAGTTCTTCTTTTTACCCAAGTTCTCGATCAGGCGGTTCAGGGACGTGCTGGCGTTGATGCCGGTGCCGCCGCCAGGCGCGCTGCGCATGGCCTGGGTTTCATCGATGCCGGCGAAGTAGCGCAGCAGCATTTCGTCGTCATCGGCGCCGCCGCCGCCGAACTGGGCTCGAAACTCCTTCAGAGTCGTTTGCGGCGGCACCCAGGCCGCGACTTCGCGCGCCCGTGGGCGGGAAACAATCCGGTCGCGCACATTGGGGTCGATCGCATCGCGCTCTGTAGCGCCCCAGAAGCCCAGCGCGAACTGCAGGATCTGATCGCTCACTTCCTTGTAGCGCTCGCCCAACATCACGTTGATAACCGCCTGAACGCCGACAAACTGCGAATACGGCGTCACCATGATCGGGTAGCCCAGGTCCTTGCGCACTTGCTTGACCTCTTCAATGACCTCCGGCAGACGGTTGAGCATGCCGGCCTGCGCTAGCTGGTGGCGGAAATTGGAGATCATGCCGCCGGGCACCTGGTGCGCATAGTGCGCTTCGGTGTATTCAAGCGGCGCGCCCGTCGGCAGGCCATGGCGCCGCGCTTCCGCGCTGAGGTGGTCGGAGATGACGTGGATGGCGTCCTCGTTGACCGACGGCTCGTAGCCCATTTCGCGTGCGTTCTGCAGCACATTGAACACCGACGGGTTGCCTGAGCCGTTGGCCAAGGGCGGCGTGGCGGTATTGATGATAGATACCCCGCGAGACATGGCCTCGAGCACGCACAGCGGCCCCAGACCGGTGTTGCAATGGGTATGGAACTCGACCGGAATGTCACCGGTCTCGGCCAGCACGGCCGGCACTAGCGTGCGGGTGCGCTCCGGCTTGAGCAGTCCCCCCGGGTCCTTGATGCAGATCGCCGTGGGCCTGAGCCTGGCAGCCTCGCGCGCCAGCTTGCGGTAATAATCGTCGGTGTAAATCGGCGCGATGGAATAGATCAGGTTGACAATGCTGTCCAGGCCGACCTCCTGAGCGTTGACCACCAGCCGCTTCCAGTTGGCGGCGGTATTGGACGGGTCCGAGATCCTGACCTGGCGCACGCCGTTGGCGGCCAGCCGCTCGACGAACAGCCGGTCGATTTCGGGCGGCGAGTATTCGAACGTCAGGTGCCGCGACGTGATGACGCGCAGGGGCGTGGCCGGCGCCGCCTTGACCAGCCGCCGCACGCGGTCCCAGGGATCGTTCTTGAGATCGCGCACCATTTTCTTGAAAAAGGCAACGTCCAGTATTTCCATCGCCTGGTAACCGGCGCGGTCCAGCTGGTCCGCGATCGGCATGATCATGTCGGTGGTCAGCGCACCCGCCCACAGGCTGGTGTTGCCATCTCTCAGGGTGGTGTCGACAAAATGCAGGGGCTTCATCGGGTTAGCCTTTCCGGGGTTTGGGCGGGAATTCGCCAACATAAGGAACCATTTCCTGCGCCTTCATGCCAATCGCATACGCCGCGGGCTGTGTCTGCTCTTCGAACAGATGGCCGACGATTCCCGGCGTCCGGGAGATCGCAGCAAAACCGCGCATGATGCTCCAGGGCACGCCGATCTCGCCCAGCAGAGCGGCAATGGCCGAGGTGGCGTTGATCGTGATGTGCTTGCCCAATGAGGCGTCGACGGCTTTTGCCAAGGCTTGCAAGGCGGCGACATACCGCCCGGACAGGCCCTCGCGCTCGGCGACCTGGAGCAGCTTGGCCGTCCTGGGGTCTTCAGGCCGGAAATGGGGATGGCCGAAGCCCGGCACAGCTTTGCGCGCGGACCGGTATTGCGCAACGATGTCGGCAGCCACCCGGTCCGCATCAGCGGCTTCGATGATCTGTTCAAGGTGCCGGCCGATGATCTCCATGACCCCGCCGAACTGGCTGCCCATGCTCAGGATGCCGGTGGCAATCGCGCTTTGAATCGCATCGGGCGAAGCCATGTACACCATGCGCGCACCCACCGACGCCATGACACCGTGGTCCACCAACGTGACCAGAGCCGCGTCCAACACCCGGGTCTGCTGCGGTGTAGGCAGTCGCCCCAGAATGTGCAAGTAAATCATCTGCGAAAAATTCACCTCGCCAATCAGGTCGTCCACCAGGCTTTTGCCGCGGATGGTCGCGCCCCGTGCATCAAAAGTCGAAATGCGGGTTGAAAGATCTTCGGGTTTCATGCCCGCTCCTTGGTTGCAGTGCTGGATCCGATGACGCCGTCGCGCAGCATCGATGCGACGGCCGCCACATCGAACCCCAGTTCTTCCAGCACCTGCTGGCTGTGTTCGCCCAAAGTGGGTGGCGGGAGCGCGCCCGCATCCCGGTCGCCGTCATACAGCACAGGACGCTGCGTATTCATCACATCCCCCTGCATCGGGTGGTGAAGGCTTTTAAAAATGCCGTTGTGCTGAACCTGCTCGTCTGCGTAGACCTCGTCCAAGGAGGCGACCGGCGCATGCGGGATGTCGTTCGCCAGCAGGCGGGCTGACCACTCGGCCAGCGGCCGGGTGCCAAACGAAACCTGCAGCTCGGCGGTCAGCACCTCGTAGTTGGCCTGGCGCGCCATGACGCTGGAAAAGCGCGCATCGTCCGCAAGCTCCGGCCGGCCGATGGCTACGGTGAGCGCCTTGAAAAATTTATCGACCGAAGCCAGGTGAAGAGCGACCAGCTTGTCGTCCGAGCAACGCAGCGCATACGACTGCGACCCCCGGGGGCGGCTAGCCGGGCCGGGCACCTTGCCGTCGGCAAAGTAGGCTGCGAAGGCAGCACTACCGAACGCGACCATACTGTCCAGCATCGCAACTTCCACACGGCGACCGATGCCGGTAGTGCCGCGTTCGACTAGGGCGCCGAGGATGCCATAGGCGGCATACATCGCGCTTACGGTATCGGCCACGGCCGGTCCCACGATGCGCGGCTGTTTGGGGTCCAGCGTTTGGCTCAGGTAACCGCTCAGGCCTTGCGCGACGGTGTCATAGCAAGGCCTGTCGACATAGGGGCCCGAGGTGCCAAAACCCGTGACCGAGCAGTAGACCAGGCGCGGGTTGATGGCCTGCAGCGCAGGCCATCCGAAACCCAGCTTGTCAAGCACCCCCGGGCGGTAGTTCTCGATGAACACATCGGCGGTGGCAGTGAGGCGCTGGAGGACTTGCGCCGCGTCGGGGGATTTCAGGTTCAGCGCCAGGCTGCGCTTGCGGGCGTTGTAGGCCTGGAAGTGCGGGCTGTACAAAGAGCCTTGGTAGCCGCGGAACGGGTCTCCCGTTCCGGGCTGCTCGATCTTGATTACTTCGGCGCCAAGGTCGGCGAGCATCATGGCGGCGCACGGACCGGTGATGAAGGTGCCCAGCTCTAAGACACGTAGACCTTCAAGTACGCGAGCCATCAGGCGCTCCGCAATTCATTCGGGCGAAGCATTGGCCGCTCAATCGATTTCAGTCGAATGCATCCAAGCACCCGCTGTCCCTTGGCTAAAGGAATGCCTTGCATATTTCTCCGCTATAAATTTCGAATTCCGTGCGCAATTCATGCGCGTCCAAAAAATTATCACATTAATTGTTATATTCAGTCAATCACTATATTGATCCTTGAAACGATCGGATGAATACCGGGGCGCAGAGTGATCGGGCAGCATGTCAAAATGCACTATTTCCGTTTTTCAACATACATTTTTTGATCGATGTATATGCCAACAAACCCTAGCAAGCGAGCTAAAACAGCTGATGAAGAGGACGGGAGTGCCATCCCCTTGCCCCGTATATCAGACCAAGTCGCGGTTAGCACGGCCCACCATAAGGATCTCGACGGAACAGCCTTGTGGGTTCTGCTGACCGTCTACAGGGCTTTTGCGACGTTGGACCGCGACCAGTCCGATGAGGTGGCGGCCATCGGCTTGACGCCCTTACAGTTCAACATCCTCACCACCCTTCAGCGTGTCCATCAGCCGACAACGATGGGCGCGTTGGCGGCCATGTTGGTGGTAAAGCCCAACAATCTGTCGGGCAACATTTCTTCATTGGTCAATCAGGGATTTGTCAAGCGCGAGATCAACGTCTCAGATCAGCGGTCGTTGCTGGCGGTTTTGACGCCGGTTGGTGAAGCCTTTCTGGCTGAGCACCTGCCAGTTCACTGGCGTCGTCTGGAACGCTTGATGGGCGGCCTGTCGCGGGCGGAGAAATTGCATCTGGTCGGCCTGCTGAACCAGATGGCGCATTCGATTCAAACTGCGCAGGGACTGGATGCTGAGCCGCGAAGCGAGAAAAAAGCCGCTACCGCGTTCGCAGGTATCGTCTAAGCCTCCAGCGATTCAACGGGCACTAAGCGCGTGGGAGGGTGGCCAGAAATTATTTAATGCAATGACGAAAGTACAACAACATGAGCCTTTGGACTGACTTGCTGGGTGCGGAAATCCGCTACGTTGTGACTCCCACTTACGGACCTATTCGAATTGCTGAGGCGGGGCGACAAAATTCGGAAGTAATTTTATTTCAGCACGGCCTTAACGGCCACCTGGAGGCCTATGCGAAAAACTTGATGGCGCTGTCGAGCACCTTCCATGTGATTGCTTTTGACTATGTGGGGCACGGGCTGTCGGACAAGAGCATCGACGCATACAATCCTTCCATATTTGCCGAGCAGCTTCGCGAGTTGATGGATGTGCTGCATATAGAGTCCGCCCACCTGTCGGGCGAATCCTTGGGGGGTTGGGTGTCAGGCCTGTTCGCGGTGAAATACCCTAATCGCGTCCGGCGTCTGATGTTCAACACCGCCGGTGGCATTCCCGTGGTATCCGCCAAGGGCAAGCAGGACATGCAGAATTTCATGGCGTTGAACAAAGCCAATGTGGACGTGATGCCCAACCGCGCCACGGTCACGGCGCGCATGCAGTGGCTGATGCATCCCAACAATCATCATCTTTTGGTCGAAGAGCTGATCGACCTTCGGCTGAAGATCTATCTGGCTGCCGCGACACGCCGTGTGGCGCCAACGATCAATGCGGTAATCCAACATCACGATGAGTATTTGATCCCGCTGGAGTCGCTGGGATGCGAAACCTTGTTTTTGTGGACTCAGGACAATCCCATTCATGACCTTGTTGCGGCCCGCGCTGCAGCCGCTCGCGTTCCGGGTGCCCGCTTTTATGTTATGCAGGGAGATGCCGCGCATTGGCCCCAGTACGAAGTTCCGGAGGAGTTTAATGCCGTTACCAGCCTGTTTTTCCTGACGGGCGAAGTTCCCGGGCAGCGTGGCTGATCAAGCCGGATTCCGTGACCTGCCTGGCAGAAAACCAGAGGTTGTAACTGCTGCCTGCGCGTGTCGAGAGCCAAGCGCTAACCTCATCCGGATGCTGGCGTCTGGCGTTTATAACGGATGATTAACTGCTAAGGACTCCAATGACCATTTCAGCAACGCCATCGCCATCACAAGAACATGAATTTTTTCGCCAGCGCGGCTTTGGCATGCGCATTGGGTTTGGAAAGCGCCCCGCCCTGCTGGTGATTGACATGATTAATGCCTTTACCGACCCGACAATGATGTTGGGGGCCGATCTTGATGGGCCGATCGAAGCAACGCGGCAAATGCTTCAGGTTGCACACGATAACGGCGTGCCGGTTATCTTTTCAACGGTATCTTATAGCGAGCCGGGGCAGAAAGACGCGGGCATCTGGGCGCTGAAACAAAAGGGGGCGGCTACGCTGATGACGGGAAGCCCCGGCGTACAGATCGATGAACGCCTGCAATTCGGCCCTAGCGACTCTTTACTGGTCAAAAAATACGCCTCGTGCTTTTTTGGCACGGATTTGGTTCCCCGCCTGCTTGCCCGTGGCATCGATACCCTGGTAATAGCGGGCTGCACTACCAGCGGTTGCGTTCGGGCCACGGCCGTTGATGCCTGCCAGACAGGGTTCCGGCCGATGATCGTTCGCGAAGCGGTGGGTGACCGCTCAGAGGCGGCGCATGTCCAGAGCTTGTTCGATCTGGATGCGAAGTATGGGGACGTGGTGACGCTAAACGACACTTTGCGCTATCTGTGTCGACTGCCGTCCGAACCGTGACAGACACCGGTGAATGCTATACGCCACGCCTTGTAAATTCTTTGAGTTCGTCAACGAAGACAGACCTCTCCAATGGGCGTGATGCCGATACCGCCAATTATGAAAAGATATGAGCGGGCCCTCGTCCACCAGCGTAAAGGTGTTTTGCGGCACTACGGCTGGCAGCGTTCGTTCTCTACCCTGGTCATCTCCAGGTGAGCGATCATGCGGCCGGCGTGGCAATCGAACGGCGCAACAATACCGGCTTGCCGCCCAGGTGCTTCTGGCACATCCAGTGCGCTAGAGCCGAATCCAAGTAATCGGCATGGCCGGGAAACCAGTCAGCCAGCGCGCGCGCCAAGTGGCGGCCCGCTTCGAAATCGCCACCGGCCACTCGGCGAGTAACGACTTCCATGCTTTGCAGTACGGCGGCATGCTCGTCGGCGTGGCAATCGCGAGCAGGAAAGTCTGTCTCCTGCATCCACTGCTCCTCGCTGGCGAAATGTTCACGCGAATGGACATGTACAGCAGTCAACGCTACAGCCACGCGTTCGTCGGTAGCCGCAAGCAGCGCATCAACCAAGACCACAAACTCTTCGTGGATATGGTCGATCGGTCCATAGCCGAGCCGCAAGTCGTCGTGCCAAGAAGCCGGGCGAGGGATGGGAGCAGCGGTTTGCATACTTATTTAATTAGAGGTCGATTCTGGGGAGGTTGCCCGGCTTGGGGAGTACAACGACGTCGAAGGCGAAATCGAAACTGGGGATTCTTTTCGCCGCCACCGACACACCACTGCCGAGTAAGGTCACGTACGTAATCGATACGAAAAGGGCGACCTTCATGACTTCAGAGGTGAGGTGGTGGATGCTACTGACGCCGGAGGGGCCGTAGTTCCGCGCGCCCGGCTGCACCATCAGGGCGCTGCGGCGCGGATGGCCAGCAGGTCCAGGGCGACGTCGACGATCATGTCTTCCTGACCGCCGACCATGCGGCGCTTGCCCAGTTCCACTAGGATATCGACGGTCGGCAGGCCATATTTCTTCGCCGCCGCCTCGGCGTGGAGCAGGAAGCTGCTGTAGACGCCTGCATAGCCAAGAGCCAAGGTCTCACGGTCGACGCGCACCGGTCTGACCTGTAGCGGTCGCACGATGTCATCGGCGGCGTCCATCAGCTGGCGTACGTCGCAGCCGTGGTTCCAGCCCATGCGGTCGGCAGCGGCTATAAAGACTTCCAGCGGCGCGTTACCGGCGCCAGCTCCCATGCCGGCCAGACTAGCGTCCACGCGATCGCAGCCTTCCTCTACCGCCACGATACTGTTCGCGACCCCCAGGCTCAGGTTGTGGTGCGCATGCATGCCAGTCAGAGTGGCCGGGTCGAGCACTTCCTTGAAGGCCCGGAAACGATCGCGCACGTCGTTCATGCCGAGCGCGCCGCCGGAGTCCACCACGTAGATGCACGTAGCGCCGTAGCTTTCCATCAGCTTGGCTTGTCGCGCGAGATCCTGCGCGGGGGTCATGTGACTCATCATTAGGAAGCCAACCGTGTCCATCCCGAGCTTGCGGGCGTACTCGATGTGCTGACGTGACACGTCAGCCTCAGTGCAATGGGTCGCCACGCGTACCACCCTGGCGCCGGCGCCATAAGCGGCCTTCAGATCATGCACGGTGCCGATGCCGGGCAGCAACAGCGTAGCCACCTTCGCCCGTTTAACCACGGAGGCGACGGCCTCGATCCATTCGAGGTCGGTATGGGCGCCGAAGCCGTAGTTGAAGCTGCCGCCCTGCAAGCCGTCGCCATGTGCGATCTCGATCGAGTCGACGCCTGCGGCATCCAGCGCGTGGGCGATCTGCCCCACCTGCGCCACGCTGTACTGGTGGCGGATGGCGTGACTGCCATCGCGCAGCGTCACGTCGGAGATGTAAATTTTCTTGCCGTTCATGGAAATCCTCAGGCCTCAAGGTGGAAGGCGATGCGCTCGGCGGTCTGTAGGGCGGCGCTCGTCATGATGTCCAGGTTCCCCGCGTAGGCGGGCAGGTAGTGGGCCGCGCCCTCGACCTCCAGGAAGACCGAGGTCTTCAGGCCGGCCAGGCCATGGCCGACGCCGGGGATGTTCAGGCCCTGCACCTGGTCGAACTGCACCTTCTGCTTCAGGCGGTAGCCCGGCACGTAGCTGCACACGGCCTGGACCATCTCTTCGATCGAAGCAGCGATCGCGTCTTCGCTGCCGCCCTCGCTCAATGTGTACACGGTGTCGCGCATGATCAGCGGCGGCTCGGCCGGATTCATCACGATGATCGCCTTGCCCTTGCTGGCACCGCCTAGCTTTTCGATCGCGCGCGAAGTTGTCTCGGTGAACTCGTCGATATTGGCACGTGTGCCGGGGCCGGCGCTCTTGCTCGAGATGCTGGCTACGATCTCGGCATAAGCGACGCGGGCCACCCGGCTGACCGCCGCCACCATCGGGATGGTAGCCTGGCCGCCGCAGGTGACCATGTTGACGTTAAGTGCCTTCAGGTGGGCATCGCCGTTGACGACCGGAATGCAGTACGGCCCGATCGCCGCCGGCGTCAGGTCGATCATGCGGATGCCGGGCTTCAGTCCGCGCAGGAAGGCGTCATTGCGCACATGCGCGGCCGCGCTGGTGGCGTCGAACACTAGGTCGATGTCGGCGAATTCCGGGAGGCGGGCGAGGCCCTCCACCCCTTCGGCAGTGGTGGCTACGCCCAGGCGCTGGGCGCGCGCCAGGCCGTCGGAGGCGGGGTCGATGCCGACCATGGCGCTCATCTCGACGTGGCGGCCCTGCCGCAGGATCTTGATCATCAGGTCGGTGCCAATGTTGCCGCTGCCTATGATGGCAGCCTTGAGCTTGCGAGTCATGGCGCGCCTTTCAGATGAAGCGGCAGGAAACGCTGCCCAGGGCGCCGACCGAGGCCTGGACCAGGTCGCCGGCGGCCACAGGGACCATCGGGCCGAGCGCGCCCGACAGGACTACCTGGCCCTGGCGCAGGCCCTGGCCACGGGCGGCCATGGTGCGGGCCAGCCAGAAGGCGGCCCGCAGCGGATGGCCGAGGCAGGCCGCGCCGCTGCCGGTTGAAACAGGCTGACCGTTCTTGTCCATCTGCATGCCGAGTGCGCCGAGCGAGAGCGCGCCGATCTGCACCGGCTGGTCGCCCAGCACGTAAAGTCCTGAGGAGGCGTTGTCTGCCACGGTGTCGACCAAACTGATTTTCCAGTCGGTAATGGCGCTGTCAACGATCTCGATTGCCGGTAGGGCATAGCTCAGGCAAGTCAGGAATTCGGAGTAGCTCGGGGCGCTGCCAGTGACATCCCGACCTACGACGAAGGCGATCTCGGCCTCGACCTTCGGCTGCAGCAGCCTGGCGGTCGGCACGTCCTGCCCGTTGAGAAATTCCATGTCGTCGAAAAGCACTCCGAAATCGGGCTGGTCCACGCCCAGTTGCTGCTGCACTGCCTTGGAGGTTAGGCCCACCTTCAGGCCGACGATTCGACGGCCAGATTCCAGCCGGACGCGCGTGTTTACCTCGGCGACCGCGTAAGCAGCGTCGAGACTGGCGATGCCGTGGCTGGTGGACACCGGCGGGATGGTACGTCGGTTTGTCCTGGCGAGCGCCAGCGCCTGCGCTGCCTGCTGGATGGCTTCGGATTGATGGGGCATGGGGATTCTCCTTGGGTCGTAAAAGGGGATCAACCGATGTCCTGGCCAAGCCAGCGTAGCGCGTTGTCCTGGCGCAGCAGTCGGCGGGTCGCATCGTCCAAGGTCAGTTGGTCGATGCGGCGGGCCGGCTCGCGGTCCATAATCGTGAAGGGGTAGTCGGTGCCGGCCAGCACCTGCGTAGTGCCAAAGACCTGCAGCAGTATGCGGATGGTGTCGGTGTCGTACACCAAATTGTCGACAAATAGTTGCCGCACCAGCTCGCGCGGCGACTGATCCATTAGCTTGCGAACCGGTGGCAATTGCTGCCAACCGTGTTGCAGGCGCGGCAGTAGCATCGCCAGCGAGCCGCCGCCATGGCTAAAAGCAATGCGGAGCTTCGGCAGCCGCGCCAGCGTCCCGGACGTGAGCAGCGAGGCGGCCGCCAGCCCGACTTCGCCGGGAAAGGCCAGCACCTGCTCAAGCAGGGGCGGGCCTACCAGCCGGTCCAACCCCGCAGGGCGCAAGGCATGTACGAAGATGGCAGCGCCAAGCGATTGGGCGGCAGCAAAGAAGGGCTCGTGGTCGGCGTGACCGAGCGGCTTGCCATTAATATTACTGCCTAGTTCTACACCAGCCAGCCCCAGTTCCATGCAGCGTTCCAGCTCGCCAATGGCCAGTTCCACATCCTGCAGCGGCACTGCGCCCAAGCCGGTGAAGTGCGCCGGGTCGGAGCTGACTATTGCCGCTAGTTCCTCATTCATGAAAGAATTGAGCGACAGGGCGTCGTCGGCTGCCAGCCAGTACGACAGCAACTCCGGCATCGGAGATACCACTTGGTGCGTGACGCCCGTATGCGTCATTTCCTGCAGCCTACGGCCGGCGTCCCAGCTTGAGTCGGGTACGGTACGGTAGACGCGACCATCTAGCATAACGTTGCGGTCGCAGGCCGCATCGCCCGGCGCCATCGAGGGCCAGGCTACGCTTTTGCGTTGGCCCACGTAGGCCGGAAACTGGTGCGGAACCCAGTGAGTGTGGGCGTCGACCAAGCCGCAATCGCAGCCAGCGCTGTGGAGTGCTGCAGTCAAGCTTTTAACTCGGCCGCCATCGCTGATTCCGACAGCATCACTTGGCCGTCCCGGATCTCCACCGGGTAGGTTCGCAGGGCTTTAGTGCACGGTGGGCCGACGGCCTCGCCAGTGCGCACATCGAACGTGCCCAAGTGCATCCCGCATTCGACGATGTGGCCCTCTAGGCAGCCGTCCTCGGTCAGCGAGGAATTACCGTGGGTACAGCGGTCATCGGTGGCATAGGCCTTGCCTTCCACCAAGTACACGGCCACGCGCCGGCCGTCCGGCAGGTCGCCGATACCGATGGCACCGTCAGCGACGGCGTCAAGGCTGCACAGCGGAATGAAATGGTTGTTGCTCGCCATGATTACTGTAGTCAGGCGATCAGGGCTTGCTGCACCAGGATACGGATGTTCGCCGCAGGCGCCCCCAATTGATCGGGGGTGATGGTGGGGCGCGGTAATATCAGCTTCTTGAGCTGGGCGAAGTCACGCGCCGCGTTCAGCGCCGCGACTCCTGTTATACACCCACCGCTCCAATGCACCAGCACGCGGCCGCCTGCGGCGTCCACGCGCCAAGCCTGCTGCTCGCCGGTAAGCGCGCCAGCGCACTGCAGCCGAGCGCTGCCCTGGTCGGACCAAAACCACGGCACTGTGTCGTACGCTCTGGCTTCACCGGGATTGCACCAGATACCCGCGAGCGCCTGCGCCTGGCCTTGGGCGTTGGCCCAGGTCTCGATGCGCTCGAAGCGACCGGTCACCGGATTGCGCTGGCGCGTCACGTCGCCAACCGCGAACACGCCTGGCGCTGTGGTGCGACACCAGCCATCGACGAACACGCCATCATCGCAGGCGATGCCGGCTTGCGCGGCCAGCTCGTCGTTCGCCTGTACGCCAATGCCGACCACCACCAAACCGGCCGGCACCCGCTGGCCGTCGTCTAGCACCGCCTCTTTGGCGCCTTCGTCCAGCGCGGCCACTGTGCGACTGAGGTAGATAGCGATGCCCTGGCTACGGTGGTATTCAAGGAGGATTTCGGCCATGGCGGCGGGCGCGCTGCGGCCCATCAGCCGCGGCCCCATCTCGACGACAGTAGACTGTCGGCCGAGTGCGGCGGCGCTGGCCGCCAGTTCCAGCCCGATCGGACCGCCGCCGATCACCAGCAGGCTGGCGACGGATTTCAGCGCCTCCCGGATTGCACGGGCATCGTCTAACGTGCGCAGCGTAAGCACGCGCGGCAAAGTGTCCAGTTGCGCCAGCCGGCGCGGCCGAGTGCCGGTGGCCAGCACCAGACGGTCCCAAGGCAGGGTGCTGCCGTCATCCAAGCACAGCTGCTGCCGCCGCGTGTCGATGGCCAGCGCCTTGCGCGGGCGCAGCTGCTTCACCTTGGGCGGTAATTCCGGCGCCAGCCAGACCTGCGACTCGTCGCCGTCCAGCTGAAACTGCTTGGACAGCGGCGGTCGATCATACGGCACCCAGGGTTCGTCACCCACCAGCGTCACCTCGCCCGCATAGCCCCGCTGAGCCAGCGCGCTAGCGACATTGAAGCCCGCCAATCCGGCACCGACGATTACCACGCTTTGTCGTTCTGCGCTCACGAGCTTGCTCATGCGGTCTGGTAGACAGCAAAAACCTTGTTGGAATTGAAGACGTTGGTCTCGATAAAATTGCTCCAGTCGAGCTTTGCATCCAGCTCCTCCATCGCGCCCAACATCGGGCACCAATTCAGCAGCTCCTGCTGGCCCGCGGCCTCGAAGTCTTCGGTCCGGGCACTGCGCCAGCTGGCGTAATCGCCTTCTACCAGCGCGCGGTAAAGATTGCGGTCGGCCGGGGTGTCCGGGCGTAGCCGCCACGTGTGGTCGCAAAGGAACGCGTGCGACCAGCTGGACGACGCAACCACGGCCACGCGCCATGGCGAATCGCGCAGGATGCGTGCAGTGGCTGCGCCCATGTCCATGCATCGCTTCGGGGATGGCCCGGGTGGGTCCAGTTCGATCAGTTTACCGAAATCGGTCATGAAGCCGCGCGCTGAGATCACCTTGCGACCGTAGCAGTTGATCGGAACGGCAATAGTGGGATAGTCCCAGCCTATCCGGTCATAGTCCAAGTACAGAATGGCGTTAGTGAAAGCATGAGCCAAGCTCTCATGGTGAAGCGGCTTGTAAGCATATGCCATGTCAAAGTTAGCTTCAATCAGGCCGCTCACCAGGTGCTTGGCAACATCGCGCCGACCGCGCAGACGGTAGTGCTTGTCTGCGCCTTCCCCCCACGCGTTAGGCTTGCCGCTCATCATGGAAGATCCCATAGCGTGCCGCCACGGATAGAGGTCCATGTCGTCGTAGGCGCAGACCGTGAACGGCGGGATCACGTCTTCCTTGAAATTCTCGTACTGGTCGTCGCCCCAGATCAGCACCACGTCGGGGTTAAAGTCGTCAAGCGCCTTGCGCACCTTGCGGAATTGTTCCACCAAGGCAGCCCGATGAGTGGCAGCAGCCGCCACGCCCTGGTCGCTGCCCCACTCGTCTTGCGCGGCTGCGGGCCAGTTTTCAGGCAACTTCACGTCAGCCGGAATGCCGGGGTCGGCCAGCGTCATGCGCAGGATGGCAGCCATCGCCGGGTCAGGCGATGAGAGGGGAGGATAGTGGGACAAGCCCAGCCCGAGGATTTCTGCCATTGTTGTTTCCAGGCGATATTGGTTAGTACTTTGGTCGGAACCAGACTCACCCAGCGCGAGATTTCTTCTCGCTGTGGTCCGCGGCGCGTTCGCGTTCCTGCTCTTGTTCGATGGAGGCGAGCAGTTCCCTGAGCAGAGTGACCAGCAGGATTCGCTTCTCACGCGAAAGCCCGTACATCAGCCGCTCGAGCCGCCGCCAGTGGTCTGGCAGATGTACAGCCAGGAATTCCTTCCCCGCCGGCGTTAGCACGGCCAGCACCGAGCGCTGATCGACCGCGTTGAGTTCGCGTTTTACCAGACCGCGTTCAATCAAGCTGTTGATGTTGCCTGAGAGGTTTGTCGGCTTCACCACAAGCATGCCCGCCAGGGCGCCCATGGTAGTAGGCTGGCCAGTGCGCTGTAGCACGGTGAGGATGTTGAACTGCAGCGGCGAAAGGCCGATGCCAGCTACTTCTTCGGCCTGGTCGCGGTCGAGCACCGCAAATGCGCGGTACAGCCCAAGCAACACCCAAAGGGCCGTACCGTCCAGCGCCCTGTCAAGCGCAGCGGCAACCGAGACCTGGTCGCTCAGGTGCGGCAACGGCACCTCTTCCAAAACCGCTGCCCCCGCACTTTCAATTTGCGTCACTTGATTTGTTTTCTTCACGATATTTCAATTAATGAATAATTTTAATTATGCTGCAAAGAACGCAACTGACGCAAGCACCTCACAAAATCTAAAAAAAATACGGGTAAACCCGCTGACATGAACAAACCTGGGGCGCAATAATTGTTCAATATTTGAAGTTTTTTCAAGGTCAAGTCTTCATTGTGGAGATAAAAAAGTATGAAACGACGTCAGGTTCTAAGTCGGTTTGCGGTGGCTGCGCTCAGTACGGCCGGCGGAGCGGTACGTGCGCAGAATTTTCCGGCTAAGCCGCTCCGGATCATTGTTCCTTACGCAGCTGGCGGTTCACCCGATGCAGTGGCCCGGATCCTGGCCCAGCAATTGGGCACCGTAATTGGCCAGCCGGTGTTGGTGGAAAATCTTCCCGGTTCCAGCGGCATAGCTGCCATCGAAATCGTACGCAACGGCGCCGCCGATGGCTACACGCTGCTTATGGCCGATGCCGCCCATTGGGCGGTCAACCGTGTGACGAAGGCCAAGCTACCGCACAACTTTCAGAAAGACATGGCGCCGGTATCGATTGCCTCGTACTCGGCGCTGTTCCTTGCCGTGCACGAGTCATTCCCAGCTTCGAACTTGCGCGAGTTGGTGGCCGCGGTCAAGGCCAAACCTGGCACCTACACATATGGCTCCTCCGGCGTTGGCAGCTTGCACCACCTGACCATGGAAGCGTTCAAGCACGGACTCGGACTGGACATCCTGCACGTGCCATACAAAGGTACTGGGCAGTCTGTTCCGGCGCTGGTGGGTGGTCAGGTGCACATGACTGTTGCAGCCCACAACTCGATCGCGGGGTTCGCGAAGGAGGGCCGGATTAAGATTATCGCGGGAAACACGCGCGAGCCCATGGCCACGCTGGCGCAGTTTCCGCCGATGGGCGATGCCGGCCTGAAAGACTTTCATTTTCCGGGAGAGAACGCGCTATTCGTGCCCTCCGGTACTCCTAACCCGGTGATCGACAGGCTAGCTTCCGCGGTGGCAAAGGTGCTGACGATGCCGGACATCGTCGCCAAACTCAACGCTGCTGGCGTCGAGCCCCCCCGGCAGCCGGGCCCTGTGGCCCTGGCTGAAACCATCCAGCGCGACATCCCGCGCTACGAGTCCGTGGTCCGCAGGGCCGGGATTCAACCGGAATAACGCCGGTTTTTCCTATCAACCCTTTTATTTCCTGAAAGCTCCAGATGCAACAGGTCGCAGATCCGTACAGTGTTAACGCTATAACCAATGAGTATCTCCAGTCGCTTGTCCAAGATGGCCGAGTCCATTCGCGCGCCTACACTAACCAGGCGATCTTCGACTTGGAGATTGACCGGATTTTTCACCGGTCCTGGATCTATATCGGTCACGAGAGCGAAGTGCGCAAGCCGGGCGACTATCAAGCCCGCCCAATGGGTCGCACGCCCGTTATCCTAGTGCGCGGCAAGGACAACCAAGTGCGGGTGCTGGTCAACCGCTGCCGCCACCGCGGCGCGCAAGTGGTAGAGACTGACTCCGGCAACACCAGGATGTTCCGCTGCTGGTACCACGGCTGGACCTACGAATTGACCGGCGCACTGGCGGAAGTCACCGCAAGGGCTGGCTACGGTCCAGACTTCAAGATGGAAAACATGGGACTGGCCGAAGTGCCACGGGTAGCATCCCATCGCGGCTTCGTGTTCGCCAGCATCGAGCCGGAAGGCGAGTCGCTGGCCGAGTTCCTGGGCGGTGCAGCTGCACAATTCGACATGCTGGTGGATGCATCGCCGACCGGCGAGATTTTCCTCGACGCTGGCGCAAACAAGACCGAATATCTGGGGAACTGGAAGCTGGTCGGCATGGACGGATACCACCCCAACTTCGTCCACGCATCCGTAGTGGCAGGTTGGGCGCGGAATAGCGAATCCGGTATTGGCGCGATGCACCGGGAAGACCCGTTTAACGATGAAGCGCTGACGCAGACCCGCGACTACGGCCACGGCCACGCAATGCTGGACTTCCGGGCTCAGCGCCTCAAAAGCTACAAGAAGCATGCCGAATTTCTGTCCAGGGTGCCGGGCGGTGTAAATTACGTTGAGGACATGCACAAGGCCTATGGGCAGGAGCGTGCCGAGCTGCTGATCAGCCTATCGGGCGACCCACACCTGGGCGTCTTCCCCAACCTCCAATTGATCGGTAATCAGGTGCGGATCATCACCCCGATTGCTCCTGGCATGACTCAAGTGACGATGTCGATGGTGCGCTTGGGCGGCGTGAGCGATGAGATCAACACGATGCGAGTGCGCCAGCACGAGTCGTTTTACGGCCCGGCAGGTTCCGGGTCGCCCGACGACGCCGAAATCTTTGAGCGCGTGCAGCGCGGCATGGTGGCCGAGGTTAATCCCTGGATTGAAATTTCGCGCGGCATGCATCGAGAGTTTGTCGACACGGATGGCAGCGTGGTAGGTCGCATCACCGACGAAGTGCCGCAGCGTGGCCAGATGAAGTACTGGCTGCAGCTGATGACGCAAGCCGCCTGATTTCTGGATATACCTATATGGACAATCAAACACTGGCCCAGTGGGCCGCCCTGCGTGAAGTGGAACTGTTCTTGTTCCGTGAGGCCCAGCTCGCGGACGAACACCAGTATAAGGAGTGGTTCGCGCTGTGGACCGAGGAGCTTCTTTACTGGGTGCCCTGCAATAGCGACGAGCAGGCCATCGGTCGGAAAATCGCCTTAATCAACGACAACCGGCCTGAGCTCGACGAGCGCCTGTTCCGCCTTGGAACCAAGTTCGCGCACGCGCAGAACCCGAGGTCGCGTCTGAGTCGGGTGATTGGCAACCTCGTGCTCGAGGAGTGGGACGCAGATCGCGGTGGCCGCGTGACCTCGCGCTTCAACCTGACCGAGGTACGCGCGGGCCGCCAGCTTACGTTCGCTGGACGCCAGACGCACTTGCTGGAGCGTAAGGATGGCGTACTGCGCATGCGCGAGAAGCACATCTACCTTGCCAATCACGACATCCCGATGCCGAACTTGACCTTTATCATCTGACGCCCTTTCACGAGAACCACATGTCTAATACCAACCCTGAAATCGACCGCTCCGTCATCGCCGCCGGCCTGAAAACCAACTACCTAGAAGCCGGCGAAGGCGAGCCGGTAATTTTGATTCACGGCTCCGGCCCCGGCGTCACAGCCTATGCCAACTGGCGCCTGTCAATTCCGGTGCTAGCCGAGAAGTACCGCGTATTGGCGCCCGATATCGCAGGCTTCGGCTACACCGAGCGCAAAGCGGACACCCCTTACAACCTTGACTTCTGGGTCCGCCACCTGATCGAGTGGATGGATGCAGTGGGCGTGAAGAAGGCCCGCTTCGTTGGCAACTCCTTCGGCGGCGCGCTTACGCTGGCTCTGACCGCGCGCCATCCGGAGCGGGTGGACCGCTTCGTGATGATGGGTGCCGCCGGCATCGACTTCGAGGTAACCCCGGGATTGGAAGCCGTTTGGGGCTACGAGCCTTCGGTGGAAAATATGCGCAAGATTGCCATGACCTTCGCCTACGACACCAGCATCATCACTGACGACTTGGTCAGGTCGCGCTACGAAGCCAGTATCCGCCCCGGCTTTCACGAGACCTACTCGCAGATGTTCGCGGCACCTCGCCAGCGCCACCCAAAGGCCTTGGCGACGCCCGAAGCCGACATCCGCAAGATAACCCAGCGCGCGCTTGTGGTCCATGGCCGCGACGACCAGATCGTGCCTTTGTCTAACAGCCTGAAGCTGCACTCGCTGCTGAAGCGCTCCGATCTCCACGTGTTCGGCGAGTGCGGTCACTGGACCCAGATTGAGCGCAAAGACCAGTTCTTGTCATTGGTGATGAATTTCTTCGCATCGTGAACGGTCCCGCAAAGAAGCGCCAGCCATGAGCCAGCTACCCGTGATCGGAATGATGATCGGCGATCCCGCCGGTGTAGGCCCTGAGGTCTGCGTGCGGACTGCGGACGCACCTGAACTAGCTGGCGTGTGCCGGACCGTGCTTATCGGCGACCTCGGCGTAGTGCGGCGTGCCGCCGTTGTGTGCGGCCTGAATCTGCGTTTTGAGCCTGTCACGGATCCTTCCCAGCAGCTTCCCGCCGGCATGATTGGAGTGGTCGACTCGGGCGGCTTTGATGTGGAGCGCTGCGAAATCGGCAAGGCGTCGGCAGACTCCGGGAACGCGGTGCTGCAGTGGATGGCACGTGGCGAGGAACTGGGCCGCACCGGCCGCCTGCAGGGGTTGGTAATGGGGCCGGTAGAAAGCGCTTCGCTCAAGGCTACCGGCAAGATCAAGGATATTGACGAGCTGCAGCCGACCGGCACCTTTATGTTGCGCATTAGCGGCAAGCTGCGGGTCGTGCCGCTGACGGAACACGTGCCTTTGAATGATGCCATCGCCATGGCAACGCCAGAGCGCATCTTTCAGGTGATCGAGATGGCCAACGCGACCTTGCGTGCTTGGGGTTTCGAGAAGCCGCGAATCGCCGTGGCTGGCATTAACCCGCACGCCATGTTCCCTCAGGACCAGGAGTGCGTAGGCCCGGCTGTGGAGAAGGCACGTGCCCGCGGGATCGCCGTACAGGGGCCGCTAGTGCCCGACGCGGTGTTTCGCCAGTGCATGCAGGGCCAGTGGGATGTGGTGGTGACCATGTTCCACGACCAGGGTCAAATCGCAGTCAAGACCGTTGGGTTCGAAGGCGCCTGCACCGTGTACATAGGCTTGCCTTTCGTGATGCTGAACGTACCGCACGGCACGGCCTACGACATCGCTGGCCGCGGCGTGGCGCAGCACGCTAGCATGCTGTCGGCCGTCCGCACGGCGGCCCTGCTGGCCTCCGGCCAGCCGCTTGCGGCGTGAGTGACGCGCAACATGGAACAAAGATGGATCAGAAGAAAGTAGCTTTGGTGACCGGTGGTAGCGCTGGCCTCGGCGAGGAGATCGCCCTGGGCCTGCAGCGCGACGGCTTCGAGGTCGTCGTTTGCGGCCGGCGCCAGGATAAGCTGGACGCGATGGAAGCGCGTGGCATGGGCGCGGTCCGCTGCGATGTTGCCGAAACGACGGACGTGCAGCGCTTGAAGCAGGCGGTGGCCGAACGCCACGGCCGCCTGGACGTGCTGGTGCATTGCGCCGGTATCGCCTTGCAGCGCAGCAAGTTCGTCGAGGCCGACATGGCCCAAGTGGAAGGGATGGTGCGCATCAACTTGCTGGGTACCCTATACGTGGCGCAGGCCTTCCTGCCGCTCCTGTACGCCAGCAAGGGCAGCCTGCTCACCTTCAGCAGCACATTGGCGCAGCGCCCGCGCGCCGGCTCGACCGCCTATACGGCTACCAAGGGCGCAGTGGAAGCCTTCAGCCGCTCGCTCGCCATCGAGGCAGCGGAGCATGGCGCGCGGGTGAACTGCATCGCCCCCGGCCTGGTGCGCAGTGACATCTACCTGGCGGCAGGGATGTCAAGCGAGGACTACGCCAAGCTGCTACAAGCCCGTGCCGCCGAGATTCCGCTAAAACGTGTGGGAGAGCCCGAGGATATCTGCGGACTGGTATCCTTTCTTGCGTCTGACAAATCCAGTTGGATAACCGGCCAGTGCTTTGCCGTCGACGGCGGGTCTATGCTGCGTTGAACGCAGGTCCGAAGAGCCCAAATCTATGAGCCTGAACCCTGCTTTGTATCCCGACGTTTTGTGGGGAGTTACGCTGGCTTTCGTCGCAATGGCGATCGCCTGCATGGTGGCGGTTGCCGCCGCGGCCAAGGTCATGAGTAGTGGGCCGGGGTTTTTGCTGGCCGCCGCCGTCGGGGTGCTCATCGTCATCATGGTGCTGATGCACTGGGCGGGCGGCCAGGAGGGGATTAGCGTGCCGACCCCGTCGTACGTCGTTTCCTTCGCCCTGGCGGGCATCTGTTCGAATTATCTTGGGCGCTGGCTGGTCTTCAAGTCGATTGAGCGGCTAGCTCCGAGCGGGTCAGCCGGCTTGCAAAACATCAGCCCACTGATCACCGCTGCGTTCGGTTGGATCTTTTTTGGGGGACGTAATCGGCACCATCGGTTTCGTCAGCATCGCGCTCGGGATTGCAGGCCTGTTGGCCATGAGCATGGGCATCGACCGTTCCCAGTGCAAGACGGCATTGCCGGCCTCGGCGATGCGGGCAGGATGGCGGCGCGGCTTCATTTCCGTAACCTTGCTGATTGGCGTGGGTTCGGCGGCCGCATATTCGTTAAGTCATGTGTTCCGCGCTTCAGGCGTGCGCTAGTGGAACGAGGCCTTGCTGGGCTCCCTCATAGGCGCCGCCGACCTCCTTGTCCTGGAACTGGCCAACCACAGGCTGATTACGGAATGCCTCCGACAGGTGCGGCCAGCCCCAAGGCGGCCCGCGTTTATCTCGGAGTCGGCGGCTTTCAGTTCCTCGCTCAGGCGCTGGTAGTTGCGTCCATGAAATACATCCCGGCAAGCATGGCCGCACTGATCTGACGGTGCTCGGCATCGCCATAACCCGGGCGGGAGTCGGCTGGTAGTCCTGTATAGCGCACCCGCGCCTTAGTTTTAATTAGCTCTTAGAGGAGAAACACATGAATCGTCGAAGCTTCAACACTACTGCGGTAGCGACTTGCGCCGCCGGCCTGCTGCCTGGCTTTGCGTGGGCGCAAGGTACGTACCCCAGTAAGCCGGTGAAGTTCATTGTGCCGTATGCGGCCGGTGGCCAGCCAGACGTGGTCGCCCGCATGTTAACGCCGAACCTCAGCGAGCGGCTCGGCCAGCCGGTGGTGGTCGAAAACCGGCCGGGCGCTTCCGGCGCGGCCGCCTACGCCGGCCTGTTGCAAAGCACGCCCACCGATGGCCACACATTCATCCTGTCCGACGGCGCAATGCTTTCTATCAGCCCGCACATCAACAAGGCGACCAACTACAAGCTGGGAAAGGATTTGCTGCCGGTCGCCTTGGTCGGCCGCTCGGCGCTGTACTTGGTGGCCCATCCAAAGACCGGGGTCAACACGCTCCAGGACTTCGTTACGGCGGTGCGCAAGAAGCCCGGCGAATATACCTATGGATCCTCTGGCATCGGCAGCAATCATCACCTCACGATGGAAGCTTTGAAGGCGGCTCTCAACCTCGACATCCGGCACGTGCCATACCGCGGCTCGGGGCAGTCGACGCCGGCTCTGGTCAGTGGTCAGGTCGACTTCTCGATTGCCGCCATGCCGTCGATCGCTGGCTTTGTGCAGAACGGCCAACTGAAGGTGCTGGCCTCGAATGCAGCCAACCGTTCGCCGCTGGCACCAGACGTGCCGCTGATCGCTGAAGTGGTGCCGGGTTTCGACTTCGCTACAATCCTGACCGTGCTTGCCGCCTCCGGCACACCGGCTATCGCCATCGACCGCGTAAGCCGCGAGCTGGCCGAAGTGGTGAAACTGCCGGATGTGGTGAAGCGTTTGTACGGCTCTGCGGTGGAACCGATCGGTGGCGGCCCCGCCGAGCTGGGCAAGGCGCTAGAGCGCGAAATAGAGGTGATGGCGCGCGCCGTCCAAGCGGCGCAGTTGAAGGCGGAGTAGGCCCACCCAAAAATCGTCTGAAGCGCAGTCGCCTGGCTCACCAACATTGCCTCCAATGACCGCAGGTCACCCGCCTCGATCGCAAATGTCGTCTGCAACGTTTCAATCATGACGTTAATGGCACCGTTTGGACCGCTTACATGACCTTGGTACGCTTCAACTACGGCCGCGCCGGTGTGCGGGTCAATTGTGTGGTGCCGGGATATATCGCCTCCAACCGCGTCATACCTCGCAACAGCACCCCTCCTGGTGAGAAAGAAAAGGGGTGGCGAAACGAGATCGTCGTCAAGAGTGTGCAGGATGCCTCCATGGCGCGAGCAGGCGAAGCGAAAGAGGTGGCCGCGGCTATTGCTTTCTTCGCGAGCGAAGAATCTTCCTTCGTCACAGGCGAGATTCTTCACGTATCGGGCGGCGCGATCGGGTGACCAGAGCGCCGGGCGCGCTCCTTTCATACCGCATTCACGCGTGTCAGCGTAGCGCTTTGTAGTCTAGGATCTTCGGCACGACACGCTTCGAACAAAAGTCGGGCGACTCACCACTGATCCGGGAGTTTGATTGTCACCTACCAGTGGCGCCGCGGCAATTCCCCGCAAGCGGATTCACGTTAAGGTCAAGAATATGTGGGTAGTTTGTATTGGACTTCCGCTTCCAATTCTGGACCGTGTCATGGCTTCCATCCAGAGCGCTTCAATCGAGCGAATGCATTGGCTTGTTGTCGATCGCCAAATGGAAGGACTGGGGTCCTTGCACTCAATTTGGAAGGACGCGACTAAAGTCACCATATGCCGCGCCCCTGGTTGGAATCAGGAGATGGAAGGTTTCGTCGAGGTCATTATTGAGTTGGAGAAACCTCCGGACACTCCCGCCGTGGTGCTCAAAACCGATGAGGTCAGCTTGGCCACCAGTCTTGCAGTATTGCCACGCATCAATTTTTCTTCGTCGGAGCGACTAGACGACGCGATCATCGCGATGGCAAAAGGGCTTGAGAATCTACTGCCCGCCGACAAGCCCGGAGTGACTGGGAAAGCTGTGTTGTGAAATCAGTGAGATGGTGTTTGTCAGCGACGGCATTAGCGGTCGCTGGCTGGATCGGCGCTCTGGTCAATTTTTCTTCTAAGGTTCGAGCTTGATGCCAGCCTTTTCGATCACAGTTTTCCAGCGCTGTCGGTCTTCGACAATAAGACGACCAAAGCTGCTGTTGTGTGAGTTTGGGAGTGGGGTTCGCCATGATGCTTTCTGAGCAGAGTTAAAGGAGGCTTCATGTTAAAAATCAATCGCTTTAGCGTACAGATGAGACTTGGCGACGTTGTTTTTCCGACATGTCATCCCTTGCTTTTTTACCTGTGTTTGCTTATCACATCGCCCCAGCCTCCCACCATGCCCCAGTTGCCGTGTTCACGCATGTAAGCAACGGCGAGTGCTATTTTTTTAATCCGGTATCCGCCTAACTGCACGTCTGGTGTACCAACGGTTGCAGGCAAGGCTTCATCCCAACCGTCAAAGGTGGGCCATGGCATCATCATGTGAAACCCATCCACATGTTCGGTTCTGACCCATTTGCTCCCGTCATTGAGTGTGAAATAGGCGATGGAGGACATGGGTTTAGACCAAGGCCAGGGCGTGTCAGACTTTTTCCATCCCTGCGGCAATCCGGGTGTCAGGCGGACTACGGCTGCTCGCATTTCAAACGCACTTTTCAGTACTTTCAATTTGTCCCGATTGTGCTGATCGGCTTCTTTTCGCCTTTTCTCAAGCTGTTCACGTTCCCGCTCAAACCTGACGATCAGTTCCGCGGTGTTCTGGATGAGTAATTCGCGTTCTTCAACGGTGAGTGTGCGCCCGGCTCCGCCGCCTTAGGTGGCATTACCCAGGGCCAATGCTGTTCCAAAGCGCTTTTCAAAGCATGTTGACCCAAGCACCAACAATCTGCCTGCTTCCTGCACAACATGAATGCGCCTATAGAAAGAATGGCCGCATCCGGGCTGCTGGCATTGAACTCTTGCTGTTGATACATCAAGCAAACTGAGCCAGTGTTCACGTTGAAGAGTGAGCCACT
>JAZKIC010000041.1:0-90815 GCA_040385065.1 Pseudomonadota bacterium
AGCCGTAGCCGGTGAGGTAGACCATGTCGATGTCGCTGGCCTTTGACGCGATGCCTTCTTCCAGAATGTGGGCGCCCTCGTTGACCAGTGAATAGACCAGACGCTGCACGATCTCTTCGTCGGAAACCTTGCGTGGCGTCACTCCCAGCGCAGCGCGGTGTTTTTCAACCATGTCCTCCACCAGCGCAGACGGGATAGCATCGCGCTTGCCGGGTACGTAGTCGTACCAGCCGGCGCCGGTCTTCTGGCCGAAGCGGCCCAACTCGCAGAGCAGGTCGGCCGTCTTGCTGTATTTGAGGTCTGGCTTTTCCACGTAGCGGCGTTTACGGATGGCCCAGCCGATGTCGTTGCCCGCCAGATCACCCATGCGAAACGGACCCATCGCAAAGCCGAACTTCTCGACCGCCTTGTCGACCTGCGCCGGGGTGCAGCCTTCTTCCAGCAGAAAGCCCGCCTGCCGGCTGTATTGCTCGATCATGCGATTGCCGATGAAGCCATCGCACACGCCGGAAACAACGGATGTCTTTTTGATCTTCTTGCCCAGCGCCATGACGGTCGCCAGGACATCCTTGGCGGTTTTTTCACCGCGCACGACTTCCAGCAGCTTCATGATGTTGGCAGGGCTAAAAAAGTGCGTGCCTATGACGTCTTGCGGCCGCTTGGTGAAGCTCGCGATCTGGTTCATGTCCAGTGTCGATGTGTTCGACGCGAGGATGGCGCCCGGTTTCATCACGCGATCGAGCTCCTTGAAAACTTTTTCCTTGACGCCCATTTCCTCGAACACGGCCTCGATCACCATGTCGGCATCGCTCAGGTCGTCGTAGCTGAGTGTGGTGCTGAGCAGGGACATGCGCTGCTCATACTTGTCCTGCTTGAGCTTGCCTTTCTTCACCTGGGATTCGTAGTTCTTGCGGATGGTCGCAATGCCCCGGTCGAGCGCTTCCTGCTTCATCTCCAGCATCTTCACGGGGATGCCGGCATTGAGGAAGTTCATGGCGATGCCACCGCCCATGGTGCCGGCGCCAATCACGGCAATCGACCGGATGTCACGCTTGGGCGTGTCAGCGGGCACGTCTGGGATCTTGGACGCCGCGCGTTCGGCCATGAAGATGTGTCGCAACGCCCGGCTCTCGGGCGTCCACATCAGGTTGGTAAAAATTTCGCGTTCCTGGCGCATGCCTTCGTCGAACTTCTGCTTTGTCGCGGCCTCCACGGCGTCGACGCACTTGAGGGGCGCGGGAAAGTTCTTCGCCATCCCCTTGACCATGTTGCGCGCGAACTGGAAATACGCGTCGCCTTGTGGATGCTTGCAGGGCAGGTTTCGCACCAGCGGCAAAGGGCGCACATCGGCTACCTGCTGCGCCAGTTCCATGGCCTCGGCGGCCAGCGTTTCGGCCGAGCCCGCCAGTTTGTCGAACAGTTTTTGCTTGGGAATCTGGGCCAGCAGTTCACTTTTGACCGGCTCGCCGCTCACGATCATGTTGAGCGCTGGCTCGACGCCCAGAACACGGGGCAACCTCTGCGTGCCACCTGCGCCGGGTAGCAGACCGAGCTTGACTTCGGGCAAAGCCATCAAGCAGCCGGGGGCGGCAATGCGGTAGTGGCAACCCAGCGCCAGTTCGAGGCCTCCACCCATGCACACGGAGTGAATGGCGGCGACGACAGGTTTTGCGGAGTTCTCGACGGCCAGGATCACGCTCAGCAGATTGGGCTCGTTCATGGCTTTGGTGGTGCCAAACTCCTTGATGTCTGCACCCCCTGAAAAGGCCTTGCCCGCTCCGGTGATGACGATGGCCTTCACGGCTTGGTCATCGTTGGCCTTCGACAGCCCGTCGGTGATGCTGCGCCGGGTGGCGTGCCCGAGGCCATTGACGGGGGGGTTGTCGAGGGTGATTACCGCGACGCTTCCCTTAACTTCATAGTGCGCTGTCATGGAGTCTCTTCCTTGTGGTTATCGGTATTGCGGGATCGGTTCCGGTCGGTTATTCAAAAAAAGCACGACCGTTCTTTTTATATTGTAGAAGTCGACGCCAGCTTGTCACCTGACCGTGTCCCAGTCGGGACAGCAAGCGGGCGGGTTTGCGCAGGACCTCGGCATCGGACCTTATACCTCCAGCCATTCGCGGCGCACCGCCTCATCGGCACGTAATGCCGAGGCGCTTCCTGAAAACACGATGCGCCCACGGCCCATTAGCAGCACGCGATGTGCCAAGGCCAAAGCCACTGAGAGTTTCTGCTCGATCAACAGGACCGCGACGCCCTGCATCGCAACCTGCCGCAGCAAGTCGGCCAGCTCCGCCACCCGTTGGGGCGCAAGTCCCTCTGCGGGTTCATCGACGATCAGGCATTCAGGGTTGCCCATCAGCGTGCGGCAAAGGCTGAGCATTTGCTGCTCTCCTCCGGACAAAACCCCCGCCGCTGTATGGCGGCGCTGCAGCAGAATTGGAAACAGCCGGTACACGTCCTCGAGTACCCAGGCCGTCAGGCTCCCGGGCGCATGCCGCGGTTTGCAACCAAGACGCAAATTCTGCTCGACCGACAAGCTGGGAAACACGTCCCGACTCTCCGGAACGTAACCCAGACCGTAGCGGGCGACCTCAAAAGGTCGAAGTCCCACCAATTCGCGGTTGTTCCAGCGGGCACTGCCCCGTGTCTCGACCATGCCCATCAGTGCCTTGGCGGTGGTTGTACGTCCCGCGCCATTGCGGCCCAGCAAAGCCACGATTTCACCCGGAGCGACCTCGAAGTCGACACCGTGCAAAACCTGGCTTGCGCCGTAGAAAGCCTGAAGGCCGGCTACGCGAAGCATCGGAACACCTTTAGGGGCCGGCTCATGGCGCAACTTCCTCTGAAAAACCCGTTCCCAAATAGGCTGCGCGCACGTTCTCATAGGAGCGAACCTCCTGCGGTGTCCCCGTCGCCATGACCTCGCCCTGCACCAGGACGGTGATCCGGTCGGCCAGCTCAAACACCACGCCCATGTCGTGTTCCACCAGCAGCAGCGTTTTTCCGGCGGTAAGCTCCCGAATCAGTGCGGTGAAGTGAAGCGTTTCAGAGTGGCTCATTCCGGCGGTAGGCTCATCCAGGAGCACCACCGAAGGATTGCCGGCGATCGTCATGCCCACTTCGACGGCCCGCTGCTCCGCATAGCTCAACTCCCCCGCGAGCCGGTTGGCGCTCCCGCTCAACCCGAGCTTCGCCAGCAACTGCGCAGCCCGATCCTGAGCGTCATGCAGGCCCGAAACGCGGCGCAGCCAGGAGTAGCGGTAGCCCATGCTCCACAGCACGGCACAGCGCAGGTTGTCCAGCACGCTCATGCGGTGGAAAAGCTGGGACACCTGAAAGCTGCGAGAAAGGCCGAGGCGCTGGATCTCGAACGTCTTCTTTCGCCCGATAGGCAGCCCATTCAACAGGACCGAGCCTTCATCCGCGCGCTGCCGCCCCGTGATGATGTCAAAGAGTGTCGATTTGCCCGCGCCGTTGGGGCCGATTACGGCCAGGCACTCGCCTGGGCGAACCGACAGGTCCACACCCTGGAGCACGGACGTCTGGCCGAAGTTTTTGCATACGCCCGACAACTCCAGCACTGGCGGAGGTAATGAGCTCATGGCCGAAGTGCCAGCGCCGAGATGCGACGCCAGTGTTTGAGCGCGGTCCGCAAAAGCCCCGCGCCGAGCAGCAGCAGCCCAGCACTGGCAAACCAGGCGGCAGGTCTTGCGGTGTCAAGCCGGACGGAGAGAAAGACAAGCTCACTTCCGAGTGCGGCGTCGAGCTGCGAGTGGTAAGCCATCTCGATAAGCAAGGCCATGCCGAGGAGCACGGTTGCGCTCGAGATCAGAAGCGCCACGTAAGCGGGAGCAAGTCGCCTGCCGCGCTGGCGCAGCAGGGCTGCATGCTGCAAGAGCAGGCCGCCGATGCCGCCCGGCGCATACATGACCATGACGATGAACATGGCGCCAACGTACAGCTGCCAGCCGCGCGTCAGCGTTGACGCGCCGGCCAGGGCGAGCACCATCAGGACCGCACCCAAAAGAGGGCCCGCGAAAAAGGCCGTCCCACCGAGAAAAACAAACAGCAAAATGCTGGCAGAGCGCATCGACCCCAGCGCCTCGGAAGTGACAATTTCGGTACTCACGGCGGCCAGCCCGCCACCGATGCCGGCAAAAAACCCTGCCACGATGAACGCGTAGTAGCGCACGCGCCGGGGGTCGTAGCCGATGAACTCCACTCGTTGCGCGTTATCGCGCACCGCTTCAAGAAGCATCCCAAGCGGAGTCCTGTTGAAGGCGTACAGCGCTGCGGTGCAAGCCAGGCAGTACGCCGCGATCAGGTAGTAAACCTGTAGCGCAGACCCAAAGCTCAATCCCGCGAAGGATGGGCTGAGCGTGCGGTTGGCCGACACGCCTGCCTCACCGCCGAAAACACCCGGGAACATCAGCGCCGCCGCAAACGCCAGTTCACCCATGCCCAGGGTGATCATGGCAAATGTGGTGCCCGATTTTCGCGTGCTCACGTAGCCCAGAAGCGCGGCCAGCACCAGGCCCGCTAGGCCGCCAACGAGCGGGACGAAAGGCACAGGCAGTGCAAGGCTTCCCTGCCCTGCCATCTTCATGGCGTGCACGGCCATGAAGGCCCCCGCACCGGAATAAACGGCATGGCCAAAACTGAGCATGCCGCCCCGGCCGAGCAGCAGGTTGTAGCTCAGGCAAATGATCGCGAGATAGCCCACCTGCGACAGCAAGGTGATGGAAAAGCTGCTGCTGAAAACCAGTGGCGCGACTGCCAGGACCAACAGAAAGCCTGCCCAGACCATCCAGCGTGAGCTTCCTGACGGTAGCGAGGCACTTTCAGAACCAACTGCCTTCAAGTCCACCGATCAGCCCTCGCGCTTTCCGAGCAATCCCCGCGGCCGCGTGATCAGCACCAGTACCAGTAAGAGGAATGGCAATAATGGCGCCAGTTGGGAAACTTTCACGGCTGCAAGCGATGCACCCAAAGGCGAGGCCGTGTCGAGCCAGCCTAGCACCGGCCGATCGATCGCGACGGCCAGCGTCTGCAGCAAACCCACCAACAACGAGGCCAGCAGCGCGCCGGGCAATGATCCGAGGCCACCCACCACCACCACCACGAAAAGCAGCGCACCCACCGAGCCGGCCATCGAGGGATCGGTCACAAAGGCGCTGCCCCCCAGCACGCCGGCCAGGCCCGCGAGCGCCGCGCCCGCGCCAAACACCGCCATGAACAGCCGCGGAACGTTGTGGCCCAGGGCCTGCAACATGTCCGGATGCGTGAGGGCGGCCTGAACGAGCAGGCCTGCACGCGTTCGATACAGCAGCCACCACAAAAGAGCCAGCATGGCGCAAGCCACCAGCATGATGAAGCCGCGCACGGTCGGAAAGCTAACGCCGTACAGGTTGAAGAGCGTGCCTTGCAGCGCCGCCGGCAGGCTCAGGTTCAGTGCCGAGCGGCCCCACACCAGTTGCACCAGTTCCACCACGACAAAAGACAGGCCGAACGTCACCAGCAATTCGGGAGCATGACCGAAGCGCCGGACATGGCGAAGACAAAAATATTCGAAGGCCGCGCCAGCGAAGCCGACCACGATCGGGGCCAGTACCAATGCCCACCAGAACCCGGCCACGAGCGAGACCGCGTACGCCAGGTAGGCCCCGAGCATGTAAAAGCTTGCATGCGCGAAATTGAGCACGCCCATCATGCTGAAGATCAGCGTCAGGCCGGCGCTGAGCATGAACAGCAACAAGCCGTAGCTCAGGCCATTCAGCAGGGACAGCGTCAACAGCTCCAGGGTCATCTGCCAAGCTTAAAGCACGGCGGCCGCCTCGGGCCAGGAAGGCCGTCAAGCCCTGCTGTCTGAATCAATCCCTCGCGGGAAAGCCTGCGGGAGTCCTCGACGGCGTCCAGGGCCGTTCATGACGGCAGCTTGTAATCCTTGAGCATCTCGCGCAGGCGGGTCTTTAGCATCTTGCCGGTGGCCCCCAGAGGAATCGCGTCGACGAAGACGACGTCGTCCGGCACTTGCCACTTTGCGGTCTTGCCCTCGTAGAACTTGAGCAGTTCTTCGCGTGACACCTCGGCCCCTGGCCGTTTGACGACCGCGATGATGGGACGCTCGTCCCATTTGGGATGTGCCACGCCAATGCACGCCGCCATGGCGACGGCAGGGTGGGACACCGCAATATTTTCGATATCGATCGAACTGATCCACTCGCCGCCCGATTTGATGACGTCCTTGCTGCGGTCGGTGATCTGCATGTAGCCGTCCGGGTCGATGGTGGCGACGTCGCCCGTAGGAAACCAGCCGTCTACCAGCGGGTCGCCGCCCTCACCCTTGAAATACTCACGCACCACCCACGGGCCGCGAACATAAAGGTCGCCAAAGGTCTTGCCGTCCCACGGAAGTTCCTTGCCGTGGTCGTCGACGATCTTCATGTCGACGCCAAAGATGGCCCTGCCCTGCTTGAGCCGGATCTTCATTTTTTCTTCGGAAGGCAGCGACTCGTGCTTGTTCTTGAGTGTGCAGAGCGTGCCCAGTGGGCTCATTTCCGTCATGCCCCAGGCGTGCAACACCTCTACCCCGTAGTCGTCATTGAACGCGCGGATCATTGCCGGCGGGCAGGCCGAGCCGCCGATGACGGTTCGCTTGAGCGTCGAGAATTTCAGCCCGGCCGGCTTGATGTGGCCCAGCAGCATTTGCCACACGGTCGGCACCCCCGCCGCGTAGGTGACCTTCTCGGCCTCGATCAGTTCATAGATCGACTTGCCGTCGAGAGCGGGCCCGGGAAACACCAGCTTGGCGCCGGTGAGCGCCGCCGAATACGGTATGCCCCACGCGTTGACGTGGAACATGGGCACGACGGGCAGCACGGAATCGCCGGCCGACAGGCACATGACGTCAGGCAACGCGGCCGCGTAGGCGTGCAACAGCGTGGAACGGTGGCTGTAGAGGGCAGCCTTCGGATGGCCGGTCGTGCCGCTCGTGTAGCACATGCTCGACGCAGAATTCTCGTCAAAGCTAGGCCATGAGTAGGTAGATGACTCCTCCGCAATCCACGCTTCGTAGCTGCACAGCCCGGGAATGCCGGTATCAGCCGGCAGCTTGTCGGCGTCGCACAACGCAATGAATCTGCGGATGCCCGGGCATCGGGCATGGATTGCCTGCACCAGCGGCAGAAAGGTCAGGTCGAAGCACAGTACCTGGTCTTCTGCGTGCGCGGCAATCCACGCAATCTGGTCTGGGTGCAGCCGCGGGTTGATGGTGTGCAACACCCGGCCGGAGCCGCTCACGCCATAGTAGAGCTCGAAGTGACGGTAGCCGTTCCAGGCCAGGGTAGCAACGCGGTCGCTGAACTTCAGTTCCAGTGCATCGAGCGCGTTGGCAACCTTGCGTGCGCGCACTGCGGCGTCGGGGTAGGTGTAGCGGTGCAGGTCGCCCTCGACGCTGCGGGAGACGATCTCGACGTCGCGGTGATGCCGCTCCGCGAAGTCGATCAGGGATGAAATCAGGAGCGGTTGACCTTGCATTAACCCAAGCATGAGGTGTCTCTTTCAGAAGTTTTGTTCTTGCCGCCGCGCTTTCGATGTCCGCGCATACGTTCGCCGCGCCATCATGCCGCAGCGCGACTCAGGCGTGCGTACGGGATTGCCCGGCAAACCGTGGGTTCAAGTCAACTGGGGGACAATTTGCCCCATGACTCCACCGACAAGCACAACGGACGCGCCTGACATGGCCCAGAGGGTCGAGGACGTCGAGGACAAGCCAACCCTTCCCTGGCTCAACCGCTTTGCGCAGCTCGGCGAGTCCTTCTACACGCCTCAACTGCCACGCCCCTTGCCCGATCCTTATTGGGTCAGTCGGAACCGGTCCGTTGCCAGAGAGCTGGGGCTGGACGAGGAATGGTTTGCCTCCGCCTCGGCGCTGGACAGCTTCACGGGCAACCGCATTCTCCCCGGCTCCCAACCACTGGCCAGTGTTTACAGCGGTCACCAGTTCGGAGTCTGGGCAGGACAGCTCGGTGACGGTCGGGCAATTCTCCTGGGCGAACTGCAGGCGCCAACCGGCGGCATCGAGGTCCAGCTCAAGGGCGCTGGCATGACGCCCTACTCCCGCATGGGAGACGGCCGGGCAGTGCTGCGAAGCTCGATCCGTGAATACCTCTGCTCAGAGGCGATGCACGGCTTGGGCATCCCCACGACACGCGCACTGTGCGTCACCGGCTCGGACGCTCGCGTGCGCCGGGAGGAGATCGAGACCGCTGCCGTGGTGACGCGGACAGCGCCCAGCTTCATCCGGTTTGGCCACTTCGAGCACTTCAGCTACAACGACAAACACGAAGAACTGCGCACCCTGGCTGACTTCGTGATTGACAGCTTTTATCCGGAATGCCGCGATGCAGCCCAGCCTTATGCGGCCCTGCTGCAGACTGTGAGCGAACGCACGGCGCAATTGATGGCGGCCTGGCAGTCGGTGGGCTTTTGCCATGGCGTCATGAACACCGACAACATGAGCATTCTGGGGTTGACGATCGACTACGGGCCGTTTCAGTTTCTCGATGGCTTCAATCCGGCGCACATCTGCAATCACTCGGATCATCAGGGCCGCTATGCCTTCAACAAGCAGCCCAACATCGCTTACTGGAACCTGTTTTGCCTGGGTCAGGCGCTGCTTCCCCTGATCGACGAGCAGGAGCGCGCACTGGCCGCCCTGGAATCGTACAAGTCGGTATTTCCGCTGGGGCTGGAGCGCCGCATGGTGGCCAAGCTAGGCCTTCAGGGGAGCCAGCCGGACGACAAACTGCTGATCGAAGGCATTTTCAAACTGCTGGCCGCGACGCAGGTCGACTACACCATTTTCTGGCGCCGGCTGAGCGAGGCGGCCGAGACAGGCGAGATGTCGCCGGTGCGCGACCTGTTCCTCGACCGTGAAGCTTTCGATGCGTGGGCCAGGCAGTACGCAGCCCGGACGGCAGGGATGAACCCGGTCGCCCGCGCGGCGAGCATGTTGCGGATCAACCCGAAATACGTCCTGCGTAACCACTTGGGTGAGCAGGCTATCCGGGCGGCGAAACTAAAGGACTTTTCCGAAGTCGATACCTTGCTCGAGCTGTTGCAGTCCCCATTTGAGGAGCATGCGCAGCACGAATCCCGCGCCGGCTTCCCGCCGGACTGGGCCTCGACCATCGAGATCAGTTGCAGCTCCTGACACCTTTCAGAAAGTATTCATGCCCTCGAAAATACAGAAAACCGACGCCGAGTGGAAAGCCTTGCTGGCTGAAAAGGGCGCCGAGCCCAAAGCCTTCGACGTAACCCGCCGTGAAGCCACCGAACGAGCCTTCAGCGGCAAATATGCCGACAACAAGGCCGACGGCACCTATGCCTGCATTTGCTGCGGCAAGCCGCTTTTTGATGCCAGCACCAAGTACGACTCGGGTACGGGCTGGCCGAGCTATTTCGCGCCACTGGGCGAGGACGCCGTGGAGACCAAGGTCGACCGCTCGCTTTGGGGCAAACGAACGGAGGTGCATTGCGCCGATTGCGGCGCGCACCTCGGCCACATGTTCGAGGACGGGCCCGCGCCCACCGGCCTGCGCTATTGCATGAACTCCGCCTCGCTGGATTTCAAGCCGCGCTGACTTGTTCGACCGAGCCCACCGCCGGCCTTGCGGCCCAGCTTGCGCAGCCCGGCAGCGCAAGCCCACATAATCACGCCATGAAAATTCTCTTCGATTTCCTGCCCATCCTGCTGTTTTTCGGCATGTTCAAGTACGCCGAGGGCAACCGCGAATGGGCAGCCACGACGGCCACGGACTGGCTGGGTTTCATGGTGGCAGGCGGCGTGGTCGGGCCCACCGAAGCGCCGGTCCTGCTGGCCACCGTGGTGGTCATTGCAGCCACGCTGGCGCAGATTGTCTGGCTCAAGTTTCGCGGCCGCAAGGTCGACGCGATGCTCTGGATCAGCCTGTGCCTCGTCACCCTGCTCGGCGGCGCGACGATCTACTTTCACAGCGAGAGCTTCATCAAATGGAAGCCAACGGTGCTGTATTGGGTGATGGGCGCTGCACTTTTGTTCGGTCAGCTGATCTTTCGCAAGAACGGGATCAAGGCCCTGATGGGGGCACAAATGAGTTTGCCCGAACCGGTGTGGGCACGGGTGAACCTGAGCTGGGTCGCGTTTTTCGTGGTGATGGGCTTTCTTAACCTGTGGGTGGCCTTCACGTTCCCGACCAGCATCTGGGTCAACTTCAAACTCTTCGGCGGCCTGGGGCTGATGTTCGTGTTCATCGCCGTGCAGGCGCTTTATCTCAACAAATACGCCAAGACGGATTCGGCGTCATGAGCACGAGCGTCGAAGTCACCGCGACGGCCATCGAGGCCCGGCTGAAAGAAGCCCTGCAGCCAGGTGAACTCGAGGTGATTGACGAGAGTGCCGCACATGCGGGCCACGTAGGCTCGAACGGTACGGCTTTCGGGACGCATTTCCGGGTCCGTATTGCCAGCCCCTCCTTCCAAGGCAAGAGCCGCGTGGCGCGCCATCGGCTTGTGTATGATGCACTGCAAAATTTCATCGATCAGGGCCTGCATGCCCTGGCAATCGAGGTCATCGACAAGCCATGACGGCGCCCGCACTGCGCTGAACCAAATCAGCGGCGCCTGCATCCAATTCTTTTACAGATTCACAAGGACAATCCATGAAAAAGCACCTTTTGTTGGCCACTGCAATGGCCAGCCTCATGGCCGTGGCAGCGCCTGTTGCCCTGGCCCAGAACGTCGCAATCGTCAACGGCAAGGCAGTTCCCAAGGCCCGGCTGGATTCGCTGGCTCAGCAGGTCGAGCGTTCGGGCCGGCCCGTGACCCCCGAAATGCAGGGCCAGTTGCGCGATGAAGTCATCGCGCGTGAAGTCTTCATGCAGGAAGCCGAAAAACTGGGCCTGTCCAGCAGCGATGACTTCAAGGCGCAAATGGAACTGGCCCGCCAGACCATTCTCATCCGCGAACTCTTTGCCAACTACCAGAAGAAAAATCCCGTTACCGACGCCGACATCAAGGCCGAATACGACAAGTTCGCCACGGCTAACGGCGGCAAGGAATACAAGGCGCGTCACATCCTGGTCGAGAAAGAAGCCGACGCAAAAGCCATCATTGCCAGCCTCAAGAAAGGCGGCAAGTTCGAGGACATCGCCAAGAAGCAGTCGAAGGACCCTGGATCAGGCGCCAATGGCGGCGACCTCGACTGGGCCAACCCGACCAGCTATGTGCCCGAGTTCAGCGATGCCATGCTCAAGCTCAACAAAGGCCAGCTCACCGACGCACCGGTGAAGACCCAGTTCGGCTATCACATCATCCGCGTGGACGATATCCGCAATGCGCAGGTGCCGTCGTTCGAGGAACTCAAGCCGCAAATTGCCCAGCAGATGCAGCAGCAAAAGCTCGCCGAGTTCCAGCAAGGCCTGCGTGACAAGGCCAAGATCGAGTAAAGGCCTTTCTGGCCCTTCCAATAAAAGCGCGGCTCCAGGGCCGCGTTTTTGTTTCTGGGTTCAGTGTTGGAGCGTCCTCGGCAAGGCGCGCTCCGTCCACTTAGATCCGCGGCGGATCGGTCTCGCGCTCGACGTGGCGATGCATCGCAATCGCTTCGATGAAGGCGTCAAGGTCAGTCGCCGCTGCGCCGCTGATGATGAGCCCGCTGTCGGGTGTGCCATCCGGAAGCTGGCTTGAGATGCCGATCTCGTTGAGCAAGGCCGCCGAGGCGCCCATCACCAGTATGGGCTTGCAGTGCCTGTACTGGTCCTTGATGAATTCCATGGTGTGGCCATCGCGCCGCAAAGCCTCCACTGCCGCTTCGCCGTCGGGTAGCACCAGCGCATCGAACAGGAAACCGGGCTCGTTTTCCAGAGAGGCGTCTGCATCGAGTTCGTCACCTTCCGCCGTCGTCACCGGGCCGATCCGCGGCGCCACCAGCCGCGGCACCGCGCCTTCGGCCACCAGTCCGGCCTGAATTGGCGTGATCGACTCGCCCACCACGCCGGCAGCGATGAGGATGGCGATCTTGCGGGCCTTGATCGAGCCATCGCCGGGGCGGGCCATCAGAGACAGCGCAGGCGATACCGTGATCTCGGGCGTAATCGGAGAGGTGGTTGCCAGGGGCAGTGGCTCGGGAAGGCTGGCCATTCCCAGGCCCTCGGCCACTTCCTGCGCCAGCGCTTCCGACGCGTTGCGGAGCATGGCCACGGTGCGCTGGCGAATGGCTGGTACCGTGACTTTGCTCAACTCGAACCGGAAAGCCTTGGCGATGTGCATCTGCTCCACAGCAGTCTGGCTCTCATAAAAAAGGCGCGCCTGGTTGTAGTGCTCTGCAAATTTTTCCGGTTTGCCGCGCACCTTGGCCTGGTCTTCCTGTGCCGCGATGCGCGCCGGTACGCTCACGAAACCTTGTGCAGCCCCTGCCTGGAACGGACAACCGCCGGCCAGGGAGTTGGGCTCGTAGTTGACGCGGCCGCGGTGGATTGCCTGGCGATGCAAGCCGTCGCGCTGGTTGTTGTGCACCTGCGCAAGGGGCGCGTTGATCGGAATCTCGTGAAAGTTGGGCCCGCCCAGGCGTGTGATCTGTGTGTCGACGTAGGAATGAATTCGGCCTGCCAGCAGCGGGTCGTTGGAAAAATCGATGCCCGGAACGACGTGCGCGGTACAGAAAGCCACCTGCTCGGTTTCGGCGAAAAAGTTGTCCGGGTTGCGGTTGAGCACCATGCGTCCAACGGGCTGAACCGGGATCAATTCCTCAGGGATGATCTTGGTGGCGTCCAGGATGTCGAAGCTGAATTGCTCGGCCTGCTCTTCCGTAAAGATTTGCACCCCAAGTTCGTACTCCGGGTAAGCGCCCGACTCGATGCGTTCCCAGAGGTCGCGCCGGTGGTAGTCGGGGTCGGCGCCTGAGATTTTCACAGCTTCATCCCAGACGAGCGAGTGCGTTCCCGCCATGGGAGACCAGTGGAATTTGACGAACACCGATTCGTTCTGCTCGTTGACGAATCGGAAGCTGTGAACCCCAAAGCCCTGCATCGTTGCGTAGCTCCGCGGAATGGCGCGGTCTGACATGACCCACATCAGCATGTGCGTCGACTCGGGCATGAGCGAAACAAAATCCCAGAAAGTGTCGTGCGCGCTGGCGGCCTGCGGCATCTGGTGATGCGGCTCAGGTTTGACCGCATGCACCAGGTCCGGAAACTTCATGGCGTCCTGAATGAAAAACACCGGGATGTTGTTGCCGACCAGGTCCCAGTTGCCTTCGTCGGTATAGAACTTGACGGCAAAGCCGCGCACGTCCCGCGCCGTGTCCTTGGAGCCCCGCTCACCCTGCACGGTGGAAAAGCGCACGAAGACGGGCGTGATCTTGCCGGCCTCCTTGAAAGGCGCTGCCTTGGTGTACTGGGTCAACGGCGCATAGCACTCGAAGAAGCCATGGGCGCCGGAGCCTCGCGCATGCACGATGCGCTCAGGAATGCGCTCATGGTCGAAGTGCGTGATCTTTTCACGCAGCACAAAGTCTTCGAGCAAGGCGGGGCCGCGCAGGCCGAATTTGAGCGAGTTCTGGTTGTCGGCAATGGCCACGCCCTGGTTGGTCGTGAGTACCTGCCCTGCCGAGTCGACGCGAACCCGATCGAGCGGCTCGATGGTGCAGTTCACGCCCTCCGGCGCAACACTTCCCGTCTTTTCAGACCCGTTTTCTTCGGACAAGGTGCTGGCCGTCGGCAAACGCGAGGCAGGCTCGGCTGTCGCGCCAGTCTGGGGCGCAATCGCGTTAGCGAAGCCGTGCTCGAAGGGCTTGTTAGGGTTGTCGGGCATGGCGGCGACAAGTGCCTCCGTCTGGGCCATTTTTTCGGCCGCCAGATCGCCACCCGCATCGGGCTGAATTTTGCCGGGACCGCTGTCGGTATTGCGGCTGGCAGCTTTCGCGGCAACTTTCTTGCCTGAAGAAGTGCGAGAGGTCGGAGGTATTGACTTGGGCATGGACGATAAGGACTTAATGAAAGCGCGGCGAGATTGCCAGCCGCCAACTTAAGTCGCGGAGGTTCGGCCCGCCTGTAGGACACAACCGTTTGCGACCGGCCGGTGATGACTGATCACGCCCCGATGAGATTTGCCCGCTGTTGACGTCGTGATAATGCGGCATGCCCAAGCCCGCCCTCACCTTGCCGCCACAGCTTTCGGTTACTACGCATGCAGGACCCCTCGCGTCTCATGAGGCGCTCAGGATCAGAACGGGCCATGGCGAAGCCACCCTGGCTTGGCATGGTGCGCACCTGCTTTCGTGGAGGCCATCAGGCCAGCGTGAAGTTTTCTGGGTTTCGCCCGAATCCAAACCCGACCCCGCGGCAATTCGCGGTGGGGTTCCGGTGTGCTGGCCCTGGTTCTCAAAGCAAGGGCAATCCGCCGACGCCGCGCAGCATGGACCGGCCCGGAACCACCCCTGGCACATCACCGCCGTTCATCACAGCAGTGAGGACGAGGTCAGCCTGAGTCTTGAGCCGGTCGCGCAGGCCAACGGAGATTTGCCTTGGGAAGGCGTGCCGCCGGGGCTGCGGGTGAGCATGACGTTAACGCTGGGCGCCACTTTGCGCCAGACGCTGGAGACGCGCAACGAAGGGGCAGGCCAGTTCACGCTGTCCAACGCCCTGCACAGCTATTACGCCGTCAGCGACGCGCGCAACATCTCGATCGAAGGACTTGCGGGGCTTCCCTATACCGACCGGCTCCGCGCGCTGGAACGAGACGTTCAGCGCGAGCCTTTCAAATTGAATCAGGCTTGCGATCGCACGTACGAACAGACGCAAGGCCTGAACGCGCCCGCCCAGCACTGCTACGAGCTGGTCGATGAAGGATGGCAGCGACGCATACGCATAGACGTTTCGGGCAGCCGATCCGTCGTGGTCTGGAACCCCGGCAGCGAGAACGCCCGCAACATGCCGGACGTGCCGGATGACGGCTGGCCCGGTTTCTTTTGCATCGAAGCCTGCAATGCAGGCCCCGATGTGATCGTCCTGGAGCCCGGCCACACGCACCGCATCACACAGGTGCTCAGCGTGCTGGCCCTCTGATCGGCTCCTGGCTCAGCCGACCCAGCGGCGTGCGTTGCGCCAGATCTGGAACCACGGGCTGAAGTCGGAAACATCGCCCGGCGTCCAGCTCATCTGCACGTTGCGGAACACCCGCTCGGGGTGCGGCATCATGGCCGTGAAACGCCCGTCGGCAGTGGTTACAGCCGTCAGTCCGCCGGGGCTGCCGTTTGGATTGAAGGGGTACGCCTCGGTAGCCTGGCCGAAGTTGTCGGTAAAGCGCATCGTCGCGACCGCCTTGGCCGCATCGCCGCGGCGGGAGAAGTTGGCAAAGCCTTCGCCGTGCGCCACTGCGATCGGCAAGCGCGCGCCAGCCATTCCCTGCAAGAAGAGACTCGGCGATTCCACCACCTCGACCAAGCCCAGCCGCGCTTCGAAACGTTCGCTGCGGTTAGTGGTGAAACGCGGCCAGGCCTCGGCGCCGGGAATAATGTCAGCCAGTTCGGCGAACATCTGGCAGCCGTTACAGACGCCGAGGCCGAAGGTGTCTGGCCGTGCGAAGAAAGCCTTGAACTGGTCGGCGAGGACTTCATTGAAAAGTATCGATCGCGCCCATCCGATCCCCGCACCGAGCGTGTCGCCATAGCTGAAGCCGCCACACGCCACCACACCCTTGAAGTCAGAGAGTGCCACGCGGCCCTGCTGCAGATCGGTCATGTGAACGTCGAACGCATCGAAGCCCGCGAGCGTGAAGGCGTACGCCATCTCGACGTGCGAGTTGACGCCCTGCTCGCGCAGGATCGCAACCTTCGGCCGCGCCCCGGTCATGGCCGCCGACACTGCTGGTGACGAAAATGCGGAGGCCAGAGCTGCCGGGACAAACACATGCAGCCCGGGATCGGCAGGGTTACCGGCAGCCGCGTGTTCAGCGTCAGCGCCCGCCGGATTGTCGCGCTGTTGGCAGATTTTCCAGCTCACGGCGTCCCACACCTGATGCAGATCCTGCAGCTTGGCCTGGAAGACCGATTTGGTGTCGCGCCAGACCTGAATCTCGCCCTTGCCGACATCGAGTGCGGCATGTTGCGGCCGGGTTTTGCCGATGAAGTGACTGAACCGCGACAGGCCATGCTCGCGCAAGACCTGCATCACTTCGTTGCGGCGCGCGGTACGCACCTGGATCACCGCGCCCAGCTCTTCGTTGAACAGGGCCTTGAGAGTCAGTTCTTCCCGCCGCGCACCGACCTGGCTTGCCCAGTTCTTGCTGTCACCGGTATCCATGCGGCTGTCGCTGATGCCGTCGCCCTCGACCAGCAGCATGTCGATGTTCAGGGCCACGCCGACCTGTCCGGCAAAGGCCATCTCGCACACGGCCGCGATCAAGCCACCGTCGCTGCGATCGTGATAGGCCAGCAGCTCGCCTTGCTTCCTGAGGGCATTGATGGCGTTGACCAGGTTGACCAGATCCCGCGGATCGTCAAGGTCGGGCACCGCGCCCTGCTCTCGTTCCAGCGTCTGGGCCAGCACCGAGCCACCCATGCGGTTCTGACCTTTGCCCAGGTCGATCAGGACCAGCGTACTGTCGGCCTCGGCGGCATCGAGCTGCGGCGTGAGCGTGCCGCGCACATCGGCGAGGGTGGCGAAAGCACTGACGATCAGCGAGACCGGCGAGCGAACTTTTTTGGCTGCGCCGTCCTGATCCCACACGGTCCGCATGGACAGAGAATCCTTGCCAACAGGGATTGAAACGCCCAGCGCCGGACACAGCTCCATACCCACTGCCTTGACGGTTTCGTAGAGTGCGGCGTCCTGGCCGGGTTCGCCGCAAGCCGCCATCCAGTTGGCCGACAACTTGACGCGGGGCAGTTCGATGGGTGCGGCCAGCAGGTTGGTGATGGCCTCGGCGACCGCCATGCGGCCAGAAGCCGCAGCGTTCGACACGGCCAGCGGCGTACGCTCGCCCATGCTCATCGCCTCGCCGGAAAAGCCCTGGTAATCGGCCAGCGTCACCGCGCAATCAGCCACCGGCACCTGCCAGGGGCCGACCATCTGGTCGCGATGCGTGAGGCCGCCCACGGTGCGGTCGCCGATGGTGATGAGAAAGCGCTTGGACGCGACGGTCGGGTGGCTCAGAACATCGATGACGCTCTTTTGCAGATCGACACCGGTAAGGTCCAGCGTTCCAGCCTGGCGGGTGAGGCGCCTGACGTCCCGGTGCATCTTGGGCGGCTTGCCGAGCAGCACGTTCATCGGCATGTCTACAGGCGCTTCTGCGCCCAGCGAATCCGTCAGCACCAGCTGTTTTTCCTCGGTGGCGACACCGACGACCGCGAACGGGCAGCGCTCCCGCTCGCAGAATGCCTGGAACTGCGGCAACGACTCAGGCGCGATGGCCATCACGTAGCGCTCCTGGCTTTCGTTGCTCCAGATTTCCTTGGGCGACAAGCCGCTTTCTTCCAGCGGCACGGCGCGCAGGTCGAAGCGTGCGCCCCGGCCGGCGTCGTTCACCAATTCGGGAAAGGCGTTCGACAGGCCGCCCGCGCCGACGTCGTGTATAGCCAGGATTGGATTGGCCTCGCCGAGCTGGGCGCATTGGTTGATGACCTCCTGTGCGCGGCGTTCTATCTCGGGATTGCCGCGCTGCACGGAGTCAAAATCAAGCTCAGCCGCGTTGGCCCCCGAGGCCATCGAGCTGGCAGCGCTGCCGCCCATGCCGATGCGCATGCCCGGTCCGCCCAGCTGGATGAGCAGCGTGCCGGCCGGAAACCGGATCTTTTGCGTGAGACGGGCGTCGATGGTGCCCACGCCGCCCGCGATCATGATGGGCTTGTGATAGCCCCAGCGCTCCCCGAACGCCGTCTGCTCGTACTCGCGGAAATAACCGGCGAGATTAGGCCTGCCGAACTCATTGTTGAAGGCGGCGCCGCCCAGCGGCCCCTCGGTCATGATCTGCAAGGCGCTGGCCATGTGGCCGGGTTTGCCATAGCCTTCGTCGAAAAGCCGCGAGACGGTGAAGCCTGTCAGGGCCGCTTTAGGACGTGAACCTCGCCCGGTTGCGCCCTCGTCCCGGATCTCGCCACCCGCGCCCGTCGAGGCGCCGGGAAATGGAGAGATGGCAGTCGGATGGTTGTGCGTCTCGACTTTCATCAAGACGTGGGTCAGCACATCGTCGCTGGCGCGGTAGGGTTGCCCTGGCTCCCCTGACCTCGCGAAGAAGCGCTGGATAGGGGCGCCTTCCATGACGGAGGCATTGTCCGAATACGCGACCACCGTGTGCTGCGGATGCAGCTGCTCGGTATTGCGGATCATGGCGAAGAGACTCTTGTCCTGCCGCACGCCATCGATGGTGAAGTCGGCGTTGAAAATCTTGTGCCGGCAGTGTTCACTGTTGGCCTGCGCGAACATCATGAGTTCGACGTCACTGGGATTGCGCTTGAGCTGGGTAAAGGCTTCGACCAGGTAGTCGATCTCGTCGCCCGCCAGCGCCAGGCCGAACACCGTGTTGGCTTCTTCGAGTGCGGCCTTTCCGCCACCCAGAACATCAATGGCCTTCAGTGTCGCGCCGTGCAATTCACTGAAAAGGCCGGCTGCTTCGGCTCGGTTGAACATCACGCTTTCGGTCATGCGGTCGTGCAGCAATGAGGCGACTGCGTCGCGCTGCCCCGCGCTCAGCGCGGCCTTGCCCAGCAGGCCAGACTTGAGGGCAACGCGATATTCCGTTATGCGCTCGACGCGCTTGACGGCCAGGCCGCAGTTGTGCGCGATGTCTGTTGCTTTGGACGCCCAGGGCGATACGGTGCCAAACCGCGGCGTGACCACGAACAGGACATCGTCTGGCGCGACAGGCTTGCCCGGGTCGCCATAGCTGAGAAGCGCTTGCAGCTGCGCCTTGAGTGGGGCGGCAGGTAGTACGTCGCTTGCAACCAGATGCACAAAGCGCGCGCTGATGCCCGATATCTTGTCGTGAATGGCCTGGAGCCGGGGGAGCAGTTGTTGAGCTCGGAAGTCGCTGAGTGCGTCGATGCCGTTCGGCTCGCCCTCGAAGGTCGTCAGGTGCAGGGTCACGGTGGCGGTGGCCTTGTTGTTTCTCGGGACGACCAGCAGGCAGTCCCTGGGGTTGGCGGAGGCGAGCGTATCGCCTTCCGGCGCCGGGTTGGCGTTAACCCTGAATTTTATCAGCCGGGCTACCGCAACCATGAGCTTGCCCCCGGCACGCGCCCCTTTCCGCCACCTGTATTTATGGCAGGTGGGATAATCTGCCCATGAGTACTACCTATAAAGATGCGGCGGGTATCGAAGGCATGCGTGTAGCCGGACGGCTCGCCTCCGAGGTGCTGGATTACCTGACGCCATTCGTCAAACCCGGCATTACGACCAATGAGATCGACCGGCTGGCGCACGACTACATGACGCAGGTGCAGGGGACGATTCCCGCCACGCTCGGCTACCAGCCGCCGGGCTACGGCGCTTACCCAAAATCGCTCTGCACCTCGATCAACCATCAGGTTTGCCACGGCATTCCCAACGACAAACCGCTGAAAAAGGGCGATATCGTCAACATCGACGTGACCGTCATCAAGGACGGCTGGCACGGTGACACCAGCCGGATGTTTCTGGTCGGCGAGGCCTCCATTGCGGCCAAACGCCTGTGCCACATTACCTACGAAGCCATGTGGCAAGGCATCATGCGCGTCAAGCCGGGCGTGCGGCTCGGCGACATCGGCTCGGCGATCCAGATATTTGCTGAAAAGCAGGGGTTTTCGGTGGTGCGCGAATTCTGCGGGCACGGTATCGGACAAAAATTCCATGAGGAGCCACAGGTTCTGCATTACGGCCGCCCCGGCACCTTGGAAGAACTCAAGCCCGGCATGACTTTCACGATCGAGCCGATGATCAACGCGGGCAAGCGCGACATCAAGGACGGGCCGGAAAAAGACGGCTGGACCATCGTGACGCGGGACCACTCGCTGTCGGCCCAGTGGGAGCACACGGTACTGGTGACCGAAACGGGGTACGAAGTGCTGACCTTGTCTGCCGGCAGTCCGCCGATTCCCGCTTTCGTCGAGGCCTACGCGCAGGCGAATGCCGTCGCGGTCAGCGCCTGATCGGTCCCTTTTTTTTATGCCCGAAGTCCTGACGGCGCCCGCCGTGTCGCCTGCCGCCCTCGCGGGCCTGCCCGCGCTGCGTGAGCAGTACCGCAGCGGAAAGACCGCCCTCTTCACTTCGGTGGCCTTGAGCGGCTCGTCCACGCGGGGCATCCACAAGCTGCTCAAAAAGCTCACGCGCCATACCGACGACACACTGCAGCAGCTGTGGAAAATGGCCGAGCTTCCGGCCGATTGCATGCTGGTGGCCGTAGGTGGCTACGGACGGGGCGAACTGTTCCCCCACTCGGATGTCGATGTGCTGCTCTTGTTGCCTGACGGGGCCGATGTCGATGCGGCCGATGCGGTGACGGGCCAGACGCTCAAGACCCGCATAGAACGCTTTATCGGCAGTTGCTGGGACACCGGCATCGAAATCGGCTCCAGCGTGCGAACGCTCGTCGAGTGCACCGCCGAAGCTGCCAAGGACGTCACGGTCCAGACCTCACTGCTCGAGGCGCGCATGCTGGCCGGCCGGCCGCAGCACTTCGCGGCACTGGAAAAAGCCCTTTGCACCGTACTCGACCCGCAGGCATTTTTCGTTGCCAAGACGCTCGAGATGCGCCAGCGCCACAACAAGTTCGAGAACACGCCCTACTCGCTGGAACCCAACTGCAAGGAGTCGCCAGGCGGCCTTCGCGACCTGCAGATCATCTTGTGGGTAGCGCGCGCTGCCGGGCTCGGTAAATCATGGGACGAGTTGGCTGCCAACGGCCTTGCCACGGCGTTCGAGGTCAAGCAGATCAAGGCAAACGAAGCCCTGCTGAGCCTGATCCGGGCACGCCTGCACATCATTGCGAAGCGGCGCGAGGATCGCCTCGTGTTTGACCTGCAGACCGCCGTAGCCGAGTCATTCGGCTACACGACGCCCCTCGAAGACGGAGCGCGCATCGGACGGCGCGCCAGTGAGTCGCTGATGCGTCGCTATTACTGGGCGGCCAAGGCGGTTTCGCAGCTCAACCAGATTCTCCTGCTCAACATCGAGGAGCGGCTCAATCCTGGGCCCTATGAGTTGCGCCAGCTCAATGAGCGCTTCTTCGAGAAGGCCGGGATGCTTGAGGTTGTCAGCGACGACCTGTATGTACGGGAGCCGCATGCCATCCTGGAGACCTTCCTGCTCTTTCAGACAAGCGTCGGCGTAAAAGGCCTGTCGGCACGCACCTTACGCGCGCTGTACAACGCTCGCGGAGTCATGGACAGCAACTTTCGCCGCGACCCCGTCAATCGCGATACGTTTCGCAGGATCCTGCAGCAGCACGATGGCATCACGCACGCCATGCGGCTGATGAACCAAACCTCTGTGCTGGGCCGCTACCTCTGGGTGTTTCGCCAAATCGTCGGGCAGATGCAGCACGACCTGTTTCATGTCTACACGGTAGACCAGCACATCCTTATGGTGCTGCGCAACGTGCGCCGCTTCTTCATGGCCGAGCACTCGCACGAGTACCCGACATGCTCGCAACTGGCGGGGGGATGGGACAAACCCTGGATTCTGTACATCGCCGCCCTCTTTCACGACATCGCCAAGGGGCGCGGCGGCGACCACTCGGAACTCGGCTGCCGCGACGTGCGCCTGTTCTGCCGGCAACACAGCATTGCCGCCGAAGACGCCAAGCTGATCGAATTCCTGGTGGGCGAGCACCTGAGCATGAGCCGAATCGCCCAGAAAGAAGACCTGAGCAATCCGGAGGTGATCGCCGCGTTTGCCAAGCGCGTCGGGAACGAACGTTATCTCACCGCCCTTTACCTGCTGACCGTGGCCGACATCCGGGGCACCAGCCCGAAAGTGTGGAATGCCTGGAAGGGCAAGCTGCTTGAAGACCTGTACCGCTACACGCTGCGTGTCCTGGGTGGGCGCGCGCCCGACCCTGAAGCCGAGATCGAGGCCCGCAAGCGCGACGCGCTGACCATATTGGCGCTGCACGCCGAGCCGTTCGAGTCGCACAAGGCGCTATGGGCCACGCTGGACGTCAGCTATTTCATGCGCCATGAGGCCGCAGACATCGCCTGGCATGCACGCCAGTTGTCTCGCCATGTCGGCAAGACCAGCTCTGTCGTACGTGCGCGCCGGTCCTCGGCGGGCGAGGGCATGCAGGTGCTGGTCTATACGCCGGACGCGCCCGACCTGTTTGCGCGCATTTGCGGCTACTTCGACCAATCCGGCTTCAGCATCCTGGACGCCAAGATTCACACGGCCAACAACGGCTACGCCATCGATACCTTCCAGGTCATCAGCCCTACGCTTGCCGACCATTACCGCGAGCTTGCTGCCATGGTGGAAGCCGAGCTGGTGCGCACGCTGGGTGAGTCCGGCCCATTGCCGCCCCCGGGCAAGAGCCGCGTTTCGCGACGTGTCAAAAGTTTCCCGATCGCACCGCGGGTCGATCTCAGGCCTGACGAGAAGGCTCAGCGCTGGCTCTTGTCCGTCTCTGCCAGCGATCGGGTCGGCCTGCTGTATTCGATTGCACGGGTTCTCGCCAATCACCGCATCAACCTGCAGCTCGCCAAGGTCACGACCCTGGGCGAACGCGTCGAAGACACCTTCCTCATCAACGGCCCAGAGCTGCAGCAAAACCGCGCACAAATCGCCATCGAAACCGAATTGCTGGAAGCGCTCAAGGCCTGACATGCCTGAGATGCACCCATGCGCTTGTTGAAAATCATGACCACGCTTGCAATCGTCTTGCTCGGGCTGGTAGCCGCTGCCGTGATCTGCGGTCAGATGGGATTGCTTGCCGGCCGACGACCGGCAGATCTTGGCCCCCATGAAGGACGGCTCAAACCGCCCTCCACCACTCCGAACAGCGTGTCGAGCCAGGCCATGCTCTACCCCGAGCATCCGCAGCGCGCTTACGCCCGGATCGAGCCTTTGCGCTTTTCAGGTGACGGTCGGGCCGCCATGCAACGCCTGGCCCGAGTGCTGAGCGACACGCAGCGCACAACGCTGATTCGCAATGAGCCGACCTATCTGTATGCCGAGGTGACCACGCCCCTGCTCAAGTTCACGGACGACGTGGAGTTTCTTCTGGATGAATCACAAGGCGTGATTCACGTTAGATCCGCGAGCCGTATCGGAAGGGGCGACTTGGGCGTGAACCGAAAACGTATAGAGGAAATTCGCACCCGTTTCGCTGCGGCCGCGAGTACCAGCTTTTAGCTCCGCTGTCGGGCCTTTAGCCGACGAAGCGGTGAGAAGAAGCGCCAGATCATGAGGCTGGCATCCGGGCCCTCGGGGGCGCTGAAGCGATGCCCCGACGCGCCACCGCACCAGGCGTGGTTGAGTCCCTGCACTTCACACAACACGATCTGAAGCTTGCGCCCCGCGCGCCAGGTCGAAACCCGATAGCCATGGCGAGGCGGGCTGGCCTTTGCCCGAGGCAGGAAATTTCGCACCGCAGGTTCTGCCGACGCCAGGGATGGCGCATTGAGCTGTTCGAACTGACTGGCGAGTTGTCGGCCATTGACGGCTCGAACCACTGGGTCCCTGTCGCCCTGAATGATCAGCGCTGGCAAACCCGGAAACGTTTCCGGGTCCAGCAAGGCTCTGGCAGCGGCAAGGTGCCTGCCTGAGCCGTGTTGCATGGTCTGCAAGGCCTTGAGCGGCGTTTCCGCGACGCCCGCCACAGGCGCCGAATGCAGCGCGACTGCCGCAAACTGCTCGGGGCGATGCAGCCCGAGCAGGCAGGCGAGCCCACCGCCTGCAGAGAGTCCGGCAGCGTAGGTTCGTGCGGGATCGAGGAAGTGAAGCGCGCCAATATGAGCGACGAGATTCGAGACCAGCTCGACGTCACCTCCGCCGGCGAGCGATGCCTGTTCGAACCAGCGCCAGCAGCGATGCCGGTCTGCCGTCCCGGACTGCTGCGGGTACAGCACGGCAAAGCCTTTTCGTTCGGCCAACTCATTCATGCGCGTCACCTGAGCAAAGTCCGCTGCACTCTGCTGGCAACCATGCAGCATGACCACCAGCGGGCGAAGCGCCATGGCGTCGCCGGAGGGTAGGTAAAGCCAGTAGAGCAGACGCTTGCCTGGGGCCGCCACGGCCGCTGCGGGGTTCGTAAACCAGCCCTTGCGCCATGTACCCGCTGGCGGACTGCCAGTCTTCACCGCAACAGTCCGTTTGCGCAAAGACGTCTTTAGAGGCTTTGCCGCAGGCAACTTTGGCACGCTGATCTTCTTCGCTGCTTTGGGTAGCAGGTTTTTGAAGAGCTTTTGCGAACTCCTCTGCGCCTTGCCGAGGGTGCGCAAATTCTTCAGCCAAAGGCTGGTCAGGCTTTTGGCCATGTGTGCTTTCCCGCCTTGTTCAGGTCATTGGTATTCAGTTTGCAGGCTGCCGAAGCCGCAGGGACGGCCAGGACCTCTTGCTCGGGTCGGGCTGAGCGAAAATAGCGCTTTGGCTCGCCTCCTCGCTAGTTTCCATGACAGATTACCTTACCGCCGCCCTGTACAAATTCGTCGAACTGCCCGACTTCGCCGACCTGCAGGCGCCCCTTCAGGCGTTTTGCGAAGCACATGATGTGCGGGGCACTTTGTTGCTGGCTCACGAAGGCATCAACGGGACGATCGCAGGGCCTGAGTCCGGCGTGCGCGCCGTGCTGGCACGCCTGCGGGCCGACCCCCGGCTGGCATCGCTGGAGCATAAGGAATCGTACAGCGGCCGCGCGCCGTTCTACCGGATGAAGGTTCGCCTCAAGCGTGAGATCGTCACGATGGGTGTCGAAGGCATCAACCCCAACCGCATGGCAGGAACCTACGTCAAGCCGGCGGACTGGAACGCCCTGATCAGCGACCCCGACGTCGTGCTGATCGACACGCGAAACGACTATGAAGTGAAGGTAGGCACGTTCAGTGGCGCGATCAACCCGGGCACCACGAGTTTCTCGGAGCTTCCTGCCTGGGTCGAGCGCGAGATGGCTGACGGCGGCGTACTTCACGGCCGCGATGGCAAGAAGCCGAAGGTAGCCATGTTCTGCACCGGCGGGATTCGTTGCGAGAAGTCGACGGCGTTCATGCGCACCAAGGGCTTTGACGAGGTGTATCACCTGGAAGGCGGCATCCTCAAGTACCTGGAGAGCGTTCCCGAGGCCCAGAGTACGTGGGCCGGAGAATGCTTTGTTTTCGACGAACGCGTTTCGGTCGGCCACGACCTCAAGCCTGGCCACCTGGAACTGTGCCGCTCCTGCCGCGATCCGCTTACGGACGAAGACAAACAGTCGCCGCTCTATGTCAAGGGAGTCAGCTGCCCGGCCTGTTACGAGAAGACGACCGAAGCGCAGAAGCAGAGCTTTCGTGAGCGCGAACGCCAGATCGCACTGGCTGTCGCACGGAACGAACGGCACATCGGTGTTCCGCGTGGTTTGGCGGCAAAGAAGCGCGAGCCGCACCCCTGAGCCATGCCAAAGGCGCTGCCGGTTCTCTACAGCTTTCGGCGCTGCCCTTACGCCATGCGTGCCCGGCTCGCCATCGCGGTGAGCGGCCACGCCGTTGAGTTGCGTGAGGTCGTGCTGCGCGCGAAACCAGCGGACCTGATAACAGCTTCTGCCAAAGCGACGGTTCCGGTGCTGGTCCTGCCCGACGGTAAAGTCATCGACGAGAGCCTTGACATCATGCGGTGGGCGCTTGCGTGCCATGATCCGCTCGATTGGTTGCGAAAAGGCCAGCCCGACGACTGGACACAAGAGCGGATTGCCGAGTGCGATGGCAAATTCAAGCATCACCTGGACCGCTACAAGTACCCCAACCGATATGGCGGCGAGGATGCCGTGGCGCATCGCGACGCAGGCGCCGCATGGCTGCAGAGCTTGGCAGACCGACTGGAACAGCACGCCATGTTGCTCGGCGAGAAGCCTTCACTCGCCGACATGGCGATCGCGCCCTTCGTCCGGCAATTCGCAGAGACTAACCGACCCTGGTTCGACTCGCAGCCGTGGTTCGGCCTGAGCCATTGGCTGGACACGTTCCTGAAGAGCGAATTGTTTGCCCAGGTAATGGAGAAGCAGCCGCACTGGTCGCCCGGAACGGTGGGCAACTCCTTTCCCGCTTTACCGCCGCGTTTCTGACGGCATAACTGCAGGCCCGCCCAAGAAAAAGCCCGTCAGGCCAGAGGCTGTGACGGGCTTCGGACTGGATTAGCGCCAGGCCATCGGGCTGGGGCTCAGGAGCCGGTGGTCGCCTCTTCCGACTCCGGCTTGGCCTTGCCCTCTTTTTTCGGCAAAGGCTGGATGTCGAGCTGGACTTCTCCGTTCTCGACGCCCTTCTCGTCCTTGGTCACGACCATGTCGACCGACAGGCGTCCGCCGTCGATGAGGCGACCGAAGAGCAGCTCGTCCGCCAGCGCACGACGGATCGTGTCCTGGATGAGTCGCTGCATGGGGCGCGCGCCCATGAGTGGATCGAAGCCCTTCTTGCCGAGGTACTTGCGCAGCGCATCGCTGAAGGTGACTTCGACTTTCTTTTCGGCCAGCTGGGTTTCCAGTTGGAGCAGGAACTTGTCGACCACCCGCAGGATGACGGTTTCGTCCAGCGCCTTGAAGCTCACGGTCGCATCCAGGCGGTTGCGGAACTCGGGCGTGAACAGGCGCTTGATGTCGGCCATCTCGTCGCCGGACTCGCGCGGGTTGGTGAAGCCGATGGTCGCCTTGTTCATGGTCTCGGCGCCCGCGTTCGTCGTCATGATGATGATGACGTTGCGGAAGTCGGCCTTGCGCCCGTTGTTGTCCGTCAGCGTGCCGTGGTCCATGACCTGAAGCAGCACGTTGAAAATGTCCGGATGTGCCTTCTCGATCTCGTCGAGCAGCAGCACACAATGCGGCTTCTTGGTCACGGCCTCGGTCAACAGGCCGCCCTGATCGAACCCGACATAACCCGGAGGCGCACCGATGAGGCGGCTGACAGCATGGCGCTCCATGTACTCGGACATGTCAAAGCGGATCAGCTCGATGCCCATGATGTAGGCCAGCTGCTTGGCAGCCTCCGTCTTGCCGACGCCGGTAGGGCCGGAGAACAGGAAGGAGCCAATCGGCTTGTCGCCTTTGCCCAGGCCCGAGCGGGCCATCTTGACGGCCGAGGCCAGCACGTCCAGGGCCTTGTCCTGGCCGAACACCACGCTCTTGAGGTCGCGCTCCAGCGTCTTGAGCTTGCCGCGGTCGTCATTGGAGACATTCGCGGGTGGGATACGGGCAATCTTGGCCACGATTTCCTCCACCTCTGCCTTGGTGATGGTTTTCTTGCGCTTGGAAATTGGCAGGATGCGCTGTGCAGCGCCCGCTTCATCTATAACGTCGATCGCCTTGTCGGGCAAATGACGGTCGTTGATGTACTTGGCGCTCAGCTCGGCGGCTGCCTGCAAGGCTGCCACGGCGTACTTGACGCTGTGGTGCTCTTCAAAGCGCGACTTCAAGCCCTTCAGGATCTCGACCGTTTCCTGCACGGTGGGCTCGACCACGTCCACCTTCTGGAAGCGCCGCGACAGAGCCGCGTCCTTTTCAAAAATGCCGCGGTATTCGGTGAAAGTCGTTGCGCCAATGCACTTCAGCTGGCCGGAACTCAAGGCTGGCTTGAGCAGGTTGGAAGCATCGAGCGTACCGCCCGAAGCCGCGCCGGCGCCGATGAGGGTATGGATCTCGTCGATAAACAGGATGCCGTTGGGCTTGTCCTTGAGCGCCTTGAGCACACCTTTCAGGCGCTGCTCAAAATCCCCGCGGTATTTCGTCCCGGCAAGCAACGCGCCCATGTCGAGGGAGTACACCTGCGCTTCGGCCAAGATTTCCGGCACGTCTTTCTGGGTGATTCGCCATGCCAAGCCCTCGGCAATGGCGGTCTTGCCGACGCCGGCCTCGCCGACCAGCAATGGATTGTTCTTGCGGCGGCGGCAGAGGATCTGGATGACCCGCTCGACCTCGTACTCACGGCCGATGAGCGGATCGATCTTGCCTTCCTTGGCGAGCTGATTCAGGTTCTGGGTGAACTGCTCGAGTGGCGAGGTTTTCTCATTCTTCTCGGTGGCTTCTTCGTTCTCGGCAGCGCTCTCGCCGCTCTTGGTAGGCTCGGGCGGATCGCTCTTCTTGATGCCGTGCGCGATGAAGTTGACCACGTCCAGACGGGTCACGCCCTGCTGGTGCAGGTAATACACGGCGTGAGAATCCTTTTCGCCAAAAATGGCGACCAGCACATTGGCTCCGGTAACTTCCTTCTTGCCATTACCGGTGGACTGCACATGCATGATGGCGCGCTGGATGACACGCTGAAAACCCAGGGTTGGCTGGGTGTCGACGTCATCACTTCCCGCCACTTGGGGTGTGTTGTCCTTGATGAAGTTGGCAAGGGATTTACGCAGATCGTCGACATTGGCCGAGCAGGCTCGCAGCACTTCCGCTGCACTCGGGTTGTCCAACAGGGCGAGCAGCAAGTGCTCCACGGTGATGAACTCGTGGCGTTGCTGCCGAGCCTCGACGAAGGCCATGTGCAAGCTGACTTCTAATTCCTGGGCAATCATTGGGTTTCCTTTCGGCTTGCTACACAAAATCTGGGGGGTTGAGCAGAGAAGATTGGGGTGATTCTCACAATTCAACCGGCTCACTGACACATTGCAGCGGATGTCCGTTTTTTCGTGCGGCTTCTGTGACCTGGTCCACTTTCGTGGCCGCTACATCCTTGGAGAACACGCCGCAGACACCTTTGCCGTCCAGATGTATCTTCAGCATGATCTGGGTGGCCGTCTCGCGGTCCTTGTTGAAGAACTCCTGGATCACCACCACCACGAATTCCATCGGGGTGTAGTCATCATTGAGGAGGACGACCTGGTACATCTGTGGCGGCTTGACCTTTTGTGTCAGGCGCTCCAACACCACAGAATCTCCTCCATTGGCATCATCAGGCTTGAAGACGGGCGCATTCGGCGGCGCAGGGAACTTGGGAGATTTCGTAGCCATGGAATTCATTCTAGCGATCGGTACCGGGCGGTGTGGCCACTCGGAAAATTGGTGGCTCTAACGAGACATTCAAACACTGTCCGGCTTGCTTGTGTGCATGAGGTCGAAAAAAAACCGCCTCGGAACGAGTCCTCGGCGGCTTTTCGGACGCAGGGCTCTCAGAACCCGGCTTTGTGCACCTTACATGTGGTCGATCATGACCTGGCCGAAGCCGGAGCAACTCACTTGGGTTGCACCCTCCATGAGGCGGGCAAAGTCGTACGTGACTTTCTTCGATTCAATCGAACGCTCCATCGAACTGATGATCAGGTCGGCAGCTTCGGTCCAGCCCATATGGCGGAGCATCATTTCTGCCGACAGGATTTCCGATCCGGGATTGACGTAGTCCTTGCCGGCGTACTTGGGCGCCGTACCATGGGTCGCCTCGAACATGGCCACGGTATCGCTCAGGTTGGCGCCAGGGGCAATGCCGATGCCACCCACCTGGGCAGCCAGCGCATCCGACACATAGTCGCCGTTCAGGTTGAGGGTCGCGATGACGCTGTACTCGGCTGGGCGCAGCAGGATCTGCTGCAGGAAGGCGTCTGCAATGCTGTCCTTGACGATGATGTCCTTGCCCGTCCTGGGATTCTTGAACTTGCACCATGGGCCACCGTCGATGAGTTCAGCCCCGAACTCTTTCTGTGCCAGCTCGTAGGCCCAGTCACGGAATCCACCTTCGGTGAACTTCATGATGTTGCCCTTGTGCACGATGGTCAGGCTCGGCTTGTCGTTGTCGATCGTGTACTGGATGGCCTTGCGCACCAGGCGTTCCGTGCCTTCGCGCGAAACTGGTTTGATACCGATGCCCGACGTGTTCGGGAAGCGGATCTTCTTGACACCCATCTCATCCTGCAGGAACTTGATGAGCTTCTTGGCCTTGTCGCTTTCGGCTTCGAATTCGATACCGGCGTAAATGTCTTCCGAGTTCTCACGGAAGATCACCATGTTGGTCTTATGTGGCTCTTTGACCGGTGATGGAACGCCCGCGAAGTACTGGATCGGACGCAGGCAAACGTACAGGTCGAGTTCCTGGCGAAGCGCTACGTTAAGGCTGCGAATACCGCCGCCCACGGGGGTGGTCAGGGGGCCTTTGATGGACACGACGTAGTCGCGCACCGCATGCAGCGTCTCTTCGGGAAGCCAGACGTCAGGACCGTAAACCTTGGTCGACTTCTCGCCGGCAAACACTTCCATCCAATGGATCTTCTTCTTGCCGCCGTAGGCTTTTGCAACCGCCGCATCGACGACTTTCAACATGACCGGCGTGATGTCCGCGCCCGTCCCGTCGCCCTCGATAAACGGGATGATCGGTTCATCCGGAACGTTCAGCGAGTTATCGGCATTGACCGTAATTTTTTGGCCTTGGGCTGGCACCTTGATGTGCTGGTACATGTAATCGAGTCTCCGGTAGAGGTCAGATGCGCCTGGAGCGGACTCCAGGGCGTTAGGTAAAAACCCCTAAATTCTAGCCGCAAAAAATTTGAAGCCGATTAATTCGGACCCTGATGTCAACCGTTTGCGCAGGGGTGCCGTTACGGTGATGTCCACGAGTTTTTCGGGGGACTCTCTCCAAGCTCTCTTCTCCAACATCATCAGGAACTCCAAATGAACAAAATCCTCGCTGTGCTGATCTCCGGCCTCTTCGCTGCTGGCGCTTTCGCTGCTTCCCACACTGGCGCTCCTATGGCCGGCGCATCCAAGCCAGCCACTTCGGCAACGCCTGCTGTTCCAGCAACCAAGGCTTCCGGCGCTACCGCTGCAACCCCAGCTACTCCTGCAATGCCTGCTGCTAAAGCTTCCATGACCAAAGAAGACAAAGCCGCTGCTGCCAAAGCTGCTAAAGCCGAAAAAGCTGCTGCCGCCAAAGCCGCAAAAGCTGAAAAAGCCGCTGCTGCGAAGAAAATGAAAGAAGAAAAAGCAGCCGCTGCCAAGAAGTAATTCTTTGCACCTCCTGAAAGCCCGCTTCGGCGGGCTTTCTGCTTTTAGCCAGTCTGACTGCCGTATGCTCGCGAAATCAACCTTCCTTCTTTGAAAAGACCGATCTCCATGCCGCGCTATTCGATGCTTACGGTTTCACTGCGCCGGGCTTTATTGCCGATCGCGGTCTTCTTGTTGTCGCAGCCGCTGTTTGCCCAGGATGCACCGCAAATGCAACTCGACCGCGTCGCCATCACGGCTGGCATGCATCGCATCGATGCGCAGGTCGCGCAGACACCGCTGCAACGCCAGATTGGCCTGATGCATCGGGCTGAAATGCCCCAGCACGAGGGGATGCTTTTCGTTTTCGAATTTCCGTCACAGCAGTGTTTCTGGATGAAAAACACCCTGCTTCCCTTGACGGCGGCCTTCGTCGCTGATGACGGGACCATCGTCAATCTGGAAGACATGAAACCGCAGACAACCGACTCCCATTGCTCGGCCAAGCCGGTTCGTTACGTGCTTGAAATGAACCAGGGCTGGTTTGCTAAAAAAGGCATCAAGGCAGGGGCAAAACTGGGGGGTGCGCCCTTCGATCTGAAGAAATAAGCACACGCTCAGGCGCAAAAAAGCCGACCCGCGGGTCGGCTTTTTTGTGGGCAATCGCCAATATCAGGCGAAATTCGCTTCGGCAAAGCTCCAGTTCACCAGGTTCGAGAAAAACGTTTCGACGAACTTGGGGCGCAGGTTGCGGTAGTCGATGTAGTAGGCATGCTCCCAGACATCCACGGTCAGCAATGCTTTATCCGAGGTTGTCATGGGTGTGCCTGCAGGTCCCGTGTTGACGATGTCTACGGAGCCATCCGGCTTCTTTACCAACCATGTCCAGCCCGAACCGAAGTTGCCGACGGCGGACTTCACAAATGCCTCTTTGAATGCTGCATACGAGCCGAACTTGGCATTGATCGCTTCAGCCAACGCGCCAGAAGGCTCGCCACCGCCAGCCGGCTTCATGCAATTCCAGAAGAACGTGTGGTTCCAGACCTGCGCTGAATTGTTGTAGATGCCGCCACTGGACTTCTTGATGATTTCTTCCAGGCTCATGGCCTCGAACTCGGTGCCCTTTTGCAAGTTGTTGAGATTGACCACATATGCGTTGTGATGCTTGCCGTGGTGGTACTCGAAAGCTTCCTTGCTGTAGTGCGGTGCCAATGCGTCGTTGGGGTAAGGCAGGGGCGGGAGCGTGTGTTCCATGAGTTCCTCGTTCTTGGGTTGATAACTGTCGGGGTGATTGTAAAAACTAAATTAGTCGCGCAGGCTCGACGGTCAAATCGACCTCGCCATCGGCAAGGGTAGCGCGAATGGCTTGACCGGTGTGCGTTTGTGCCACGCTCGTGAGGGCGTGCCCCTGGAGATCGGTCAGCCACGCATAGCCGCGCTGCAGCACAAGCGACGGATCAAGCAGTTCCAGGCGCGTCTGGGCGCGCTCAAGTCGGCGCTGTTCATGCGCGAGCCGGGATTTCATGCTGTCGGGCAAACGACGGTGTTGGGCAGCCAGTGCATGGCCTTGGCTCAACAAGGCTTTGCCGATTGAGTGCCGCAAACGCTGTTCTTTCGAAACCAGCGAGGCGTGCGCCAGCGTCACCGCGTGCGAAGGCCGGCCCACGCGCGCAGCCGCGCGGTCCAGCATTTGGCTGTGCAGATTCAGCAGTCGGGATGTTCCGCGTTGGAGCCTGTCCTCCAGCGCGGCCAGATCGGCTAGCCAGTAAGTCTGCGGTTGAGCGCAAATCTCGGCGGCGGCGGTAGGCGTAGGGGCGCGCAGATCGGCGCAGAAGTCGGCAATCGTGAAATCAGTTTCGTGCCCTACGCCCACCACTACCGGAATGGTCGACGCCACAATGGCCCGCGCGAGTTGCTCATCGTTGAAGGCCCAGAGATCCTCCATGGCGCCGCCGCCTCGAACGAGCAAAAGTACATCGACCTCTTGACGCTCATTCGCACGCCTGAGTGACGCAACGAGTTCGGCGGGGGCTTGCGCGCCCTGCACGCTCGCCGGGTAAATCACCACACGCACATGCGGCGCACGTCTTTGCAAGGCCGTGCCGACGTCATGCAACGCCGCAGCACCCAGCGACGTCACGATACCAACAGACTTGGGCATGCGCGGCAATGCGCGCTTTCGTTCTACCTCAAATAGCCCGAGCGCTTCCAGCTTGGCCTTGAGCTGGATGAATTTCTCGAAAAGACTGCCCTCACCCGCGCGCTTGAGCGACTCGACCACCAGCTGAAGTTCCCCGCGAGGCTCGTAGACGCCGATGCGCCCCCTAAGCTCGACATGCTGGCCGTCCTTCGGCTGGAAATCGAGCAACATGGCAGCCCGGCGGAACATGGCGCAGCGCACCTGCCCTTGCTCGTCTTTGAGGGTGAAATAACAGTGCCCGCTGGCTGCCCTTGAGAAGCCGGAGATTTCGCCCTCGACCGCGACCGGGTTGAAGCGGGCTTCCAGCGCATCCGCGACGGCCCTGAGCAGTACGCCTACGGTCCAGACCCGGAGCCGCGGCGGCACGGACGCAGATCCGGACGTCATCGAAGGCTGCACGGTAACAATGGTGGCGTCACTACTCCACAGACAGCGGCCGCGAAAGGCGGGGGAAGAACACCCCCTGCAGACCCTTGCTTTGCGGCGTAAGTCGTTGATCCATATAGGACCTGCGCTGATGAAAAATTGCTCATTCTGTTTGGATCACGGTTTCGCGCGGGTTCGCAAGGGTAGCCACCGGGGTTGCCCACAAAGTTATCCACAGTATCTGTGGGCCAACACCTACATGCGGAGGACGGCGGTTCACAGGCGTTCTCAAGGGCTTACTGAGCCATAATTCACGCAATTTATCGCCGGAGATGCCTCTTGTTTTCGATCATACAAGCCGCAGGCTGGCCGATATGGCCCCTCATTGCCTGTTCCATCCTGGCGGTCGCCCTCGTCATCGAGCGTTTCGGAAGCCTCAAGACCCGAAAAATCGCACCCCTGCAACTTCTCGACGAAGCCATCACGGTATCGCGTTCGTCGGTTCCATCGGCCGATGTGGTGACCCAGCTGGAACAAAACTCTCTCCTCGGAAAGGTGCTGGCCAGTGGCTTCAGGGCACTCAACAGCAACCCCCGCGTGAGCGAAGATGACCTTCGTGCCACGCTGGAAGGCGCGGGGCGCGAGGCGGCGCAGACGCTGGAGCGATACCTGTCAGCGCTGGCCACGATAGCTTCCGCCGCGCCTTTGCTGGGGCTGCTCGGCACCGTTATCGGCATGATCGAGATTTTTGGCTCGCAGGGCGCTGGCGTTGCCTCAGCGAGCGGGACAAACCCGGCACAACTGGCCCAAGGCATTTCCATAGCCTTGTACAACACCGCCTTTGGCCTGATCGTGGCCATACCCTCCCTTATTTTCTGGCGTTATTTCCGCGCCCGCGTTGACGACTACCTCTTGCGCATGGAACTTGCCTCTGAACGGTTCGTTCGCCACCTCAACACCTTGCGACACGCCGCATGAATTTCCGCAAGTCCTCCCGTGACGAGCCGGAAATCAATCTGATCCCCTTCATCGATGTCCTGCTGGTCGTTCTCATTTTCCTGATGCTGTCGACCACCTACAGCAAGTTCACGGAATTGCAGATCACCCTGCCCGTTGCGGACACCGACCGGCAGCGGGACTATCCCAAGGAAGTTATCGTGGCCATCAGCAGCGACGGGCGGTACGCCGTCAATAAAGTGCCGGTGGAGGGTCGCAGCATCCAGGCACTCGCGGCCAGCTTGGCCGACGCAGCCAAAGGTGCCAAGGACAACGTCATCATCATCAGCGCCGACGCCACCGCGACCCATCAGTCCGTCATCGCCGTGATGGAGGCAGCCCGCCAGGAGGGCCTGTCGCAAATCACTTTTGCAAGCCAGCGTGGCGCACGCTGACCTGCTCGCCAGGGGCGCTTAGTGACGCTGCGCCAGCACCTGCAGCGAGCCTGGCTTAGCCGCGGGCTGACCGCACGGCTGCTGCTTCCGGTGAGCTGGATTTACGGGCTGCTCGCCGCATCGCGCCGCGCGCTCTATGCCGCTGGACTCCTGAAGTCGCGACATTTTCCGGTTCCTGTCGTCGTCGTCGGCAACCCGCTGGTCGGCGGCGCGGGTAAAACGCCTCTGGCGATTGCCCTGGTGCGCCATCTCAAAGCCCAAGGCCGTGTGCCGGCGGTCGTGTCCCGGGGGTTCGGGCGCACGAACTCGGCCTGCCTGGAAGTCTTGCCGGCGATGGGCGCGTCAGAGGCCGGCGATGAACCTCTGCTGATCGCCCGGGCGACGGGCGTTCCCGTGTTCGTTGCACCGAAACGCCCGGATGCGGTCGAGGCAGCACTGCTGGCCCACCCGCTGACGAATGTCGTGATTTGTGACGATGGCCTGCAACACTACGCACTGCAGCGCGACCTGAATATTGCGGTCTTCGACGAGCGCGGCGTCGGCAATGGCTGGCTGTTGCCAGCGGGTCCATTGCGCGAGCCATGGTCTTGCGACGACGCTCCCCCGGAGTCAACGGTGAATCCGGTGGGCGTCCGGCCGGTGGATCTGGTGATCCATTCCGGCAATACGCCCGCCTTCAAAGGCTACGCCAGCACGAGGCGGCTGGCCGATTTTGCCCGCGCCAGCGATGGGCGAGAAATCGCTTTGACCGAACTTCGCGGCAAAAGGCTCTGCGCCGTTGCGGGTATCGCCAAGCCTCAGGCTTTTTTCGACATGCTGGCCTCTGCGGGGCTTGCGCTGGCGAAGACATACGCCTTTCCCGACCACCACCTCTACTCGGCGGGGGAAATCGCCGTGGCAAGCGAGGAGACCCTCCTTTGCACCGAAAAGGACGCGGTAAAGCTTTTCGAGGTCATGCCGGATGCAGGCATGAAACTGCTGGCTGTCCCGCTCGAGTTCATGCCCGAGGCCGGATTTTTCGAGGCGTTCGATCGCCTTCTCGCGCAGGCAGATGCCCGACGTTCTCCATTACCATCCCCGCATGGACACAAAACTTCTTGAGCTGCTCGTGTGCCCCGTCACCAAGGGACCCCTGCAGTACGACCGTGAAAAGCAGGAGCTCATTTCGCGCAGTGCGCGGCTCGCCTACCCCGTCCGGGACGGCCTGCCCGTCATGCTCGAAAGCGAAGCCCGTACATTGACCGACGAAGAACTCGGCATCTGATCGCGCTGCATGAAGTTCACCGTCCTGATTCCCGCGCGCCTTGCCTCCACCCGCCTGCCGAACAAGCCTCTCGCCGACATCGCCAATTTGCCGATGGTGGTCCGAGTTGCCCAGCGCGCCCTCCTGAGCCACGCGAACCGTGTCGTGGTGGCCGCTGACAGTGCACAGATCATCGATGTCTGCACCGCCTATGGAATTGAAGCCGTACTGACGAGCGTGGCTCATCCCAGCGGCAGCGATAGACTGGCCGAGGCCAGCTCGGTCCTTGGATTGCGTGACGATGAGATCGTCGTCAACGTCCAGGGGGATGAGCCCATGATCGACCCCGTCCTGATCGACGCCGTGGCGGGCCTGCTCGAGGTGCGCCCCGACTGCGCCATGAGCACTGCCGCCCACGCTATAGACACCGTGGAGGATTTCCTCAACCCGAATGTCGTCAAGGTCGTGCTGGACAGCCGGGATACGGCTTTGTACTTCAGCCGATCGCCCATTCCGGCCTCGCGCGGCACATCGAACGCCGCTTGGTGGCCGGCCTCGGACCTCCCGAGGCCTCTGCGCCACGTCGGCATCTATGGTTATCGCGTCGGCTTTCTGCGCGAGTTTCCTGCGCTCTCGCAAGCGCCTATCGAACGTCTGGAGTCCCTGGAGCAGCTGAGAGCCTTGTGGCACGGCCACCGCATCGGCGTCCATGTCACGTCCGATGCGCCCGGCATGGGCGTCGACACGCCGGAAGATCTCGAACGCGTCCGTGGCCTTTTGGCAAGCAGGCCCGTGTAAGGGTCTGTCAGGGGGCTGCATGCTATCCTTTCAGGCAGCGCTCACGTAATACCTGCCAGGCCTTTTCGGCCGGCCCGCCAGTGCGACAAGACAAGCTGGCCATGCACCCATTTATAAAAACCGAGGACATTTCATGAGACTGATCTTGTTGGGCGCGCCTGGCGCGGGCAAAGGAACCCAAGCCACCTTTTTGTGCCAGAAATACCAGATTCCCCAGATTTCGACCGGGGACATGCTGCGCGCTGCCGTCAAAGCCGGAACGCCCTTGGGCGTGCAAGCCAAAAAGATCATGGACTCGGGCGCACTCGTCAGCGACGACCTGATCATCAACCTCGTGAAAGACCGTATCGCCCAGCCCGACTGCGCAAACGGGTTTCTTTTCGACGGCTTTCCCCGGACCATTCCGCAAGCCGACGCGATGAAAACCGCGGGGGTGAAGCTGGATTACGTTCTGGAAATCGACGTTCCGTTCGAAGCCATCATCGAGCGCATGAGCGGCCGCAGGTCGCACACGGCTTCGGGCCGGACGTACCACGTCAAATACAACCCGCCCAAGGTTGACGGGCGGGATGACGTCACCGGCGAGCCCTTGATCCAGCGCGAGGACGACAAGGAAGAAACTGTGCGCAAGCGCCTGGACGTCTACAGCGCCCAAACGCGCCCCCTGGTGGAGTACTACTCCAGCTGGGCAGCCGCCGACCCGGCGAATGCTCCCAAGTACCGAGCCATCAGCGGCATGGGAAGCGTGGACGAGATCACTTCCCGCGCGCTCGCGGCGCTTTCGGCCTGAGCCAGCAGGTTCTGGTCTTGTCGCCCGCTCAAGTGGCGAAACCGATTGGCACAGGCTGACCGGCGAGACGGCTGCATCAGCCCCTGAAAATCGTCCACACGGCCCCGTTCCCTGTGGACGATTTCTTTTAAAGCGTCAGGGTCGTGCAATCGCATCTTCGTCGGCCATCAGTTCCAGCATCAGCGCGATGCGCGCCTTCACGGGAGACAGTCCTTCGACGGCGTCCAGTACATCATCGGGCCGCGGCCAGATACGCCCTTCGGGGCAGCGGCTCGCGCGCAACACTTTTACGCCCTGCGTCTTGATGCGCTGCAGCGATGCTTCGAGCGAGCGGTGTACGGTGCCGTTGCCCGTCGCCGCCACGACGATGCCGCGCGCGCCCATTCCTGCCAGCGCTTCAGGCAGTTCACCACAGGCCCCGGCATGGCTCAGGACGATGTAAACGCGGGGCCAGGCCGCCGCCGACGTCTCTGCCAGGCTTTGAACGGCCGGCACGCGCGACACCTTCACGGAATCGGGCCAGGGTCGAACCAGCCGTGGAAGCACCTCGACCCATCCCAGCGGTCCGCCATCCCCTGAGCTGAAAGCGTCGGTCCGGTAGGGGTGAATCTTTCGGACTTCCACGGCGCCGTGAATAGCGCCGGCGCAAACCACCACCACGCCCCGCGCGCCGGGCATGCCCGCGACTGTCACGGCATCGATCAGGTTCTGCGGACCGTCGGGACTGAGCGACGAGGCCGGACGCATCGCACAGGTAAGCACCAATGGCTTTGCCGGGGCGAGCATGGCGTGCAGGAAATAGGCTGTTTCTTCAATGGTGTCGGTCCCGTGGGTGATGACGATACCCGTGACGTCCTCGTCGGCCAGCAAGGTGGCGCATCGAACCACCAGCTGCTGCCAGACCGAAAAATCCATGTCCTTGCTGTCGACCTGCGCTATCTGTTCAACGACCAGTTCCACGCCTTGCGCAACCGAAGCGCTCAAGCCGGGGACTGCGTCTACGAGTTCGCGGACGCCCACTTGGGCTGCGGTGTAGCCGATGTTGTCGCTGGCGCTTGTCGCGGTCCCGGCAATGGTGCCGCCGGTGCCCAAAATCACAATTTTTGTCATGCAGGTTGCATTCTTTGATTAACTGGATGAAAATACAGCTACTGGTTATTAAAACAGCTCCAGAGCCTCCGTCGATCTGACAGATGGAGGAGGATAGGTTAAGGATAAGGATTAGCGCACATGACCTCCTTGCACGATTTCTCGCAACTGCCTTCCGACGGGCCCAAGCTCACCGCACGGCAGCAGCAGATCCTCGAGTTGATCCAAAGTGCCATTGCACGAACCGGGGCACCTCCTACACGCGCCGAGATTGCCACTGAGCTGGGGTTTCGCTCCGCGAATGCAGCCGAGGAACACCTTCAGGCGCTCGCCCGCAAGGGCGTGATCGAACTGGTGAGCGGCACCTCACGCGGCATCCGGCTGCGCAGCGATACGCTGCGCTTCCTCAACGAGTCCCGCATCAAGCAGTTCACCCTGCCCCTGCAAAGCCTTGCCCAGCTTGCCTTGCCTCTGGTGGGCCGGGTCGCCGCAGGCAGCCCCATCCTGGCCCAGGAACATATCGACCAGACCTATTATTTCGAGTCCAGCCTCTTTCAAAGGCAGCCCGACTACCTTCTCAAGGTGCGCGGCATGAGCATGCGGGACGCCGGAATCATGGACGGCGACCTGCTCGCAGTGCAGCAGGCCAAAGAGGCCAAGAACGGCCAGATCGTGGTCGCAAGAATTGGCGACGAAGTTACCGTCAAGCGCTTTCGCCGAACCAAGAGCCGCATCGAGCTACTTCCTGAAAATCCAGACTTCGAGGTCATCGTGGTTCAGCCGGGTGAGCCCTTTGAGCTTGAGGGCCTGGCGGTCGGCCTCATCCGCAACACCATGCTGATGTAGAGGCGGCAGGCGGGCTCCAGCCGCCGCACTTTTCTCGTCCTCTTTTTTCACCCTCTTTTCAACTTCATCTTCTTCCTGCAGGCCAGGTGGCGGGCGTATGGTCACTGACCAACACCCTGGCCCTGCAGTTTCCGGCGCAAGCCATTTTTCGAATCCTGCCTGTGTAAACCTCTTCAGGAGTTCATCATGGGAATCGTCAGCCTGTCCAGATCCGCGCCCTTCGCCGGCGTTTTTGCGCCGCTTTTTGAACTGCTTGCGCATTGGCCCTTCGGCCGCACCGCCCAGGAAAAAGACGCGCGCGTCATTCTCAAGGCGGGTGACTGTGTCCGAGAAGGGATTCGAAGCACTTGCATCCCTTGCAGCCCGCGCATCCCTGCGCCCGGCATTCGCGCCGTAGCGGCGCACACTGAAAAGCGCCTGCGGTCACAGCCTTCTACCCGGCATTCGCGTCTGCGCGTTCTGCGCACATTCGAGCCTGGGGTGAGTCCCTCGTGCGCCGGGCGCATGGTCATTTCGGGCCGTATGGCCGATGTCTGCGCCGAGCTCGAGCGCCTCACGAGCCAAAGCGCGCCTCTTCACTGAAATTCACTCACGGCGGCACTTGCCACCGTGAGCTCTTCTATTCGGTCCGAAAGTGTGTTGCATGCACAATATCGGGCATGAATATCGTGATTCTTGACGACTACCAGGACGCAGTGCGCAAACTGAAATGCGCCTCCAAACTCGACACTTACTCCGCCAAGGTCTACACCAACACCGTCAAGGGAATCGGCCAGCTTTCGGTACGCCTCAAAGATGCCGATGTGATCGTTCTCATCCGTGAGAGAACTCACTTGAACCGGGCGCTTATCGAAAAGCTGCCCAAGCTCAAGCTCATCGTGCAAACCGGCCGCATCGGCTCTCATGTCGATGTCGGTGCATGTACGGAGCGCGGCATCGCGGTTGCAGAGGGCGTCGGCTCGCCAATCGCGCCGGCCGAGCTCACGTGGGCGCTCATCATGGCGGCCATGCGGCGAATCCCGCACTACGTGTCCCACCTCAAGCACGGTGCCTGGCAGCAAGCCGGACTGAAGGCGGCGTCGATGCCGCCGAATTTTGGCCTTGGCTCGGTGCTCCGCGGCCGCACGCTCGGCATCTGGAGCTACGGCAAGGTCGGGCGCATCGTCGCCGGGTACGGCCGCGCATTCGGCATGCGCGTCGTGGTCTGGGGCAGCGAGGCTTCGCGCGACCAGGCCAAGGCCGACGGCTACGAAATCGCCGGTAGCAAGGCCGAATTCTTCGCGCAAAGCGACGTACTGAGCCTGCATTTGCGGCTGAGCGATGCCACGCGTGGCAGCGTCAGCCTCGAAGACCTTGGCCGCATGAAAACAACTGCGCTTCTGGTCAACACCTCGCGCGCCGAGTTGATCCAGCCAGAGGCGCTCATTGCCGGACTCAACCGGGGCCGCCCTGGGCTCGCGGCCATCGACGTCTTCGAGGCCGAGCCCATCCTTCAGGGCCATGCCCTGCTGCGACTGGAAAACTGCATCTGCACGCCACACATCGGTTACGTGGAGCAAGACACCTACGAGAGCTATTTCGGCGCGGCCTTCGATAACGTGATCAATTTTATCAAGGGCACCCCCACCAACATCCTCAACCCGGGCGCGTTGCAGGTCAGGCGCTGAGGCGTCTGGAACTCTGCCTGCCGTACGACGAGGCCTCACCCGGGACTCTCTCAGCTTGCCCTTCCTGGCCAGCCATAGCGCCCGTCCGGTCCGCCTCAACCCTTACGCAATAATCGACGCATGAGTCTTCACTACCAACATGTCGGCGTCGTCGGAAGCGGCGCCATGGGCCGGGGCATCGCCCAACTGGCCACCCAAGCGGGCAGCCGCGTCAGCCTGTTCGATGTACGCCAGGATGCGTGCGAAGAGGCTCGCCAGCAAGTTTGCGTGCAATGGGACAAGCTCGTGGCCAAAGGCCGGCTCGACCCCGCGCTGGCCAATCGCTACAAAGAAAATCTGCAGGTGGTCGCCAGCCTGGCGGACATGGCAGCTTGCGATCTGGTGATCGAAGCGATCGTGGAACGCCTCGACGTCAAGCAGGCGCTTTTTAACGAACTCGAAAATCTGCTGGCCCCAGGTACGCCGCTGGCCAGCAATACCTCATCCTTGTCCATCACGGCGATTGCAGCCGGACTGAAGAACCCCGAGCGGCTCGCGGGTCTGCACTTTTTCAACCCGCCTCCCCTGATGAAGGTGGTCGAAGTCGTGGCGGGCCTGAAGACCCGACCTGACATACTGCCGACGCTGTCGGCTTATGTCAGGCAGATGGGGCACTCGCCCGTGGTGGCCAAGGACACCCCCGGCTTCATCGTGAACCACGCCGGCCGCGGCTACGGCACGGAAGCGCTGCGAATCGCTGGCGAGGGGGTAGCAGACTTCGTCACCATCGATCGCATCCTGCGCGAGCACGCCGGCTTCAAGCTCGGCCCCTTCGAATTGCTCGATCTCACGGCACTGGACGTTTCACACCCGGTGATGGAATCGATCTACCAGCAGTTCTACGACGAGCCGCGCTTTCGTCCAAGTACTATCACCGCACAGCGCCTCGCGGCGGGTCTGCTGGGCAAGAAGTCCGGCGAGGGCTTTTACCGCTACGTCAACGGGGTGGCCGATGTCACACCCGAGCTCGCCGCCCCGATCGTCACCGAAATGCCCCCCGTCTGGGTGTCTCCGCGTGCGGCCCGGCGTGCCGAACTGCTCCAGTTACTCAAGGACCTTGGCGCAAACATCGAGACCGGCCAGTCGCCTTCGATGGCTGCGCTCACGCTCGTCGCCCCGCTGGGCTTCGACATCACCACGGTCGCGGTGGTGGAGCGGCTCGATCCGGCCCGCACGATCGGTATCGACATGCTCATCGATGACGCCACCACGCGCCGGCGTGTCCTGGCAACCAATCCTGCCACCCGGGCCGACATTCGCGATGCTGCGCATGCGCTCTTCGCACGCGACGGCAAGGCTGTCAGCGTCATTCGTGACAGCGGCGGCTTCGTCAGCCAGCGGGTCATCAGCCACATCGTCAACATCGCCAGCGATATTTGCCAGCAGCAGATCTGCAGCCCGAAAGACCTCGAAATTGCGGTCACGCTGGGCCTGGGCTATCCGCTCGGGCCATTGGCCATGGGTGACCGCTACGGTCCCACGAACATCCTCGAAGTCCTCTTCAACATGCAGACGGTGTATGGCGATCCCCGCTATCGCCCTTCTCCCTGGTTACGCCGCCGCGGCGCGATCGGGCTGAGCCTTATGCAGGAAGAGTCCTGAAATGGCGGGCGCACTGAAAAGCACCACCGAGGGTCGCACGCTCGTGCTGACGCTGAGCGATCCCGAGCACAAGAACGCATTAGGTCCAGATATCTACGCGGCGGGCGTCGAGGCGATGTATGCCGCCGAAAACAATCCCGACATTCGCAGTGTCGTGATCACCGGGGAGGGGCCACACTTTTGCGCAGGTGGCAACCTGCAGCGCTTGCAGGCCAACCGGCATCAGCCTGCGGAGGTTCAGCTGCAAAGCCTGGAAGGCCTGCACAGCTGGATCGATTCCATTCGCACTTTTCCCAAGCCGGTGATTGCTGCCGTCGAAGGTGCAGCAGCGGGCGCGGGCTTTTCCCTCGCGCTGGCTTGTGACTTCCTGGTGGCGGCCGACACGGCTTTTTTCGTGATGGCCTACAGCAATATTGCCCTGTCACCTGACGGGGGCGCCAGCTGGAGCCTTTCGCGCGCGCTGCCCCGCACACTCGTGGCCGACATCCTCATGCGCGGCGAACGCCTGCGCGCCCAGGAATTGCAGGCTCTGGGCCTGGTCAATCGGCTGGCTCCTGCGGGCGAAGCCCTGACGTCTGCGCTCGCACTTGCTGAACAGCTCAACGCCAAGGCGCCGAACGTCATGGCCAGCATCAAGGAGCTCATCAACGAAGCCCCCGGCAATACATTGAGCCAGCAGATGGCCCGTGAGCGCGACTTGTTCGTGCTGAACCTGCACCATGTCAATGGCGGCGAGGGCATCGACGCGTTTCTGCAAAAGCGGCCGGCCGACTACCGGTAGGTGCCGCTCACCCGCGTCAGCAGTTAGGCTTGGACGATGAGCCCACCCCGGGCTTCTTGTTTTTGCTTACAGTCACCCAAAAGACAGGCCATGGACGATCCCATTCTTACGATAGACGAGCGAGCCGCCATCAATGCCGGCCGCTGGTTCTCTACCCTGTCTCCTTCTCTGCGCCACGACATACTTCGATGCGCCTTTGTAAAACGCTACCGGGATGGCGAGCTGATTGCAGCGCGCGGCGAAGCGCCCGAAGAATGGGTCGCCTGTGCGAAGGGCGCCGTGCGGGTCAGCTCGACCTCCATCTCCGGCAAGCAGATCACCTTGACTTACGTCGAGCCGGGCATCTGGTTTGGTGATGTGGCCCTGTTCGACGGCGACCGGCGTACCCATGATGCTTACGCCCATGGCGAAACAAGCCTGCTGTGCGTTGCCAAAGCCGACTTCCGCAAGATCCTGGCAATGCACGTCGAGCTGTACGAGGCCATGCTGCGTCTGCACGCGCGGCGCATCCGCCAGCTTTACGGCCTGGTCGAAGATCTCAATACCCTTCCGCTGCGGGCGCGGCTGGCCAAGCAATTGCTGCACCTTGCACGCAGCTACGGCATTGCCAGCCTGTCGGACAGCCGGGAAATCCGCATCGGACTGCAGTTGGCCCAGGAAGAACTGGCGCAGCTGCTTGGCGCCTCACGCCAGCGCGTGAACCAGGAGCTCAAGGCCATGGAACGGGAAGAAGCCATCCGGGTCGAGCCCAGCGGGTTGGTCGTGCGCAACCGCGAACTGCTGATGCGGATCTGCGAAACCGATCTGGAAAAATGAGGCGCTTGCACCATGGGTAACTTCGACCAATTCATCGGCACACGTGCCGTAACCGGCCAGCACGCCATCGACACCGAGGCGCTCAGCCACTACCTTCAAGTGCATCTACCGGGCTTCGAGGGGCCACTGTCCGTCGAGCTGTTCAACGGCGGCCAGTCCAATCCCACCTACAAGCTCGTCACGCCGTCACGCTCATACGTGATGCGGGCCAAACCCGGGCCCGTGGCCAAGTTGCTCCCCTCAGCTCACGCTATCGAACGCGAGTTCAAGGTTATGCAAGGACTTGCCGGGTCCGACGTGCCGGTGGCCGCCATGCATTGCCTGTGCGAAGACGAGTCGGTCATTGGCCGCGCGTTCTACGTGATGGACTTCGTCGAGGGCCGCGTGCTCTGGGACCAATCCCTGCCAGACCTGTCCCCCGCTGGGCGCGGTGCCGTGTACGACGAGATGAACCGCATCATCGCCGCGCTGCATACGCTGGACTTCACGGCGTGCGGGCTGGCCGACTACGGCCGCCCCGGCAACTATTTCGAGCGGCAAATCGGCCGCTGGAGCAAGCAATACGCCGCATCCGTGACGCAGCCCATCGACGCGATGGACCAGCTCATGGCCTGGCTGCCCGCGAACATTCCCGACGCCGCGCGGGATGACCGCATGGTCTCTATCGTGCATGGTGACTTCCGGCTCGACAACCTCATTTTTCACCCTACAGAGCCGCGCGTGCTGGCCGTGCTGGACTGGGAACTCTCAACGCTCGGCCATCCCCTGGCCGACTTCAGTTACCACTGCATGGCCTGGCATATTCCGCCCGGCTCGTTTCGGGGCATTGGTGGACTCGACCTCGAGCGTCTCGGTATTCCATCTGAGCACGACTACATCCGCCGATACTGCGACCGCACACGCCTGACCACGCCCCAGGCGTTGGCGAGCGACTGGAATTTTTACCTCGCCTACAACCTGTTCCGCCTCGCGGCGATTCTTCAGGGCATCGCCAAGCGGGTCGAGGCAGGGACGGCGTCGAGCGCGCAAGCCTTGAAGTCGGCTGCGGGTGCCCGGCCGCTTGCCGAAATGGGCTGGCAATTTGCCCGCAAGCAGCAGGCTGGCGCCTGAACCCGCCGTTCCGACACAAACTTTCAAGGAGACCGAGTGGACTTTGACTACACGCCCAAGGTACAGCAGCTTCAATCGCGACTGAACGGCTTCATGGACGAGCACATCTACCCGAACGAGAAGCGATTCTTTCGGGAGATCGCCGAAAACCGTGCCCAGGGGAACGCCTGGATTCCGAGCGCCCTCATCGAAGAGCTCAAACCCAAGGCACGCGCCGCAGGCTTGTGGAACCTGTTTTTGCCGCATTCCCCGCGAGCGCCAGAGGGCCTGTCCAACCTCGAATACGCGCCACTTTGCGAAATCATGGGCCGGGTCCCTTTCGCGGCCGAGGTGTTCAATTGCAATGCGCCCGACACCGGGAACATGGAGACCATCGCCCGCTACGGCACGGAAGCCCACAAGGACGCCTGGCTCGACCCGCTACTGCGCGGCGAGGTCCGCTCGGCCTTCCTCATGACCGAGCCCGAGGTGGCCTCTTCGGACGCGACCAACATCCAGTGCCGCATCGAGCGTGACGGCGACGAGTATGTGCTCAACGGCACGAAATGGTGGTCTTCCGGTGCGGGTGATCCCCGCTGTGCGATTTACATCGTTATGGGAAAGACCAATCCCGACGCTGGCCGCCACGAACAGCAGTCCATGATCCTGGTGCCTGCCAACACACCCGGCATCAGCGTCATCCGTCCATTGAGCGTCTTCGGCTATGACGACGCACCGCACGGGCACATGGAGGTTCGTCTCAAGAATGTCCGCGTTCCGGCGTCCAGCCTGTTGCTGGGTGAAGGCCGCGGGTTCGAGATCGCCCAGGGCCGGCTCGGCCCCGGCCGCATTCACCACTGCATGCGCAGCATCGGCAGCGCCGAGCGCGCGCTCGAGCTGATGTGCAAGCGGCTGAACACGCGCGTCGCGTTCGGCAAACCGATCTCGGCACAGTCCGTATGGCATGAGCGCATCGCCGAGTCGCGCTGCATGATCGAGCAGGCGCGACTTTTGACGCTCAAGGCCGCCTACATGATGGACACGGTCGGCAACAAGGTGGCCAAGGCCGAGATTGCCATGATCAAGGTGGTGGCGCCCAACATGGCCTGCCAGATCATTGACTGGGCTATCCAGGCGCACGGCGGCGGCGGCGTTTCGGACGACTTCCCGCTCGCGTATGCCTACGCCCACCAGCGGACCCTGCGCCTGGCCGACGGTCCAGACGAAGTCCACCGCGCGTCCATCGCCAAGCTCGAACTGGCCCGGCACATGCTGGTCCGGGGCGAGGTAGACATGCCCATCACGCGCGGCTCGTGATTTCCCCGTCATCGCCAGCGCCGACCTTCTCGCTTTGCGTCTATTGCGGCTCACGGCCCGGTGTCGATCCGGCCTTTGCTGCGGTAGCCGCCGAGGTCGGGCGATGGATTGCCGAGCATGGGGGCCAGCTGGTCTACGGCGGCGGCCGCAACGGACTCATGGGCATCATGGCCGATGCCGCCCTTCAGGCGGGCGGCCGCGTCATCGGTGTCATTCCCAAGGCCTTGGTGGAAAAAGAGTGGGCCCACACGGGTTGCACCGAACTCCACGTGGTCGAGAACATGCACGAACGCAAGCGCATCATGGCCGAACATGCCGACGCTTTCCTGGCCTTGCCCGGTGGCATCGGAACGCTGGAAGAGTTTTTTGAAGTCTGGACCTGGCGCCAGCTGGGCTACCACGCCCACCCGGTAGGCCTGCTGAATCTGCAGGGCTACTACGACGCCCTGCTCGGCTTCCTTGCTTCCAGCGTCACTCAGGGTTTCATGAGCGAATGGCAGATGGGCCTGATCCAGACCGGCACCGAAGTTCCGCCCTTGCTGGCCTCGATTGTTGACGCGATTGACCGCTCACCTGCAGGGACGCAGCTGGACCAGATCTAGGAGTTTGGGCGGCAGAAGGCGTGCATGGCGAAAAGTGGCCCCGCCGAGGACAGTTTTCGCCAGATTTGAAGGCCGATAGCCCAGCTATCGGTCAAAAAGCGGGTGAAAAATGGACCGGCGCGGCCGCTTTGCAGCGCACGTTCCTTCTGCCGCCCAAGCTCCTAGATAGGGCAGCGGCAACGTTGCGGGGGCCGAAGCCTACACCGCAGCTTCGTCTTCCTCGCCCGTACGGATACGGACCACGCGCTCAACGCTGGTGATGAAAATCTTGCCGTCACCGATCTTGCCGGTGCGGGCTGCGCGAACAATGGCGTCCACGCAGCGGTCCACTTCCTCGGTCTTCACGACCACTTCGACTTTCACCTTGGGCAGGAAGTCGACCACGTATTCGGCGCCACGGTACAGCTCGGTGTGCCCCTTTTGCCGGCCGAAACCCTTGACCTCGGTGACGGTCAGGCCGGTGACGCCACATTCGGCCAGCGCTTCGCGTACTTCTTCGAGTTTGAAGGGTTTGAGGACGGCGGTAATTTGCTTCACGAGTGAACTCCGTTGGTGTTTGTTATATCGACTGGAACTGGCGTGCCCTGAAAGGCAGGTCTGCCGCCTTCATGCGCGGAATTTGCTGGTGACAGGATATCGCCAATCCTTGCCGAAACTGCGGTGGCTAACCCGAATGCCTATCGGTGCCTGGCGGCGCTTGTATTCGTTGATTTTTATCAGCCGGGTAATGCGTTCGACCACGCTCGCATCGAACCCTGCGGCGACGATGCTTTCGATGCTCTCGTCGTTCTCCATGTAGCGCTCCAGGATTGCATCGAGAATTTCGTAAGGCGGCAAACTGTCCTGGTCGACCTGGTCGGGGCGCAATTCTGCGCTCGGGGGCCGCGTGATGATGCGATCGGGAATCGGATTCATCCCGGTACCGTAAGGATCGTTCTCATTGCGCCAGCGCGCCAGCTTGAACACCGTGGTCTTGAGCAGGTCCTTGATCACCGCAAAGCCGCCTGCCATGTCGCCGTAAAGCGTGCAGTAGCCGGTAGCCATTTCACTCTTGTTGCCGGTGGTCAGCACGATGGAGCCGAACTTGTTCGACAGGGCCATGAGAAGAACGCCGCGAATGCGTGCCTGAATGTTTTCCTCGGTCGTGTCCTCGGGCAAGCCCTTGAACTCCTTGGCCAGCGATGCCTTGAACGCCTCGAACTCCGGCGTGATCGAAATCTCGTCGTAGCGCACACCCATGCGTTCGGCCATGTCGCGCGCGTCGATCCAGGAAATGTCGGCCGTATAGGGCGACGGCATCATGACCGCACGTACCTTGTCAGCACCCAGCGCATCGACTGCGACAGCCAGCACCAGCGCAGAGTCGATGCCGCCAGACAAGCCCAGCACGGCGCCGGGGAAGCCGTTTTTGCCCAAATAGTCCCGCACGCCCAGCACCAGCGCGTCCCACAAGTCGGCTTCCGCACTGCGGTCCGGCTCGCGTTCGGCTGACAGGCGCAAGGCCTGGCCGTTTCGGGCAACGTCGACGTCGAAGGCGGTTTCACGAAAACTTGGGGCGCGGCCGGCCAGCTGGCCGTCGGCCTGTACTGCGAAGGAATGGCCTTCAAAAACGACTTCGTCCTGCCCACCCACCAGATGGGCGAAGACGATCGGCAGGCCGGTCGCCAACGCCCGGCTGCACATCATGACCTCACGCTCGCCGCCCTTGCCGGCGTGAAACGGCGATGCGTTGATCACGGCCAGCAGTTCAGCACCCGCCCCTTGCGCGAGCCGCGCGGGCTCCTCGAACCATGCGTCCTCGCAGATCAGCAAGCCCACGGTTACGGCATCGTCGCCTTCGCCCGCCTGAAAGACACAAGTGCCCTGTCCCGGCTCGAAATAGCGGCGTTCGTCGAAGACCTGGTAGTTGGGCAACTCGCGCTTGGCGTAGGTCTCAATGCGCCGGCCTTCCTTGATCACATGGGCCGCGTTGTGCCGCTGCGTCACGGCGACGCTGCGGGTGCGAAAACCCAGTCCGCTGCTGCCGCTGGTGGGGCTGCCGACCACGACGGTGAGGCCCTTTAACCCGGCGAGCTCGCGGGCTACGAAATTCACGGCATCATCACAGGCTTCTATGAAAGCGGGCCGGAGAAACAGGTCTTCGGCGGCATAGCCGCAGATCGCCAGCTCGGGTGTCAACACCAGCCTTGCTCCTCGGGCATAGGCCTGGCGCGCAGCCTCGATGATTTTCGCGGCATTGCCGGGCATGTCGCCGACGAGGTAGTTGAGCTGGGCGACGCTGATGATGAGTGACATGGAAAACCGCAGATCCCGGCTGACGCCAACAAAGAAAAAGCATTGAAAAAAGACGCAAATCATTATGTCATCCGGGTTCAGGCATCAGCCTCGGACGTGGACCGGACCGCCTGGAATGAGCTGCTGGCTCAGCAGGACCCGCACGGCGTGTTGAACCCGTTCATGCGGCACGAATACCTGGATGCCATGCATGCCAGCGGCAGCGCCACGCCCGAGACCGGTTGGACGCCGCGCTTCATCAGCGTCCACGCGGGCCGGCAGATGGTGGCGGCCTGCGTGGTCTATCTGAAGATCCATTCCTACGGCGAGTACGTGTTCGACTGGGCCTGGGCCAATGCCTACGCCCAGCACGGCCTGGCGTATTACCCGAAAGCCGTGGTGGCGCCGCCGTTCACGCCCGTACCGGGGGCCCGGTTGCTGGCGCGTGACGCTGCATCGAGAGAACTGCTCGTCAAAGCCCTGGTCGCCTGGTGCGCCGAAGAAAAACTCTCTTCCTTGCATCTGCTCTTCGCGTCGGCTGAGGACGTTGACGCGTGCCAGGCGGCCGGGCTGATGCTGCGCCATACCGTGCAGTTCCACTGGACGAATGCTGCCCCACAAGCCAGTGTTGGATCGCCCTTGCCATTCAGGGACTTCGACGATTTTCTCGGCTCGCTGAGTCAGGAAAAGCGCAAGAAGATCCGCCAGGAGCGGCGCAAGGTGGCCGAGGCAGGCGTGGCCTTTCGCTGGTCGCGCGGCGTGGACATTGCCAAGGCCGACTGGGATTTTTTCTACGGGTGCTACGAACGAACTTATTACGAGCACGGCAACGCACCCTACCTGAGCCGCGATTTTTTCAGGCGCATGGCTGCGACCATGCCCGAAAATTGGCTCATGTTCACGGCAGAGCGCAACGGAAAACCAGTGGCGAGCAGCCTGATCGCAGTGTCGGACTCGGCCAGTTTTGACGGCTCAGGTACGGCCTACGGGCGTTACTGGGGCGCCCTCGAGCGGGTGGATTGCCTGCACTTCGAGGCCTGTTACTACCAGCCGCTGCAGTGGTGCATCGAGCACGGCTTTGGGCGCTTCGAGGGCGGCGCCCAAGGCGAACACAAAATGGCGCGCGCCCTCCTTCCCGTACGGACCACCAGCGCGCACTGGCTTGCGCATCCGTCGTTCGCGGACGCGGTCGAACGGTTTCTCGAGCGTGAGGGCGCCGGCATCGCCGGATACATGGAAGAACTGGAGCGGCGCAACCCGTTTCGGCAACTGTCTGCAACGCCGCCCACCCCTTCCTGAAGAGCGTCGACCCGTGGACGATCCAACCGCGCCCTTTCCCGTGGCCGAACCCGCAACCTTGCCGCTTCTCAAGGCTGTGCATGCGCGCCGGCTGCGCGATATCTACCGCTCTGCCGGCTGGCCGTGCCAAGACCTCATCGAGGTGGAACTGCTGGCTACCGGTCTGGTCGAGCGCTGCCTCGGTCCGGGCGGACATGAGACGCTCCGGGTGACCGACGCGGGCATCGCGTGCCTGAGTGGCGCACTGAACCGCAACCGCGGTGCGCTGTCCCGTCACGAGGCTTTGGTCGAACGCGTGGCCCGGGACATGGTACGGGCCGGACGCATCACCTGGCGGGGCCTTGGCTTGAGGGCGCGCTTGAACGCCGCGGCAGATGGCCAGCCGGCGCGCTGGTGCATTGCGCGCCCGGATGTTTTTTCGATCCGCAATTCATCTGTCGAGACTTACCTGGAACCAGTGGTTCACGAGGTCAAGGTGTCCCGCGCCGACCTGCTGGGCGATCTGCGCAAGCCGGAAAAGCGAGCCGCCTACCTCGACCTCGGCGGCGAATGCTGGTATGTGTTGGGGTATGACCAGCGGGGCAGGCCGATTGCCGACGCCGATGAAATCCCCGTGGAATGTGGTGTCATGTTTTTCGACGGACAGAATCTGTCCGTATCTCGCGCGGCCCCGAAGCGCCCGCGGCAGTCCCTGCCTTTGGGGGTCTGGCTGGCCCTGGCCAAGGCTACGCCCCTACCCGGCCTGGTTGACGATGACCAGGCCCTGCTGCGCGACGCGGCCAATCAGGACGAGCAGCCCGGCCATCCGGCCTGACCTGAAAGCACCCTTTAGGCGATCCAGTCGGGAAACTTGTCCTTGATGCCATGGACGAAGGACAAGGTGCCGGCAAGGTGCGTACGAAGCGCCTCCTCGGCCGCCTGCGCATCCTTGCCAGCCAGCGCTGCAACGATGGCGCGATGGTCACGCACGATCGCTTCGGCTTTTCCCTTCGCCGGTAAATTCAAATGGCGCAGCCTGTCGACATGGCCGCTGCGTTTTCGCACCAGGCTCCACAGGGACTCGACATTTGCGGCTTCGTACATCTCGCGGTGAAAGGCTTGGTCCGAGGCGGCGAGCCTGGGAACGTCCAGCGGCGACAGCGCGGCCTCCTGCGCCTTGAGATGGGCCTGCAGCCTGAGCATCAGGGCGGCATGCAGCGGTTCGGACAGGCTACAGATGCTTTTGAGGATCTCGATCTCCACGGCTCGCCGCAAAAAATGCGCCTGCAGCGCGGCCGCCAGATCGATCCGGCTGACCACCGTGGCGTGCTGGGGGTAAATGTCGACCAGTTGCTCTTCACCCAGCCGGATCAAGGCGTCGCGAATGGGCGTCTGGCTGATGCCGAAATGCTCCGCCAATTCGGCACGCTGAAGCACTGTGCCCGGGGCGAGTTGAACCGAGATGATCGATTCACGCAGCGCCTCGAATACCTGGGGCGCCGACTGGCGCGTTCTATCGAGCTTCAAGGCCGGCAGGGGGTCGGGACGGGTCATGAGGTCTTAGTGGGAAGTGGCTTGGGTCAGACTTGGGTTGAGCTCCGGAAGGTGTGATGCTATCATTGACACACTAATATATTAGTGCCTTATCAGGGCCTTGATTCTCGTCCGGCAAGCTCCCTGTTGCGCGCCCGCCTTGCTCCGACTCCATTCAGCAGCCTCAATTCAAACAGCCTCGGGTGGAGCCATGAACGTATTGAACCCTCTTCGTGCATTTCTCTTCGTCAACACCTCATTGCCGGCCTGCACGGCAACCCTGAACGCTTTGCCCGCATGAACCGCCCCCGCATCCTCATGAACGGGCGCCTGTTGCCCCAGCTGGAAGCAGTGCTCGCCGAGCGTTACGAAATGACATCCCTGTCCCAGCAGGGATCACCGGACGCCTTCCTTGCGCAACATGGTGCCAAATTCGCCGGTCTCGTCACTTCCGCCAAAACCGGCGCTACAGCGGGATTGATCAACGCCCTGCCCGCCCTCGAGGTGCTGTCGGTATTCGGCGTCGGCTACGACGCCGTCGACGTCGCAGCGGCGCATGCCCGGGGCATCCCCGTCGGCTACACGCCCGAGGTACTCAATGACTGCGTGGCCGATACCGCGATGGGACTGCTGATTGACGTCGCGCGCAAATTCAGCGCGTCAGATCGGCATGTCAGGCAGGGACTCTGGCCCAAGGCGGCGTTTCCCCTTGCGACCCGCGTGAGCGGCAAACGCCTGGGCATCGTGGGTCTGGGCCGCATCGGCCAAACCATCGCCCGCCGCGCAAGCGGCTTCGACATGGACATCCGTTATCACAACCGGCGCGAGCGCACGGACGTGTCCTTTGTCTACGAACCGAGCTTGCAAGCCCTGGCCGAGTGGTGCGATTTCCTGATGATCGCCAGTGCCGGCGGTGCCGAAACGCGGCACCTGATCTCGATGGATGTCCTGAAGGCACTCGGGCCGAAGGGTTTCCTGGTCAATATTTCCCGGGGGTCCGTGCTGGATGAAATGGCATTGGTCGAGGCGCTCGAACAAGGCGTCATTGCCGGGGCAGGCCTGGACGTCTACGACGATGAACCCCACGTGCCCGAACGGCTGCGGCAGCTCGACCAGGCCGTGCTGTTCCCGCACATCGCCAGCGCTACCCACGAGACCCGACAGGCTATGGCGGATCTGGTGCTGGACAACCTCGAGACGTATTTCGCCACCGGCCACGTCAAGGTCGCGGTGCCGGGCGGACCCGCCTGACCTGACCTTTTCGAACAGTTCCATAACAGTCCATTTCGCCCAACCGCAAGCAGCACCGGAGGTTCCATGCTCTCAAATTTCAAGCTCCGCCTTGATCGACGCCTGTTCACCCAACTCGTTCCAGCGCTGCTGCTTTCAGCCACAGCGCACGCGCAAACCGGCTGGCCCAACAAGCCCGTGACCCTCGTCGTGCCCTTCGCGGCCGGCGGCGGCACCGACATAGGCGCGCGCATCCTGGCGCAGCGTCTCGGTCAGCTTTGGGGGCAGTCGGTCGTGGTCGACAACAAGGGCGGCGCAGGCGGCAACGTCGGCCTGGAGGCCGTGTCGCGTGCACGGCCCGACGGCTACACCCTCCTGATCGCCAACGTCGGAACCCAGTCGATCAACCCGACGCTCTACAAAAAACTCAGCTACAACCCCGACACGGCCTTCATGCCGCTCGGCCAGTTCGCGGAACTGCCCTTCGTGCTGGCGGTGACGTCCTCGCTTCCGGCCAAAAACGTCAAGGAACTGGTCGACCTTGCCAAGGCAGAGCCCGACAAGCTGACTTACGCCAGCTCGGGCAACGGTGGCTCTCCGCACCTGTCGGCCGAAACGTTCAAGATCGCCACCGGCACGCAGATACTGCATGTCCCCTACAAGGGCGGCGGTGCTGCCATGACCGACCTGATCGCCGGCAATGTGCACATGATTTTTGCGTCGGTGCTGGAAACCTCCGGCTTCATCAAGACCGGCAAGCTCAAGGCGCTCGCAATCACCAGCAAGACACGCGTTCCCGCCATGCCCGATGTCCCCACGTTGCACGAGGCGGGCGTCACCGGCGCCGAATCGGGCTCCTGGATCGGCGTTCTTGCACCCACTGGCACGCCCAAGGAAATCGCGGACAAGATCACGCAGAGCATCCAGCAGGCCGTGGCCACGCCCGAAATCCAGCAGCAGCTGATGGCGCAAGGGGCTGTGGCCAAGGGCGGCAGCGCCGCCGACTTTGCCCAGCTGATCGCCACGGACCGCAAGCGCTACGCCAAGATCATCATCGACAACAAGCTCACCATCGACTGAAGCTGCAGAGGGTTCTGGTAGCCGCGTAACCAGGCACCCGCCTTGTTTCAGGCGAGCCGGACCTTCACGTGCTCTCCGGACTCGCAGCTTCCTCGCAACTCATCTCTTCATCAAAAAACCATGACCCGAAAAACCTACGAAGAACTCCGAAGTGCGCGCTGGATGGCACCCGACGATGTGCGCTCGTTCGGGCACCGCTCGCGCGTGATGCAACTGGGCTACGGACCCGACGACTGGGTTGGCCGGCCCATCATCGCCATCATCAACACGTGGAGTGACATTGGCACCTGCCACGGCCACTTCAAGCAGCGCGTCGAAGACGTCAAGCGGGGCGTCCTGCAGGCAGGCGGCTTTCCGATCGAACTGCCCGCCATCTCGCTGTCGGAGTCGCTGGTCAAGCCCACGACCATGCTCTACCGCAACCTGCTTGCCATCGAGACCGAAGAACTGCTGCGCAGCCACCCCATCGACGGGGCGGTGCTCATGGGCGGCTGCGACAAAACCACGCCAGGCCTGGTCATGGGCGCCCTGAGCGCGGGCGTGCCCTTCATTTACATGCCCGCCGGTCCCATGCAAAGCGGCAACTGGAAGGGCCAGACCCTGGGCTCCGGCTCGGACACCTGGAAGTTCTGGGACGAACGCCGGGCCGGCAAGATCACGCCCAAGCAATGGATCGAGGTTGAAGGCGGCATTGCGCGCAGCCACGGCCATTGCATGACGATGGGCACCGCGAGCACCATGACCGGCATTGCCGAAGCCTGCGGTTTCACCTTGCCCGGAGCGTCGTCGATTCCCGCCACGGACTCCGACCACGTGCGCATGGCGGCCGACTGCGGGCGGCGCATCGTCAGCATGGTCTGGGAGGACCTGACGCCTGCCAAACTCCTCTCGCGCGACTCATTCCTCAATGCGATCACCGTGGCCATGGCCATGGGTTGCTCGACCAACGCGATCATTCACCTCGTGGCCATGTCGCGCCGTGCCGGAGCGCACTGTGCGGTAGGGTTGGAAGACTTCGACGCCGCCAGCCGAAAAGTACCCGTGATCGCCAACATCAGGCCGAGCGGCGACAAATACCTGATGGTGGACTTCTTCTTTGCCGGCGGCATGCGTGCCATGATGAACGTGCTGCGCGACCACCTCCAACTCGGCGCCATGACCGTCACCGGCAAGACGGTGGGCGAGAACATCGAGGGCGCCGAGGTCTACAACGACGACGTCATCCGTCCGCTGTCCAACCCTATCTACGCAGAGGGCGCGCTGGCGGTGCTCAAGGGCAACCTGGCGCCGGATGGCTGCGTCATCAAGCCCAGCGCCTGCGCACCGCATCTGTTCAAGCATACGGGTCCGGCGCTGGTGTTCGACGACTACCCGAGCATGAAAAAAGCCATTGACGACCCCGACCTGGACGTGACGGCCGAGCACATCATGATCCTGCGCAATGCAGGGCCCCAGGGTGGCCCTGGCATGCCCGAGTGGGGCATGCTTCCGATCCCGACCAAGCTCGTCAAGCAAGGGGTCAAGGACATGCTGCGCATTTCCGATGCCCGCATGAGCGGCACGAGCTACGGCGCCTGCATTCTTCATGTCTCGCCAGAGGCCTACATCGGCGGCACGCTCGCGTTGGTCAAAACGGGCGACATGATCTCCGTCGACGTGCCCAACCGGAGCATCCACCTGGAGGTCAGCGACGCAGAACTGGCGGTGCGCAAGGCCGCCTGGACGCAACCGGCCAAGCGCTACGCCCGCGGTTACGGCTGGATGTTCAGCCGCCACATCATGCAGGCTGACCAAGGGTGCGACTTCGACTACCTCGAGACCTCATTCGGGGAGCCGGTGCCCGAGCCGGACATTTTCTGAGCGTTCCCTTCCAGCAAAGCCCAAAACCAAACCTGAAACCCAAAAGACGAAAGCCCGAAAGACATGGCCCTCAGCACTGCCACCCGCGACAAACTCAAGACCGTCAGCACTGCCACGCTGTGCACGGCGCTGTTCAAACGCGGCCTGCGCAACCAGTTTATGCAGGACGTACGCCCGCTGAACAGCTCCTTGCCCAACATGGTCGGCGAAGCCTTCACGCTGCGCTACATCCCCGCCCGGGAAGACCTCAATCCGATCACCGTGTTTCAAAACCCGAACCATCCCCAGCGCCAGGCCGTCGAGCAATGCCCTGAGGGCTCCGTGCTCGTCATCGACAGTCGTAAGGACGCGCGCGCGGCCTCGGCCGGCTCCATCCTGGTGACCCGCCTCATGGTGCGCGGCGCCGCCGGCATCGTCACCGACGGCGGTTTCCGGGACTCGCCGGAAATTGCCGACATGCCTTTTGCCACCTACCACCAGCGCCCTTCCGCACCCACCAACCTCACGCTGCACCAGGCGCTGGACATCAACGTGCCTATCGGCTGCGGTGACGTGGCCGTCTTTCCCGGCGACGTGATCGTCGGCGACCGCGAAGGCGTATTCGTGATTCCTGCGCACCTGGCCGACGAGATCGCCGATGAGGCCGTGGAGATGACCGCCTTCGAAGATTTCGTGACCGAGGAAGTGCTCAAAGGGCGCACCATCATCGGGCTGTATCCGCCGACCCAGGACAAGGCCAAAGAAGACTTTGCGCTCTGGCGCAAGGCCAAGGGTCGCTGAGTACTTCCGCCGGCCACCCTTCACACGGTCGTATTGCCGGGTAGCATCAGGGGATCTTGAATGCACCTCTCAATGCCAGCCGCATGGAAGACGTGGCACGTGAAGCCGGCGTGGCTCGCGTCACGGTTTCGCGCGCGCTAAGCGACCCCGACAAAGTCTCGCCGGCCACGCGTAATGCCGTCCGTCAGGCGATCGAGCGGCTGGGTTACGTGCCGAACCTGACCGCCGGCAGTCTTGCGTCGCGGCGCTCGAGAATCGTCGGCGCCATTGTTCCGACCCTGTCGAACTCCTGGTTCGCCGACGCCATGGATGGCCTGGCCGAAACGCTGGGCGCAGCCGGATACCAACTCATGCTCGGCCAGTCTCGCTACCACGCGCAGGCCGAGGCCGGCCTGGTCGATACGTTCATGGGTCGACAGGTCGACGCCCTTGTATTGACGGGCGTGGTGCATGAGGAAGCCGTGCGACGCCAGCTGCGGCGCATGCAACTCCCCACGGTCGAGATCTGGGACATGACCGACGACCCCATCGACCGGTTGGTCGGCTTTTCCAACGTGGCTGTCGGTGAAGCGGTCGCCCATCACTTTTTTCAGCGAGGCCGCCGCACCCTGGCTTATATGGGTGCGACTGAAGGGCGCTCGATCAAACGGCTCAATGGCTTGCAGGCGGGCTGCGCAGCCGCGGGGCTGGAGCCTCCAATTTTCGAGATGGTCAATCCGACCTCCACGATGCAGGACGGTGCCCGCTGTATCGCTGCGCTGCTTGAGCGGCAACCCCGGATTGACGGGGTTTTTTGCAGCAACGACACCATGGCCATAGGCGTGCTGTCGGAGTGCCGGCGTCTTGGAATTGACGTGCCGGGCCGGGTCGCCGTTGTGGGCTTTTCGGACCTGTCGATTGCCAGTGCCTGTGTTCCGACACTCACAAGCGTGCGGGTTCAGACAAGGGAACTCGGCTCATGTGCGGGGCGAGTCCTGCTTGACCGGCTCAAGGGCGATCCACATGCCGCCTCGCTGCCGCGAATCATTGACACCGGCTTTGAGATTGTCCAGCGCGAAAGCGGCTGATCAGGCCAGGACGCCCTGACCAGCCAGGCAGGCTGCCTGACTCCCTGGCTGACTGGCTGAAGGCCTGACTGAGGCTGGTTCGGTTCTATTGCGACTTGATGCCCGCCGTCTTGATCACCTGGGTCCAGCGCGCCTCTTCGCTCTTGACGAAATCCGCGTAGCGCTTGGAGCCTTGCGCCGGCACCACGAAACCTTGTGATTCCATGCGCTGACGCACGCTGGGCGACTGCATTACCTGCACCATGGCTGCTTCGAGCTTGTCGAGGATCGGCTGCGGCGTGCCCTTGGGTGCCGACAGGCCGGACCAGGAGAGCGCCTCGAAACCCTTGTAGCCTGATTCGGCAACCGTGGGCACGTCAGGGTACAGCGGGTTGCGCTGCGCGCTGCTGACAGCCAGCGGGCGAAGCTTTCCGGCCTTGACGTGCTGCAGGGCGACGTCCTGGTTGATGAACATCATCTTGATGGTGCCGCCAAGAATGTCGGTCATCATGGGTCCGCCGCCACGGTAGGGAATGCCCAGCATGAAGATGCCGGCGGTTTGCTTGAACTGCTCCATGGCCATGTGGCCGGAAGCTGCGGGGGTGTAGCCGTAGTCGAGTTTGGCGGGATTGGCCTTGGCAAAATCGACCAGTTCCTTGAGCGTTTTGAACGGCGTGGACGGGTGGACCACCAGCACATTGGGGCCTGAATGAATCTGCGAAATATGCGCGAAGTCGGTGTTCGAGTTGTATTTCGGCAGTGGCTCCAGGCCATGCGCCACGGCGTTCTGGCCGACGCCCGTGAGGATCAGGGTGTAGCCGTCAGCAGGTGACTTGACGCCACGCTCCGTCCCGATGACACCGCCTGCCCCACCAATGTTTTCCACGATGACCGGCTGCTTGAGAATCTTGCCCAGTTCTTCTGCGGCCATCCGGCCCATGATGTCGCTGGTGCCCCCTGCCGGGAACGGAACGATCAGCTTGACAGGCTTGTTCGGGTAATCTGCTTGAGCCAAGGCCGCCAGAGGCAAGACTGCCGAGAAGGAGGCGAATACGGCCAGGCTGACGAGTTTTCTGCGGATCATGGGACTCCTTTATTTAATTCGGTGACAGTGGGAAAGATTGCACGAAATGACCGATTCGACCAGCGTGCTTATCCGGGGTTCAGGTCTGGTTGCTGCTGCGCGCGACGTCACGGGTGTCGTGGGCGTCGTGGGCGTCGTCACGGTACGTGGTCGACATCAACCCCGCAACAGACTGGCAGCAGAAAATGGACGCGCGTTCATTTTCGGTTAAACCGCCGCGAGAAACAAGCAGAGCCAACGTCGGGTAAACACCAACTCAACTTGGCTGGCAACTCCATGAGCCGCCTTCAGGCTTTTGCGGAAGTCGCCCTTTGTGAGAGGGAAAACGAACTGACGAGACCTCGTCGCTCCCCATTTCAACGCAAAATGCGGGGATGCAACTGAACTTCATCGGCAATGCTCCCGCAACATCCTCCAGCGGTCTCCTGATCCCCGTCACCGACCCTTCGGACGGCCAGACCTTCGAGCATCTGCAGCGCAGCAACGCCAGCGATATCGACCAGGCCGTGCGCGCTGCCCGCGACTGCATGGAAACGATCTGGCGGCGCCGTAGCCCTGCCGAACGCGGCCGCCTGCTCATGCTGCTGTCGAACAAGATTCTGGAAAATGCCGACGAACTCGCCGCACTAGAGCAACGCGACTGCGGCAAGCCTACCCGGCAGGCGCGCGCTGATGTGGCGGCCCTGGCCCGCTATTTCGAGTTCTATGCCGGCGCCTGCGACAAGCTGCACGGCGAGACCATTCCCTATCTGGACGGCTACAGCGTGCTCACCTGGCACGAGCCGCACGGCGTTACGGGCCACATCATTCCGTGGAACTACCCGATGCAGATTTTCGGGCGCAGCGTGGGCGGTGCGCTGGCGGCAGGCAATTGTTGCGTCGTCAAGCCTGCCGAAGATGCCTGCCTGTCACTGCTGCGCGTGGCCCAATTGGCTGCGGAAGTGGGGTTTCCCGCGGGCGCCATCAACATCGTGACCGGCTTCGGGCACGAAGTCGGCGATGCGCTCGCTCGCCATCCGGGGATCGATCACATCAGCTTCACCGGCAGCCCGAGCGTCGGGACGCTCATCCAGCAGGTTGCGGCCGAACGCCACTGCCCTGTCACGCTGGAGCTGGGCGGAAAAAGCCCGCAGATAGTCTTCGCCGACGCCAATCTCGAACTGGCGGTGCCCACACTCATCAACGCCATCGTCCAGAACGCCGGACAAACGTGCTCGGCGGGTTCTCGCTTGCTGGTGGAAAGTTCGGTTTACGAGGAACTGCTGGAGATGCTCGGCACGGCCTTCGAGGCGCTGCGGGTGGGACCGGCCGCCATGGACCTGGACGTCGGGCCGCTCATTAGGCAGACGCAGCAGCAGCGTGTGTGGGACTTTTTAAGCGATGCCCAGCACGCCGGCATTCCGATGGTGGCCCAGGGCCAGGTGGTCGACGAGGCGCCCGAGACGGGCTTCTACCAGGCCCCTACCCTGCTGCGGGACGTGCCCGTGGCGCATCGGCTCGCGCAGGAAGAGGTTTTCGGTCCGGTCTTGTGTGCCATGCAGTTCAAGGACGAGGACCATGCTGTCGAACTGGCCAACGCAACCCGCTTCGGCCTGGCGGCAGGCATCTGGACGCACGATGGCGCCCGGCAGTTCCGCATGGCCAGGAACGTGCAGAGCGGGCAGGTTTTCATCAACAACTACGGCGCAGGCGGCGGCGTGGAGCTGCCATTCGGTGGCGTCAAGTCGTCGGGCTATGGACGTGAAAAAGGCTTCGAAGCGCTCTATGGCTTCACCACGCTGAAGACGGTCGCATTCCGCCACGGCTGAGGCTCGGGGCCGCCTGATCGCGCCACGAGCGGCGCCAGGAAGCACATCCGAACTGCGTCAGGCTCTTCCAATTTCATCCTTCAGTTTCATCCTTCGGTTTTTTTCGATTTCCATTTCCATTTCTACAAGCAGCGGAGTTTTCATGCGTCTCAAGGACAAAGTCATCATCGTCACGGGGTCGGGCAGCGGCATTGGAGAAGGAATCGCCCGGCGGCTCGCCGAAGAGGGCGCCAGCGTCGTGATCAATGACATCAATGCGGACGCGGGCCAGCAGGTTGCAGCGCAGATTGTTGCGGCGGGCGGCAAGTCAGCATTCTTCGCAGCCGATGTGACAAAAACCGATGACGTGCGGCTGCTTGTCGCCGCCAGCGTGCAGCAGTTCGGCCGGCTGGACGTGATGATCAACAACGCCGGCTGGACCCACCGCAACCAGCCCGCGCTCGAGGTGAGTGAAGAAGACTTCGACCGCTGCTACGCCGTCAATGTCAAAAGCATTTACCTGTCCACGCTGCACGCAGCGCCCGTGTTCAAGGCGCAGGGAGGCGGTTGCTTCATCAACATCGCCTCGACTGCGGGCCTGCGTCCGCGTCCAGGCCTTACCTGGTACAACGGCTCCAAAGGCGCGGTCATCACGACCAGCAAATCCCTGGCAGCCGAGCTCGGCCCCGACAACATCCGCGTCAACTGCATCAATCCCGTGTTCAACCCCGACACTGGCCTGTCGGCCGATTTCGCGGGCGGCACCGTCGTCGGAGAAGAAGGCCAGGCCCGTCGGGCAAAATTCCTTTCGAGCATTCCGCTGGGGCGTTTTTCAACGGCGCTGGACGTCGCCAATGCAGCACTCTACCTTGCGAGCGACGAGGCTGCCTTCATCAGTGGCGTGTGTATCGAAGTCGATGGCGCACGCTGCGTCTGATGGCTGGGTTACGCCAGACGATCGCAAACCCGATGGAAAGAAGGACATGCGCCAACGCGTAAAGTCACTGAAGTTGCTCTCTCACCCGCATGACCGATAAATTCATCCCTGTTGCCGACTTGCGCTACGCCACCCGGGTCCCTCCGGTGCCAGCGCAGCTGGTCGCCCCTGCCGGCCTGCTGAGCGACACGCTCGGACGCCCGCTGCGCGATTTGCGCATCAGCGTGACCGATCGCTGCAACTTTCGCTGCGGCTACTGCATGCCCCGCGAGGTGTTCGACAAGGACTACGCCTTCCTGCCGCAGACATCGCTCCTGAGTTTCGAGGAAATCACGCGCTTGGCCCGGCAGTTCGTGGCCCATGGTGTGGAGAAGATCCGCTTGACAGGGGGTGAGCCGCTTCTGCGCAAGAACCTGGAAGTCCTGATCGGCATGCTGGCCGCTTTACGCACGCCGGATGGCGTTCCGCTCGACATCACGCTCACCACCAATGGCTCGCTGCTGGCCAAAAAGGCGCAGAGTCTGAAGGACGCGGGTCTGCAGCGCGTCACTGTCAGCCTCGATGGACTCGACGATGCCACTTTCCGGCGCATGAACGATGCCGACTTCCCGGTGAACGATGTGCTCAAGGGGATCGAAGCCGCCGCGCGCGTGGGCTTGTCGCCAATCAAGGTGAACATGGTGGTCAAGCGCGGCACCAACGACGCCGAGATCCTGCCGATGGCCCGGCATTTCCGGAATTCGGGCGTGGTGCTGCGGTTCATCGAGTACATGGACGTCGGTGCCAGCAACGGCTGGCGCATGGACGAGGTGCTGCCGTCTGCGGCCGTCATCGAGCTGCTGCGCAGCGAATTCCCACTCGAGGCAGTGCAGCCGAACTACGCGGGTGAAACAGCCGGGCGATGGCGCTACGCCGACGGGGCTGGCGAAGTCGGCGTGATCAGCAGCGTGACGCAGGCTTTCTGCGGCGAATGCAACCGCGCGCGGCTGTCTACGGAAGGCAAGCTCTTTCTTTGCCTCTTCGCCAGCCAAGGGCACGATCTGCGGGCCTTGCTGCGAGGCGGTTTTAATGATGCGCAACTGGCGGGAGCCATTGCGTCAATCTGGCAAGGCCGCACCGACCGCTACTCGGAACTGCGCGCCAGCCTGCCCGCAGCCCAGGACTCTCCGGCTGCCGGCCGCCGAATCGAAATGAGCTACATCGGTGGATAAAAGACAGGGCTTCGCGCAAGCTTCGCGCGCGCCCAAACAGGCCGGACCTTATCGTTCCGGTTTTTTTCTCATCATTTTTCGGGCCAGGACATGATCGAATTTTCAGACATTACGGGGCTGGTGCTGGCCGGCGGACGGGGCTCGCGCATGGGCGGCGCTGACAAGGGCCTGCAGAACTTCCACGGCATTCCGCTTGCGCTGCACACGCAACTGCGGCTGAGTCCCCAAGTCGGTGAGCTGCTCATCAACGCCAACCGCAATCTTGCCGCCTACGAATCCTTTGGTGTTCCGGTCTGGCCCGACGCAAGCAGCCTGGGCGACTTTGCCGGCCCCCTCGCGGGTTTCCTGACGGGGCTCGAACGCTGCGAAACGGCTTACCTGGTCACGGTGCCCTGCGACACGCCCTTGTTCCCTGCCGATCTGGTGAGCCGGCTCGCAGACGCCCTTGAAAGCAGTCAAAGCGACATTGCGGTGGCCGCGGCTCGTGAAGAAGATGGCCAGCTGCGCACCCAGCCTGTCTTTTGTCTCATGAAAACTTCGCTGCTTGAAAGTCTGGTCCGGTTTACACAGGGTGGTGGTCGAAAAATAGACGCCTGGACTGCCCTGCACAAGACCGCCACCGTTGCCTTCGACCGTGCCGGAGATGAACCCCGCGCATTCTTCAACGCCAACACCCTGGCCGAACTGCATCGCCTGGAAGCTGCGGAGTGAGGGCATGAAATCCACAGCGCAGATTGCGTCCGAGCTGGCCGGCTACGACCCCAAGGCGCTTCCGGTCGAGGGCGTGCTGGCGTTCCTGAAGCAGCTGGTACACACGGTGGAGGAAGTGACCGAGGTACCGCTTTTCGAGGCACTGGGAGCAGTGCTTGCGGCCGACGTAGTCAGCCCTTTCGACGTACCGCCGCACGACAACTCCGCCATGGACGGCTATGCCTTCAACGGATCGTCGCTGGACTCGGGCCGTCCGCTCACGCTTGAGGTGGCCGGAACTGCAATGGCCGGCAAAGCCTGGCAGGGCGCAGCAGGCCCAGGGCAATGCGTACGCATCATGACGGGGGCCATCATGCCGGCCGGCCTGGATACGGTCGTCCCCCAGGAGTTCGTCTCCACGCCCGAGGGCGCAGCGTCGGGCGCCATCATCTCGATCCCGGCGGGCCTGCTCAAGGCGGGCGACAACCGCCGCCTTCGCGGTGAAGATCTCGCCCAAGGCAAGCCCGCGCTCTTGCAGGGCCAGCGCCTGACACCGGCTCGTCTGGGTTTGGCTGCTTCGCTCGGCCTGGAAAATGTGACCGTCTACAGGGCCTTGCGCGTGGCCTACTTTTCTACCGGCGACGAAATACTGTCGCTGGGCGAAGCACCGCGCGAAGGCGCCGTGTACGACAGCAACCGCTACACCGTTTTCGGCCTGCTCAAGCGGCTGGGTTGCGAAGTGATCGACCTCGGCGTCGTGCGCGATGAGCCTGCCCTACTGGAGGCCGCGTTCCGGCAGGCAGCGCGCCGGGCAGACGCCATCATCACGTCCGGCGGGGTAAGCGTGGGCGAGGCCGACTACACCAAGGAGATGATGCGCAAGCTGGGTGACGTGGCATTCTGGCGCATCGCAATGCGGCCTGGCCGGCCGATGGCCGTTGGCCGTATCGGCCAGGCCGATGGCGAGCCGGAACGCCCCGGCGCCCTGCTCTTCGGGCTGCCCGGCAATCCGGTCGCGGTCATGGTCACATTTCTGGCGTTCGTGCGCCCCGCCCTGCTGCAGATGATGGGCTGCACCGAGTCCCCTGCGCCCTTGCTGAAGGCTCGCAGCGACGAGGCCATTCGCAAGAAGCCGGGCCGAACCGAATACCAGCGCGGCTGGATTTTCAGCGCCGCCGATGGAACGCTCCACGTACGCACCACCGGCAACCAAGGCTCCGGGGTGTTGAGTTCGATGGCACAGGCCAACGGCCTCATCGTGCTTCACCATGCACAAGGCGATGTGCGCCCCGGCGAAGAAGTCGACGTGATGATGTTCGAAGGCGCTCTTTGAGGCTTTACGGCGCTCTTGAAAGCGATCTCTGATCGCTGCAGACACCCGCCTCGTTGAAGCGCGATTGGCCCGGCGCAGCTGGGCAGGCCCGTGCAAAGGGACCAAGTTACTTCGCCACGTATTCTCCGTGCGCCCCATGGTCTACCTCGTCGGCGTTGTCATGCGCTGTTCGCGTGTCGGCGCCGGGCACGGACTTGCGGGCAAAAAGCGAATACATCGTCGGCACCACAAAGATAGTGAGCAACGTTCCTAGAGACATGCCGCCGACGATGACCCAGCCGATCTGGATGCGGCTTTCAGCCCCCGCGCCCGTCGACAGTGCCAAGGGAAGCGCGCCCAACACCATGGCGCCCGTCGTCATCAGGATGGGGCGCAGACGCTGCGAAGCTGCCTGCACCAACGCCTCGATCATCTCCATGCCTTGCCCGCGCAACTGGTTGGTGAACTCGACGATCAGGATGCCGTGCTTGGTGATAAGGCCCACGAGTGTGATGAGACCGATCTGTGAATAAACGTTCAGCGAGCCGCCCGACAGCTTAAGCGCCAGCAGCGCGCCGATCATGGACAGCGGCACCGACACCATGATCACCAGCGGGTCGACAAAACTCTCGAACTGCGCGGCGAGCACCAGGAAAATGAACACCAGTGCCAGCACAAAGACGATAGCCAGTGCGCCTTGCGAGTTGCGGAACTCGCGGGACGTGCCATTGAGCTCGGTCGCATAGCCCGGCTTGAGCACCTTGGCCGCTGTATCGTTCATGAAGGTCAGCGCTTCGCCGAGCGAATACTCTGGCGTCAGGCCGGCCGTGATCGACACCGAGCGGCGCTGGCCGAAGTGGTTCAGTTCACGGGGTGAAACGCTCTCGCGCACCTTCACCAGGGACGACAGCGGGATCATCGCGTCGTTGCGGCCACGCACGTAGATGCGCTCGATGTCCTCGGGCGTCGTACGGCCGCTGCTTTGGGTCTGCACGATGACATCGTACTGCTCGGCATCGCGCTTGTAACGCGTCACGTTGCGCCCCCCGAGCATCGTTTCGATGGCCTTGGCAACGACCTCGACGCTCACGCCGAGGTCGGCGGCCTTGTCGCGCTCCACCTCGATGCGCAGTTCCGGCTTATTCAGTCGCAAGTCGATGTCGGGCGAGACGATGCCTGGATTCTTGGAGATTTCCTCGATCATCTGACGCGCGACGGCGGCCAGGTTTTGGTAGCTGTCGGATGTCTGGATGACGAAGTTGATGGGCCGCTCGCGAAAGCCTTGGCCGAGCGACGGGGGCGTGATCGGGAATGCGGTGACGCCGGGCAATGCATTGAACTTGGGCTGCAATTCCCGCGCGATATCCAGGGTCGAGCGCTTGCGGTCTTCCCAGTCGATGGTGCGGTAAATCACGCTGGCCTGAGCCACCGTCGGGTTACCCACGTTGGCAAAAATCCGGTCGAACTCCTTGTAGGGCTGACCCATTTTCTCGAGTTCGCGGGCGTAGCGATTGGTGTATTCGAGCGTTGCACCGTCGGGCGCGGTGACGTTGGCCAAAATAATGCCTCGGTCTTCCAGCGGCGAAAGCTCCTGCTTCATCGTCGGGAAAACCAGCACGATGGCGCCTGCGCTGGCCAGCATGACGGCCACCACGATCCAGCGGCGCTGAAACACCAGGCTGCGCGCCCGCAGGCCCAGACTCGCGCCGGCCGGCGCCGGCTTCGTCGTTACCACCCAGCGCAGCACGCGCCCGTAGCCAGCCGACATGGCAACCAGGATCTTTTCCATGGTGCGGTCAAAGCGGTTGGGCTTGGGGTTGTGCTTGAGCAGCTTCGAACACATCATGGGCGTCAGCGTCAACGCGATGAAGCCCGACACGACCACTGCCCCAGCCAGCGCCAGCGCGAACTCGGCGAAGAGGCGTCCGGTGCGCCCCGGGGTGAATGCCAGCGGCGCGTATACGGCCACCAGCGTCAGTGTCATGGTGACCACGGCAAAACCGATTTCGCGAGCGCCCTTGATGGCGGCGGAGAAAGGATCGAGCCCTTCCTCGATGTGTCGGAAGATGTTCTCGAGCATCACAATCGCGTCGTCGACCACCAGCCCGATGGCCAGCACCAGCGCCAGCAGCGTCAGCGTGTTGATGGTGAAGCCGGCCAGCGCCATCATGGCGAAAGTACCAATCAGGCTGACCGGGATAGTGACGATCGGAATGATCGATGCGCGCATGGTGCGCAGGAAAACAAAGATCACCAGCGCCACCAGCAGAACAGCCTCGACGATGGTGCGGTAGACGTTCTTGATCGAGCGGTCGATGAAGATGGAGTTGTCGTTGGCGACGTCGATGAGGATGTCGCCCGGCAGATCCTGCTTGAGCTTGGGAATCACGTCCCGAACGCCCTTGGACAAGTCCAGCGGATTGGCCGTGGCCTGCCGGATGACGCCAACCGAAATGGCCGGACGGCCGTTGAGCCGCACGGAACTGCGTTCATTGGCCGCACCCTCGACGACGCGGGCAACATCGCGGATCTTGACGGGAAAACCGTTGACGCTGCGAATGACAATTTCACCGAACTGACCCGGCCGCACCAGATCGGTTTGCGACGTGACGCTGAATTCTCGCTGCTGCGATTCGATCCGGCCCGCTGGAAGCTCCAGATTGCTACGGCGAATCGCATCCTCGACGTCCTGCGTCGTGAGGCGGTAAGCCGCGAGCTTGTCGGTGTCGAGGTTCACCAGCATGGCGTACTTGCGCTCGCCAAAAATGCGCACGTCGGCAACGCCCGTCACCGTCTGCAGCCGAGGCTTGACGATGCGGTTCACGAGATCGTTGATCTGCAGGGGGTTGAGTGTTTCGCTGGAAAAGGCGAGCTGAATCACCGGGAAGGCATCCGCTTCGACCTTGGCGATGACGGGTTCTTCGATAGAGGCCGGCAGGCGGTTGCGCACGCGCGAGGTTCGGTCGCGCACTTCGGCCGCGGCGGAGTCGGCGTCTTTCTCGAGCCGGAAGCGCACGCTGATTTGCGATTGCTCCGCGCGGCTGATGGACGTTATGACGTCCACCGCGTCGATGCCCGCAATCGAGTCTTCGAGGGGCTTGGTAACCTGCGATTCGATCACCTCTGCCGACGCACCGGGGTAGCGAACGCTGACCGTCACGACGGGCTCGTCGATCTTGGGATATTCGCGCACCGTCAGCCGGTTGAAGCTGACCGCACCAATGAGCAGGATGAGCAGGGACAAGACCGTCGCGAAGACAGGGCGTCGAATAGATACTTCAGCGAATCGCATAGGAATGGCCCAGTCGGGTGAGATTCAGGGTCAGGCAGGACGCGCGACAGGCAGCGATGCCGGGCTGCCTTCAAGACCTTCCTTGCGGGCGGGCTTGGCAGCGTCGGGGGCTGGCCGGGGTACCGAGGGCTCGCTGCGGGCATTGCTCACACCAGCCATCTCGACGGTACAGGGGTTGGGTCCCGCCGCATCGGGCCGGCCAGTGGCAGGCTTCCCGGCTGCCCTGCCACCCGCCTCGGCAGCGTTTGCCGGGTTCGTCGGGTTTGCGATTGCAACGCTGGGTGAGGTGCCGGGCGTGGATTTTGACGCTTCGACCGCTGGCACTGCAGCCGCCGCCGCGCTCGCTGCAGGGCGCGGTCCGCTGGCCGATCCGGCCGGCTTCGGCGCGGCTGCGAGATCAACCACGCGAACGCTGGTGCCGTCTTTGGTAATGCGCTGCTGGCCGCTGATGACCACGGTCTCGCCAGGCTCCAGACCTTCACTTATCTCGACCTTGCCGCCCATGCGCAGGCCGACCTTCACCTCGGTCCGCTGGCTGAGGCGGCCATCCGGGCCATCCACGAGCTTGATGACGAACTGGCGCCCGCCCTGGGGAACGATCGCCTCTTCCGGGATCACGCGGGCATTTTCCCGCACCCCGAACACCGTGTTGACGCGGGCAAACATGCCGGGGCGCAGTTGCAGCTGGCGGTTGTCGATACAGCCGCGAATGCCGACGGACCGGCCGTTCGCATCGATCAGCGGATCGATCGCCTGCACCGTGGCAGCGAACTTGCGTCCTGGCAGGGCATCGATGTCCACGCCCGCCGGCTGGCCCGGTTTGACCTTGGCCTGGAACCGCTCTGGCAGGCGATAGTCCACGTAGACCGCCTGTATGTCTTCGATGTTGACGATATCAGCGCCGTCCTTGAGATAGTCGCCCACATTGACCAACCTGATGCCCGCGATGCCATCGAAGGGGGCAACGATCTTCAGCCGCGCGGCGGTTGCCCGCGCGAGCGCCAGTTTCGCCTCGGCGACCTGTTGGTTGGCCAGGCTCTCGTCGAGTGAACGCTGGCTGATGAAGCCTTGCGACACCAATTCTTGATTGCGTTTGTTGTTGGCTCTGGCAATCGACAGCTCGGCCTGTGCCTGAAGCACTTGGGCCTGCTGAAGCTGGTCATCCAGTTGCACCAGCAACTGGCCGCGCCGAACACGGTCGCCATCGCGAAATTGAAGCTGTGTAATACGCCCGCTCACTTCCGGACGGATCATCACGCCACGGCGCGAACGCAGCGAGCCCACGGCCTGCGTGTCGTCGACCAGCCTGGCAACTTCCACCTTGGCAACTTCCACGGACGGGCGCGACCCGCCGCCCCCGGCAGCGCTGGCTCCCCCGGCAGGCGCGGCGGGTGCGCCGGATGCGACGCCGGGCGAATCGGGCTTGGCGGGATTCGATTTGTTCTGGTACCACCAGGCAGCTCCCGACAACGCCGCGATACCAACGAATGCGACGACGGGATAAATTACTTTTGATGCCATGGAGGACGCCGAATTTGTAAAGATGAGTTAACTTATCAATGTACCAGCAGGAGCGCTCATATGCCCACGTACGGTCAACGCCAAACCGTATTTTCCGGCTCTCGCAACACTGATAACAAACGATTTACAGACCCTTTACACAAAGGCTGCCAAGCCAAGCCAAGCCAAAGGCAAGGGCCGGCGTCATGCCGTGCGGCTGCGCTCCGCCTTCAACGCGGCATCGACACCCAGATTGGCCAGGGCATCGGCTCTCTCGTTGCCCGGGTCGCCCGCATGGCCTCGCACCCAGCGCCAGTCGATGCGGTGGCCCGAGCTGCTGACCAGCGCATCAAGCTTTTGCCAGAGGTCGACGTTCTTCACAGGCGCTTTCGCCGCGGTTCTCCAGCCACGAGCCTTCCATCCATGGATCCACTCGGTAATGCCTTTGCGCACGTATTCGCTGTCGAGGTACAGCACGACCTGGCAAGGCCGCTTGAGTGCCGACAGGGCCTCGATCACCGCCATGATTTCCATGCGGTTGTTGGTTGTTCCGAGTTCGCCGCCAAAAATTTCCTTGGTCATGGCACCCGAGGTCAGCAATGCGCCCCATCCTCCCGGGCCGGGATTGCCCTTGCAGGCGCCATCTGTGTAGATCACTACGGGCGCGTTGGAAGTCGGGTCATCAGGATTTGACATGAAGGGTTCGCAGAGTTCAAAAAAGAGCAGAAGGAAAAGGAAGAATCTGTAAAAAGGCTGCTGTTCAGCCTGGGCCGGCCAGTTCCACTACAGGTTCGTCGCAAGTAATTCGTTTGACGTCCACGCGTGCATGAGGGTGAGGGTCGCGATTGGCAACCACCGTCGGCACCGGGGCCCGGGCGGGCTTGGCCTTCCAGTTGGGCTCGAGCAGCCTCATGCCGCGAACGCGCTTGATACCCACGAGAAAGTAGGCAGCGCCGAAGATGGGCCACCATCGCTGGCCCGCCTTGTCCATCCAGGCAAAACGCTCCAGCCATGTCGCGCTCTGGATGGCAGGCCTCCAGCAGCCGAAATGGGCCGACTCGACCTCGAAACTGAGCAGCCGCATCCAGTCGCGCAGCCTCCAATAACCAATGAACTCGCCGCCATCGGGCAAAAAGAGCTCGCCGAATCCGAGCCTGCGGCTCAGATGGGCACGCTGTTGCCGCAGCCCCCACAAACTCGCCGGATTCAGTCCGCTGATCACCACGCGGCCCTCAGGCACGAGCACACGCTCGACCTCTCGCAAGGTGGTGTGTGGATCACTGCTGAGTTCCAGCGTATGCGGAAGCACCACCAGGTCGAGGCTGTTTTCGGGAAAGGGCAAAGCTGCGCTGTGCGTCATGAGCGCAACGCGGCGGGAACTCGGCGGCAGCGAAGCGCTCTGACTTGCAGTGGATGGGTTGCCCAGGTCCGTTTCAGTCGAGAATTCGTCGAGCGCCAGCCACTGATGGGGCATCCGGTTGGCTTGGAGCGCGTCGAGCTCCGGCATGCCGAGCTGCAGTGCGTGGTAGCCGAAGATGTCGCTTACGCCCGCGTCAAAATGCGTGCGTTCCCAGGCCAGCAAGTACTGTCCAGGGGGCGTCTTCAACCAATCGGTGAATCCTGTAATTTTTGAGCTCATCAATAAGGCCGCATGAATTATTTCACTCCCGCTGCCGTCAAATCGTCGGCCTCGCGATCGGTCCGGTCGAAACAGGCGCTACAGTCCGCAGTCGAGCAGACAAAAGCTCATGCGAACCCACTAACAAGGACCGGGCGCAAGCACCCCACGCGGCCGGGCTTGCCCCGGCACCCTCAGCATAACTGCCCCTTGTTCAAACACCGGCCTCAGGGTGTATTCAAGAGCCCAACGCCCGCTACTGGCCTTTTCATGCAAAACCTGTCACATGATTTCTGAACGATCCGTCGGCCCGCTCTTCGTGCGGGGCCTAACTGCGCCAATTACCGCAGGAATAACCGCCGCACGAACCGCGGCAAGAACCGCGGCGATGCCCGCTGCGGTTCTTGCTCTTGCAGCAGCCCTGTTGTCCGGATGCGCCACAGCGCCCTCTTCCGAACGCTCCGATACCGGCGTGGAGGCCCGCAACGCAGGCAGCAGCGCACCGGTCGTCAATGAACCCGCTTTGCCTCCCACCGCGACGCCTGCCCCTGGGACTGCGTCTGGCTCGACCGCTTTAGCACCGAGCAGGCAACTGCAGCCCGTCGTGGCTAGCAGCCAACGGGGCAGCACCGTGGCTTCACTTGAAGCACCGGTGGAACTGTGGGACCGGATCCGGCGCGGTTTTGCCATGCCCAACCTGACCAGTGAACTCGTGACCGATCGCGAGCAGTGGTACGCGAGCCGCCCCGACTACATGCAGCGCATGACCGAGCGTTCGAGCAAATACCTCTTTCACATCGTCGAGGAACTCGAACGCCGCAACATGCCCACCGAGCTGGCGCTCCTGCCTTTCATAGAAAGCGCGTTCAATCCGCAGGCCGTCTCCAGCGCGAAGGCGGCCGGCATGTGGCAGTTCATGCCGCAAACCGGGACCTACTTCGACCTGAAGCAAAACGTTTTCCGGGATGACCGCCGCGACGTGCTGGCGTCGACCCGCGCCGCGCTGGACTATTTGCAAAAGCTGTACGGCATGTTCGGCGACTGGCACCTGGCACTGGCCGCGTACAACTGGGGAGAAGGCAGTGTGGGCCGGGCAATTAGCCGCAACCAGAACGCTGGCCTGGGCACACGCTACCTCGATCTCAACATGCCTGCGGAAACCCGGCTCTATGTTCCGAAGCTGCAGGCCATCAAAAATATCGTGGCAAATCCGCAAGCGTTTCGCACGGAGCTGCCCCTTATCGAGAACCACCCCTACTTCCAGGAAGTGGCCGTTACACGCGACATCGACGTCGCCCTGGCAGCCCGCCTGGCAGACGTCAAGCTGGACGACTTCAAGGCCCTCAATCCTTCTGCTCACCGCCCCGTCATCCTGGCGGCCGGCACCCCCTTCATCTTGCTGCCGTGGGACAGTGCCAAGGTCTACGAGCGCAACTTCGAGGCTTATTCACTGGGCCAGTACGCCAGCTGGACAGCCTGGACGGTACCTTCCACCATGAACCCGGCAGAAGCTGCCCGTCGCACGGGCATGGCGGAGTCCGACCTTCGGGCCGTCAACCGCATCCCCAATGGCATGCTGATCAAGGCCGGCTCGACGCTGCTGGTTCCGCGCTCGAACCAGACCGGCAAAGATGTTGCTGGCCATATCGCCGACAACGGCCAGATATCGTTTTCGCCTGAAGCCGTGACGCGGCGTACGGCCATCAAGGCCAAAAAAGGCGACTCGGTTGCCACCGTCGCCAAGCGTTTCGGATTGACCGCCTTGAACGTGGCGGAGTGGAACCAGGTGACTGCGCACACGGCGTTCAAGCCCGGGCAGGAAGTCGTTCTGTTCCTGCCACTCAAGCAGGTGCGCGCATCCGCCAAGGGTGGGCCGGCAAGGGCCGGCAAAACCACCGCACGCAAGGCAGCACCCGCCAGCAAAGGCACTAAAGTGCTGAAGGCAAAGCGTTAGACTTTTCCAAACCTTGTTTTTCGCACGTTCCCACCTCTACTCTTCCATCAAGTCCCTCAACCGATGACCTACAGACTCATTGCCTCACTGATCGCGTCGCTTGCCCTGTTTCTTGCCGGCTGTGGCGACAAGCCTGGCGCGACGGCAGCCGCCAAGGCGACATCGACGCCTGTGTCCATCGAGGCAATTTCGTCACAGGCAGAAGGCTTCACCGCCGGCTCGTCGGTCAGCGCGCGCACGGTCTATGTTTTCTTCGATCCGCAGTGTCCCCATTGCAACGAACTGTGGGAAGCAGCCAGGCCGTTGAAGGCGCAGGCCCGATTCGTCTGGATTCCGGTGGGAATTCTCAATGCCTCCAGTACTTCGCAAGGCGCTGCGCTGCTGTCAGCACCCGATCCCGTCGCGGCCATGGACGCACATGAGCAGTCCATGCGAGCCAGACAAGGCGGAATTACGGCCGCGGGCGATCTACCCAAGCGGGCCGTAGTACTGAAGAACACCACGCTGCTCAACAGCTTCGGCTTCTCCTCCATCCCCACCATCGTGGCCAAGCATGCCCAGACGGGAGAACTGGTGACGCGCGAAGGCGCCATGCCAACGGCCGCACTCGCGACCTTTCTGGGTCTGCAGGTGCCTGCGGAAGGCGTAGCGCCAACTCAGGCGGCTCCGGCGGCTCCGGCGAAATAAGCGTTTCGCGAGCCCGTCTGCGCCCACTGCGCAGGAATTTCTTTGCCTTGCCGTAGCGGCAAAACCATCGTCACAGACGCATCGAGCCCGCGCCAAAGAGGCCGATCAGCCCCATGACGATCAGGTAGATTGCCACGATGTAATTCAGCAGCCGTGGGATCAGCAAGATGAGAATGCCGGCGATCAGGGAAACGATCGGGCCGAGGCTGAGGTGAATATTCAAGGGAACTCCTGTGCAAGCAAAGTCTGGGAGTGCAGCCCTTTAAGCCGCAGACCCTGAAACCCGATGCTAACCAGGCTCAACAGCAAAGACTGTAGGACGCCGTCAGTTAATGCGCGCCGTGAATGCGCCAGTTCCCGGTCGCTTGCCTCAAGCGCTGCCTCAACCCCTGCTTCAACCCCTGCCTCAAGCCTTGAAGCGCACCTTGGAGCGGCGCGCGAACTCGTTGGTATAGGTTTTGGAGAGATCGATCCTGTCGGCACGAACAGTCGCGTCGAAGCTCGACAAAGCCTTGAGCGCCGTACGTGGAGCCTCTTCGGGAATGAGGCCATCAGGCGAAATCGCGTCACGAACCTTGTTGAAAGCCGCCAGGTAAAGCGCCCGGTCGCCAAAGAGGTAGTTCTCGGGGACCGTCTTGATGATGTCGCCGGGGCCGGCAGTTTGCAGCCATTTAAGCGCATGCACGATCGCGTGGCTCAGGGCCTGGCAGGTGTTGGAATTCTTTTGCACGAACTCGTTGGATGCAAACAGGCAGGCGGCAGGCATCGGTCCACCGAAAAGCTCGACCGTACCTTTGAGCGTGCGCGTGTCGGAAATGATCTTGACCTCGCTTTTTTGCTCGAGCAGTGTCATCACCGGATCGGTATTGCTCATGGCATCGATCTGCCCGCTTCGTATTGCCGCCACGGCCGCAGCCGCGGTGCCCACCTCGACAAAGCTCACGTCGCTCGGCTTGAGCCCCGCCTTGGTCAGCATCAGATTGACCATCGTGTTGGTGGAAGACCCTGGCGCAGAAACGCCGATGCGTTTTCCCTTCAGGTCGGCCATGGTCTTGAAGTCCGGCATGTTGCGCGTGGACACCCCGAACGCGATCTGCGGTGTGCGCCCTTGCAGCACGAAGGCCTGGAACATTTGATTACGGGACTGCAGGCTGATGGTGTTTTCGAACGCGCCGGAGCAGATGTCCGCCGAGCCGCCGACAACGGCCTGGAGCGCGCGCGCTCCCGTCGGAAAATCCGACACCTCGACGTCCAGCCCTTCCGTCTTGAAGTAGCCCAGCTGGTCCGCGATCGTGAGCGGGAGATAGTAGAACGAGGACTTGCCACCTACCGCGATGACGACCTTGCTTTTTTCTGCCTTTCCTTGCGCGCGAAGCGCGGGCAAACCCAAGCTGGTGGCCGCAAGCGCGAAGCCCCTTGCAAAAGCCCGGCGGGTCAAGGCGCTTCGCGGGGCGCGTCCGTGGCTGGGCTGATTCATGTGGCTCGCTATCCCTCGTGTTTTTCTCGTGCTCTTCGAGAATAGCGAGCGTTGCCCTCGCCTGCATCGGGGTGATCCCGTGCGGGTTTGTACCGAAGCCTATTCAATTAGGCCACTAGCGATAGCCTGCAAAAAGAATTGCGATGTTCACCAGCAATCCGAGTGCCCACACCGCACTTCGTGCCTTCGCCATGTCAGCCACGTACATCATCACGTAGGCAATCCGAATGACCACGAACAGAAAGGCCAGCACGTCGAGCGCCGCCTGCGCCGCCTGCAGTTGGTGCGCGATGATCACCGCCGCGAAAAAGAACGGCAACGCCTCGAAGGTATTGGCCTGCGCATTGTTGGCCCGGCCTCGCCAACTCGACTGCCTGGACAGCCAGTTCCGCGGATTATGGTTGTCGTAGCCACCCGAACGTCGCGGCGTCGACATCATTCCCCATTTCGCGATGCCTGCACAGACGATGGGCATAAGGGCCATGGCTAGAACGCACCAGTAAGCGACAGTAAATCGGACAGTCATGGGGCTAGGGTCCTGTTGCGTCTCGGCAAGTGACTTCCACCGATACGAAGTTAAAGATGTGCCTTACTGTAGCGCTGGACGGCCGCTTTCGGGAGCGAACGGTCCATGCAGCATGACGTCGGCTCGTCAGCGGCGGTCCACCAGCGCGTGCGCTATGGTGCCCAGGTCGACATACTCGAGTTCGCTGCCCACTGGAACTCCGCGAGCCAGCCGGGTCACCTGCACCCCACGGCTTTTCAGGGCCTGTGAAATCACGTGCGCCGTGGCCTCACCTTCGGCGGTGAAATTTGTCGCCAGAATGACTTCCTGAACTTCGCGTTGCTCGGGTGGAAGGGGCGCGCCCGAGCTGTCCTTGGGGACGACCCTGTCGAACAATTTTTGCAGCCCGATGTCGTTCGGACCTATCCCGTCGAGCGGACTGAGCTTCCCCATGAGCACGAAGTACAGCCCGCGGTAAGCCAGTGTTCGTTCCAGAGCCGCCTGGTCGGCCGGCGTCTCGACGACGCAAAGCTTGCTGCGGTCGCGCCGCGGGTTCTGGCAGGTAGGGCAGACCGCTTGTTCCGTCAGGGTGTTGCACAACTCGCAGTGCCGCACACTGCTCACGGCATGTTCCAGGGCACGCGCAATCTGCAGGGCGCCCGGCTTGTCGTGCTGCAGCAAGTGAAAAGCCATGCGGGCAGCCGACTTGGCGCCGACCCCCGGCAAACGCCGCAGGGCCTGGGTCAGGCCTTCGAGCGCATTGGAATCAGCCATGCAGGCGAAGCTCCCGGCTGGGGCTGCACCGGCACTCGCTTACCAAGGTGTCGGGGACTATGCACACGGACGACTTCAGAACGGCAGCTTCATGCCACCCGGCAGGCCCGGCATTCCCGCCGTGATCTTGCCCATCTTTTCCTGGCTCAGTTCCTCGGCCTTGCGCACGGCAGCGTTGAACGCCGCCGCCACCAGATCCTCGAGCATGTCCTTGTCGTCAGCCAGCAGGCTGGGGTCGATCTCGACGCGCTTGACGTCGTGCTTGCAGGTCATCGTGACCTTAACCAGGCCCGAGCCCGATTCGGCCGTGACTTCGATAAAGGCCAATTCGTCCTGGGCCTTCTTCAGGTTGTCCTGCATGGCTTGCGCCTGCTTCATCAGACCGGCGAGTTGTCCCTTGTTGAACATGTGTTCATCCTTGAAAAATCATTGAAATGTGGTGCGAAAACCTGTGCGTGATCATATCGGCTTGGCGCGTTCAGTCTCGATGGGCCGGATGCTGCCGGGCACGATCCGGCCGCCCCAGTCGCGCAGCATTTCCTGCACGAATGGATCGCCATGGATCGCCTCCTCGGCCACGCGCTGCCGCTCGGCCTGGGCCGCCGCAAGGCGCCGTGCCGGGGTGTCTTGCACCGGGCCGACCTCTATCTTCAAGCGCAAGGGCGCACTTTGGAAACCTCCGCCCTGCAAAGCCACCAGAAGCTTGTCGATCGCACCGGCATGGTTCAGCGACTGCTGCTCCACGCACAGGCACCAGCACTCGTCAGCATGGCTGCGAAGCTCCGATTGAAGGGCCAGTTCACGTGCCAGTCCGGTGACGGCTTCAGTGCCAAGAAGGAGGCCCACCACGTGGGCCCAGTGATCGGCCGCAGCCTGTGAGAATTGTGAAGGCGACTCGGCCGCAGCCAAGTCCGTTGCATCGCGGGCTTGCGAAGTCTTCGCAGCCCCTGAAACCTCGGAAATCCCGGGGGCAGCCGCCTGCACAGGTTGTGGCACCGGTTGTCGCGCTGGTGCTGGTGCTGGTGCTGGTGCTGGTGCTGGTGCCGACACTGTCGAAGCTGGCTCGATCCCGGCGCGCATCGGCGTCCGGAGGGCGGTGGCTTCTGCTTGCCCGGGAAGCGAGCGCGAAGGCTGCACGGCCTCGGGGGATGCCGGCAAGGCGACCGATTCTGTGCGCGGCGCATGCTCTGACGACAGAGGTGCGACCGGCGCTACGACGGCGGCAACAGAGGCTTCAGGCGAAGGCTTTTTTGGGAGCTCGACGGCGCTCCTTGCCTGCGGCTGGGATTGAGGCTGGGGTTGGGCCACAGCACCCTGGCCTGGCTGCACCGCGGGCCGCTTGAAGGCGAGCAAACGCAGCAGCACCATGGTGAGCCCCGCGTATTCGTCGGGCGCAAGGCCCAGTTCCGCGCGGCCCTGCAGGCACATGCTGTAGAGGAGCTGAGTTTCGTCCGCCGGCAGCAGTTGGGCCAATCGCAGCGCTTCGGCGGCGTCGGGATCGACCGGGTCGTGTCTTTGAGCCAGTTCCGGCACTGCCTGGAGCACTGCCATGCGCTGGAGCACACCGCTCATTTCTTCCAAGGTCGAGGCAGCGCTGAGGCCATTGACGCGAAGCACCTCGGCGGTCTCGACCACGGCCTTGCCGTCAGCACGGGCCAGCGCGTCCAGCAACTGAAACACATAACTGCGGTCGACGCTGCCCAGCATCTGCCGCACGCCAGCTTCGACCAAGGAGCCCGAACCGAAAGCAATGGCCTGGTCGGTCAACGACAGCGCATCGCGCATGGACCCGCGTGCTGCCCGCGCGAGCAGTCGCAACGCCGAAGACTCGGCCGGGACATTTTCCGTAGCCAGCACCTGCGCGAGGTGCTCGAGGATGGTTTCGGGGGCCATGGGCCGCAAGTTGAATTGCAGGCAGCGCGACAGCACCGTGGGCGGGACCTTTTGCGGATCGGTCGTGGCCAGGACGAACTTGAGATAGGCAGGCGGCTCTTCCAGCGTCTTGAGCATGGCATTGAATGCCGTGTTCGTCAGCATGTGGACCTCGTCGATCATGAAGACCTTGAAGCGCCCCACCACCGGCTTGTAGACCGCCTGCTCCAGCAACTGGGCGATTTCGTCCACGCCGCGGTTAGAAGCGGCGTCCAGTTCGGTGTAGTCAACGAAGCGGCCGGTATCGATGTCGACGCAGGCCTGGCACACACCGCACGGCGTTGCAGTGATGTCGCCCTGCCCGTCAACGCCCGTGCAGTTGAGCGATTTGGCCAGGATGCGCGAAACCGTGGTCTTGCCGACACCGCGCGTTCCCGTGAAAAGGTAGGCATGGTGAAGTCGCTGCGTCGTCAACGCGTTGCCCAGCGCCTGGACCACATGCGATTGCCCGACCATTTCCGAGAAATTGCGCGGCCGGTATTTTCGGGCAAGGACGAGATAAGACATCGGGCCATTCTAAAGTGGCACGGGTGAGGTGATCGAGGTGAAAAAGAGTCTTTCCGAAAGACCGAAAACCGCAAGGGCCTCCGCCCTTCCCTTACAATCAAAAGCGACGGGCCTTCCCGCATGGTGAAGCGGCCAACCGGGTCAGGTGGGGAACCAAGCAGCCCTAACTGTAGAGCCAGTGCCGGGGTCGAGGCTCGTCACCTTATTCAAGTGGAAAAGCGCCTTTCTGGGCGCTTTTTTCATTTCCGGTCCTCGCAGCAAATTACGCGGCGGGCATCAGCTCTTCAATCGCCTGCGTCGTGTTCAAGGCATGCGCCGCGATTTGCTCGGTCATCAGCGCGAGCGAAGCGAGCGGGTAGGTTCCGCTCACCACGGCCTTGTAGGCAATCTCGGCAGCTACTGCATCCTGTCCAAGCCCCTCGGTGGCTGCCACGATGCAGTCCTCCACGCTGGCCAGGCCCGTATCGGCAAAGATGTCCTCGCCCTCGTAACTCACGCGATATTCGAAGCGGCCCGCTCCGTCGGGGTCGATGGAAAAGCGCACGATCATGGATTGCCCCTTTCAGGCGTCAAAGTGGGTGAAATGCCCAGAGCGCTGAGTACACCCTGCCCTGCGACCCAGCCGCTCGCAAGGCTCGCGGTCAGGAGGTAGCCACCGGTCGGGGCTTCCCAGTCCAGCATTTCGCCGGCACAGAACATGGGCGCAGTCATGGGTCCAGAGGGTTGCGGCTTGAACTGCAGGTCGCCGTCGAGCGACTCAAAGCTGACACCCCCAGCCGTGCTGATCGCCTCGTCCAGCGGCCGGGCTGCAACCAATGTCAAGGGCAGCGATTTAATGGCATGCGCCAGGCGAACCGGATCGGCCATGCCTTCCTTGCCGAGCACCTCATGCAGCAGGCCGGCCTTGACGCCCTCCAGACCGAGCCGGCTCTTGAGGTGGCTCGACAACGAGCGTGACCCACGGGGGTGGCGCACTTCGACCAGTACCTGCTCCTTGGTCTTGTCGGGCATCAGGTCGAGCTGGAACTGGGCGTGCCCTGATCGGCCAATTTCGTCGCGAAGCAAACTGGACACGGCGTAGATAAGGCTGCCTTCCACACCTGTCTTGGTGACGACAAATTCACCCTTGCGCTGAAAAGTCTGGCCCAGCGAATCCGTGAAAGACAGAGCCACCAGCTTGAGCGGCTGCCCGGCGAACAGGCTCGAAAAGTGTTCAGACCACCCCTGCTCAGGCGCAGGCCCTTTGCCGATGAGCTCCCTGAGGAAGTCTCGCCGCGTCTCGCCCCCCTGCTCCTCTGAGGGCTTGCTGGCGCCTGCAAGTTGAGCCGCCGCGCGCGCAACATCAAAACCGCAGTTCGACGGCTGCAACGGATTGACTGCGACTCCTGCAGCTTCCAGCAGAGGCACCCACGCCCCATCCGATCCAAGTCGCGCCCAGCTGCCGCCGCCCAGGGCCAGTACCACCGCGTCGGCCATGACGTCGTCATCGCCCGCTGGGGACTCGAACCGAAGACCACCTGAATCGTTCCAGCCGAGCCAGCGGTGGCGCATGTGAAACTGAACGCCCGACCCGCGCAGCCGGTGAAGCCAGCTGCGCAACAGCGGGGCTGCCTTCATGTCCTTGGGGAAAACACGGCCCGAGCTGCCGATAAAGGTCTCCACGCCCAGGTCTTGCGCCCACTCGCGCACCTCATGGCTGCCGAAGCTCGCCAGCAACGCGGCGACTTCAGGCTCGCGCTTGCCGAAACGCGTGATGAAACGGTCCGCGTCTTCCGAGTGGGTCAGGTTCAGGCCGCCCTTGCCTGCCAGCAGAAACTTGCGCCCTACCGAAGGCATGCGGTCGAACACATGAACCTGCAATTGTTCGCTGGCGCGGCTGAGGACGTCTGCGGCCATCAGTCCGGCAGGGCCTCCGCCCACTATCGCGACGAGAGGCACACGGCGGGGCATGGAAGTGGAGTCAGTCAAGGCAATCCGTTCAAACAACTGCAGACGCGCACCGCGCCCGCCAAGCAAAACGGCCTGAACCCGCTTCTTGCCGGATTCAGGCCGTCGGGCCGAGCCTTGATTATCTCAGTTACATGGGTGGCGCAAAGCCATTGCGGCCCACCGTCATACGCAGCGCCGTGGGTTTGCCATCTTTCAGCTGAGCCGTAACCAGAACGCGGGCGCCCGGCACGACGAGGGCCGCTTCATCCTCCTTGCCCGGCTTGAAAGTCACGACCGGAGCACCGGCCGGCACGATCACGGTCTTTTCGCCACCCTTGTACTTGAGGGTCATCTTTTGGCCGCCCGGTACGGTGACGGGCGCTGCGACCAGATCGGCCACGGTTGCGTTCGTCATCGTGCTTTCAGGTTGAAGATCCCACGGAAAGTGCCCTTCGCCCGTGCCGCGCGCAGCTTCAGGAAACACCAGCACTTCCAGCGCGAGCTGGGTGCCGTCCGACTGCGGCATGGCCGCGGTCCCGATGTAGCTGCCCGCCTTGATGTCCGTCAATTTGAGGGGGAGCACTTCAGACACCGCCATGTCGGCTGGCCGAACCAGCGTGATCAGCTCGCCGCTTCGCTCGCGCAGGGTGAAGCTTCCTGGCTCCACTTTCTCGATGGTGCCGCGCAGGCGTACCGGGGGCTGAGCCGGTGCAGGCTGGGCGAAAGCGCTTCCCAGCGCCGAGACAAACAGACTGGTCACGATGAATTTCTTGAACACAGGCATTTCCTTGATGGAGACGAAGGCCGCTGGGGGGGTTGGGCGAAAACCTGCGCAGTCTAGGATGAAGTTGCGCAGTCTGCACAAGCCGCTCGACAATCCCCTTCAATCTATTTGAAGGAGTTGCCCGGCTGCCGTCAGAAAGGCCGCATGCACGGGCGCGCCGGGATAAATAGCCGCCAATGCGGTCTGGTAGCGGAGCATCTGCTCAACGAGTTCTGGATGCCGGTGCGGTTCGGGACGCGACTTGAAGTCCAGCACCCACCACTCGCCGTCATGGCCAGCGTCCTGGCGCCGCACGAGCCGGTCAAGTCGCAAGGTCTGCCCCTCATGCACCAGCTCGATCTCGTTGGCCTGCCAGCTCACTACAGCAGGGTTCCAGGCCCATGCACCTTCCCCCGCGAGAATGCGTTCAGCAGCTGCTGACGCGAGACGCGCCTGTTGCGCATCCAGGCCAAACTCGCGCTGGACCGCCAGCTCGCGCACCGGACTCGTGCCGCCCCATTCCAGCAAGCGGTGCATCGCCTTGCCCAGGCGGGAGGCGGGCGTGTCTTCCTGCTTTGCCGGGCGTGCGGGAGGCGGAGCCGTCATGGCGTCTGGCAAACGGGGCAGTTCGGGCAACGTGAAGTGCGCGCCGTGCACGGGTGTCGACGAGTGATCCTGCGCCACCGCCAGGGGCGAGAGGGCCTGGGTCAAGGGCAACAAACGTTGCCACCAGCTGTCAGGGTTTGCACGGTGCGATTCGACGGACGACACAACGAGCGTCTCGCGCGCTCGCGTCAGCGCAACATACAGCGCATTGAGCTCTTCCCTGCTGCGGGCTTCCTGCTCGGCGGCCAGGGCTTCGGCGCAGCATGCGGGCGGACGGTTTTCGCTCGCCAGAAACACAAACTTCGTAGGCAATGCGGACTCGCCCGGCCAGTCGACCAGCACTGCCATGGTGTCGGGGTTGCGCTCCGCCGCATCGGTGTCCAGCAGCACGACCACCCTGGCCTCCAGCCCTTTCGCGCCATGCACCGTCAGCAGGCGCACGGCGTTAACGCTGACCGTTGCCGGTGCCTGTATCAAGCCGGCCTTCAACGCCCTCACCAGCGTGTACGGCGTAATGAAACGGCCCCCATCGAGCGCGAGGGTCACCGATAGCAAGGCGCGCAGGTTGGCCAGCACGCTGGTGCGCTGGGAAGCGGGCGCAGCCGCAGCAAACCGGGCCAACACGTCGCCATCGGCATAAATCGCATGCAGCGCATCGTGGGGCGGCAAGCCGTCCAGCCAGCCTTTCCACCGCAAAAGCGTGGCGGCAATTCCGTTCAGTCCGGCCGCGGCCTCGGCCTGCAGTTCCGCAACATCCTCGGGTTTCGACGCCGCAAGCCACAAAAGCTCCAGCCAGGGCAAGCCGAGACGGCGCTTTGCGAGCGCCAACTGGACGAGGCCATGGTCGTTCACAGAAAACAGCGGTGAGCGCAGCGCGCGCGCCAGCGACAGATCATGCTGGGGCGACACCAGGACATCGAGCAAAGCCACGACATCCAGCACTTCGCAACAATCGATCAGCGCAGTTTTCTCGCCGATATGCACGGGAACGCCGACGGCGCGGAGCTCGTCCTGCAGCAGCGCCAGGCCTGCGCGCTTGCGCGCCAGAACCATCATTTCGCCCGGACCAAAACGCCCTTCCGCGATCCCGGCCGAAACCCAGCGCGCCAACTGCCGGGCTTCCGTCGTCCGCAGCGTTTCCTCGGGGATTTCTCGCGGGGTCGTCAGGCTGTCGCGCCAGATCGCCGGGTCGCCGGATTCCGCGGCATACCCGGCCGCCCCCTCTGCGCCATCGCCAGCGCGCATGATCTGCGGCAGGCGCCCGACGCTGCCGGTTATGCGTGAGTCGGTCGTGTGCACCCTGTAGTCGGGGTATCGACCGCCTTGCGAGGCCTGTGTCATGGCCGTGTTCACGACTTCCATGACCGCGGCCGAATTGCGGCGTGTATGGTCGCAGGCGAGCAGGTCGCCCCCCAGCGCCGTCCGCACAAAAAGCTGCGCCGCCCTGAACACCTGCGGCTCGGCGCGCCTGAAGCGGTAGATGCTCTGCTTGGGATCGCCCACCAGGAATACGCTGGGCGCCTGGCCCGCACCGGCATAGCTTCCGAGCCACGCCAGCAATGCCTGCCATTGCAAGGGATTGGTGTCCTGGAATTCGTCGATCAGGAGGTGGCTCACGCGTGCGTCGAGCTTTTCCTGCACCCAGCCCGACACCACAGGGTCCGCCAGCATATGCATGGCGGCCCGCTCGACATCGTTCATGTCGATCCAGCCGCGCTCGCGCTTGACCTCGGTAAAGCTGCCGATCAAAACGCGGGCAAGCCGCGTCAATCGCTTGTGGTGCAACCAGCACGCATGCTGGTGGCCCGCCTGCAGAACCTGCACCAGCGCATCCTGGGCCTCCCGGACCAAGGCAAGCCCTGCGATAGTGGCGCCGAATTTGCGGGGCGTTCCGTTCGCGGTCATCAGGGCGGCTTCGACCCCGCCCACATCGCGCTCGGCAAGTGCCCGTTCAAGCTCGCTCCCTTTGGCCGAGAAGGTGGGTGCATTGGCGGCGCCAAGGGCACGCGCCGCATCCTCGAGCAACTGACGAAGCGGCCCGCCCCAGAGCGCCTCCTCCGGCTTGTCCAGTGCATTGAAAGCTGGAAATGCGGTACCGAAATCTTCAACCGATCGGTCAACCACGCCGGCGGCATCGGCCAGCGCGAACTCGACGCGCTTGTCCAGCGCAGCTTGCAATGCCTTGCCGGCCTGATGCCTGCCATGCGTCAGGACCACTGCCTCGAAGTCTTCCTTCAGCGCAGCATCTTCAAGCAGCGCCCCGTAAAAGCGGCGCCACACCAGAGCGCGTGCCTGGCTGTCGTCTTCCAGCAGCTCGTAGTTCAGCGGCAAGCCCAGGGTTTGCAACACCGATACCGGCGCGGTGCGCAGCAGCGCGGCAAACCAGCCGTGAAAGGTGCGTATCTGCACTGGCCGGCCGGTGGCGAGCATGCTCTCGTATACGCCGGCTAATTGGTCTGCAAGCGCGCGCGCTTGCTCGGCTGCCTCGGGCACCTGTACGCCACGCAGGCGAAGTTCATCGAGCAGGGTCGCGGTGTCGGCGCGGGCAAATGCACCCAGCCATTCGTACAGTCTTGCCTTCATCTCGCCTGCGGCGCGCCGTGTGAACGTAATGGCCAGGATCTCGTGAGGCGCCGCGCCGTCCATCAACGCCCTCACCATGCGCGACACCAGCATCCAGGTCTTGCCGGCACCGGCGCAGGCCTCGACGGCCACGCTGCGCCGCGGGTCGCAAGCCACGGCATAGAACTCCTGGGTGCCACAGGGCGCGCCGTTGCGCTGGTAAGCAGGCGTGGCCGAGGCGTGCGGCGGCATTTGGGATGCCACTGGATGGCTTGTCATCGAAAGCGAATCACTCATCGAAAATCCTTGCGGCACAGGCCTCGGGCTGCGCAATAGTCGCAGGCCTTCCCCGCGCCCAGGGCAGGAAGGGGTGCACCCTCGGCGATGTGGGCCATGTCGGTCAGCAGGCTGTCGATGAGTCCGTCGCGCAGCGCCACGATATCGCCCTGCACATAGCTCCGGGTGGGTTCTTTTTCGCCCAGGTTGACATAAGCCGCCGAGAGTTCGTCGTCTTGCAGCAAGGCGGCATAAAAGGCGAGCTGGGTGTCTTCCTGGGGGGCTGCAATGCGCTGCTGGGTGGTGGTGCGAGCTTCGGTCTTGTAGTCGATCACCAGCGTCTGGCCATCGCCCAGCCTGTCGACCCGGTCGATCTTGCCGGTGAGCGTCAGCGCGCCGAACGCCGCCTCTCGCTCCAGCTCCGCTCCCGCAAAAACCGCGCCCTCTGCCTCATGGCCGGTCAACCATCCCAGGTAACCCTCGCGTACTCGGGGCCAGGCCGCCAGGAAAGGCAGAAATTCAGTTTCACTCAGTGCGAGTTCGCGGCTGGCCCGGTCTGCGGCATCGTCCATCAAGGCTACGCGCCCGGCCAGATCGACCGGCCCGGCAAGCGCCTGCAGGCTTTCGTGAAAATGCCGCAGCAGGCTATGCAACCAATTCCCGAAGTCGCGCTTGCCCAGTTCACCGTCCAGCTCTGCGGGCTCCTGCAAGCCCAGTTGGCGTAGCGCAAAGAAGCGATAAGGGCAACGGCGCAAGTCCTCATAAGCGCTGGCGGACAGTTTTTTGACGGGTAGTTCATGGCCTTGCGGCAAAGGTGCCGGCACGGGTTGCCCGGCGAGCTCACGCACTTCCCGGCAATCGGTTGCCAAACCCTGCCCCGTCTGCAACTGAAGGGCTTGAACGAAACCGCTTGCCATCACATGTTCGCCGGCGTCGCTGCTGCGCCACAACACATCCACCGGAGCAGACTGCAGAGCGTAGTCCCACGCCAGTCGTGCAAGGGTTGTGAGCGCTTCACGCGAGGGCAGGCCCAGGAGCTCACGCTGCGCTGCTGTCCACACCCCGGGCGGCTCGGGCGAGACGGGCAGGCGCATTTCGTCAGCCCCCGGCAACACCACCGCATCGACGGAACGACCCAGCAGCTGCGTCAGCGGCAAGATGATGACCTGCGCATCGACGGGGTGTTCGGGCGTGAAACTGCCCGCCTCGAGGGTCTGCCGAAACCAGACCGTGAAGTCGCGCAGATCCATTTTCTCGATGACGTGTTCGAATGCCGTTTCCCGACCCTCCTGCAATCCGAGTGCGTCGAGGCAAGCCTGACCCGCCGTATCGCGAAGAAGCTCGTTCCATTGCCCCGATTCCTTCAGCGCCGCGCGCAGCTCGCGCAGCCAGTCGCTCAAGGTCAGCGTGCGCTGCAGCCGTTGCAGCACCGGCCCCAACCTTTCTGCGAGCGCATGGGCCTTTGCCAGTTGCTCCGGGATGGCTTGCCATTGACGAATTTCGGCGCGGCGAATTTCCCTTTCGGCCGCGCTGACCTCCGCATCGGAAAAGTTCGGTGCGCTTTTCAGCCAAGCCAGCACAGCGTCGGCCGATGCGTCCCACGTTGCCGCCTGCAGCAGGCTCATGAGGGCTGCGCCGGAACGGGTTGTCGAAAGTTTCCAGCCCGTTTCGTCCCGCAATCTCACGCCGCGCTCGCCCAGCATTGCGCGAATACGCCGAGTCACCACCCTGTCCTGAGCTACCAGAGCCACCGAGCGGGCGCCCTGGGCGAGACGCTGCAATACGCAGGCCGCAGCCTGCGCGGCCTCGTCCTCCATGTCCGCCGTCTGGTAGAGCGTGGCCGGCAGCGATTCCTGTTGCGTCACCAGCGAAAGCGCGAGGGTGCGGCCCGCACGCCGGGCCTTGAGCGCGTCGCCGAGCGGATCGGCCTGGAAGCCCTCCAGCACAACGAGCAGCGCCGGTTCGACCGAAAACAGCACATCCGTTGGATACGTGGACATGCCTGCCCAGGTGACGGCAACCTGGGCTATTGCCGCTTCGAGCGCCAGTACCGGTTCATCGAGGCCATCTCTCAGACCCTGCGCAACCCGCACGCTCCAGGCCTGGCGGTCATCCGGCGGGACGGCAGCCGCCAGCCGCGCAAGGGACCATGCAGCCTCCATAAGCCTGCTGGCGAGCGCGTCCTTCTGGCTCCCCAGACCTACCCGGGCGAGCAGTCGGCCGGCGGTGAGTACATCGAATGCGGCGTCCTGCCGCAAGTCGTCGGGGCCGTACTGCACCGGGCCGAGTGCGGCCTGCAGAGATGTTGCCCAGTTGGACGTGGTCTCGAATCTCGGCAGAAAGCCGGCGGTTCGACCCCCGGCCCACGCCTGGCGCGCCTCGGTCATCAGCTGCGCATAGGGCACGAGCACCACGACGTCGGACGGGTGCGCGTCATATTCCCGAAGGAAGGCGTCGATGCGTGTTGCAACCTGCCCCCAGTGCAGGGCGTTCATGCCGCTGGCAGGCCATACCACTGGCGATGGGGCAGACAAAGCGGAGGCTGGACTGGCTATCAGGGTCATAGGAAAGTGTGGGGGTCAATAGCCGACAGGCGTACTGGGTTTCTGCCACAATGGCTCGAACTTTAGCCGTAACAGCCAAACGCTTTTCAAAGGAGCCTCCATGGCCAACGAACTGATCAAACATACCACCGACGCGACCTTCGAAGCCGACGTTCTCAAGGCAACCCAGCCCGTGCTGGTCGATTACTGGGCCGAGTGGTGCGGCCCGTGCAAGATGATCGCTCCCATCCTTGACGAAGTCGCGACCGGCTACGACGGAAAGTTGAAAATTGCCAAGATGAATGTCGACGAAAACCGCGACATCCCCGCCAAGTTCGGCATCCGTGGAATTCCCACGCTGATGCTCTTCAAGGACGGCCAGCTTGCAGCCACCAAGGTCGGTGCCATGAGCAAGGCTCAACTGACCGCCTTCATCGACCAGCAACTGGCCTGATAGAGCAGTCGGCACGCGGCTCTGCCGGTGCCGGCCTTTTTTGCGCGCAACACGCCTCGATCAGCCCCGTGTTCCGGCCCTGCCCGGACCTGCATTGAGACCCGGAATCTAGCCCGGCGTTTCCTGTCATAATCTGCACGTTCGCTGCCCCGCCACCAACTGGGCAGATCGAATACCCCGGTACGCGAAGCCACCCGCCGCGGCGCCGGCCCCCACCCCCTCCCCCCGTTGATAGCAGAACTCCTTTTTGGAGTTCCCCTCCTCGCAGGCTAACGCAGGTATCTCATGCACTTAAATGAACTCAAGGCACTGCATGTGTCTGAAGTCCTCAAGCAGGCGGAAGCCCTTGAGATCGAAAACGTCGGCCGGATGCGCAAACAGGAATTGATGTTTGCCATCATCAAGAAACGTGCAAAAACGGGCGAAACCATCGTCGCGGATGGCGTGCTCGAAGTGCTGCCCGACGGCTTCGGCTTCCTGCGCGCGCCGGACTCCAGCTACACCGCTAGCACCGACGACATCTACATCAGCCCGAGCCAGATCCGCCGTTTCAACCTGCATACCGGGGACATGATCGAAGGCGAAGTCCGCACGCCCAAGGACGGCGAGCGCTACTTTGCACTCAACAAGCTCGACAAGATCAACGACGGCCCACCTGAAGCGAACAAGCACAAGGTGATGTTCGAGAACTTGACGCCGCTGTTCCCGCGTGAGCAGTTCAAGCTCGAACGCGACATCAAGGCAGAAGAAAACCTGACCAGCCGCATCATCGACATCGTCGCGCCCATCGGCAAAGGCCAGCGCGCCTTGCTCGTCGCGCCGCCGAAGTCCGGCAAGACCGTGATGATGCAGAACATCGCCCATGCCATCACGGCCAACTACCCGGAAGTGGTGATGATGGTGCTGCTGGTCGACGAGCGCCCTGAGGAGGTCACCGAGATGCAGCGCAGCGTACGCGGCGAAGTGATTTCGTCCACCTTCGACGAGCCCGCCGCACGGCACGTTCACGTCGCCGAGATGGTCATCGAGCGCGCCAAGCGGCTGGTCGAACTCGGCAAGGACGTCGTCATCCTGCTCGACTCCATCACGCGCCTGGCTCGTGCCTACAACAACGTTTTGCCTTCTTCTGGCAAGGTACTGACCGGCGGCGTTGACGCCAACGCGCTGCAACGGCCCAAGCGCTTTTTTGGCGCTGCCCGAAAAATCGAGGAGGGCGGCAGCCTCACCATCATCGGCACCGCCCTGGTCGACACCGGCAGCCGCATGGACGAAGTGATTTTTGAAGAGTTCAAGGGAACCGGCAACTGCGAAATCCACCTGGACCGCAGGCTGTACGAAAAGCGCGTTTTCCCCGCCATTCACCTCAACCGCAGCGGCACCCGCAAGGAAGAACTCCTGCTGGCCCCCGAGATCCTGCAAAAGTCCCGGATTCTGAGGCAGTTCATGTACAACATGGACGAAATCGAATCCATGGAACTCATGCTCAAGAACATGAAAGCCACGAAGAACAACCACGAGTTCTTCGACATGATGCGACGCGGGGGATAAACGGGCCCCCACGGTCGCTCACTGCGTGTAGCTTCCTGCCCCCCGAGGGGGCCGCTGC
>JAZKIC010000042.1:0-149247 GCA_040385065.1 Pseudomonadota bacterium
GGACCCCCTGGTCCCAAACCAGGTGCGCTACCAGACTGCGCCACACTCCGAAGCCTCACATTGTAGCGCGATCGACACCCTTTCAGAAATCACCGGCTGAAATTTTCTTGCGTCTGGACCGTACGGGCGCAGCAAGTCTCAAACTGCCCCGCAATGCACTTGCGCATGACTAAACTTCCTCACCTTTTCCAACTCCACCGACACGTGTCATGAAACTCAAGATCCTGGTCGCGACGATGACCCGTACCGCAGAGCACGTAGCCAGGGCGATTGAAATGGACTGCACCGACCTCGTCTGCATAGAGGTCAAAATGATGGACGACCTCGACATCAGCGTCTTTGACGGCGCCGAGCCAACGGCTGACCTATTTCTCATTTGCAGTTCCACCTACGGTTCCGGCGATCTTCCTGACAATGCGCATCGCCTCTACGAATCGCTCGACAGCGATCCACGGTTTCTCGGGCATGTGCGCTACGGCGTGGTCGCACTGGGCGACCGAACCTACGGCCCGACCTTTTGCTTCGGTGGAAAGCGCTTCGATGAACGCCTGCAGGGACTGGGGGCCGTGCGAACGGGCGAAATCTGGTGCCATGACGCCAGTGCGGGAACGGTGCCTGAACTGGAGGCCAGCGCGTGGTGCCGTGCGTGGCTGTCAACCGCCCTGTCTGAATCGTCCTGACTGGAGATCGCGCCCAGGTGGGCAGATCCTGCATCGAGAGCTCGCAAGGCAAGCGACTGCCCAGACGCCATACGACAGACGCCACGTCGCATCCTTATTCTTGAGGCTTCAATCATTCACTGCTTAATTTCGGGTTTTACACTAGGCCACGCACTACCCTGCCCGCTTACCATTTGCCCCGTCTGTCTTCAGTTCAACCAGGAGTTTTTTCCATGTCCTCACGCCTCGCCTCCCGCCGCCTGATCCTGACGCAAAGCGCTGCGATCGTTGGTGCCGCCTCGACCGGCTTGCTGCTTCCCCAACTGGCGCGCGCGCAGGGGAACAAGGTTCGCGTAGGCTTCATGCTGCCCTATACCGGTACGTTTGCCCAGCTTGGCGTCGCCATTGAAAACGGTTTCCGGATGGCCATCAACGAGCAAGGTGGGAAGCTGGGCGGTCGGGAGATCGAATACTTCAAGGTCGATGACGAGTCCGAGCCCTCCAAAGGGATCGAGAACGCCAACAAGCTCGTGCAGCGCGACAAGGTCGACGTGCTGGTGGGCACGGTCCACTCCGGCGTCCAGATGGGCATTCAGAAAGTCGCACGGGACAGTGGCGTCCTCAGTCTGATTCCCAATGCCGGCGTGCACGCCGCTACGCGCGGACTCTGCGCTCCCAACGTGTTCAGGACTTCATTCAGCAACTCCCAGCCCACGCGCGCCCTGGGTCAGGCGATGGTTGCCAAGGGCCACAAGAAGGCAGTCTGGATCACCTGGAAATATGCTGCGGGCGACGAGGCTTTCGAAGGATTCAAGGAAAGCTATACCGCTGCCGGCGGCACCATCGTCAAGGAGCTTGGGTTGCCGTTTCCGAACGTCGAGTTCCAGGCCCTGCTCACTGAAATCGCGGCACTCAAACCTGATGCCGTCGCCTGCTTCTTCGCCGGCGGTGGCGCCGCCAAGTTCATCAAGGATTACGCAGCGGCCGGCCTCAAGGGCAAGATCCCGCTTTATGGATCGGGCTTCCTGACCGAAGGCGTGCTCGAGGCCGCAGGTCCTGCGGCCGACGGCATCATCACGACGATGCACTACAGCGACTCGCTGAACACGCCGCGCAACCAGAAGTTCCGTCTCGACTACGCCAAGGCGTTCAAGGCCCAGCCAGACGTTTATTCCGTCCAGGGCTATGACACGGGCCTGCTGCTGATTCAGGGGGCAAACGCCGTGAAGGGAGACCTGAACAACAAACCCGCCTTGTACAAGGCCATGGAAGGCGCGACGATCGACAGCCCCCGCGGCAAGTGGACCATGAGCAAATCGCACAACCCGGTTCAGGACATGTACCTCCGGGTTGTCGAGAACAAGGAAAACAAGGTGATCGGCGTTGCCGCCAAAGCGCTGGCCGACTCGGGCGCAGGTTGCAAGATGGGCTGAGCAAGCTCGCCTGAGCACTCAGGCTGACACCTGAAGCCATCGGCATGCCGGTGGCTTTTTTACGCCTGAAGCAATGGCCGCAACTCGGCCGCCGCGTCCTGCAACAGAGCCAGCATGTCCACCTTCCAGGATTCGGCCGCTTCCGAGCGCTGCGATGAACCGACGACATTGAGCGCGGCCACTGTTTGACCGCGCATGTTTCTGAGTGGAACTGCCACCGCGACGACCCCCAGTTCATGCGCTTCGGAGGCCAGGCAATAGTCGCTGCGCCGAACCTCGCTGATCAGGGCGCGAAACTGCCTGGGCTCAACGCAGGTATGGAGCGTCAGTCGGGCAAGTCCGCCGCTGTCTGCCTTTTGCTTGAGCCACCCGCTGAACTCCAGACTGGACTTTGCCGCAAGCAGGACCCTTCCGGTCGACGTTGCGTGGGCGGGAAGCCGGGCACCCAGATGAAGCCCATAGGCGAGTACACGGATTCCCGGCTGTGCGCCCCCCGCAGGGGCGCGCTCAAAACCGCTCCGCCCAATGATGACCACTTCGTCTCCATCAAGCACCGCCACGGAAAAGCTCTCGGCCGCCTGCGCGGCGAGTCGATTCAAGGTGGGCTGGACCTGGCGCGGCAGGCGCGCGGTGGCGAGATAGCTGCCGGAGAAACGCAGCACCTTGGCGGCCAGCCAGTAGTAGCTCCCGTCGGTTTCCAGATAACCGAGGTGGGCAAGCGTCAGCAAATGACGCCGCGCGGCAGCACGGGTAATGCCTGCACGCTCGGCTGCGAGCGTTGCGTTAAGGCGTTGCCGCTGCGTGTCAAAAGCTTCCAGCACGGCCATCCCCTTCGCCATGCCCTCGATGAAATCGGCCCTTGCGACAGGAACGACCGTTGGGCCAATAGCGCCAACCTTGCGGCGAGATGCGGATGTGCCACTCATTGCGCGATCATCGCACAACCTGTTCGATCACCGCGCACAGCGCAGTGGCGCCGCTTCTCGACAGCTTGCCTGCGCTCTAAGCTCGCCGACGTACGACCCGGGCAGTCGGGTCACAGGCAAGCGAAAAACACGCAGCGAACACCGCACACCGCCAACGCACACGGTCTAAAGGAAATCATGCAGAAACATCGCACGCGCGTCGCCATCGTCGGTGGAGGTCCAGCCGGGCATCTGCTGGGGCAACTGCTCCACAAGGCCGGTATCGACGCCGTCATCATCGAAAGGCAGACGCGCGAGTACGTGCTGGGCCGCATACGCGCCGGCGTGCTGGAGCAGGTCACGATGGACCTTATGGATGAGGCGGGCGTAGGCCTTCGCATGCACGCCGAAGGGCTTCGCCATGCAGGCTTCGACATGCTCTTCAAGGGCGAACGCCACCGCATTGATCTGTCCGGCCTTACCGACGGCAAGAGCGTGATGGTTTATGGGCAGACCGAGCTCACACGGGACCTGATGGACGCCCGCTTAGCTGCCGGGCTGCCTACGGTATGGGGCGCTGCGAATGTGTCGGTGCATGATTTCGATACCGATGTTCCGCGGGTGCGCTATGAAATTCAGGGTCCGAAGGGGACCGAAACCCACGAACTGACGTGCGATTTCATTGCCGGCTGCGATGGCTTTCACGGCGTTTGCCGCGCCAGCGTTCCGGAGGGCTCGCTGCGCGAGTTCGAGAAGGTCTACCCCTTCGGATGGCTCGGCGTGCTGGCCGATACGCCGCCCGTGCATGACGAACTGATCTACGTGAACAGCCCGCGCGGCTTTGCGCTGTGCTCGCAGCGCAGCCACACCCGCAGCCGCTACTACCTGCAGGTGCCGTTGACCGACCGGGTCGAAAACTGGTCCGACGACGCATTCTGGACAGAACTTCGCCACCGTCTCGATCCAGCCGCGCGCGAGCAACTGGTCACGGGCGTCTCGCTGGAAAAAAGCATTGCACCGCTTCGGAGTTTCGTCACTGAGCCCATGCGTTTTGGCCGCATGTTCCTGGCGGGCGATGCCGCGCATATCGTGCCGCCTACCGGCGCCAAAGGGCTGAATCTGGCAGCCACCGACGTCAAATACCTGTCGGCTGCGCTGATCGAGTTTTTCGCAGAAAGGAGCTCGGCCGGCATTGACCACTACTCGGCCCGCTGCCTGCGCAGGGTATGGCGCGCCGAGCGCTTTTCATGGTGGTTCACGAGTCTCATGCACCGCTTTCCCGACACCGGGGAAATCGGCCAGAAGCTGCAGGAAGCGGAGCTCGACTACATCGTCAACTCGCGGGCCGGGGCACTTTCGGTGGCTGAGAACTACGTGGGTCTCCCGCTGGATTTCGGCGAGTAGCCTTCGTTCATGGGTGGCCCGTGTGCGTTTGACCCGATAGCGCAATGGCGCACCCCGGAAGTAAAGTGGTGATTTTTCAGCCCGGGCTCCCGATGACGACTCTTGCTTCTCCCTCGCCGACGCTCCCGCAAGTCCTCAGCGGCGTTCGGGTGCTCAGCCTGGCGCTGAACCTGCCCGGTCCGGCGGCGCTGATGCGCTGCCACCAGATGGGCGCTCGCTGCACGAAGCTCGAACCTCCTGCCGGCGACGCCATGCGGCTTTACAGCCCGGCTTGCTACGAGGCGGTAGGCGCTGGCGTGACGGTTCTGAGCGTTGACCTGAAGACCGAAGCGGGCCAGCAAGTGCTGCATCACCAGCTCGCGCACCACGACGTATTGCTCACCTCGTTTCGCCCGTCGGCCTTGCTGAAACTGGGTCTGGCCTGGGACGCGCTGCACGCCCGCCACCCGCAGCTAAGCCATGTGGCCATCGTCGGCGCACCCGGGGCACAAGCCGAAGAGCCGGGGCACGACCTGACTTACCTTGCTGAAAACGGCCTGGTCACCGGGCTGGAACTGCCGGCCACACTGTTCGCCGACATGGGCGGTTCGCTCCTGGCAAGCGAAGCCGTGCTGCAGGCCGTGATGCACCTGCGCGTGCATGAGTACGGCACGCGCATCGAAGTAGCGCTGTCTTCGGCCGCTCATTACATGGCACTGCCGCGCGAATGGGGACTGACGGAGCCGGGCGCTATTCTGGGCGGAGCGCATGCCGGCTACCGGATCTATGCATGCCTCGACGGGCGTGTCGCAGTGGCGGCACTTGAGCCGCATTTTGCGCGGAGGCTTGCGGAAGCGGCAGGGCTCGACGCGACGCGCGCCGACCTGCTGCTCGACCCTGTCTCACATCAGCGGCTGGCTGAGTTTCTCGCGCAGCGAACGCGGCAGCAACTCGATCAGCTCGCCAAAGACAAGGACATTCCCTTGCACACGCTCGCCAGCTAGCCGAACATCGGCGGCACTTCAAAGCACGCCGGGTAATCCCTGAACGGGCTACATGACTTGCACAACTACCATAAGCATACTTAGCATTAGGCCTTGGGAGACAAATCATGAAATTGACACGACGTTTGGTACTGGCTACCGCTGGCGCCTGCCTGACCGCGATGATTTCACCGCTGGCCGCGGCGCAGGATGCGTACCCCAGCCGGCCTATCCGGCTGGTCATCCCCTACCCTCCCGGTGGCGGCAACGACACCCTCGGCAGGCTCGTGGCGCAGCGCCTGTCGACCTCGCTGGGGCAGCAGGTGTTTGTCGACAACAAGCCTGGCGCGGGCGGTAACCTCGGCACCGGCGAGGTCGCCCGGGCCAAGCCCGATGGCTACACCCTCACGCTCGGCTTTGTGGCCAACATGGCCATGACTCCGCACCTCGGCAAGCTCACCTACGATCCCCTGAAAGACTTTGCGCCGGTCAGCATGGTGGCGCAGGGCTTCCAGATTCTGGTGGTGAACCCGGCTTTCCCGGCGAAGAGCGTGGCCGAACTCGTGGCGCTGGCCAAGGCCCAACCGGGGACGCTCAACTACGCCTCAGGCGGCAACGGCTCGCCCCTGCATCTGGTGGGCGAGCTCTTCAAGCTGCAGGCCGGGATCGACATGGTCCACGTGCCCTACAAAGGCAGCAATCCGGCGGCAGCCGCCGTGATAGCGGGCGAGACGCAAATGGTGTTCGGCGGCGTTGTGTCCAGCCTGCCTTTTGTGAAATCAGGCCGCCTGCGCGCACTGGCGGTTACCTCGCCCACCCGCATCGAAGTGGCACCCGACGTGCCCACGCTGGCCGAACTGGGCTACAAGGGCGTCGAGGCCAGCTCGTGGTACGGCCTATTTGCCCCGGCCGGAACGCCGGCTGCCATCGTGCAGCGGCTCAACCGTGAAATGGTGGCGCTGGGCAAGAATCCCGAGCACCGCGATCAGCTCTTCAAGCAGGGGCAGGAAGCGGTGTACAGCACGCCTGAAGAGCTTGCAGCGTATGTCAAGACTGAGAACGACAAATGGGGCCGTGTCATCAAGGCCGCGAACATCAAGGCAGACTGATTTTGAATCCACTTCCGCTTACCCTGGCGCTCGGCCTTTACGACCACACGCGAGACATCACCGACGGCACCGTCAGGGTGGAAGGCGTGCAGCTTCGCACGCTGGATCTTCCGATCGAAGAAATCTTCTATCGCTTCACGCTGCACCGCGAGTGGGATTTGTCCGAGATGTCGATGGGCAAGTACATCGCCTTGCGCTCGCAGGACGACACCAGCGTCATGGCCTTGCCAGTATTCATTTCGCGGGCATTTCGACACTCGATGTTCTATGTGCGCGAGGGCGGGCCCATACAGCGGCCGGAGGACCTCAAGGGCAAGCGGATCGGCGTTCCGGAATGGGCGCAAACCGCCGGGATTTATGGCCGCGGCTACCTGAGCGACTACGTCGGCTTGAAGTTGACAGAGATTCAATGGATACAGGGCGGCGTCAATCAGCCCGGCCGCAGTGAGAAAGTCAAACTCCGTCTGCCCGAAGGCATGCGCTACCAGAACGTTCCTGATCGCAGCCTCAACGACATGCTGCTGGCTGGCGAACTCGACGCCGTCATGACAGCAAGGCCTCCGGTCGGTTTGGGCAAAGGGATCGTGCGGCTCATGCCCGACTCGCAAGCCGCCGAAGAGCAGTACTTCAGGGACACGAACATCTTCCCGATCATGCATTCGCTGGTGCTCAAAGGGCCGGTGCTCGAATCCCATCCCTGGGTCGGCATGAACCTGTACAAGGCGTTCCTGGAGGCCAAAGAGCGTTCAATGGAACGGCTTTCCGACGTCACCGCGTCGCATGCACCCCTGGCCTGGATGTCGAACTACACCGAGCGCATGCGCGGCCTGTTCGGCGAAGACTTCTACCCCTATGGCATTGCGGCGGGGCGTGGGGGCGACATCAACCGCGCTACGCTGAAAGCGTTCCTGAAGTTCGGCTACGAGCAGGGCGTTTGCCATCGACAACTTGACGTGGAAGAGCTCTTTCCGAAACAGGTTCTGGCTTCTTACAAGGTCTAGAAATCCCTGCACAGGTGCTGTAAAGCCCTGTAGGGGCGCACGCCGGATCTAAAAGCGAACTGCAGCGGATTAGCGCGGATTAGCGCGGCTTGCGAGGCGGTCGTACACCCTGCTTCGGCGCGCCATGCTCGCGTGGTGGCAGCCCCGTGTGCTGCGTCAGCAACCGACCCTTGATGGGCTGGGCCGCCTTTGCAGTGACCGTCTTGGCGACTCCACTGGTGGAGTTTTTGCGCCGAGCGCTGGTGTATCCACCATCGGTGAGCGGCTGGAACGTCGGGATCAGGTGATGCTTGCCGTTGCCGATGAGGTCGGCCCGGCCCATCGCCTTGAGCGCCTCACGCAGCAGGGGCCAGTTGTTCGCATCGTGGTAACGGAGGAAAGCTTTGTGCAGGCGGCGGCGCTTTTCGCCGCGGACGATGTCCACCGTTTCGCTGTCGCGTGTGATCTTGCGCAGCGGGTTGCGACTGGTGTGGTACATCGTCGTCGCCGTGGCCATCGGCGAGGGATAAAAGGTTTGCACCTGGTCCGCGCGAAAGCCGCTCTTCTTGAGCCACACGGCCAGATTCATCATGTCCTCGTCGCTGGTGCCGGGATGGGCCGCGATGAAGTATGGAATCAGGAACTGCTTCTTGCCTGCCTCGAGCGAGTACTTCTCGAACATCTGCTTGAACTTGTCGTAGCTGCCGATGCCGGGCTTCATCATCTTCGTGAGGGGGCCTTGCTCGGTGTGCTCGGGCGCGATCTTCAGGTAGCCACCCACGTGGTGCGTGACGAGTTCCTTGACGTACTCCGGGCTCTGCACCGCGAGGTCGTAGCGCAAGCCCGAGCTGATGAGGATCTTCTTGATGCCCTTGAGCTCGCGGGCGCGCCGGTACATTTTGATCAGCGGCGCGTGGTCGGTGTTCAGGTTCGAGCAGATGCCCGGGTAGACACACGAGGGTTTGCGGCAGGCCGCTTCTATCTCGGCCGATTTGCAACCGATGCGGTACATGTTCGCGGTCGGGCCGCCCAGGTCGGAAATGGCGCCGGTAAAACCCTTGACCGTGTCGCGGATCGCCTCGATCTCGCGGATTACCGAATCCTCTGAACGGCTCTGGATGATGCGCCCCTCATGCTCGGTGATCGAGCAGAAGGTACAACCGCCAAAGCATCCGCGCATGATGTTGACGGAAAACCGGATCATTTCCCAGGCAGGAATCTTGGTGCCGTGGTCGTGGCTGCCGTTCTCGTCGGCATACATGGGATGCGGCGAGCGTGCATAGGGCAAGTCGAACACATGGTCCATCTCGGCCGTGGTGAGCGGAATCGGCGGCGGGTTGATCCACACGTCGCGCGCGGTAGCGCCTTCGCCGTGTGCCTGCACCAGCGCGCGCGCGTTGCCGGGATTGGTTTCGAGGTGCAGCACGCGGTTGGCATGCGCGTAGAGAACAGCGTCACTCTTGACCTGCTCGTACGACGGCAGGCGGATCACCGAACGGTCACGCGGCGGCACCCGGATCTTGCCCTGCATCGATGGCAAGGAGGGATTGGGCACGAAGGTCAGCGGCTTGATGGCCGGATTGGCCTGCGCTCTCGGCGACGCCGATGCCTCGGCCTTCACGGCCACCTCGGCGGCTTCGTCTTCGCGCGCGCAAGTGGCCCCCTGCTCTCGCGCCTGATCCGAAATCATCAGGTAGGGATTGACATGCGCCTCGACGCGACCGGGCGCATCTACGGTGGTGGAGTCGATTTCAAACCAGCCTTGCGCACTCTCATCGCCCGAGCGGCGAACAAAGGCCGTGCCGCGAATGTCGGTGAGTTGCGCCACCGGCTCGCGCGCGGCTAGCCTGTGCGCAATCTCGACGATGGCGCGCTCCGCATTGCCGTACAGAAGAAGGTCGCACTTGGCATCGACAACGATGCTGCGCCGGACCTTGTCGGACCAATAGTCGTAGTGCGCAATGCGCCGCAGCGAGCCTTCGATACCGCCCAGCACGATGGGCACGTCCTTGAAGGCTTCGCGGCAACGCTGCGAATACACGATGGCGGCGCGGTCGGGCCGCTTGCCGCCCACGTCGCCGGGGGTATAGGCGTCGTCGCTCCTGATCTTGCGGTCCGCCGTGTAGCGGTTGATCATGGAGTCCATGTTGCCCGCCGTGACGCCGTAGAAAAGATTCGGCTTGCCGAGTGCGCGGAACGGGTCGGCGGTCTGCCAGTCGGGCTGCGCAATGATGCCGACGCGAAAGCCCTGGCTCTCCAGCATGCGGCCGATCACGGCCATGCCGAAACTCGGATGATCAACGTAGGCGTCGCCCGTGACGATGATGATGTCGCAACTGTCCCAGCCGAGGGCCTGCATTTCCTCGCGGCTGGTCGGCAGGAACCTGGCCGTGCCAAACCGGGCTGCCCAATACTTGCGGTAGCTCGTCAGTGGCTTGGCGGCGCGGTTGAAAAAGGAGACGTCGATCGGGGCGTTCATGGCTTTTGGGGTAACCCTTGATTGTAGGGTTTCCCCCTGCTCCACGCACCTGGGGGCAAATGGCCCTGCGGCGCACAGGCCAAGCCAGCGAAAGCCTCGCCTCGTTCCCGTCGGTGTCAGTTCGCCCGACCGCGCAAATCGGCCGTGGAAACTTCCCGCCTTTCCCTAGCGCTTTGCTCTCCGCGGGACAGCAATGCCATGACCTGCATGACGTCGCGCGGGGATACGTCGGGATCAACGGCCTCGCCGGCACGTCGGGAGAGCAGGCAGTCGCGCAGGTTGGCGTAGTACTGGCCGTAATTCCCCGCCGTCGCCGGCACATCCATAGACCTTCGCTCGCTGCCGTCAAGAGTAACAATTTCACCCGGGCTCCCGTCGATTCCCCAGAGGCTCACGGTCCCGTGCGCGGGCAGCCGTTGACCCGCTTTGAGCGCATCTTCCTGGGAATCAAAGCCGTATTTGACGAACGAGCCCGCCGTACCATGCACCAGAAACCGGGGCGTCCCGGCCGACGCCAGCGAACTAGCGTGAAGCAGCGCGCGAAAACCAGGCAACACGGTGTCGTAGCGCAGCTGCGCATGAAAATAATCGTGCACTTCACAGGCGTCGCGCTGCAGGGCCGTATCGAGCAAGATGTCGTCGGGGCAGCCAAAAAGCTGCAGGCATTGGTCCACCAGATGAGAACCTAGGTCCAGCCAGAGGCCCGAACCTGCAATGTCCTTGTCTCGCCAGCGGTTCAGCACAGCCGGCCGGAAGCGGTCGAAGTGCGACTCAAAATGCACCACCCGGCCCAACTTCTGCGTGCGCAGCACCTCGCGCAGGCTGAGAAAGTCCGCATCATGACGACGGCTCTGGTACACCGTGAGCACGCGCTCCCGCCGCCTGGCGAGGGCCAGCAGATCCTCGGTCTCGGCCAGGGTCACGGTGCACGGCTTGTCCACCAGAACATGCTTGCCTGCTTGGAGCGCAGCGCGCGCCAGGGGGTGGTGACTTTCATTCGTCGTGGCTATCACCACCAGGTCGATGGTGGGGTCTTCGAACGCCAACGCCGGGGTTGGCACGACGTGCATGTCGGGCCAATCCGCCCTGACCGCAGCAGGACGGCTGCTGACGATGCACGCGAGATCAAGGCCCGGCACGCTGGCGATCACGGGCGCATGAAAGGCCTTGCCCGCGCCGCCGTAGCCCACCAGCGCAACGCGCAAGGGTGCCGGACGAGCTTCGGACAACACGGCTAGTTCATTCATGCAGCGATCGGGCCTCGCCCGTCCGCTGCGCCAAGCACGCTCCAGTCAATGACGTCGGATCTCAGCGCGACGTCATCTGCCCGCGAATCTCGCCGCCGGGGAAGGCCGCCGTGTGCACGTTGGCATACCAACGGCCTGCCATCAGGTCGGCGGCCTGGGCTGGCGTAAGGGTTGCCGATCCCTCCATGGGGCTGGTCGGGCGGCCAGGAAATGGCAGCACCACACCGGCGTTTGCGCCTACCGCAGCAGGGCCATGGAAGTGGCCTGCCGTGGCTGGGCCGGTCAAGCCCGTGTACGACAGCTTCCAGCGAAGAACGTTGGTTTCCTTGTTCAGGACGGCATCGACCTGGCCGCTGCCAGCGCTGGCTACAGGCGGCACTTCGTTGGCGCCGCGAAGCTGGGTCGTAAACGCCACCATGTTGGAATCAGCCGGCCGCATCATCCCGCAACCGGCAGCAAGCAGCGTAGCGGCCGCAACGAGGGTGACCAGTGCACCACGACGATGGAATCGAATCATGAAGTCTCTCCTTGCCGGCGAATCGCGATGAGGAGCGCCACCGGCGTGCGCTTTCCTTGCGTCATGCTACCCAGTTTTCACCAGCGCGAAAGAGCGGCAACCCCTAGTCCCAAAAGCAATTGCAACGTCCTACGGCCCGGCCCGGCTTCGCCCGACAACTCGACCATGGCTCGCCGCAGTAGTCTGACCATTTGCAGGGCTTGCAAGGCTTGCAGGGCGGTAGTTGCTACCGCATCAACGAAAGAAGTTCATGAGCCGCTTGTGCATTTCCAGCCCGTTCGCCAGGGCCGCGAAGGCTTGGACCAGGCGATGGATCGTGCCGGTGTTACTGAGCCCGCTTTGCCTGATGTTGGGCGGTTGCCCAGAGACACAAACGCCGCGCGAGCCGCCGCTGGTGCCCAAACCCAAGGCCAGCATGGTGAGCGTAGTCGACCTGCAGCATCACCTGATCGCCCCATCAATCTGACCGCCCATCATCTGACCGCTGCGCCGCCCGCCCCAGGACTTTGCGGTCCTGGCACGTCCGTGGCTTCTTGATGCGCCTTTTTTCAGACCCCTCTCTTGCATGACCGTTTTACTGAGATATCGCGCACCGCCTGAAGCCGGCCACTCTGGCTTTGAATTTTTCGCCGGGGCTTCGCTCAAGCCGAATTTGCCTGCCGACAAACCGTGCCCAAAACGCCGCTATTTTTCGCATGGACTGGCTTGACGCGATTCAGTGGCCCGCGATGGCCGTCACCGTTGCGGCCGCGTGGCTGGTGGCATCGAGCTCGAAAAAGAAACGCAATGCCGGCTTTTGGATCTTTCTGCTGAGCAACGTGCTGTGGGTCGTGTGGGGAATGCACACCCATGCCTATGCGCTGATCACGCTCCAGATCGCGCTGGCTGCGCTCAATATCCGTGGCACGCTCAAGACCCGGCGGGAAGCACGCGCCAAGGCTGCGGGAAACGCAGACACGACCGGCACCGCGGGCTCGCCAGGGCCTAGCCCAGAGGCAGGCGGGCACTGATGCAGGTTCCTTCGGTGGGGCCGGAGTTCACGTAAAGCGCACCGCCCTGGGCTTCGACACGGTAATGCATGCCCATGAGGCCATGCATCGAAATGCGGTTTGTCGATGCGTCAAACCCCACGCCGTTGTCGGTCACGGAAACTATCACGTCCGCGTCACCTTCCTGCACCAGAATCACAGTCACCTGGGTGGCATGTGCGTAGGTGGCAACGTTCGTCAGGGCTTCCTGAACCAGCCGGTAAATGGTCAATTCGGCCGCAGGCTTGAGCTTGAGGTGCGATAGCTGGCAGCGAACTTCAGTGCCATAAGCGCGCATGTGCTCGCTTGCCAGGATTTCGAGGGCCGCAACCAGGCCCAGCGAGCTCAACGCGGAGGGCCTGAGGTCTTCGATGATCCGACGCTTGAGGTCGATGCCCTTGTCCAGCATTTCGATGAAATGGGCAAACCGCTGGGCAAGTTCGGGGGAAAGCGGCCCGAGGCGCGACTTGAGTCTGGCAACGTCGAACTTGGCGGCCGTGAATAAAGCCCCCAATTCATCATGCAACTCGCGCGCAACCCGGCTTCTTTCTTCTTCTTGGGCCACCTGCAGATGCCGCGTCAATTCGGTCAGTTCGTGCGTACGTGCCAGTACTTCGCTGCCCAGCGAATCGTTCAGTGCCGACAGCTCAGCCTCGCGCTCCCGCAGGGCTTGCTCCGTACGCTTACGCTCGTCGATGTCTTCGGTAGCGCCGTACCACTTCACGATCTTGCCCTCGTCATCCAGCCGGGGAAGGGCTCGGGATCGCATCCAGTGGTAGTGCCCGTCGACCAACTTCACGCGGTGCTCGATGTCGTAAGCCTGGCCGGAATTGAAAGATTGATTCCACGTCTCGAGCGTGCGTTGAAGGTCATCCGGGTGTATTGCTTCGACCCAGCTGGTGCCCAGTCCGCTGGTGCCGGTCCAGTCGACCCAGCGCTTGCCCACGTAATCAAGCTGGCCATCGATACGCGACGTCCACGCAACCTGGGGATTGAGGTTGACAGCGTGCCGGTAATGGTCCTCACTCTCGCGCAGGGACCGGTCGGTCTCGTGGCGTTCGATGGCAAGCGCCGCCGTGTTGCGGACAAACTCCACAACGTCACGTTCCCGCTGCGTAGGCGGGCGCGGTTCACGAAACCAGTTCACGAAGACGCCCTCCACTTTGCGGTTGGCTCCATGGATGGGTACGCACCAGCACGCCTTGAACCCATGAGACAGGGCAGTCTGGGCTTGGTTGGCACATCGAATGTCTGATGCCAAATCAGTCGCAATCACCACTTCGTGAAGAAATGCGGCAACGGCCGGGCAAAGTCCTGTGGGACCGATGGGGCACGGTCGCATCGCAACCCGCAGCTCTTGAGGCAAGCCATGGGCGGCCCCGTGGGCAAGTTGCGCGCCATCTGGCGTCACGAGCATGATCTGAGACTGCATGCCAGGCGCCGCTTCCTCCACGGCACGAACCAGTTGCTCCAAAACCTGCTCCAGCGGTTCTCCGGCAACGAGCTGTGCCAAGGCATGTCGCTCGCCGCGCAACAGTGAGCTGGCGCCGGCGTCCGTCGGAGAGTCGCCGCTGTCCGAGGACAACCGTAGTCTGTACATCGCTGCATTCATTCGCTGGCACGCGTGAAGATTGCCTAGACGCGCCCATGCAAAACTGTGGCATTCGCTCGTCAGGACAGCAGCGGGACGTTGCCGACGACGATCGTCATCACATACCTACACGTCAGAGGCTCGAAGCGCGCCGCAACGACGCGCCTCGAAAAGGCCAGAATCAAACGCGGTCCTTTGCCTTATCCCGCAGCGCCTTGATTTCGTCGTGGTTACGCTGCGCCCCTGCGGCCTGTCGTTCGACCAATTGCCTCAGTTCCGACGGCAAGGACTGCTTGAGAGCCTTGCGGTAGCGCGCTACCGCCGCGTCCTCACCACGTTCACATTCCTCCAGCATGGCGCGGTCGCTATAACCGGCAAGCGTGCCCTTGACCGAAACCCAGCCCCGATGCAAAGCGCCAGCGGCGGTGCCACCCTCGTCGACCTCGCCACCCAGTTGACGGATACGCTCCATCAATTCCTGCCCTGCAGTTCTGCACTCTTCGGAATGGCGCATCAACAGCGTCTTGAGGTCCGGGGCCTCCGCATGCTCGGCACTCTCCCGGAATCCGTATTCGCCGTCCCGGCAGCATTCGAGCAAATCGTTGAGGGTGTCGATCACGTCGTCGTTGTCCATGCTGCCGCTGCCGCTCGACGCCATTCCCATTCCGAGGTCTGCCTCGGCGCTGCTCGAGCCGCTGCGGTAATTGCTCCCCGAAGGATCGTTGACCATGGCCGACGTGGTTGCTGCCGACATGCCGCTGACGCCTGATCCCGAGGGCGACCCCGAGCCGGCGGTCGACGAAAGCTTGCGGTCAACCCGCTCCCAGGCTGCCCGGCTCGGTTCTCGCGCCTGGTCCCAGCTCAGGCCGGAGCGTTCGCGGCGGGACTCCCAGTCCGAAGCGAGACGGCTTTCGGTATCGTCGAACGAACCGCCGTATTGCGTCCGTCCGTACAGGCCCAGATCGTAGGCCGGCGCATAGTCTTCATAGGCCCGGCCGGCCTCGTAATACGGCTCGCCCGTGTAGTTGTCGCGCCAGTACGCCTGCTCTTCCGAAGGGTTGATGGCCTCGGCCGCCGCCTTGCCGCCCAGGCCTCCGACCACCGCGCCGATGACTGCACCGGCCACAGCGCCGATGGGCCCGCCAACCGCGCCGGCCGCAGCGCCCGCTGCCATGCCGCCCGCTGCCGCGCCGAGACCGGTACCCACGGGATGCGAGCCGGGTGCGCCCGTGATGGGGTCTGGATTGGTCCTGTCCGAAGTCTGGTTTTGGGCCATGAAAGTCTCCTTTGAAGGTTAAAAGTTCACGAGTCTGCTTACAGCTCATCAACCAGATCTGAAGACAGCCTGAAAGCACTCTTGTCGATCGTGCTTGCAGCTACGGCCCGGGCGGTCGGACGAATGAAGACACGACTGTAGGAGAACCCTCAAGCCTCTCCTGGCAGAGAGAAAAGCCCTGCATGGTTTGTCCTACGTGAGCTTCCTGAAAAGCTGACATTGGGCAGCCGCCGCGCTGCATAGAGTCGCGGACAAAGACAAACTTAAGGAGTTGATATGGCCTCACGTGAGTATGAAAACGCCCGCAGGGAAGGCCGCTGGGCCGATGAGCCGTCGGGCGATACGGCCGGAAACTCGGCCCAGGCGGCCGGCCGTCGAGAGCGTGATGCGCCTCGCGCATGGGCCAGCGAGCATCAGCGCGCCGCGAGTGATCAGTTCGGGGGTTACGGTCCGGGTGACGACACGTTCGGGCGCGGGACGGGCGGCAGCTATGGTTCCACTTCAGGAGGCCGAGCTTCCGGCAGCCAGTCCTATGGCTACGCATCACAACGCGACGATCGCCTCGCCGGGGAAGTGCGCGACCGTGGCGGAGCCGAAAACCTTCCGCGCGGTTACGACAGGCCAGACTGGGGTTCTCGCGGCGCATCGCCCCAAGGCCGCGAGCCAGGTCGCCAGGACGCGGACCGCAACCAGAATCAAGACCCCGGGCACATGGGTTACCAGGGCCATCAGCGGGAGTTCGATCCCGACTACTACCAGTGGCGGTCGGAGCAAATGCGCAAGCTGGACCGAGACTACGAGCAATGGCGGCAAGAGCGCTATCAGAAGTTTTCCGAAGAGTTCAACCGTTGGCGAAGCCAGCGCGACGCGCCTGCGTCATCTAGCTCAGCGGCTTCTTCCCAGCCGGAACCTCGGGGACGGTCCAGCAGGAGCAATTCGGCGGGTGGTGGAAGTGCGGGCGCATCCGACGAGCGAAATTCATCGAGCCGCGCAGAGGGCTCCGGTTCCAGGCCGCTGCCAGACGCAGGCTCGGCAAGTGCTTTCGGCAGCCCTCCCGCGGGTGGCGGGCGGCGCGAAGCAGGCGCAAGCCCGGGCGAGAAATCAGGCAATGAGACCCAGGCAAGATCGCCGTCGGGCAGTTCGGGATCGGGCGGAATCCTCAGCTCGCTGCTCGGGGGCGGGGATAAAAACAAATGAGGCACTTGACCTCGATCCCGGCTGTACGCGACCGCCGTGGCTTTTAACCCGCTCCGAATTCGCTTCCGCAGACGCTGATGCCAAGCGTGCGGGTTTGGCCGCTTCATTTCACTTAAATCCGTTTAGCCTTGCTCAACCGAATTTTCAGGAACTCTATGCGTTCGATGCACAAACCACTGCGCGACCAAGTCATCGTATTGACCGGAGCGTCAAGCGGGATCGGCCTGTGTACGGCGCAACTGGCAGCCGAGCAGGGAGCGCGGCTCGTACTCGTGGCGCGCAGCATCGGCACGCTCGAGAATCTGGTCGAGCAAATCAACTCCCGCGGCGGCCATGCGATCTATGTGGACGCGGATGTCGGGGACCGTGAACAGGTGATCGACGCGGCACAGGCAGCCGTTGCACACTTCGATCGAATCGATACGTGGATCAACAATGCGGGCGTTTCGATTTACGGACGTCTCGATGAGACCACCGAGGCGGACGCCCGGCGCCTGTTCGATACCAATTTCTGGGGCGTGGTCAACGGTTCGCTGGCTGCCCTTCCGTACCTCAAGGAGCGCGGGGGCGCACTGATCAATGTGGGCAGCGAGGTGTCCGAAGCCGTTATTCCCCTGCAAGGGATGTACTCAGCCTCCAAGCATGCGGTTAAAGGCTTCACCGACGCACTGCGCATCGAGATCGAGGAGCTCGACAAGGCTTCTGTTTCCATCACGTTGATACAGCCGACGGCGGTTAACACCCCCTATCCGCAGCACGCGAAGAACTACCTGGACAGTGAGCCGAAGCTACCCACGCCAATGATTGACCCGGAACAGGTCGCCGAAGCCATCCTGAAGGCCGCGACCGAAGGTGGACGCGACATCAAGGTCGGACTTGTCGCCACACTGGATACGACGCTGAGTCACCTGGCCCCCAAAGCCGCTGACAAGATGGCCGCCCTGCAGGCCGAGCGCCAGCAGCAGGACGCACCGCCACGCAATCCTGAAGGTTCGCTCTACGCGCCGGGCGCGACGGGCCACGTGTATGGCCAGCCGCCTGCCTGATGCAAGCTCATGCTCTGTCGACATGCGCCTACACGAATCCTGGACGCCCGTAGACAGTTTCCAAGCACGGCAGGTGCGACATTCATAACCTCGGTTTCAGGAGAAGAAAAATGTCGTTTGCGCTTTACATGGTCGGTTTCATCATCTTTTTAGGCGGCGTGATCTGGGCCGCCGTGGTCGCAGGCGTGCCAACGCTGTACATCGGTATTGGCGCGCTCATCATTCTGGGCATCGGAATCTTCAGCGCAGTGGGGCGCACTCGCAGCAAAGATCCGTCATAAGACCGCTGCAAGCGCCGATCTGATCGCGCGCCCAAACACCGCCATTCAGCGGTCCGTCCAAGGGCTGCGCTTGCGGCAACTTCGATCTCGCCTCTTGCCCGGGCGCCGATCTGCCTCATCCGTGCGGATTCGAATTCGCGGAAAATGGCCGCCAGCCTTTGGCGGGAACAGCTCGCCCATGGCCAGCTTACCGCGGCGCCGCGGTTTCATTTCCACGACAAAAATTCCAACTATGCAAAGACTCCAGAACAAGGTCAGCCTCATCACGGGCGCCGCCCAAGGCATCGGCCTGGCGACCGCTCTCAAATTTGCCGATGAGGGCGCCATCCCCGTGTTGTGCGACGTCAAGCAGGAGGCCATCGACGTGGCGGTCGCGCAATGCCAGGCGCGTGGCGTGGAGGCCGTCGGTTACGTCATGGACGTCACGCGGCGCGATGAAGTTGACGCTGTCGTCAACCGCATACGCCAGAAGTTCGGGCGTATCGACGTGTTGGTCAACAACGCAGGCATCACCAAAGACGCACGCCTCCAAAAAATGACGATCGAGCAATTCGACCGCGTGATCGACGTCAACTTGCGCGGCGTATTCCATTGCGCTCAGGCCGTGGTCGACACCATGACCGCGCAAGGCAGCGGCGTCATTCTCAACGCCAGTTCCGTCGTCGGCATCTATGGCAACTTCGGCCAGACGAACTACGCCGCCAGCAAGTTCGGCGTGATCGGATTCACCAAAACCTGGAGCCGTGAGCTCGGCCCCAAGGGAATCCGCGTCAACGCCGTGGCCCCTGGATTTGTCGCCACGCCCATCCTGGGCACGATTCCGGACCACGTACTCAAGGAACTCGAATCACGGGTACCCCTCAAGCGGCTGGGCCAGCCTGCGGAAATCGCCAACGTCTATGCGTTCCTGGCGAGCGACGAAGCCAGCTACATCAACGGCGCGGTGATCGAGGTCTCGGGCGGGATGAGCATTTAAGGCTTTCGGGCCGGTTGGCACCGCGACGAGGCCACTGACGACAAGGGATAATTAGGGTCATGAGCGATTCCTTGCCAGAACTCCCCCGCAATCGTCCCAAATCACTGACCGACCTCTTTTTCTCTTTCACGTGGCTCGCGCTGCAGGGCTTCGGTGGCGTGCTGGCCGTCGTCCAGCAAGAGCTGGTCGAGAGGAAACGGTGGCTTAGCCGGGAAGAGTTTCTGGAGGACTGGGCGGTCGCGCAGATCATGCCGGGGCCGAACGTGGTGAATCTCTCACTCATGCTAGGGGGCCGGTATTTCGGCCTCAAGGGCGCGCTCGTCGCGCTCGCAGGAATGCTCACCTTTCCCACGGTGCTGGTGCTGGGCCTGGCGATTTTCTATGCGCAGTTTGCCAATCATCCTGGCGTGGCCGGTGCATTGCGCGGCATGGGTGCGGTGGCGGCAGGCCTGATCGCTTCGACTGGCCTGCGGCTTACCAGTGCGTTGGGCAAAAACATCCTCGGCCTGCAGTTGTGTACGGCGCTGGGAATCGCCTGCTTCGTGCTGATCGCGCTCCTTCGTATTCCGCTCGTCTACGTCCTGCTCGGCCTGGGGGCCGTTGCGTGCACCGTCACGTTCAGAAAGCTGACGCCATGAACCCACCGGCGCCTGAACTCGTCTTTACGCTGCACGAGTGGCTCGAGCTGTTCATGCATTACCTGTCGCTGTCGCTGTTGGCAGTGGGCGGCGCCATCAGTGCCATTCCAGACATGCATCGCTTTCTGGTGGACGAGCAGCACTGGCTCAGCGAGGCCCAATTCAACGCTTCCATTGCCATTGCCCAGGCAGCGCCAGGGCCCAATGTGCTGTTTATCGCCCTGATGGGCTGGAACGTGGGAATGAATGCCGGGGGAGTACTGCACGGTTTCGCGGGCATGCTCGTCACGATGCTGGGAATGCTGATTCCCAGCACGGTGCTCACTTACTCGGCCTCACAGTGGGGCCATCGCAACCGCGACATGCGGGCCGTCCGGTCCTTCAAGCAGGGCATGGCACCCATCGTCATCGGACTGATGATTTCCACGAGCTGGATCCTGGCGACCTCGAGTGGCACGTCGCTGGCGCACTGGCCGGCCTGGCTCATCACCGCAGCAACCGCGTTGATTGTCTGGCGCACGCGAATCCATCTGCTCTGGCTGCTCGGCGCCGGCGCTTTGCTGGGATGGTTCGGACTTATCTAGGCTGCCTGCTCAGCGGCGCTGCCGCAGCGCCTCGTACAGGCAGACACCGCTCGCAACCGAAACGTTCAGGCTCTCGACTGCGCCGTGCATCGGTATGCTGACCAGTTCGTCACAGGTCTTGCGGGTGAGCTGGCGCATGCCCTCGCCTTCGGCACCCAGCACCAGCGCGACAGGCCCTTTGAGATCGACGTCGTAGATTGTTTTGGGGGCGTCATCGCTGGTGCCGATGCACCAGATGTTGCGCTCCTTGAGCTCGCCCAGGGTGCGCGCCAAATTGGTCACCATGAAGTACGGCATGGTTTCCGCCGCACCGCTGGCAACCTTTGCGACGGTCGCATTGATTCCGGCGGCGTGGTCCTTGGGCGCGATGACGGCGTGCGCGCCTGCACCGTCTGCCACGCGCAGGCAGGCGCCGAGGTTGTGCGGGTCGGTGACGCCATCGAGCACCAGCAGCAAGGGCGCCGCTACACCGCTTTCTTCGAGTTGCTCCAGGAGCTCGTCCAGCGACTTGACCTGCGCGAGCGTGTCAACCCGTGCGACGACGCCTTGGTGGCCATGGCTGCCCGCCATCTTGGACAGCCGCAACCCATCGGACTCGATCAGGCGAACGCCCGACTCGCGAGCCCGGTCTATGAACTGGCGCATGCGCGCGTCGCGGCGCGACGCGTCGAAAAAGACTTCGATGACCGAACGGGGTGAAGTTTTGATGCGAACACCGACGGCGTGAAAGCCGAAGAGCATCTTGGAAGGAGAGGACATGCCCAATTATCGCCGGGCAGGCTCGGCGGCATTCCGCACGGCCGCCCTGTTCCCCGGGGTCAGGCCGGCTCAGCGGCCACCTGCCCCGCTTCGATGGTGATCTTTCTCTGGCAACGCGCCGCAATTGCCGGATCGTGCGTGACCAGGACGAGCGTCGTGCCGAGCTCTTCATTCAGCTCGAACATGAGCTTCATGACGTTTGCGCCCGTTGCGAAGTCGAGGCTGCCCGTGGGTTCGTCGGCCAGCAGCACGGCCGGCTGAACAACGAACGCACGCGCCAGCGCCACCCGCTGCTGCTCTCCGCCCGACAGCACCTTCGGATAGTGGCTCAGCCGTTCACCAAGCCCAACCCGCCTGAGCATCTCGCCGGCCATGGCCCTGGCGCCCCGCGCGCCGGCAAGCTCCAGTGGCAGCATGACATTTTCGATTGCCGTAAGGTTGCCCATGAGCTGAAAGCTCTGGAATACGAAGCCGACTTTCTTTGCACGAAGGGCGGCACGGTCGTCCTCGCTCAGGCCGAAAATGTCCTGTCCTGCAAGCCGAACCGTCCCCTGTGTAGGGGTGTCCAGCCCGGCAATGATCGAAAGCAAAGTGCTTTTGCCCGAGCCGGATGCACCGACGATGGCGGCAGTCTCCTTGGCCGCCAGTGCGAAATCAATATCGCGCAAAATGGTCAAAGTCCCCGTCGAGTCAGTGACCGACTTGAAAACATGCTCCACGGAAATAATTGAAGGACTTGTGCCCGATGCGGGCGCCACCACAGGAATCGTCTCGTCCATGACCGCCTTATCAGAATTTTTACCAAGCATGTTGCGCGACTGTACCAAGCGGAGGAAGGCCGAGCATGCGCACGGGCCGAAGACCTCATGCGAAGCCCGACTCTTCGGCTTTTATTCCGTGCTGGCCGTGATGGGCTTCACGCTCATGGCCATGCTGCCCGGCCCGTCCCTCGCACAAGGGGTCGCTGGGGCCGCTGACGCAACGCTGATGCGCAAGGGAGGCGACGTCATTCTCGTTGTAGGAGACTCGTTGAGCGCCGAATACGGATTGCGGCGTGGCGCCGGCTGGGTTGCCCTTCTCGAGAAAAAATTGACGGCCGAAAAGCGCAATGCGCGAATCGTCAATGCGAGCATCAGCGGGGACACGACGTCGGGCGGCCGTTCCCGGCTTGCGGCCCTGCTGGCCCAGCACAAGCCTAGCGTCGTGGTGCTCGAGCTCGGTGCCAACGACGCCCTGCGGGGACTCCCGCTGAACATGACGGAAAGCAACCTCAGCCAGATGTCGCAGGCTTCGCAAAAAGCCGGGGCCAAGGTCTTGCTGCTCGGCATGCAGGTGCCGCCCAACTACGGGGGCGCTTACGGCACCACGTTCACACAACTTTTTGGCAAGGTGGCCAAGTCGACAGGTGCGGCGCTGGTACCGTTTTTCCTGCGCGGCGTTGCCGACGTACCCGAGGCGGATACGCTTTTTCAGCGTGACAAGATCCACCCGAACGAAACCGCGCATCCGATCATCCTGGCCAATGTCTGGCCGGAACTCCGAAAGCTTCTCAAGTGACCGTGCAACTCCTGTCCGCAACCGACGCAATGACGCGTCTGGGCGATTTTTCCGTCGTCATCGATGCGCGCAGCGAGGGCGAATACGCCGAAGACCATCTGCCCGGCGCCATCAACTGGCCGAGCCTGCGTGACAGCGAACGCGAGATCGTCGGGACGCAGTACAAGCAGATCAACGCGTTCGAGGCGAAAAAACAAGGCGCCGCCATGGTGGCGCGCAATGTCGCCCATCACATCGAGCAGCACGTGCTGGACAAACCCAGGGACTGGCAGCCGCTCGTTTATTGCTGGCGCGGTGGAAAACGAAGCGGCTCACTGGCACTCATCCTGGACCAGATCGGGTTCAAGGTGACGCTGGTCGAAGGCGGCTACAAGGCGTTTCGTGCTGCCATGGTGGCCGATCTGGGGCCGCTATCTGCCAGGTTCAAGTATCAGGTCGTCTGCGGTACGACGGGCTCTGGCAAGACACGCTTGCTGCATGCCCTGGCTGCGCAGGGCGCGCAGGTCCTGGACCTGGAGGCGCTTGCAAACCACCGCAGCTCTGTCCTCGGGCTGATACCCGGCCAGGCCCAACCCACTCAAAAAGCGTTCGACACGCGCATCTGGACGGCGTTGCGATCGTTCGACTCGGCGCGCCCCGTCTACATCGAGAGCGAGAGCAAGAAGGTCGGCAACGTAGCGGTGCCCGAGAGCCTGATCGCGGCCATGCGGGCGAGCCCGTGCCTACGGCTTGATCTGAAGGAAGACGAGCGCGTCAAACTTCTGCTTCAGGACTACGACTTCTTTGTCGAGGATCTGGACTTCTTCTGCGAACGGCTCGGTGCGCTAACCGAGGCCCGGGGCAAGGCCGTTGTAGAAGACTGGATAGCGCGGGTGAAGTCCGGCAAGGTGGCCGATGTGGTGCGCGAACTGCTGACCCGGCATTACGATCCGGTGTACTTGCAGTCTATGCGCAGAAACTTCGAGTTGTACGAGGGCGCCCAGGTGCTGGAGCCTGCCGACCATACGGCGGAGGCCATGGCGCAGGTTGCCCGTCAACTGCTGCGCGCTTGAGGTTGGCGCTGGCTGTTCCGTTCTACGGCAACGATTGGGCCAATTCCTCAGGGCGTGGCGGGAGGCGTTTGTGCGTTTTCGCCCGTGACCGCTGCACCTTCTTCCCCTTCGACTTCGTCGTCGGGTTTTCCTTCGGCCTTGCGCTTGAGCTTGTCTTCTTTCTTGCGCTTCTTGGCAAGCTCTTTCTGGCGTTTTTCGTAGGAGTAATTAGGAGTTGCCACAGAGTGCTTTCATGAGAGATGACCCTTACTGTACTTCATCACTTCTGCAGGCTTGCAAGGGCTTGTGACAGATCATCCTGCAGGTCAGCCGCAGCCTCCAAGCCGATGGAAAAGCGCACCAGCATGCCGCGATGAGGCCACTGGCTGCCGCGCATGGAAGGAATGTCGTAAGGCATCACCAGACTGACCGGGCCGCCCCAGCTGAAGCCGAGCTTGAAGAGCTTGAGCGAATCGCAGAACCGGTCGACCTGCTCGACCGCGAACCGATCCTGGAACACGACGCTGAAGAGCCCCGCGGCACGCCCACCCGGGCAGTGTGCCTTCCAGTGCTCGTGACCCGGCGCACCCGCCACGGCCGGATGAAGCACTGCCGAGATCTCCTCGCGCTGGCCCAGCCACTGCGCCAGCTGGCGGCTGGCCGCATCATGCGCGTCGTAGCGAAGCGCAATGCTCGGCAGTGACCTGAGCACCGCTTCGCAGTCGTTGGCGGCGACCCCGAGGCCCATGCGCATGTGAGTGCCCTTGAGGCGAATGTGCAGGGCATGATCCCGGGTGACCACGCTGCCCATGAGCACGTCGCCGCCCCCGCTGGGGTATTTGGTCAGGGCCTGGGCAGAAATGTCGACGCTTTCGCCTGCTACGTCGAAGGCATTGAAGGCCAGGCCCGCGCCCCAGGTGTTGTCCAGCGCGGTCATGACGCCCCGCTCGCGGCACAGGCGAATCATGCCGGCCAGGTCGGGAAATTCCATCGTGACCGATCCCGGCGCTTCCAGCCACACCAGTCGCACCTTTGCGTCGAGCTTGTCAGCAAGGTCAGCCAGGTTCATCGGGTCGTACAGGGCGCACTCGATCCCCCACCGTGCCAGCTCCGCCTCAGCTAACGCTTTGTTGGGCCCGTAGACGTTCGAGGGGATCAGCATCTTGTCGCCTGTGCGGAGCAAGGCCATATTCACCAGCGCAATTGCAGCCAGGCCGCTGGGAGCCAGCAGGCAGTCATTTCCACCCTCCAGCGCAGCGATGCGCGCTTCGAGCGTAAAGGTGGTGGGAGTGCCATGGAGCCCATAGGAATACGCCGTCTTGACCCGCCAGTCCCGGCTGCGCATTGCCGCGACGTTGGGGAAGATGATGGTAGATGCCTTGAAAATTCCAGGCTGGGGTGCAGCAAAACCTTGGGCGGGCTTGTAGGGGTGATGGATCAGGTCGGTGATTTGTTGACTCATGCGGCGCATGTTAGCAAGACGCCTCTCATCTTCTTGCCTGGCGGCTGCCAGGCAACGTCCTTAAAGACCGATACCATTGCTTGCGAAGTTCCGCGCTGGCGGGTGCCGCCACCGGTCTTGCAGATTTATCATCCGCTCATGCATGAACCCATCCGTCACCCGCGCAAGAGCCAACGTCCGTTTCGAAATCCGACCACCCAGAACTCGTGCATAGGTTCGCAGGTGAGCCGTGGCTTCACCTTGATAGAGCTGATGGTGGTGCTCGTCATCATCGGCGTGCTGGCGGCGCTCGTTGTTCCTAACGTGCTGGACCGGGCAGACGACGCGCGCGTCACGGCGGCGCGCACAGACGTCAACAACCTGTCCCAGGCACTCAAGCTTTACAAGCTGGACAACCAGCGCTATCCCAGCGCTGAGCAGGGCCTGCAGGCACTGGTGAGCAAGCCCTCGGCGGGCAGTGTGCCCGGCAACTGGAAGCCTTATCTGGACAAGCTGCCGTCCGACCCCTGGGGTAAGGCGTACCAATACCTGAATCCAGGCCTCAAGGGGGAGATCGACGTGATGTCGTTCGGTGCCGATGGGCAACCGGGCGGCGAAGGCAAGAACGCCGACATCGGCTCCTGGCAATAGAGGCTCCTGGCAATACCGGCTGCGGCGGTCGCTGGAGCGGTCGGGCTTGGGAGCCCCACGTGGCAGCTCCGACCGGACCTAGACGGTCCACTTCTCCATCAGTTGCTCTGGCCGCAGGCTGTCGTAGCTTTCGAAAGGCTGATGGATCCACGGGTTCGTGGGGAGCATTTCTACCGAGTAGTCCGGTTCGAACACCGAAGCAGCCTTGGTCCAGATGACGGCACTGCGCAACTCCGTGATCGGCTTGTAGTTGGTGCGCAGCTGGTGAATCACGGCGTTGAGGGTGTGCCCCGTGTCGGCCAGGTCGTCCACCAGCAGCACCTTGCCGGCGATTTCGCCCTTAGGCGTCGTGATGTAGCGTGCGATGTCGAGGTTACCCTGCACCGTCCCGGCATCAGCGCGGTAGGAACTGGTCGACATGATTGCCAGAGGCTTGTCGAATATCCGCGACAGGATGTCGCCGGGACGCATTCCCCCGCGAGCCAGGCAAAGAATCGTGTCGAACTTCCAGCCCGACTGGTGCACCTTGATCGCGAGCTTCTCAATCAGATTGTGGTACTCGTCATAACTCACGTAGAGATGCTTGCCGTCTTCAGTCAACATAACCGGTTTCCAATCAAAAGCGTAAAGACATCGGGGTGCGGACTTCACCGGCCCGGCCAAAGCCAGTTCAGGCGACGTAAGGATTTTTCAGCAGGATGGTGTGATCGCGGTCAGGGCTCGTCGAGATCATGTGGATCGCAACGCCCGTGACTTCTTCGATGCGCGACAGGTAGCGCTGCGCCTCTGGCGGGAGCGCGTTGTAGTCGGTGATGCCCACCGTGCTCTGGCTCCAACCCGGCATTGCCTCGTAGATCGGCTTGCAGCGAGCAATATCCTCTGCGCCCATCGGCAGAATGTCGGTGATGGCGCCATCGAGTTCGTAACCCGTGCATAGCTGCAGGGTAGCAATGCCGTCCAGCACGTCGAGCTTGGTGATACAGAGTCCAGAGAGACCGTTCACCTGCGCCGATCGCTTGAGCAGCGCCGCGTCGAACCAGCCGCACCGTCGGCTGCGGCCGGTGGTCACACCTTTTTCTGCCCCGACCGTGCTGAGGTGGTAGCCCGTCGTTCCGGGGGTCTCCCAATCCAGTTCAGTGGGGAAGGGACCGCCACCCACGCGCGTGCAATAAGCCTTGGTGATGCCCAGGATGTAGTGAAGCATGCCAGGCCCCACTCCGGCGCCTGCTGCCGCATTGCCTGCGACGCAATTGCTGGACGTAACGAAAGGGTAGGTACCGTGGTCCACGTCCAGCAAGGTGCCCTGCGCGCCTTCGAACAACAGGTTGGCGCCCGCGGCGTTCGCTTCGTTCAGCTCGCGGGAGACGTCGGCCATCATGGGCTTGAGAAGCTCGGCGTGGCGCATCGACTCTGCGTACACCTCGTCGAAGTCGATGGCGGGGGCGTTGAGGTACTGGGTCAGCACAAAATTGTGCAGGTCCAGCAACTCACGCAGCTTGGTCGCAAAACGCTCGGGGTACTTGAGATCCTGCACGCGCAGCGCCCGGCGCGCGACCTTGTCCTCGTAGGCCGGACCGATCCCTCGTCCCGTCGTGCCAATCTTGACGGTGCCGGCCTTCTCTTTTGCCGCTTCGCGGGCGATGTCGATCGCCGCGTGGAAGGGAAGAATCAGGGGGCAAGCTTCACTGACGCGCAAGCGCGAGCGAACTTCGACGCCCGCCTTTTCGAGGCCCTCGATTTCCTCGAACAGCTTGGCCGCCGACAGCACCACACCATTGCCGATGTAGCACTTCACTCCCGGCCGCATGATGCCGCTGGGAATCAGGTGGAGGGCCGTCTTGACGCCGTTGATGACGAGCGTATGCCCGGCGTTGTGGCCGCCCTGGAAACGGACGACACCCTGGGACATTTCGGTGAGCCAGTCGACCAGCTTGCCTTTGCCTTCGTCGCCCCATTGGGTTCCGACGACCACGACATTGCGTCCGGCCGTCACGGCTTGTTTGTTTGTCATTTGATGAGTGGGTTGAGAAAATTAATCGGTGCCGCCGGGGTCGCGCCGTCAGGCGCTGACACTACCCAGAGGCCGTACGACCCACTGGCCGTCCACCAAGGACAGTTCGCGGTCGCAATCGAATTCGTTGACTTCATGCTCATGCCCGGGCATGACGCACGCCACGGTCTGACCGTCCGCCCTCAACGCCGATATGCAGCGACGAAGGCCGGCTTCCTGCCCCCACGGCGCCCGAATGGCTGCCTTGAGTTGCCGGGGCGGCAGCACGTTGACAAGCTCCTTCAAGTCCAGGCTGAAACCGGCGGCGGGCCGCTTGCGGCCAAATACGGCGCCAACTTCGTCGTAGCGGCCGCCGCGCACGAGTTCTGCGCCGTTGCCGTAGACGGCAAAGCGAATGCCGCTGTAATAGGCGTAGCCGTGCAGATCGGCAAGATCGAAACCCAGCGTCACGTCGCCGCCCAGCTCACGCAGTTGGCGAGCGAGCCACGCCAGTTCATCGATTGCGCGCATGGCGTCGGGTATGCCCTCAAATGCCCTGGCCGCGTCGACCAGGACTTTCTCGTCGCCATAGAGGGACAGCAACGCCTTCAGGCCCTGCCTTGATTGCGCCGTAAACCGTGCATCGCCGTCCAGGAGGCTGGCAAGTTCGCTGCCGTCCTTGGCCGCCAGCGCCGCGTGAATTCTGGCGGTAGCTGTGTGGCCCAATTGCGCGGGTGCCAGCAGGCTATTGACGAGGCGCACGTCGGCCATGTCGATCAGGACAGAATGCACGCCGGCCGCGCGCAACCCATCAAGGGCCAGGAGCTGCGCCTCCAGATCGGCCTCCAGGCCGGCATGTCCATAGATTTCAGCGCCGAATTGCAGGGGTTCACGCGTGGCATGCGGGCGGTCGGCCCGGGTGTGGAGAACCGGCCCGCAGTAGCACAGGCGCGCCACGCCCTGGCGGTTCAGCAAGTGCGCATCGATGCGCGCAACCTGGGGCGTCGTATCGGCCCGCAGGCCCAGCGTCCGGCCCGATAGCTGGTCGACCAGTTTGAAGGTCTGGAGATCAAGGGCTTCGCCAGTCCCCGTGAGGAGCGACTCAAGGTGCTCCAGCATGGGCGGCATGACGAGTTCATAGCCGTAGCTTCTGGCACTGTCCAGAAAAAGCCTGCGGAGTTCTTCGATATGACGAGCCTCGGAGGGCAGGACATCGGCAATTTGATCCGGCAATTGCCATGATGACGACCAAGCGGGCATGCGTGAATTCAGAAGAGCTATAAAACGGGGATTTTACCGGCTTACGCCGAGCTTTCCTGCCGCGTGAACCGGCGACGCAGGCACAAGCGAGCAGATCGGGGGGAAAGCAGCAGCGGTAGGGAGCCAGCGACTACCATTTCCAGGGCTGTTGCAAGCGAGTGCCGCCCGGCCGATCAAGACCGGGAAAGCCACACGCTGGCCGAGGCCAGCGTTTGCCCTACTTTCGCGCTGGCGCTGGCGCGGCGGGTGCGCTGCTCGACGAACCGCGCATGGCCTTGAAGAAATCTGTCGAAGGATCGAGCACCATCACGTCGGCCTTTTTACTGAAGGTCGCCTTGTAGGCGTCCAGGCTTCGGTAGAACTGCGCAAACTGGGGGTCACGTCCGAAAGCCTCGTTGTAGGCAGACGCGGCCTGCGCATCGCCCTCACCCTTAATCTTCTGGGCATCGCGGTAGGCGTTGGCGATGGTGATCTCACGCTGGCGGTCAGCGTCTGCACGAATCTTCTCGCCTTCGGCCGCGCCGGTCGAACGCAGCTCATTGGCCACGCGTTTACGCTCTGCCTCCATGCGGCGGTAGACAGACTCGGTGATGGACTCGACGTAATCGACGCGGATGATTCGCACGTCGATGATGTCGATGCCCCAGGGGCGTGTCCCGCGAACATTTTGCAGAACCTCGGCCTTGACGTCTGCCATCAGGGCTTCGCGCTTGAGTGAAAGCAGGTCCTTCACCGTGCGCCGGTTGATCGCCTCCTGGAAGGCATTGCGCACCACCCGATTGAGTTGGTTTGCGCCAGCGCGCTCATCCAGACCCACGTTGCGGATGTATTCCGAAGGCTGGATGATGCGCCACTTCACGAACCAATCGATCACGACGCGCTGCTTTTCAGCAGTCAGAACGGGCTCAGCGTCCGTGCTTTCCAGCGTCAACAGGCGCCTATCGATGTACGACACGTTCTGGAAAGGCGGCGGCAGCTTGAAGTTCAGGCCTGGCTCGAGGATGACTTCCTTGATCTGGCCCAGCGCGTAGACCACGCCGAACTGGCGCTGATCGACCACGAAGAGCGTCGAGCTCAGGAGCGCCAGAAGCACTAATAAGGATGATGCAATAAATCCGACTCGGTTCACGGTAATTCCTTAGCGAGTGTCACGTTCACGCGTGCGGGACGTGTCCCGTGCGCGAGAGTCCGATGTCGACGGTGTGGTGGCCGGGGCCGTAGGCACGGGCGCCGGAGTCGACATCGCCGGCGCTTCGGCGGCACCGCCTTGTGCCGTCATCTGCATGATTTTGTCGAGTGGCAGGTAAAGAAGGTTGGAGCCCTGGCGCGATTCGATCAACACCTTGGTCACGCTGCTGTAGACCTGCTGCATGGCGTCGGTATACATGCGGTCGCGCGTGACCTGAGGCGCTTTCTGGTACTCGGTCAGCACCGAGCGAAAGCGTTGTGCATCACCCTGGGCCTGGGCCACCACGCGGGCTTTGTAGGCTTCAGATTCTTCCTTCAGGCGGGAGGCTGAGCCCACGGCACGCGGAATCACGTCGTTGGCATAGGCTTGCGCTTCGTTCTTGGCGCGCTCGCGCTCCTGGCCAGCCTTGAGCACGTCGTCGAAAGATGCCTGTACCTGCTCGGGCGGCCTTACACCGCTTTGCTGCAGGTTGATGCCCACGACTTCAACACCGACCTTGTACCGGTCCAGGATGGTCTGCATGAGGGCGCGCACACGTGGCGCGATCTGATCACGCTCTTCCGCCAACGCGCTGTCCATGCGCATTTTTCCGACGACCTCGCGAACGGCTGTTTCGGCGGCTTGCACCACGGTTGCACCCGGATCCTTGGTTTCGAAAAGATAGGCACGTGCATCACTGAGGCGGTACTGCACCGCGAACTTGATCTCGACGATGTTCTCGTCTTCGGTCAACATCGCCGATTCACGCAGGCCAGTCGCTTTGATGACGTTGTCACGGCCGACGTCAACCGAGCGGATCTGGGTGACGACGACGACTTCATGCCGCTGAATCGGATAGGGCAGGCGCCAGTTGAAACCGGCGCCGACGGTCGAGTTGTAGCGGCCGAACTGTGTCACGACGGCCTGCTGGCCCTCTTGCACAATGAAGAAACCTGTACCCAGCCAGATCAGCACCGCCACTGCAGCAATGAGGCCGGCGCCTACGCCAGCACTCTTTATGTCTGGCTGGAAGCCGCCCGGACCCTTGCCATTGCCATTGCCGCCGTTGCCGGAACCCATGGGACGCCCCGTCCCCTTGGCACCGCCGAAGAGGCCGCCGAGCTTTCGGTTGAAATCCCGCCAGAGTTCATCCAGGTCCGGAGGACCCTGATTCGAGCCACCCTGACCTTTTGCCGGAGGGCGGGCTGCAGGACGGTTGACGGGGGGATCTTCACGTTCGGCGTCTGGCCGTTTTTCGTCGGAGACCGGCTTGTCTTCATCGCGGCCCCATCGGGGATCGTTCAGATTGAACATTCCGCCGGCGCGTTGTTTCAGACGACGTGGCCATGCCGTGATCGACTGGAGCACAGGGTTGAGATTCATGGGATCAGCTATACCTTTTTGGATTACACCGACATTGTGCCTAATCAGCCAACAGCCTCATCCGTTTTGGGGCTATCGGTCTGCGAAAGCGCATTGACGTGCGCGGCAATGGCCTGCCTCAAAAGCGCAATTCCTTCACCCGTGACGGCACTGACGAACACGCGTTCCATGCTCTGCCCGCCTTCACTGTCCCGGTCGCGAAGCTCGAACCGGTCGGAAAGTTGAAGTGGCCAGCGCGATTTTTCGATCGCATCGAGCTTGTTGAAGACAAGGATTTGCGGCACATCTGCAGCGCCGATCTCTACCAGCACGCGCTGTACTTCCTCGATTTGCTCAAGATGACCCGGATTGGCGCCGTCGACCACATGCAGCAGCAGGTCGGCATCGGCCGCTTCTTCGAGCGTGGCAGAAAACGCGTCGATGAGCCCGTGCGGCAAGTCGCGTATGAACCCGACGGTATCGGAGAGCGAGACCGATCTGCCCGCTTCAGCCAAAAACAACTGGCGCGTGGTCGTGTCCAGAGTGGCAAAGAGTTGGTCGGCCGCATAGGCGCGGGCCTTGACCAACGCGTTGAACAGCGTCGATTTCCCCGCATTGGTATAGCCCACCAGCGAAACCGTGAATGTATTGCGGCGCTCGCGCTGGCGCCTCTGGGTCTGGCGCTGTTTTTTGACCTTGGACAGCCGCTCCTTGGTGCGCTTGATGGACTCGCTGATCATGCGCTTGTCCAGCTCGATCTGCTTTTCACCCGGCCCGCCGCGCACCCCTGCTCCACCGGTCTGCCTCTCGAGGTGGGACCAGCGCCGCACGAGTCGCGTCGACAGATATTGGAGCCGTGCAAGTTCTACCTGAAGCTTGCCCTCGTGGCTGCGTGCCCGTTGGGCGAATATCTCCAGGATCAAAAGCGTCCGGTCATTGACAGGCAACTCCAGCGTACGCTCGAGGTTGCGCTGCTGCGCAGGGCTCAGGGACTGATCGAACAGGACTTCGGTCGCACCCGTATCGTGCGCGAGCATGCGTATTTCTTCGGCCTTGCCACTGCCGACAAAAAGCGCGGCATCCGGCGCCTTGCGTTTGCAGCTCAGGCGTGCAACAGGGGAAAGTCCGGCGGTTTGCGCAAGAAGGCCGAGCTCTTCAAGCTTGGAGTCGAAGTTCGGATAGCCGAAGTCGACCCCTACAAGGATCACGGACGGGGGAGGTCCAGGCTGCAACTTGTCGGAACTCAGGCCGGGGGGCTTTCTTCGGACTCAGCGGCAGAAAAGTTCACTGCGCGACCCGGAACAATGGTCGAGATAGCGTGCTTGTAAACCATTTGCGTCACGGTATTGCGAAGAAGCACCACATACTGGTCGAATGATTCGATCTGTCCTTGCAGCTTGATGCCGTTGACCAGATAAATCGAGACTGGCACGTGCTCACGGCGCAAAGTGTTCAGGAAGGGATCCTGCAGCAGCTGACCTTTGTTATTGCTCACGATATTCTCCGTGTTTCCAAGAGTTTTTATTAAAGAGATTCCACGTTACCACAGCGACCGATACTCACCTGTAGGCCTAGTCCGATTCCTTGTCCGTGAAGGGGTTCTTGGAGGTTTTCATCTGAATTCGCAGGGGCGTGCCCACCAGATCGAACTCCTTGCGAAAACGCCCTTCCAGGTAGCGCTTGTACGATTCGCTCACGTGTTCGAGCGAATTGCCGTGCACGATGATGATGGGCGGGTTCATGCCGCCCTGGTGCGCGTAGCGCATCTTCGGACGGAACATTCCCGAGCGTTGAGGCTGCTGGAATTGAACCGCCTCGAGCAAAAGGCGTGTCAGCACAGGCGTGGACATCTTGCGGTTGGCAGAGGCATGTGCCTGGACGATGGACTTCCACACCGGCGCGAGGCCCTGGCGCTTTATCGCCGAAATCTTGTGGATGGATGCGAATTTCAGGAACGCCAGCCGCGTTTCGATCGAACGCTCAAGCTGTTCACGCTGATAGGCATCGACAGCGTCCCACTTGTTGATGGCCAGGACCACGGCACGGCCGCTTTCGAGGATGTAGCCCGCAATATGCGCATCTTGGTCAGTCACGCCCTGCGTTGCGTCGAGCAGCAGAAGAACGACGTTCGCGCTCTCGATGGCCTGCAGCGTCTTGACGACGGAGAATTTCTCGATCGCCTCGAATACCTTGCCTTTGCGCCGCAAGCCTGCGGTGTCGATCAACTCGAACTTTTGTCCGCCCTTTTCGAACGGAACCGAGATGGCGTCGCGGGTTGTGCCTGGGAGGTCAAACGCCACCAGGCGCTCCTCTCCCAGCCACACATTGATAAGCGTGGATTTCCCCACGTTGGGACGTCCAGCGACAGCGAGCTTGATGACTTCTGGATCCGCGGGCTCTGCGGCCTCGTCCGGATCGGCAAGGTGCAAGGGCTCAAGCGCCATATCGACGAGCGTCCGCATGCCTTGGCCATGTGATGCTGAAACGGGCAGCACCTCGCCAAGCCCCAATTCAAAGAATTCGGACAGATGAACGCCTTCCTGCATTCCTTCGGCCTTATTGGCCGTCAGCAAGGTAGGTTTGCCCAGCTTGCGCAGGTAATTGGCGATGTCATGGTCCTGGGCGTTCAGCCCGGCCCGCGCGTCCACCACAAAAATCACCACATCCGCCTCGGCCACGGCCTGCCGCGTCTGCTTTGCCATTTCCTTGTAGATGCCGCTGACCGCGTCGGGCTCGAAGCCACCGGTGTCGATCACGATGTACTCGTGCGGGCCGAGCTTGCCATTGCCATAGTGGCGATCGCGCGTCAGGCCGGCGTAATCGGCCACGATCGCATCACGCGACTTGGTCAACCGGTTGAACAGCGTCGATTTGCCCACGTTGGGGCGCCCGACCAGGGCAATGACAGGTTTCATCAGGACAATCTTGGATCAGCCAACGGGCTGAGCGCTGGTTTACTGGGGTTCGAAGCCGAAGATGCCACCCGAGCGGGTGACCACCACGAGCGTATTTCCAACCAGCACGGGCGTCGCCGCGATCGCCGAACCATCTGTGGCAAGCCGGTTGAGCAAGGAGCCATCGGTACGCGACAGCAGGTGAACGAAGCCACTGGCGTCGCCAATCGCGATCGAGCGACCCACCACGCGCGGGGCCGAAAGTTGGCGATAGCGCAGGCGCTCGGTCGACCACTTTCGATCGCCTTCCCGGCGGGACCAGGCGACGACCGTGCCGTCGGCCTCGGTACCGAAAATCAGGTCGGCATCGCCGGCCACGCCCTGGAGGCCATCCGCGGGCTTGGACCACAGCAGCCCGCCGCGTGCAGCGTCTACGCAACCGACACTGGCTTGAAAAGCACGAACACAAACGGTCGCGCCTTGCCTGTCGACTGGCCCCACCAGATCGACCAGGCGCTCGACATCGTTGATACCGCGCGGCGTCGCGATGGGCGCTTCCCACCGAACGCTGCCGTTGAGAGGATTCAGGCCCACGAGCCGGCCGCCAAGGCCTGCCAGCAAGGTGTCGCCCACAGGAAGCAGAACGCCAGACTGGCGCAGCACGAGGGGCTCGCCGGGCCGCTGCTGAGTCCACAGTTTATTGCCGCTCTGGCCATCGAAAGCGCTGACCGATCGATCCGCCGCAAGGACAAACACCCGTCCGCCGGCCACCAGCGGCGCCGTATAGGCCTGGGCGCCCAGTTTGCTGCGCCACAGCTCGCGGCCACTGGCGAAAACAACCAGGTCATTCGCAAGCGTCACCACGGCGGCTACTTCTCCGTCGCTGCCTACACCTGCGGCCAGGGGACTGCCCGCCGTGGCCCGCCATATTTCGCGTCCGGTGCGGACGTCGAACTGGGCAAGGGAGCCATCGGTGGACGCGACCGTCACACCGTTTGACGTGGCGCTGACGGTCAAGGGGAAATTGACAGAGCCCAGCTTGGCGCTCCATGCCTGGCGCACATTGACTTGTGGCACAAAAGCCTGGAGCTCGGCGGGTTTCGGCGCGTTGGAGCTGCTGGCACAAGCGCCAAGCATTGCCGCCGAGATCACGAGCAGACACGCTTGAACGGCGCGCGTGCGGGCCATGGGGACAGTGAAACGGCTCAGGTTCATTTCTTGGTCTCGGTCACGGGTGGATTGGGGGAGGCAGCCGGCGGACTGGCTGGGGGTGACGAGGCTGCCTTGGACACATCGACGCCCAGGGCATTGAGCTTGACTTCGATCAGGCGGCGATACTCGGCCCGCTCGTCCATTTCCTTGTAGGCTTTTTGATACTGCTCCTTGGCCTCGGCGGTCTTGCCCTGCGCGGCCAGAATGTCGCCACGACGGTCGGACACCAGTGCCGCGAAGTCCTTCGGGAAAGTTGCGGACAGTTCCTTGAGCGCTTCGTCATAGGCCTTGGTCTCCAGCAATATCGCCGAGAGGCGCAGACGCGCAAGCGCTTGGTAGCCTTCATCGGACGCGTTGGCAGCGACCCAGCTCAGTGCCGCACGCGCTGGCTCCAGCTTGCCTTGCTCATAGTAGGCGCGTGCTGCCAGCAGGGCGGCCTGTTGCGCGTAAGTCGTGCGGCCAAACTTGTCTTTCATGTCGGCGAGGCTGCGGTCCAGCCGTTGCAGATCGGCGGCTTGCACTGCTTTTTCGACCTCTTCGTACATCACGGACGACTGCGCTGCCTGGCTGCGCTGCCAGTACTGATAGCCGTTCCATGCAGCCAGTGCACCAAAAACGATGAGCAGCACCCAGGTGATCAGGTCGCCGTACTGCTTCCAGAAATGTTTGAGCTCGGCGAGTTGTTCTTGTTCTTCGAGGTCGAGATGTTTAGCCATGGTCTTTTTCGCTGTGCCGGATCGGTTTCGGCTGATTGTAGGTTGGGCTCGGGGACGAGCGCGCGGCTCAGGCCCGCAGGAGCGCGGCCCAGGTTTCGCTGGCGTCGAGCGCGTGGAGGGTCTGGGCGGCCGGCTCGCTGCCGGGAAGTGCGGCGCGCAGCGGCTTGACCGCCACGACGCCACGGGCGAGTTCGTCAGCGCCAAAAATCAGGGCAAAACGCGCGCCACTGGCATCGGCCTTCTTGAACTGGGACTTCATGCTGCCCATGCCCTCGCCGAATGCCGCGGCGCTGGCATGCATCAGGATGCTCACGCCTTGCGCGCGCAAAGCCTGCAAGGTGCGCATCGCCATGGGCAGTGCGGATGCATCGGGAACAATGGCAAAAGCGTCCGGAGGTGGGACATCGGGCGTGCTGCCCTGCTCTTTCAAGAGCTCGAGCACGCGCTCGACGCCGAGCGCCCAGCCCACGGCCGGCGCTGGCTTGCCCCCGATCTGTCCCACGAGATAGTCGTAGCGACCACCCGCGCAGATCGTGCCCTGGGCCCCCAGCCGATCGGTGACGAACTCAAAAACACTGAGGTTGTAATAGTCGAGTCCGCGCACCAGGCGATGGTTCAGGGTCCATTCGATGCCGTTGGCGTCAAGGATGGCCTTTAGCGCATCGAAATGCGCGAGCGACTGCGCGCCCAGGAAATCGATCAGGCGCGGTGCGCTTTCCACGACCGCTTTCATGGCCGGATTCTTGGTGTCCAGAATGCGCAGCGGATTGCTGTGAAGGCGGCGCTTGGCTTCTTCGTCAAGAAGGTCGGCGTGTTGCTCCAGGTGCGTAATCAATTGGGCACGATGCTGGGCGCGTTCTTCCGGCTGGCCCAGGCTGTTGATTTCCAGCCGCCAGTCCGTCAGGCCGATTTCCTTCCATAGGGCGGCCGCCAGGAGAATCAGTTCCGCGTCGACTTCGGGTCCTGCAAAGCCGAGGGCCTCGGCACCGACCTGGTGAAACTGGCGATACCGGCCGCGTTGGGGTCGTTCACGGCGGAACATCGGGCCCATGTAGTAGAGGCGCTTGCCGCCCTCGTACAACAGGTTGTGCTCGACCGCGGCACGAACTACGCTAGCCGTGTTTTCGGGCCGCATGGTGAGATGCGCGTGATCGCCATGCTTGTCCGAGCGGTCTTCGAACGAGTACATCTCTTTTTCGACGATATCGGTCACTTCACCGATGCCCCGCACGAACAGCTGCGTGTGCTCCAGAATGGGCGTGCGGATGTTGCGAAATGCGTAGCGCGCCATGAGCTGGCGCACCTTGTCTTCAAGCCATTCCCACCGCGCCGATTCGGGCGGCAAAATGTCGTTCATGCCTTTGACGGCAAACAGTTTTTCAGCCATGGGTAATCTCAGGCCCCGGCTGCGTTTTCACGGCCAAAGCGTTCTTGTATGTAGTTCTCGACGACAACCTGGAATTCCTGCGCAATGCGGTTGCCCCGCAAGGTCAGGCGTTTTTCCCCGTCGATGAAGACGGGAGCAGCGGGCGCTTCTCCAGATCCTGGGAGACTGATGCCGATGTCGGCGTGCTTGCTTTCGCCCGGGCCATTGACGATGCAGCCCATCACCGCGACCTTCAGGTCCTCGACGCCGGGATATTTATCGCGCCACGTCGGCATCTGGGCGCGCAGGAAATCGTCGATCTGCTTGGCCAGTTCCTGGAAGGTGGTGCTTGTGGTGCGGCCGCAGCCGGGGCAGGCGACCACACTTGGAACAAAGCTTCGCAAACCCAGCGACTGGAGGATTTCCGACGCAACCAGCACTTCCTGTGTACGCGCCTCGCCCGGCTGCGGTGTGAGCGAAACGCGGATGGTGTCGCCAATACCTTCTTGCAGCAAGATGGACAAGGCAGTGGCCGAGGCGACTGTTCCCTTGGTACCCATTCCGGCCTCGGTCAGCCCCAGGTGCAGCGGATAGTCGACGCGTCTGGAGAGCTCGCGGTAAACGGCAACGAGGTCGCGCACACCGCTCACCTTGCACGACAGCATGATCTGCTCATGGCGCATGCCCATCTCTTCCGCGCGTGCCGCCGAATCCATCGCCGACGTGATGAGCGCCTCGTACATGACCTGGCGCGCCTCCCAGGGAATGCTTCTCCGGCTGTTCTCGTCCATGAGCGAAGCCAGCAATTCCTGGTCCAGGCTTCCCCAGTTCACGCCAATGCGCACCGGCTTGTCCCATCGCATGGCCGCTTCGATCATCTGGCCGAACTGCGTATCGTGCTTGTGGCCCTTGCCGACGTTTCCCGGATTGATCCGGTATTTCGACAGCGCCTGCGCGCAGTCCGGATAGTCCGTCAGCAAGCGGTGGCCGTTGTAATGAAAATCACCGATCAGGGGAACATTGATGCCCATCCGGTCGAGCTGCTCGCGCACGTAGGGAACCGCCGCAGCAGCCTCGGGCGTGTTGACCGTGATGCGCACAAGCTCCGAACCGGCGATCGCCAGTTCCTTGACCTGAATTGCCGTGCCGACAGCGTCCACCGTGTCGGTATTGGTCATGGACTGGACGCGCACGGGCGCATCCCCCCCGACTGTGACAACGTGCGATCCCCAGACCACCTTTGCCTGCACTGATTTGCGTGCCAGCGGATGGGCCGGCTCGATGGGAAAGCAGGGGCTCATTTATTTAACCTCGAATCGGGCGACGTTGTCGCGAGCGATGGCGAGCAGATCGAAGGCACGTCCCCGCACCTGGACCTGAAGGGCGTCGGCCCTTCCCACCACCACCGACAAGGGCAGCGCGCCCTCGGCGCTCGCAGCTTCACCGGGCCTGAGCAATTTGCGCAGCACCGTCGTGCCTTTGGCATCGACAACCTCCACCCAGGATTCACCTTTCGCAAAGAACATCACCGTGCCGGCTGCCCCGGCGGGCGCGGCAGCAGTAGCCATCACCGCGGCGGGGAGCGACGCTGACACAACCTCCGGAGCCGCTGTAGCCGGCAGCGTGCCGGAAGCCACAGGCGATGGCTCGGACACTGGCCGCATCACCTGCTCCGAAACCACGGTGTCGGCGGACGATGCGCTTTCCGAAGTCTTGGGGGCTGCCTCCGCGCCGGTCGGCGCCGGGCTCGCAGCGCCAGATGCCCCTTCTTTGAAAAAGTCCTGCACATAAGGCAGCACCAGCAGCGCCAGCGCGGCGACAAGCAAGAGCGACCCGGCAATCACGGCGGGTTTGGAAACTTGCGACAACAGCGACGGACCCTGAGCCTGGCGTGCGCCCCTGAACGGTTCGTTGATGCTTGGACGGAAAGTCGGCTTCAGGGGTTCAGGCAACATCCGGAGGATTTCGACCCCATCGACTTTGAGATGGCGGCAGACACTGCTGGCCAGCGCACGCGTAAAAACGGTGTCGGGCAGCAAGTCATAGCGGTCCGACTCGAGCGCCTCTAGCCGCCGCACAGGCACCTTCAGCAATACCGCAAGCGCCGCAATGTGCAGTCCCGCGCTTTCACGGGCACGCCGAATCAGGGCGCCTGCCGTCGGGGTCTGCGTGTCGAGGCGCGTTTCACTCATCGAATGCCCCGCGGTCGTAGGCGCGCCGTTGAGGCGACTGGGCAAAGCCCCGGCGCAGTTCGTTTCCGAGTTGCGTCATGGCTTCGCGGTTGTCCAGCTTTCGCTCTATCTTGATGCCCAACCACAGCGTCTCGGCATTTGCCAATGGGCTGTTATTGATGCGGCGCACATAGAACTGCGCACGTGCCAGCTGGCCGGTTTCCAACATGAGGCTGGCCAGGTTGTAGCCCGTGACCGGGTTGCCGGCATCCAGCTCATAGGAACGCACCAGACTTTTCTCGGCCGGTACACGGTTGCCCGCACGAATCTGGCATATGCCCTGGGCCATCAGGCTTTTAGCCGCGTTGGTGTAGCCAGGAATTTCCACGGCCCGTTCGAACTGCTGCGTGGATTCGGCAAAACGCGACTGCTGGCACAACAGCCAGCCGTAGTTATGTGCCGCGTCGGCATCGCGTGGGTCAAGCACGAGTGCGCGGCGAAAACTGTCTTCAGCCAGCGGCAAATCGTTTAACCGCATGTAGACGAGACCGCGCAGATTCAAGGCCTCGGCAAAGGTCGGGTCGATGACGATGGCCTGTTTGAGTTCGTCCAGCGCCACCTCGGTCTGGCCCTGTTCGAAGTAGCCCGTGGCCAGCGCCAGCCGCAGTCGGGCGCGTCGCCGGGCATCGGTCTGGTCGGACTCGGTCACCACGTCGGTACGTGGCGCTGCGCCGCTGGACGCGGCCGGCCCGCCGGAACCCGCGCAGCCGGCCAGGACCAGCATGAGGCCGGACATCCCGAGGCCGAGAGGCCATTTCAATTTCATAACCCAGACTCCTTGGCAAGCACAACCTTGATGCCGCCGAGCATAGCTTGCCGTTGCACCGCGATGCGTCCCTGAACGCCGGTGCGGTCCTGCACGTCACCTGCAAGCTGGCCGCAGGCGGCGTCGATGTCATCGCCGCGCGTCTTGCGTACGGTGGTCACCAGCCCCGCATCCAGCAGGCGCTTCGCAAAAGCCGCCACCCGCGGCGCAGGCGAGCGCAGCAGGCCGGAGGCCGGGAACGGATTGAAGGGAATCAGATTGAATTTGCATCCCAGGCCGTCCGCGCCATGCTCGCGCATCAGGGCAATCAGTGCCTCGGCATGTTCGGGCTGATCGTTCACGCCATCGAGCATGCAGTACTCGAAGGTGATGAAGTCGCGCGGCGCGAACTGCTGGTAAGCCGTGCAGGCGCGCAGCAGTTCGGCGATGGGATATTTCCTGTTGAGCGGGACCAGGTCGTTGCGCAGCACATCGTCGGGTGCGTGCAAAGAGACCGCCAGCGCAACGGGGCAGTCCTGCCCCAGCCGTTCGATCATGGGAACAACGCCGGACGTCGATACCGTGACGCGCCGCCGTGAGAGCCCATAAGCGTGGTCGTCGAGCATTACCTTCAGTGCAGGGACCAGTTGCGAGTAGTTTTGCAGGGGCTCGCCCATGCCCATCATGACCACGTTGGAAATGACACGGTCTTCACGCCCCAGCGACTTGCGCAAGGAGTGCTCCGCAAACCACAGTTGCGCCACGATCTCGGCAGTCGTCAGATTGCGGCTGAAACCTTGATGGCCGGTGGAGCAGAACCGGCACCCGACCGCACACCCGGCCTGCGATGAAATGCACAGCGTGCCGCGGTCGGACTCGGGTATGAAGACGGTTTCGATGACGTCGCCCGCGCCGACATCGAACAGCCATTTGACCGTGCCATCCGCCGAGTCATGACGAGACACGACAGTCAAGCCCGCGACATGGGCAGTAGACGCCAGTTTCTGTCGCAATGATTTGGCCAGATCGGTCATGGCGTCAAAGTCGCTCGCGCCGCGCTGGTGAATCCAGCGGAACAGTTGCGTCGCGCGAAAACGCTTTTCCCCGAGGCCTTCGCAAAAAGCTGCGAGGCCTTCGAGGTCGAAGTCGAGCAGGTTGGTGGTCATGATCGCCAGATTGACGGAATGACCCGGCCAGGGGCCGTGCGGCACACCATCCCCCAGCCCGCACAAGTCCCCCAAGGGGCAGTCAAGCAAGGGGACGCCATGGTCAGCGGGAGTAAATGTTCATGCCGGGGAAGAAAAAGCTGATTTCCACCTGAGCTGTTTCTGCGGCATCGGAGCCATGGACGGCGTTCGCGTCGATGCTTTCGGCAAAGTCGGCGCGGATGGTGCCTGGGGCGGCCTTTTTCGGATCCGTTGCACCCATCAGGTCGCGGTTTTTGAGAATGGCATTTTCGCCTTCGAGCGCCTGGATCATGACAGGGCCAGAGATCATGAACTCGACCAGATCCTTGAAGAATGGACGCTCTTTGTGCACTGCGTAGAACGCTTCAGCTTCGCCGCGCGACAGGTGCGCAAGCTTGGCCGCCACGACCTTCAGGCCAGCAGCTTCGAAGCGGGCGTAGATCTGGCCAATGACGTTTTTTGCCACTGCGTCGGGCTTGATGATGGAGAGTGTGCGTTCGATGGCCATGAGTTTTCCTTAACCTGAATTTATGTTGTTGTTCGAACTGAACAAAGCCCATGATTTTAACCCGACGGCGCGCCGCCGGTTGACCCTCGATGCGTTGAGGGTTTGCTGGCTCAACGGTTGCCGCCGCGCCCGCCGCCCCGGTTTCCACCATTACCGCCACCTCCACCACCTCCACCACCTCCGCCACCGCTACGACGCTGACCGCCCATCGGGTTGCTGCCTCCGCCCGAGCCCCCGCGCCTTTGCCCTTGAGCCTGGCGCTGTCGTGTAAAAGTTTCCGCGCCGATATAGCCGAACGAGGTTTTCATCGGGTCCGGCTGCGCGCTGCCGCCAGGCAACGCGTCGCTACGGGCACCCCGGTCGTCTTTACGCCGCTGCCCACCCGGATTGGGGCCCGGGCCGCGACCGCGTGGTCCACCGGCGCGCTGGCCGCCGGGCCCATTGCCCTGTCCATTGCCCTGTCCACCGCCACGCGGCCGGTCGCGCCCGTCACGCCGTGGCGCAACGCTCAGGTCGCGCCCGCTCTCATTGCGGTTAGGTGGGGGCTGCAGGTCATACGGTTCTGGCGCATCTTCGTCCAAGGGGAGGCGGGCGTCCCGAGGCACAGGCCGCTCGGAGGGCGGGCCGGCCTGGCGATTGGGCTTGGGTCCCCGTCGCTGCGGGCCGCGGTTTTGCCGATCGCCCTGCCCGGCGGGCCGCTCGCGCTGAGGCCCTGCACCCTCGAATCGTCCCTCGGAACGGCTCAGCGCCTGGGTGAGTGCCCGAATGTCCTGCTCGTCGAGCTCGACAAAGGCGCCGCGCTTGAGCCCCCTGGGCAGCATGACGGCCCCGTAGCGTATGCGGATCAGCCGGCTGACTGCATGTCCGACGGCCTCGAACATGCGTCGAACCTCACGGTTGCGCCCTTCGGAAATCGTGACGCGGTACCAGCAATTGGCGCCCTCCCCGCCGCCCGGTTCGATGGATCCGAACTGGGCGGGCCCGTCATCGAGATTGACGCCTTCGAGCAAGCGGGCTTTTTCTTCCGCGCTCAAGGCACCCAGAACGCGGACCGCATACTCGCGCTCCAGTCCGAAACGCGGGTGCATCAGCTTGTTCGCAAGTTCGCCCGAACTCGTCAGCAGCAACAAGCCTTCAGTATTCAGGTCGAGCCGCCCGACGGACTGCCATTTGCCTTGAAACAGCTTGGGAAGCCGGCGGAAGACGGTGGGGCGGTTCTGAGGATCATCATGGGTAACCACCTCGCCCGCTGGCTTGTGATAAGCGATAACCCGGGCTGGTGGCGGATCGATGCGCACGCGGATCGGCTTGCCATTGACCTTGACCGCATCGCCGAACTGGATGCGTTGGCCAATGTGCGCCGGTTCGCCATTGACCGAAATTCGCCCTTCGAGAATGAGCTGCTCCATTTCCAGCCGCGAGCCGAGTCCGGCCTGGGCCAATATCTTGTGCAGTTTTGGGCTTTCTGGCTGGGCCGCGAGAACGCGTTTGTGAAGTTCAACTGCCGGGTCTTCTTCGTCTGCATCGAGCTGTCCAGCCACGATGTCCTCGAATCGGTAGGCTTGCGCAGCCGGGGCCCGTGGCGGCTTGCGATGACGCTCGCGCGGGTCGCGCCGCTCGGCCGACGGTTCGACGTCCGCAATCGCGGGCCCAGCCTGGACAGATTCGCCAGTGCCCTCCGGCGCCGTCGGTCCGGCCGGCGCGCGCGCTTCGTCCGCGGGGGCGTCGTGCCCGGGTACTGGGATCGGAGATACGTCTGATGAATTCATTGTTTACTGCCTATGCACGTAAGAGATAAGCCGGACCTGCTTCGGTCCGGGCAGCGCTGCCCGACAAGCGCTTCAGGAAGATGATGCAAGCTGAGGCGGCTGCGCCTCTTCGGGAACTTCATTCACTGGCCCGACCTGAACGGCGCCCTGGTCGGACTCCGCCTGCCCGGACACCGGCTGCTCCGAGAGCCCAAACTCGATCTGCTCCAGCAATTGCACTTCACCGCCCCCGGCGGCCATGGACGGAAGCTGATCGAGTGATTCAACGCCGAGATCATCGAGAAACTGGCGGGTGGTGGCGTACAGCGCCGGCCTGCCGACCGTCTCGCGGTGTCCGATGACTTCGACCCAGCCGCGGTCTTCGAGTTGTTTGATCAGCAGGCTGTTGATCGTAACGCCGCGAATGTCTTCCATGTCGCCGCGCGTGACGGGCTGGCGGTAGGCAATGATGGCCAGCGTTTCGAGCGTGGCGCGGGTGTACTTGGGTGGCTTTTCCGGATGCAGGCGGTCGAGAAATTCCCGCATTTCAGGCCGGCTCTGGAATCGCCAACCGGTCGCTACGTGCACCAGTTCCACGCCGCGCCCCGCCCAGTCGTCCTGCAGTTCCTGCAGGAGGCTTTTCAGGGTATCAGCTGTCAGGGCGCCATCGAACAGGACCTCCATCTCGCGCACGGGCAAGGGTTGCTGCGTGCAGATCAGAGCTGTTTCGAGGACGCGCTTGGCATCCGTCGTATTCATGCGGGTCTATTCAATTGAACGAGAGGTAAGCGGCTGAGGCGCAAGGCTTGACCAATTTCGCAGGGGCTTTGCCGTCATGCTGCATGCGGGGCGCTCGGTGCGAGGGTAGCGGAAAACTACGCCGGTTGATTGTAGCTCAGCCCCAACACAGCCATTGCGGCGGCCATATCCGGGGGAATCTCTTGGCTGAACGCCAGCGCGGCGCCCGTCAGGGGATGCTCGAAGGACAGACGCCAGGCATGCAGCCCCTGCCGCTGAAGTCCACCCTCCTGCTTTCCGCCGTAAACGCTGTCGGCCACCAGGGGATGCCCCAGGGACGCCATGTGGACACGTATTTGATGGGTCCTGCCCGTTTGCAAGCGGCATCGCACCAGGCAATGTGCGTCGGCCTGATCAATCAAGGCCATATCGGTGATTGCAGTCTTGCCAGCGTGCCGGTCGATGTCCACCACGGCCATCCGGAGGCGGTTGCGCGGATCACGGCCGATGGGCAGGTTGACCTGCTTTTGCTTGCTGCCAGACCAGATGCCGTGCGCCAGCGCAACGTACTCTCGTCCGACGCTGCGCTCACTGATCAGCTGGACCAGCAGGTCCATGCATTCGCGCGTTTTGGCGACCATCATGAGCCCGCTGGTGTCCTTGTCGAGGCGATGAACGATTCCGGCGCGCGGCAGCAGGCGGCTGGACTCGTCCCGGGCCAGCAGAGCGTTCAAAAGCGTTCCGCTCCAGTTGCCCGGCGCAGGATGCACCACCAGACCCGCCGGCTTGTTCAGCACCAGCAGATGCGCGTCCTCGAACACGACATCCACGGGAATGGACTCGGGCTTGAAAGCCTGGCTTTGCGCAGTCGGGCGAAGCTCGATTTTCAAACGCTCGCCTGCTTTGACCTTTCCCGATGTCTTGAGCTGCACCTGACCATTGATGCTGACCAGGCCCTGTCCGATCAGCTGCTGGAGATAGGTGCGGGAAAATTCAGGCACCACGGCGGCCAACACGCGATCGAGCCGGTCGCCATGGCCTTCCAGCGGAACTTGCACCTCGCGCAATTCGGACTCGACCGCGCCTTCCGGCTCATCCTGGATATCGTCCTCCAGCACGGTGGGGCCGGGGTCGCCAGCTATAATTTTTCTTTGCACAGTTTCAGTCATCAAGAAGGTCGATCAATGTTGCCCACCAAATTATCGGCTGTGATCGCCGCGCAGCGCGCCGGCGTCCTTTTTGCATTGGCGGCTTTGATGGCCGGATGCGCCAGCACCAAGGTCGTCGATCCGACGGCCAACTGGAGCCCCAACAAGATTTACGCCGAAGCGAAGGACGAAGCGAGTTCTGGCGGCTACGAAAAAGCCATCCCTCTCTACGAGAAGCTCGAAGGGCGCGCTGCTGGCACTCCCTTGGCCCAGCAAGCCCAGGTGGACAAGGCCTACGCACAGTACAAGAACGGCGATCAGGCGCAGGCAATTGCCACGCTCGACCGCTTCATGAAGCTGCACCCTTCCAGCCCCGCTATCGACTACGCGCTGTATCTCAAGGGGCTTGTCAACTTCAACGACAACCTTGGTCTCTTCGGTGCCATCTCGCGGCAGGACCTGTCCGAGCGCGACCAGAAGGCGGCCAAGGAATCCTTCGAATCCTTCAAGGAACTCGTGGCCAGGTTCCCCGAATCCCGCTACACCCCGGACGCCCGGCTTCGCATGACCTACATCGTCAATTCGTTGGCCAAGTCCGAAGTGAACGTGGCGCGCTACTACTACTCTCGCGGCGCCTACGTTGCGGCAATTAACCGGTCCCAGGCTGCACTGGCCGAGTATCGCGACGTTCCGGTGCTCGAAGAGGCCCTGTACATCCTCTACAAATCGTATGACGCGCTGGGCATGGCCCAGTTGCGCGATGACGCGCGCCGCGTAATGGAGAAAACCTACCCGCAAAGCGATTACGTCGCCAACGGCTTCAAAGCGGAATCGAAGGCCTGGTACAAGTTCTGGTAAGGCTGTCGAGCCGCTCCAACAGCTGCTCTTCCGACTCAAGCCGAAGCATCGCAGGCAAGGCCCTGAGCATGCGCTTGCCGTAGCCCATCGAGGCCAAACGCGGATCGCACACGACCAGCACGCCCTGGTCGCTCTCGCGGCGGATCAACCGGCCCGCCCCCTGCTTCAATGCGACAGCCGCCTCTGGCAAGAAATAATCGCTGAAGGCACTTTTGCCTTGCGACTCCAGCAGGCGTGAACGCGCCTCGACCATGGGATCGTTCGGCGGCGGAAAAGGCAGCTTGTCGATCACCACCAGCTGAAGGGCCTCGCCCGGGATGTCGATGCCTTCCCAGAACGAGGCAGAGGCCACCAGGATGCAGCCGCGTTCTCCCTCGCTGTCGCCCCGTCGAAAACGCTCCACCAGCACCCGCTTGGGCATGGCGCCCTGTACCAGCACGTCCAGCTCGCCGTCCAGAAGGCTGTTCAACTCCTCGGCTATCGCTCGCAGGGCCCGGAGCGTGGTGGTCAGCACCATGGTGCGGCCGCCAAGGCGGCTAGCCCATGAACCCGCCGACCTGGCCACCTGAAGCATGTGCGCCGGATCACCTGGCTTTGGAAAGACACGGGGCACATAAAGCGCAGCCTGCCGCGCATAGTCGAAAGGGCTGCCCACGCGAAGGACTTCGGCGCCAGCCAGGCCACAGGGCTGCGTGAACCAGCTCAGGTGTTCATCGTCGCCGAGCGTTGCGGACGTGAATATCCAGGACTTCGCGCCCGGCTCGGACGAACCCATCACCTTGGACTGCATGGCCTGCGAAATATCCAGCGGCGACGCGACCAGGCGCATCTGCGCGCCCAGTTCGACCCAGCGGACGCAACCCGGCTCACAGGGCCTGACGAACTGCTCGCATGCGGAAACGAGCGTTTGCCCGCGCTCGCTCAATCGCACAAAATCCGGAGCAATCTCACTGACGGTATCCAGTGCCTCACAAGCATTGGTGGTCGCTTGTCGCACATCGGCCAAGGCTTGCGCCCAGGCAGCGGGTTCAAGGGTTTCGGGGCTCTCACCCACCCAGCGCAGCTTGGTCCCGGCAAAAGCCCTGCCCGCTTGCAACCGCAACTCCCGGGCGGCACGCTCGACACCCGCAGCCACAGTTTGCCAGTCGGCCAGACCCCTTGCCCACTGCAAGCCGGACGCCAGCACATCGTGCGAGAAGTCCAGCAGCTGCCCGGTGGTCAGGCTCTTGCCCAAAAACTGGATACCGGTTTCATTGAGCTGGTGCGCCTCGTCGAAGATCGCGATGCGCACGGTCGGCAAGAGCTCCGCTACGCCAGACTCTCGCACCGCCACGTCCGCGAAGAAAAGGTGATGGTTGATCACCACGACATCGGCCGCCAAAGCCTCGCGCCGGGCCTGATTGACGTGGCAGTCACGAAAACGCGGACACGAAGAACCTATGCAGTTCTCGCGGGTCGAGGTGACCAGCGGAATCAGCGCCGAACGTTCATCCAGCCCCGGCAGTTCGGCCAGGTCGCCCGTTCGGGTAGCGACCGACCACTTTTCAATCTTGGCCAAACCGGCTTGCGACGCACGGTCGGATGCGACGGGGTCGTGCCGCGCCAGTTCCATGCGATGCAGGCAGAGATAGCTTCCCCGGCCCTTCAGCAGCGCGGTCGTGACGGGAAGTCCGAGTGCCTCAACCAGTTTGGGCAGGTCGCGCCCGAACAGCTGGTCTTGCAGCGCCTTGGTTGCCGTAGAGAGCAGAACACGCTCGCCGCTGAGCAGGGCCGGGACGAGGTAGGAAAACGTCTTGCCAACGCCGGTACTGGCCTCCACCACCAGGACACTGCCGCCTTCAATCGCACGGGCAACCGCCAGGGCCATTTCGGTCTGTCCGTCACGCGGAGTGAAATGTTCAGTCGCACGGGAGAGCGCGCCGTGCGGGCCGAACATGTCCCGAACTTGGGCTTCGAGACCCATCAGATGCTGCGCCGCCGCAAGCCGGGGCAGACCGAGGCATGGACAATCGGTCCGAACCGGGCCACCGGGCAGCAAAATTTGCAAGTCAAGGGTGAGCCGGCGGCGAAAGAAATGCGTAAAGAAGACGTTGGAAGCATGGGCGCACGGGCGTTCGTTTGATAATAGGGCATCTCACTACGGATGAGCTTAGATTCATATAAACATGTCCCAGGGTTTTCGCCTTACCGGCTCAACGGCGCTTCACAGAGGCGATCGTGACTATCAGCAGGACCAGGTCCTGCTGATCAGCCACGCGCGGGTGCCAGCTTGCGTGCTGGGCATTGTGGCGGACGGCATGGGGGGGCTGAGTGGCGGCCGCAAGGCGTCCGATCAGGTCATGCTGACGGCACAACAGCTGTTCGAGCGCTTCGACCCGAATACCGATGATCCGGTTGCCGCTTTGAAGCGGCTGGTTCACGAGGCCCACATCGTGATCCGGCTCACCGCGATTTCGGCAGAAGAAGAACCGCACAGCACCCTCGCCGCCTTCATGGTGCTCCCCGGTGGGGATTGCCACTGGATTCATTCGGGCGACTCGCGTATTTACCACTTCCGTGAAGCGGAGCTGGTTTACCGGACGACGGACCATTCGCTCGTTCAGGACTTGGTCGACCGGGGGGAAATCCTGGCAACCGATGCCAGCAACCATCCCCAGTCGAACGTCTTGATGGGCTGCCTGGGAACCGAAGAGCCGCCACCTGTCGGCCTGCACTCGATCAGCCAGCTACTGCCCGGCGATTCGATACTGGCGTGCAGCGATGGCCTATGGCATTACTTCAGCGACGCCGAACTTGGGGACTTGCTTGAAAGGCGCCCTCCCGAGATGTCCAGCGAAGTGCTGGTCGAAAAAGCCCGGCGGCGGGCCAACGGTGGTGGAGACAACCTCGGCCTTGTCATCGTCAAACTGGAAACGCTCGACGACTGAAAGTTCAGGGAGCCGGCGGCAAGGGCTTGTCATCTGGCTTGCGTTTTGCAGCCTGTGCGCGTTCTTGCTCGGCCCGCTTGCGCGCAGCTTCCTGCTGGCGTTTGCGAGTCTTTTCTGCGCGGGCTGCCGCCTCCTGGTCCCGACCAGCAGCGGCCTTCTGCTTTTCCAGCGCCTGCTTTTCCTTTTGGGCTGCGTCCTGGGCGCGCTTGGCGGCATTCGCGTCTTCGGCAGCCAGGTCAGCAGCCTTCTTGTCGGTCCTGTCCACCCGACCGCTCAGCTCACCAAGCGCCTTTTGGCGCGCTGCGCTTTCCTGCTGACGCCGTTCCTCGGAGAGTTTTTCTTCGGTCCGCGCCACCTGTTCAGCCGCTTTCATGCGGCGCTCGGTTTCATTGAGCAGGATTTCCTGGCGCTTGAGATTGGCCATCGCGTCCCGGCGGCGCGGCTTGACCTCGTCCAGGCAGGCATTGGTGAAAAACTTCTGGTAGCAGATCGCCTCCTCGGCGTCGAAGGCGCGCTCGAATTGGGTCCGCTCACGATTGATTCGCTCACGCTGCGTCTCGCGCTCACGCTGCGAAGCATCGGGCGCCGTCTGCGCCAACACAGTGAAGCTGCAGGCCAGGAGGCCGGCTGAAAGCAGGATTTTCATGTCAGTCCAGTATCTACGTCGCGGCGTTCAAGCGCCAGAAATTCTTGTGACTGCATTTCATTCAGCCGCGATATGGTGCGCGGAAACTCGTGGGCAAGAGGGCCCTCGGTGTAAAGATCTTCAGGCGGCACTTGCGCCGACATGATCAGCTTGACGCGGCGGTCGTACAGCACATCGATCAGCCAGGTGAATCGGCGCGCCTCGGAGGCCATTCGCACGGGCATGTGCGGCACGTCGCTGAGCAGCACCGTGTGAAACTGACTGGCGATTTCCAGGTAGTCGTTTTGCGAGCGCGGGCCGCCGCACAGGGTCTTGAAGTCGAACCAGACCACGCCGCCCGCCCGCCGACGCGCGCGGATTTGCCTGGACTCGATCTGCAGCGTGGGGTCTTCGTCGCGCGTTTCTGCGAGCCTTTCAAAGGCCTGGGTCATCTCGGCGTCGGCCTCCGGGCCGAGCGGCGTGTGATAAAGCTTCAGATGCTCCAGCGTGCGGCGGCGATAGTCGGTGCCGTTGTCGACCGACAGCACGACCAGACGCGAATTCAGGAGATCGATGGCAGGAAGAATACGGTCCCGGTGCAGCCCGCCGGGATACAGATCGTCAGGCGCAAAATTGGATGTGGTGACAAAGCCCACACCGTTGTCGAACAGCGCGGCCAGCAATCGATGAAGAATCATGGCGTCGGTAATGTCCGCCACATGAAATTCGTCAAAGCAGATCAGCCTGTACCGCTTGGAAATGCGCCTGCCCAGTTCATCCAGCGGATTGACCGTGCCCTGCAACTCCTGCAGTTCGCGGTGAACCTCGCGCATGAACTCATGAAAATGCAGCCGGGTCTTGCGCCGCAAGGGAACTGCATTGAAAAAGCAGTCCATCAGAAAACTCTTGCCGCGCCCTACGCCACCGTACATATAGACGCCGCGGGGAGGGTCCGGCCGGTTGAGCAGCTTCTTGATGGCGTTCGAGCGCTTTTCCTTGAAGTCGGCCCACTCCGATGCGCAGCGCTCGAGTTCATCGACCGCGCGCAGCTGGGCTGGATCGCTCGTGTAGCCCCGCGCCGCCAGTTCGGCTTCATAGGCCGCTCGAACCGGCCCCAGGGCGGGTTGCACCAAGGCGTTCAGAAGTTGAGCGTCCGTTTGTCGACTGCCAACGCGGCCTCTTTCGTTGCCTCGCTGAGCGACGGATGGGCGTGGCAGATCCGTGCAATGTCTTCGCTGCTGGCGCGGAATTCCATCGCGACGACGCACTCGGCAATCAGTTCGCTGGCCATGGGGCCGACGATGTGCACGCCGAGAATTTCGTCTGTCGACGCATCGGCCAGCATCTTGACCATGCCCGTGGTGTCGCCCAGAGCCCGGGCCCGGCCATTGGCCATGAACGGAAAGGTTCCTGCCTTGTAGGCGCGTCCGGTTGCCTTGAGCTGCTCTTCGGTCTGGCCAACCCACGCAATTTCCGGGCTCGTGTAGATCACCCAGGGAATGGTGTTGAAGTTCACATGGCCATGCTGGCCAGCGATGCGCTCTGCCACCGCAACGCCCTCTTCCTCGGCCTTGTGAGCGAGCATCGGGCCGCGCACCACATCACCCACCGCCCAGACGTTGGGCAGATTGGTCTTGCATTCGTCATTGACAACGATGGCGCCACGCTCGTCCAGTGCGAGGCCGACCGCGTCAGCAGCCAGTCCAATGGTGTTCGCCACTCGGCCGATCGAGATGATCAGCTTGTCTACCGCGAGGCTCTGGGCTTGTCCTTTTGCATCCGTATAGGCCACGTTCACGCCATCCGCCGAAGTCTTGATCTCACCGACCTTGACGCCGAGTTCGATCTTCAGGCCCTGCTTGATGAAAGCCTTGTGGGCTTCCTTGGCGATCTGCTGATCGACTGCGCCCAGAAAAGTCGGCAGGCCTTCGAGCACCGTCACCTCAGCACCCAGCCTGCGCCAGACCGAACCCATTTCCAGCCCGATCACACCCGAGCCGATGAGCCCCAGCTTTTTCGGGACTGCGCCAATGCGAAGCGCACCGTCATTCGAGAGGATGTTGACCTCGTCGAACGGTGCGCCCGGCAGGGCGCGGGCGTTCGATCCGGTCGCCACGATGACATGCTTTGCAGCAAGAGACTCGGCCGCCGCGCCCGCGACGGCAATCTCGTAAACGCCGTCCTTGGCACCGACGAAAGATCCCCGGCCATGGAAGAACGCCACCTTGTTTTTCTTGAACAGGTACAGGATGCCGTCGTTGTTTTGCTTGACCACGGTGTCCTTGCGGCCCAGCATCTTGCCGACGTCCAGGTTGAGCCCGGAGACGTTGATGCCGTGGTCCGCAAAGTGATGGCCCGCGTGCTCGAAATGCTCAGACGATTGCAGCAAGGCCTTGGAGGGAATGCAGCCCACATTGGTGCAGGTGCCGCCGGGGGCAGGACCGCCCTTGGCATTTTTCCATTCGTCGATACAGGCCACGCTGAAGCCCAGCTGCGCGGCGCGGATGGCCGCAATATAACCACCGGGACCGCCGCCGATGACGACCACGTCAAATTGTTTGGACATGCTCTCGGCTCCTCAGATATCGAACAGCAGGCGCGCTGGATCTTCCAGGGCTTCCTTCATGGCCACGAGGCCCAGCACGGCTTCGCGGCCGTCGATGATGCGGTGGTCGTAGCTCATGGCGAGGTAGTTCATGGGGCGCACGACGATCTGGCCGTTTTCCACGACCGCACGATCCTTCGTGGCATGCACGCCAAGGATGGCGGACTGCGGCGGGTTGATGATCGGCGTTGACAGCATCGAGCCGAAGGTTCCGCCATTGCTGATGGAGAACGTTCCACCGGTCATCTCTTCGATGCCCAGCTTGCCGTCGCGCGCTTTGGCGCCGTACTCGGCAATCTTCTTTTCGATGGCGGCAAAGCTCATCTGGTCTGCGTTGCGCAGGATGGGCACGACGAGGCCGCGGGGCGAGCCCACCGCGATGCCGATGTCGAAGTAGCCGTGGTAGACCACGTCATTGCCGTCGACCGACGCGTTGAGCACCGGGTATTTCTTCAGCGCATGAACCGCCGCCTTGACGAAGAAACTCATGAAGCCGATCTTGACGCCGTGTTCCTTCTCGAACTTTTCCTGGAAGCGCTTGCGCATTTCCATCACGGGCGCCATGTTGACTTCGTTGAAGGTCGTCAGGATGGCGTTGGTCGATTGCGACTGCAGCAGGCGCTCGGCAATGCGTGCGCGCAGCCGGCTCATCGGCACGCGCTGTTCCGGGCGGTCGCCCAGATCATCAGGCCGGGCGGAGGTTGTGACTTGCTGCAAGGCAGCCGCCGCTTTCGGCGCAGCCATGGGTGCCACAGCGGGCGCTTTGGCCGCAGGGCCGGCGGCCACTGCGCCGAGCACGTCGCCTTTGGTGACACGACCGTCGCGCCCCGAACCGGCAATCGAACCGGCCGCGAGGTTGTTGTCCGCCATCAGCTTGGCGGCCGCCGGCATCGCCACGCCAGCCATCGCGCCACCCGCTGGAGCGGGTGCGGCCGAAGCCGCGGCAGGCTGCGAAACCGCAGCCGCCGATGTGGCGGCGGGAGCGGCAGCAGCGCCCTTGCCCTCAGTGTCGATCCGGGCGATGGCCTGCTCGGCCAGCACCGTGCCGCCATCGGCCACCAGCAATTCGGCAAGCACGCCCGCTGCGGGCGCGGGAACTTCGAGCACGACCTTGTCGGTTTCGATCTCGATCAGGATTTCATCGATTGCGACGGTGTCGCCCGGCTTTTTCTTCCATTGCAGCAGGGTTGCCTCGGCGACGGATTCGGACAGTTGCGGGACTTTGACTTCAACGATAGCCATTTTTTTCTTTCAATGAGTTTCGGCAGCAGCGCTGGCCTTATTTGGTCAAGACAAAGCCCTTGAGCTTGCCGAATGCGCCGTCGACGAGCGCTTTTTGTTGTTCCTGGTGCAGATGCGAGTAGCCCACCGCAGGCGATGCCGAAGCAGCGCGGCCGGAGTAACCGAGCTTTTGCCCTTCGGACATGTTTTCGTGGATGTAGTGCTGCACGAAGAACCACGCGCCCTGGTTTTGCGGCTCGTCCTGGCACCAGACGATGTCGGTGGCCTTGGGGTATTTCCGGAGTTCGGCCGAGAACGCCTTGTGCGGGAACGGATAGAGCTGCTCCACACGCAGGATGGCCACGTCGTCGATGCCTTTCTCGTCGCGCTTTTTGGCCAGGTCGTAATAGACCTTGCCGGAACAGGCGACGACGCGGCGCACCTTGTCGGCGTTCTTGATGACGTCGTCCTTGTTCTCGGGGATGACCGTCTGGAAGCCACCCTTCGTGAACTCGCTGAGCGGGGACGTGGCGTCCTTGTTTCGCAACAGCGACTTGGGCGTCATGATGACCAGCGGCTTGCGCAGGTTGCGCACCATCTGGCGGCGCAGCACATGGAAGATCTGGCTGGCCGTGGTGGGCTGGACGATCTGCATGTTGGCGTCAGCCGCCAATTGCATAAAGCGCTCCAGGCGTGCCGAGCTGTGCTCCGGACCCTGGCCCTCATAGCCGTGCGGGAGCATCAGCGTGATGCCATTGACACGGCCCCACTTGACTTCACCCGATGCGATGAACTGGTCGATCACGACCTGTGCGCCGTTGGCAAAATCGCCGAACTGCGCTTCCCAGATCACCAACGTGTTGGGGTCGTTCGAGGCATAGCCGTACTCGAAAGCCAGCACCGCTTCTTCGGAAAGAATGGAATCGATGACGACGAAAGGTGCCTGTTTGTCGGTGACATTCTGCAGCGGCACATAGGTGCCTGTGTCCCACTTCTCGCGACTCTGGTCATGGATGACCGAATGGCGGTGCGTGAAGGTGCCGCGGCCGCAGTCTTCACCCGACAGGCGAACCGGATAGCCGCTGGCGACCAGCGAGGCAAAAGCCATGTGCTCGCCCATGCCCCAGTCCACCGGAATGTCGCCTCGTCCCATGGCAGCGCGGTCGTCGTAGACCTTCTTGACCAGCTGGTGCGGCGTGACGGTGGCGGGAATTGTGGTGATGCGCTCGGCCAGGCGCTTCCATTCGGCCATGGGGATGGCGGTGTCACCGGCATCGGTCCATTTCTTGCCGAGGTAAGGGCTCCAGTCGACCGCATACTTGCTCTTGAAATTAGTCAGCACCGGGTCGATGGTGTGGCGACCGGCATCCATGGCGGCGCGGTAGGCCTTGACCATGTCGTCGCCCAGCGTCTCGCCCATGCCCTGGGCCGACAGCTTGTCTGCATACAGACGGCGCGTGCCGGGGTGGCTGGCGATTTTTTTGTACATGAGCGGCTGCGTCAGCGCCGGCGTGTCCTGCTCGTTGTGACCGAGCTTGCGGAAACAGATGATGTCGACGACCACGTCTTTCTGGAACTCCAGGCGGAACTCCAGCGCCAGCTGAGTGGCCAGCACGACGGCCTCAGGATCGTCGCCGTTGACGTGCAGAACGGGCGACTCGATCATCTTGACCACGTCGGTGCAATACAGCGTCGAGCGGCTGTCGCGCGGGTCGCTGGTGGTAAAGCCGATCTGGTTGTTGATGACGATATGCACCGTGCCGCCCGTGGAGTAGCCACGAGTCTCGGCAAGCGCCAGCGTTTCCATGACCACGCCCTGCCCGGCAAATGCCGCATCGCCGTGCACCAGCACTGGCAGCACCTGGCGGCCTTGCGGATCGGCACGCCGGTCCATGCGCGCGCGTACCGAACCCTCGACAACCGGGTTCACGATCTCAAGGTGAGACGGGTTGAAAGCCAGTGTCAGGTGAACCGGGCCGCCGGCAGTGGTGACGTCGGAGCTGAAACCCTGGTGGTACTTGACGTCGCCGCTGGGCAGCTCTTCAGGCGCGGTGTGGTCGAACTCGGCGAACAGATCGGCCGGCATTTTGCCGAGCGAGTTCACCAGGACGTTCAGGCGGCCGCGGTGGGCCATGCCGATCACGATTTCCTGCACGCCCTTGAGTCCGGCCTGCTGTATGAGTTCGTCCATGGACGCAATGAAGCTCTCGCCGCCTTCAAGCGAGAAGCGCTTCTGGCCCACGTATTTTGTGTGCAGGAAACGCTCCAGGCCTTCAGCTGCGGTTATGCGGTCAAGGATGTGCTTTTTCTTTTCAGCCGTAAAGTTCGGCTTGCTGCGGATCGACTCCAGCTTTTGCTGCCACCAGCGCTTCTGGTTCTGGTCGGTCATGTACATGTACTCAGTGCCAATGGTGCCGCAGTACGTTTCGCGCAGGGCATTCATGAGCTCGCGAAGGCTCATGGTCTCCTTGCCGAAGAAGGTGTTGCTGGTGTTGAAGACCGTTTCCTGGTCAGCGTCGGTGAAGCCGTAGAAAGACGGCTCCAGTTCGGGAATGGCGTCGCGCTCAGTGCGCTTGAGGGGGTCGAGGTCGGCCCAGCGGGCGCCCACGTTGCGGTAGGCAGCGATCAGCTGCTGGGCGGCAGTGCGCTTGCGGCCCATTTCGGAATCGGAACTGGCCACCACCACGCGGGTCTGGCCCTGTTTGGCACGTTCGGCGAAGGCGTTGATCACCGGCAGGTGAGCGATGTCCTTGGCGTTGGAGCCGTCCACGGCGGGCACATGCTGGAGTGCGTCGAAATAGTCGCGCCAGGTGTCAGGCACGCTGCCGGGATTGGCGAGATAGTTCTCATACATCTCTTCGACATAGGGCGCATTGCCGCCGAAGAGATACGTATTGCCTTGATAGGCGGCATAAACCGACGCTGCAGACGCAGGCGACTGGGGGTTTGAACTCATGTTCCGCTGACCTCCGTTTCCCTTGGGGAAACATTAGCTGGTTAAAGCTGATTAATTAACCTTCCGCAGACACGGCTGAACCGATTAGCGGATGCGACTGTGGCAGGAAGGGCCTTCAGATACAGGGGGTATTGTGCCACTGAAGCGTTGCGCTTCCCTGACGGGCTGACAAGCGCAACAGGTTCACCGAGCGTCTGGCCGCTTTTTCTCTTCCACCCCGGCGCAGATCGCTGCTCAGGCCGCCACGCGGTCCCGTATCTGCTGCAGCGCCGCCGGGTCGTCCATGGTGGTCAGGTCGCCGGCATCGCGCCCTTCGCAAACCGCCTGGATGGCCCGGCGCAAGAGCTTGCCGCTGCGGGTTTTGGGCAGCACGGTGACGAATCGCACCCGCGCCGGTCGCGCAACAGCGCCCAGGTCGCCATCGACCCGCTTCATGATCTCGGCCTCGATGGCCGGCCAGGCGGTCGGGTCAGCCATCAGCGCCGGGTCTTTGAGCACGGCGAAGGCCATTGCCACCTGGCCCTTGAGCGCGTCAGCCACGCCGACCACCGCGACTTCCGCCACCTGCGGATGGCCGGAAATGCTTTCCTCGATCTCACGCGTGCCCAGGCGGTGCCCGGCCACATTGATGACGTCGTCCGTGCGGCCGAGGATGAAGTAGTAGCCGTCGGCGTCGCGAATGCCCCAGTCGAAAGTGCTGTACACCATCTTGCCGGGCACGCTCTTCCAGTAGGTGTTGACGAAACGGGCATCGTCCTTCCAGACCGTCTGCATGAAGCCCGGCGGGGTCGGGCCTTCAAGCACCACCACACCCTTTTCATTCGGCGCCGTGAGCTCTTCGCCGGTCGACTCGTGCAGGAGCTTGACGCGGTAGCCGTACATGGGAATGCCGGGGCTGCCGAACTTGCTCGGCTTTTTCTCCACGCCATTGGCGATGGTGAGTATGGGCCAGCCGCTTTCGGTCTGCCAGTAGTTGTCGATGATGGGAACGTTCAGGCCCTCAGCAATCCAGCGGCCCGTGGGTTCGTCGAGCGGCTCGCCAGCAAGGAACAGCGCCCGCAGGCTGGAGAGGTCGTATTTCTTGAGAAGTGCGGGGTCCTGCTTTTTGAGAACCCGTACCGCCGTGGGTGCGCTGAACATGGCAGTGACGCGGTATTTTTCGACCAGGCTCCACCAGATGCCGCCATCGGGTTTGCCATCCATGCCCTGCGTGGGCAGGCCCTCGTACATGATAGTTGCCATGCCGGCAATCAGCGGTCCGTAGACGATGTAGCTGTGACCCACCACCCACCCGATGTCGCTGGTGGAAAAGTAGGTTTCTCCCGCACGGCCGTCGAAGATGTGTTTCATGCTCGCCGCGAGCGCGACGGCATAGCCGCCGGTGTCGCGCTGCACGCCCTTGGGCTTGCCAGTGGTGCCGCTGGTGTAGATCGTGTAGCTGATGTCGGTGGACTTCATGGGCTCACATGGCACAACGGCATCCAGGTGCTGCTGCCGCATGTCGTTCCACAGGTAGTCGCGCCCTGCCACCATGTCCATCGCCGCTAGCTTGCGGTCGGCCAGCAGCACAGCCTGCGGCTTGTGGGCAGACAAGCGAATCGCCTCATCCAGCAGCGGCTTGTAGGCCAGTGCTTTGCCGCCCCGCGAACCTGCGTCGGCGCTGACGATCACCTTGGGCGTGGCGTCCTCGATGCGCGAAGCCAGCGATCCGCTGGCAAAGCCGCCGAACACAACGCAGTGGATGGCACCGATGCGGGCGCATGCGAGCATGGCAAATGCGGCCTCGGCCATCATGGGCATGTAGATCAGGACGCGGTCGCCCTTTTCCACGCCCAGGGCCTTGAGCACGGCGGCCATGCGCTGCACCTCGGTGTGAAGCTCCCTGAACGAATAGCTTCTTTCGGTGCAGGTTTCGGTCGAAATCGCGATCAGCGCGGCTTGGTCTGGCCGGGTTTTCAGGTGACGGTCGACCGCGTTATGGCACAGGTTCGTCGTGCCGCCCTCGTACCAGTGCACAAACGGCGGTTTGTCGTAGTTGCACACGCGCGTGAATGGAGTGAACCAGTCGATGAGGCCCGCCTGCTCGGTCCAGAATGCGTCTGGTTGATCGACAGACTGGCGATAGAAGTCCGCGTAACTGGTGGCACCGGTGGAACTGGTGGAACTGGTGGCGGAATCAGGGGTGGCGTTCATCGTTCATCTCCTTCTGTTTTTAGTTGTCGACGCCGCGTAGTTACCGCAGCGCGCCAGAATTATTGATGCCGCCATTGACTGCAAACTGACGCGCGGCGATCAAAAGGTCCGACTACTTCACCAACCCCTGCACCGTCTTGAAGGCGGGGTGATCCGCGCTCCGCAGCCATTCGAACGCCACCATTTCTGTCGTGACGAGCTCGGCACCGTTGCTGGCAAGCCGGTCGAAGGCAGCGTCCCGGTTGCGCTCACTGCGGGAGCTGCACGCATCGGTCACGACCCAGACGTCGAACTCTTCCTCGAGCAATTCAAGAGCCGTCTGCAAAAGGCACACATGGGCTTCGCAGCCGGCCAGCACCAGGGTGCTGCGGCCCGGTTCTTCCTGGACGGCAGGCTTTTGCAGGTGTTTGGGCAAGCTGCGGGAGTTGCCGCCAGCGGCCTTTCGCGCGGGGGGCCTAAGCCAATCCCCGAGGCCTTCCGCCACGGCGCTGAAGTGCATCTTGGACAACACTCGCCCACCCGCGTCGGCGATGGCTGCGTGCAACTCGGGGGCGTTGTCGCCCAGCTTCGACGGGTTCTGCGCCGTCCCCCAAACCGGGACCTCGAACTGCCTGGCAAGCTGCGCCAGCCGCAACGCATTGGCGAGCACGCGCTCGTGCTCGAAAATCGCCGGCATCAACCGGGTCTGGTAGTCGATCAGGACTAGCTGGCAGTCATCGGCATCGAGAAGCATGTGAGTCTTTCTGAGTTCGCTGGAGGCGTTCAAAGGCGGTGGCGTGGCCAGATGCGTTGCCGCAAGCGTACTGCCTTGCCTGCCTCGTCTTAATATAAGCCAAGCGAAATGCCGCACTGCTCAGCTGATTCCTCAGCCCGCCAGGCTCTGCGCTGCCCTGAGACGGCAAAGACGCGGAGAAGAAGCGGCGAAAAAGCGGCGAAGTAGCGCCACTGAAGAGTGTTCAAATGAATTTTTGACGAATGGAAAAATGCCCATGAATGCTTCCGCGACCACGTCCCACCTGATGTCCGGTCAGGACTTTCGCGAATCGCTTCGCCGTTACAAGCCCAAGATTTTCCTGGATGGCCGTGTAGTTGAAAGTGTGGCGGACGAGCCGGGATTTGCACCGGGCGTCAACGCCATCGCGCTCACGTATGACTATGCGCTCAAGCCCCGCTATGCCCCTTTGATGACAGCGGTGCAGCACACCAGCGGCAAGCTGGTGAACCGGCTCACGCACATCAACACCAGCAGTGGCGACCTGCTCAACAAGCTTGAAGCGGTACGGCTGGTCTGCCAGGAAACGGGTTGCGCGCAGCGTTACCTGGTGCACGATGCGATGAACGCCATCGGGCAGGTCAGCGCACGTATCGATGACGCGCGCGGCAGCACCGAACAAACGGCGCGGTTTCTCAATTACCTGCACCGCGTCCAGGATCAGGACCTCACGTTGGGTATTGCCATGACGGATGCCAAAGGCGACCGCAGCAAGCGCCCGCACGAGCAGGCCAATGTCGACAGCTACCTGCACATCGTCGAGCGCAGCGCCCTGCACAACGGCCAGCGCGGCATCGTGATCTCGGGCACCAAGGCCATCGTGACCGGGGCGCCGTATGTCCACGAGCTTTTGGTCATGCCCTGCCGCAACATGGGCCCGGAAGACGCGGATTTTGCCGTGTGCTGCGCCGTCCCGATCGATGCTCCCGGCATCACGATCATTGCGCGGCCTGCGGGCCGGCCCGGCGAAAAGCTGGAGCACGGCGACGCCCTGTTCAGCCGCAAGTTCGGCCAAAGCACGGGGGTGGTGATCTTCGACCGCGTCTTCGTGCCCATGGACAACGTGTTCTATGCGGGCGAGTGGGAACACTCCGGACACCTCACCTACAGCTACGCGACCCACCATCGCCATACCTGCATCGGCGCGCGCGCCGGCTTCGGCGACCTGCTGATTGGTGCAGGGGCCTTGATGTGCGAGGCCAATGGGTTCGATCCCGGCAAGGAATCGCATCTGCGCGAGCAGATGGTCGAGCTCATCACGATAACGGAAAGTTTTTATGCCTGTGGCGTCGCTGCCAGCGTGTACGGAAAAGCCGACGAGCACAGCAAGACCTTCATGCCGGACCCGGTTTTTTCGAATATCGGAAAGCTCTTGCTGGCGACGAAAATCTACGACATGCACCGCATTGCGCACTACGTGAGCGGCGGCCTGATCGTCACCCTGCCGGGCCCCGACGAAGACCACAACCCCGAAACCGGTGCGCGCCTCTCGGAAGTGCTGAGGGCCAGTCCTGACGTGCCTTACGAGCAGCGCATCCAGACGGCGCGCTTCATCGAAGACCTCACGGCCGGCTATCAGGGCGGCTGGTATAGCGTGATCAGCCTGCACGGCGGCGGCTCTCCGGCTGCGATGAAGCAGGAGATCTATCGGAATTACCCGATCGGCTCGAAAGTGGAACTGGTGGAGCGATTGCTCGATCGAGGCATCGCGCCCGATGGCTCGCCGGCAGCCGCGCCGCATGACCCGGCGCGTGCCATTACGCGCAACCGGCAACCCGGCAAGTGCTGCGACACAGGTTGCACCACGCCGGGCCAGCCCGTCATGGTGGACCTGCCGGCCGTGGAGGCTACGCTGCCCTCCCGTCGGCCGGCTGTGTGAATTACATGCGGTTCAGGTCGGTGAGCGCGTCAATGACCATGCTGGTGCCGACTGCAATCAGGAGAATGTCAGCAGCCACGCGGACGTAGCGATAGCCTGCGGGCGCACCGCCAAGTTGCGTCACGACCGCCGTGGGTACCGAGTAATACACCACGTTGCTCGGGAGGCGCTGTCCAACCACGTATTTCTTGGCCTGTCCGGGCGGCATGCAGCCATTGTTCTTTTTGGCAAGGCCAGGTGGGCAACGGCCAGCGCTGTACTGCGTGCCATAGTAGTTATGGATGACAGTGCGTTGATGGTCGCCGAAATAGCCGCCGACGGGCACTTCAGCGCGGTCGCCCTTGTCTGCCTTGTTTCCCTTGCCACCATGCTCCTGCTTGTCGTGCTTGTCCTGTTTCTCGTGCTTGGCGCCTTTGCCCGGCTTGCCGTCCTCGACCCAGTCGGGCTTGGCCGCGAGGCCTGCGGTACTGGCCATCAACATGGCCAGGGCAAGCGCGATGCCGCGCAAAGTGAAGGGGTGTGCAGTGGTGCTCATGATCGTTTCCTTTTCTTGAACTCCGGCCGCCGATGCAAGGAGTCTTGCTTTCAGTCTGCTTTCAAAGCGTTTTGAGAAGCAAGGCGCATCTGCGGTTGAGTAAAGCGATCTTATGGCTCAGCTCGCACGCCGCCTGTAAGGAAATGTCGGGAGGCGATGTGAAGAAGTAGCTCATCGGTTAACAGGCTTTGCGTCAGTTTGCGCCGACATTTTCCGCTTGTGCCGGACTAGACCCCTTAGGCCAACCCGTGAATACGATGGCAATCAGCGATTTGAATATAGGTTCGCGACATGAATACGAAAGGACGTGGCATGAGCGTAAAACACCCGTGGCACGGAATTATCCTGCGCGACGTGTGCTCTGCGCGCTCTTCGGATCAGCCTGCTGGCATACGGCCTGGCTGCAAGCTTCCTGAAGAGCCCGAGCGAGTCACCAGGCTCGACGATGTCGCTCCGCGCGAAAAGCCGGACTGCGGCCGTCGGGATCACCCCAAAGCCATCTGCCATTGACCGGCTCGCCCGGCTGATGTTCTGCGCTTAGCCTCCCGGGCAGACCCGCTTGACCACGTCATCAAGGGCCATGCGCAACGCAGTCACGTCGAGCATGACCAGATGAATCTGAGCCCCTGTACTGGCCGAATCCGGTCGGGTTCGTGCCTGCAGGTTGAGGTAGTGCGGTACCACGCGCTGCTCGCCCATTTCAATCTGCTCGCACCGCACCTCATCGGTAGATGCCAGAACATCGTTGAGAAAAGCGACTACCTGAGGCTGTGAGGAGGGTGCTACGAAACGCAGGAAAGGCTGGCCGAAGATCTCGCGCCCGTGCTCTGAAAGCATGTGCACGGCCTTGGGATTGAGGTCGGTGACGCGCCCGCCCCGGTCAAGGGTCACGTAGCCGACCGGTGCGAAGTTGAAGAGGTCCTGGTACTTGGCGCGAAGTGCTTCTTCACGGGCCAGGGAGTCGAGCAGCACTTCGTTCTGCATCTGCAGCTCGACTTCATGCAATTGCAGCTCATGCACGAGGCCATCCGGCTCGGAAAAATGGCTGCTGATGTCCAGCGCCGGTTGTACGGAAAGGCGCAGCTCGGCGGCTTTCCTCAGGACTTCGTAGTGGCTCTGTATGTCCATGGACCCCCCTGACCGCCCGGTTGACCGGGCTTGTGAGCGCGACTCTAGCGCAACATGGCGTTTTTACCCAACAAATTGTTGCTGTTACGCCATTCTTGAACCTGACAGTACTCACACTCGCTCAGGGCCGCAATCGAGTAAAGGTTGATTGCTGAGGCTCCAGAACCTCTCCTCATGAAGATACTGTCTTCTCGAAGAAACAGGAGACAAGACCATGGCCCAGCAAGCAACAGGATTACCTACCGGTACTCACCCCGGCGATGACGCGCCGCCAGGCTCGCCCGGCACCGGAGAAGATATTTGCCCCCTGTGCGGAGGCAGCGGAAAGCTGGAGTCCGGTCGTGAATGCGAAAATTGCGGCGGCTCGGGCAAGGTCACCAAAGCCATCGGCGGCGCCTGACCCACTCCCACCTGCGGGTTTGCTAACGCCGGCGCAACGGTGCCAGCAAGCTGGTCAGGCCGTTGTGATCGAGTTCATGCATCAGGGCCAGCAGCTGCCCGATTTCGCCCTTGGGGAATCCCTCGCGAGCGAACCATGCCAGGTAAGTCCCCGGCAAATCTGCGATCAGCCGACCCTGGAACTTGCCGAAGGGCATGGTTCGTGTCACGAGCAATTCAAGATCTTCCGGCTTCATGCGCTCGCCTTCAGCCGCCAGTCCGCTTCAGGGGCCAGCCGTGAGGCTTCAATTGATCCATAACGGCCGCGACGTGGTCTCCCTGTATCTCGATCACGCCCTCCTTGAGCGTGCCGCCCGAGCCGCAGACCGTCTTGAGCTGGCGTGCGAGTGCGGTCAACTGCTCTCCCTCCAGGGGAACACCCTTGACCACGGTCACTGTCTTGCCGCCGCGGCCTTTGCTTTCCCGTGAGACGCGAACCGTGCCATCCGAAGCGGATGCCGCGGCGCGCTTGCCGCAAACGCAGCGAGCCAGCGCGGCACGGCAGAGCGGGCACATGCGGCCGGCATCCGTGGAGTAGACGAGACCGCCAACTGAAGACTTGCTTTTCATGATCGTCGATCGAAAGGGTTGGGCTTGAACGTACTGGGGGAACAGGCTTGCAGGGATTCTGCATTTTGCCGTGGGATGGCCGCGTGGCGCCTCGCACGGGTAGCCCCCGCTCCTACAATCACCCAGCCCCCACATCTCCCGGAGACCCCATGATTGTCGAGCGAATCTGGACCAACAACAGCCTGCGAAATTTCAATTACCTCATCGCCTGTCCGGACACGGGAGAAGCGCTGGCCATCGATCCACTTGACCACGAAAAGTGCCTCGCCACGGCGAAAGCCAAAGGCTGGAACATCACGCAGATTCTCAACACCCACGAGCACTACGATCACACGGGTGGCAACGACGCCGTGGTTGCTGCCACGGGCGCCAAAGTCATCGCGCACGAAAAGGCTGCAGGAAAAATTTCTGGCATGGACCGAGGCGTCAAAGCTGGCGACGTCATCAAGGTCGGGCGTCACATCGAGCTCGAATGCCTGGACACACCGGGGCACACGTTCTGCCACATCTGCCTGTGCGCCCATGCCGAGCAGCCCGCACTGTTTTCTGGCGACACCCTCTTCAACGCGGGCGCCGGCAACGTGCACAACGGCGGCGACGTCAATGCGCTGTATGACACGTTTGCCCAGCAGCTCGCACGCCTTCCCGACAATACGCGCGTGTTCCCCGGCCACGACTACATAGAGACCAACCTCAAGTTCACGCTGGCCCGTGAGCCAGGCAACCATGCAGCCCAGGCGAGGCTGCCCGGCGTGACGGGCCATGACCCGGCCACCAGCGTCGTCACAACACTCAAGGACGAGAAAGAGCACAACACCTTCATGCGCCTGACCAACGCGGAACTGATCGCGCAGCTTCGCGAAAACTTCCCCGATCTTCCGGCTAACCCCGACGCCCGCACCGTTTTCACGCGCTTGCGCGAATTGCGCAATAAGTGGTGAGGGGCGGCGTCTGGCGGGGATAGGCTGTCGTCCGCAATCGCCCCCCGCGGTCGCGCCGGAGAGTGCGCCATCACCTCCGTTTACCCCTGAAGTCCGACCTTGGCGTAGGGATACAGCAGGGTTTTGCGCAAGCCCTTATGCTCCGGGGTCGCCACGTCTTTACTAAGCACTCTTAGCACTTCAGGAGCCACCATGCCGCCTCGCTTGACCGCCCAGGATTTCGACCAGGAACTGCTGATTCTCTTCGACGCCTATGTCCATGGCGGCCTCGACCGGCGAGGCTTTCTTGCCCAGGCGCAAAAGTTCGCCAAAGCGGGCGTGACCGCTGCAGGACTTCTGGCGGCCCTGAGTCCGAACTTTGCGGCCGGCCAGCAGGTGTCCAGGGACGATGCGCGCCTGAAGACTGAAATGGCAAGCTTTGCCTCGCCCAATGGCACGGGAACGGTCAAGGGCTATCTCGCCCGTCCCGCAGCCGCGGGCGATCGCAAACTTCCTGCTGTGTTGGTCATTCACGAGAACCGGGGCTTAAATCCCCATATCGAGGACATCGCGCGTCGTCTTGCGCTCGATGGATTCATGGCATTTGCCCCGGATGCACTCACGGTGCTCGGCGGATACCCCGGCGACGAGGACAAGGCCCGGGAAGCGTTCGCGAAACTCGATCAGCCCAAGGCACTGCAGGATTTCCTGGCCGCAGCCACCTGGCTCAAGGACCGGCCCGACGCCACCGGAAAACTTGGTGCGGTGGGATTTTGCTATGGCGGCGGCATCGTCCACACGCTCGCCACTCGCATGCCCGAACTGAACGCCGGGGTGCCCTTTTATGGCAACTCGCCCGCGCCGACTGAAGCTGCCAAGGTGAAAGCCCCGCTGCTGGTGCACCTGGCCGCAGTGGATGAGCGGATCAACGCCGCCTGGCCTACCTATGAAGAAGCCCTGAAAGCAGCGGGCGTCAAGTACGCCATGCACCAATATGCCGGTACGCAGCACGGCTTCAACAACGACACGACGCCTCGCTTCGACGCGGCAGCTGCCAGGCTGGCCTGGGAGCGGACCGTGGGATTCTTCAAGTCGCAGTTGGGGTCACAGTCGCTGACGTAGCAACAAGACACACGCTCATCCGCGGGGCTGGCAAGCTGCGCGGATGAGGCGTTCCGTGGGGTTGGGGTTCATGTCGACGAAGCGCATCCAGCGCGGTCGCGATGCAGGATGGGTCGAGCTCGCATGCGACTCGCCCATCCATCCCGGCTGCATGAAATAAGTCAGATTGATGTAGCGCGCAGTCCGGTCGCGGCAATTGAACTCGACTTGTGACAGGTAAGAACGGTAAGGAATCCCATCCCAACTCTTACGCTGCTCGGAGCGGCTTACACGCAGCCGCATGGTACGCACCAGGCCGTCGGGAGTCGACGAAATGGGAACCACATCCACCTCGACGGTATTTTGCTGAATGTCGTGGGGATCGCCGATGACATTGAACCAGCTGTCCTGCGCTAGCGCGCTGGCCGTACCCATCATCATCCAAAATACACACCTCTTCATGGGTCCTTGTACTCGCGCCTTCTGACGGCAGGACCCCGGTCCCACCCTTCACCTGCACACTCCGAACTGTTATCGGCCCGTAGCAGATGTTACTCAAGACTACGCTTGTCACGCACACGAAGACGTAACCCTCTGTTTCATGAATGCAACACGTGTCAGGGAAGTGGAAAGCTTTGAGCCTCATCCGTTCGGGGGTACGCCGAGTTCGGAACAGACTGGTCCGGCCATGGGACTGTGATGAACTGCGGGTTTGAAATGGCCGGTCCCAGTCCGGCCGAGAAATCCGGACCCTTCGCCTTTGCCCCACGTTCCCCCGGCTTGCCCGGTTGTTCCAGAAACGGCGCAGGCAACTCGAACGCCTGCGCTTGTGCGCGCTGCATGGGTTCGGCGGGCGAAGAGAACGGGCCTTCCTCATCCATTGGAACCACCGCAGGCTGCAGCGGAGCAAGCCCCGGTCGCATACGCAGGTTGCTTCGCCAGACGCTGGCAATTTGTCCGTCGCTCGACGGCAACACCGGCCGTTGCAGGCTGGCCCCTTCGGGCGCCGCAAATCGGGCTCGCGCGTCTATGAGGCGCGCGTCAATGGCATGTCGGAAGAAATCGCCCACCAAAGGCAGCGCACTTTTTGCGCCCTGCCCCCACGGTTCGCGCATGGTGAGGCGGTTGTCGTTGTAGCCCACCCAGGCACCGGCCACCAGTTGCGGATGCATCAGCACGAACCAGCCGTCCGTGTTGTCCTGCGTCGTGCCAGTTTTGCCGGCCACATCACCCCGAATGCCGAACTGCCGCCGCACTGAGGTCGCCGTTCCCTGATTCACGGCGGCCCGCAAGACATCGACCACGGTCTGTGCGGTGTTGGCGGACAGCACCTGCTCGGGCGGCTGTGTACCGAAGCTTTCGAGCACCTTGCCGTCGCGGTCCTCGATGCGAGAGACGGTGACAGGCTCCCGGTACTGGCCATCATTGGCGAGTGTCGAGTAGGCGGTCACCATTTCGCGCAAGGAGACGGGACTGGTCCCGAGCGCCAGCGACGGCACCGGATCGAGCTTGCTCTGACGCACGCCCATCGCACGCGCCAGGCTGGCGACCGGTGCAGCGCCGGTGACATGCACCACCTGGGCGGTGATCGTGTTGCGCGAGTAGACCAGTCCATCGCGCAGGCTCATGCCCAGGCCGGTTGGTGGCGTCACGTCGGTGGGGCTCCAAATGCCACCAGAATCCAACGGAATCTGCAGGACCTGATCGATGAAGCCGTCGCTCGGCGTCGCACCCTGCTCGAAAGCCGTCGCGTAAGCGAAAGGCTTGAAGGTGGAGCCCGGCTGGCGGCGCGCCACCTGCACATGATCGAACTGGTCGATGGAAAAGCCCCGGCTGCCGACCCAGGCGAGCACACGGCCATTGGCGGGATTCATCGCCAAGAAGCCAGCCTGCAGGCGCGTTTTTTCTTCTCGCAACGCCGACATCAGGCCGGGGTTGCGAAGCACCTTTTCACTGGCTTGTTGCTCGTCGAGCCCCGCCTTGCGGGCGGCGCGGTAAGCGCTCGTCTCACGCACCAATGCATTGAGCAGGTCAGGCCTGCCTCCCCATCCGGAGCGCTGGGACCACCCGGCATTGGCGAGCGTCTGCAGCTTGGCGGTCTGGCGTTCGACGGCCTGCTCGGCCAAAGCCTGCAAGGGCATGTCCAGCGTGGTGCGGATGACCAGGCCTTCGGTATTGAGGTTGTGGCCTGTGCGCTCGGCCCACTCAGTGATCCATTTGCGCGTCTGCTGGGTGAAGTGCGGCGCCGGTCCGACCGGCTCCGTGTGGCGTTTGAACTCCAGTTGCAAAGGCAACTGCTTGAGCGTGTCGGCCACGGCCGGGTCGAGCTTTCCATGGCGAGCCATTTGAGCGAGCACGGTATTGCGGCGTTGACGCGAACGCTCCGGGTTGAGCACCGGGTTGTAATAGCGCGTCCCTTTGAGCATGCCCACCAGAGTAGCGCTCTGCAACACATCGAGGTCTCGCGCAGATTTGCCGAAGTAGGTCCGGGCGCCCATTTCTATGCCACTCGCGCCATACAGGAAGGGTACGGTGTTGAGATAGGTTTCGAGAATCTCGTCCTTGCTGTATTGCCCCTCAATTTTGAGCGCCGTTGCCGCTTCCCTCGCCTTTCGCAACAAGGTCTGGGCTCGGCCGACCTGCATGGGGTAGACATTGCGCGCCAGTTGCTGGGTGATGGTGGAGCCGCCCTGCGTGTCTCCGCTGGCGGTGTGCACTGCGGCGGCCAGCGTGCGCATGACGTCGATGCCCTTGTGGTCCCTGAAGCGATGGTCTTCGGTCGCGATGAGCGCGTCGATCACATGTGCAGAGACCGCCGGCAGTTCAACCCACTCGCGCGTCGACTGCCGCAGAAGCGCGAGCTCAGACCCGTCTGCGGCCAGGATGCGCGACGGCTTTTCCAGCTTGGCCTTGCGCAAGTCCTGGACATCCGGCGTAGACCGCATCAGCCAACCATATCCCGCCATGAGCGTGGCGGCGCACGTCAGCGCCAGTCCTGATGCTGCGACCAGTGCGATCCGGCGCACAATGCGCTTGTTTCTCGGCGCGGGCGCGGCTGAGGGACCGCCGGATGGGACTTGATGACTTGTCATGAATCGGGCCAATCTAGAACCGCATACGGACCACCGCTGTAGGACGGCAACGAATGCCGTCCACGGCGACTGAGCAGCTAACTTCGTTTTGAATGACTGGGGCCGAACCTTGGAATCAACCACGCAAATTTACGTGCTACCAACCACTTACCCGAAGGAAGGTGAAGCATGGCGCCTGAAAGTTTCCGGTCAGAAGCAGGCTGAATGCTTCGCGCCCGTGATAAAGCTTGCGTCTCGTGGATTTTTTGCGCGCATGGTTTTGGCGCTTGCCATGACGGCGGCAGGCTGCACGGCAGGGTGGGCTTTCGATCTGCAGGCCCACCGTGGCACGCGGGGCCTGATGCCTGAAAACTCGCTCGCGTCTTTCGCCGAAGCCTTGCGGATCGGCGTCGACACACTCGAGCTGGACATCGCCATCACCCGGGACGGGGTACTCGTCATTTCGCACGATCCCGCCCTCAATCCAGACATCACACGCGGTCCGGACGGCGCATTTCTGAGCGGGCGCGGCCCGTTGATTTCAAGTCTCAGCTTCGATGAGCTGAGCCGCTACGACGTGGGCCGCATCAAGCCCGCAAGCGCCTATGCACGCCAGTTTCCGGACCAGAAGGCGATTGACGGCACGCGGATTCCCCGGCTGGTCGACCTGTTCGAACTCGTCCAACGAAGCGGCAATACCCAGGTGCGCTTTGCGATTGAAACCAAACTGTCGCCCCTCGCGCCGGACGAAACGCTGGACGTCGCGGCCTACACCCGTGCCGTCCTGGCCACCATCGAGGCTGCCGGCATGACTTCGCGTTCATCCTTGCTGTCCTTCGACTGGCGGAGCCTTCAGCTGGCGCAGCGGGAGGCCCCCGCCATTCCTACGGTTTACCTGAGTGCGCAAAACCGGTTTCTCGACAACATTCAGGCAGGAGGCGCAGCACCCTCTCCGTGGACGGCCGGGATTGCCTACGCCGCGCATGGCTCGGTGCCGCGCATGGTCAAGGCGGCAGGTGGGCATACGTGGTCAGTCAGTGGCGGCGACCTTACACCTTCACTCGTCGCCGAAGCCAAAAGCCTGGGGCTCAAGGTCCTCGTCTGGACCATCAACGAGGCGCGGCCTATCGGCTACTTCATCGATATGGGTGTCGACGGCCTGGTGACCGATCGGCCGGACCGCGCGCGCGAAGAAATGAAACGGCGCGGCATGCCGCTTCCGCCGCAGACCCTGCTGACCCTGCTGACCCAGGGTCCTCCGTAAATCAGAAATGCCCCCCGAAGGCGAACATTCAACGACCGTGAATCTCGTTGAAAAAACGGTCCAGGCTGGCAGCTCCACCGCTCAGCCTGTCGTCGGCATCGGGCTCGACCTCGCCCTGTGGCGACAGCTGGTTGACGACTTCCGGGAGTATTTCGGCAAATCCACCGGAGACTTCCTGCCGGTCCACCCCAAGCTGGCGGGACATGTCCGCGAGTTCGTCGTCGCCCAGCACCTCGTCGATAGCGCCCGGTGCGAGGGCATGGTTGGGGCCGGTAGACACCCATGACGAAGCCTGCGAGCCGTAACCCTTTTCACGAAAGCGCTGCAACACATTGCCGATGCCTCCGTTGCGCTGCACCCAGCGAAAAGCCAGCGGCAGCAGCATGGCCATCAGTGTGGTCTTGTTGAGGTAGGGCGAGCCTGCGGGACTGGCCCGTTCGGGCACAGCGGCCGGCTCCGGAAAACCCGCGCCAGTGCCACCCGGGCTGCCGCTCGACGTTACGCCCCCACTGCGCCCACCGAGCAACCCGCCCAACAAATCGCCTAGGCCGCCCCCACCGCCTCCAAACACATTGCCAGAAGGTGCCTGAGCCCCTCCGCGCGACAGGACGCTACCGAGGATCTGTCCGAGAAAATCATTGGCCATGGTGGGCTTTCTTGTTGATGATTGCGGGATGGATGGGAGATGAATGCACCAAGGCGGCCGTAGCGTTCAAACCGGCTTTATCCAAGTGAAGACGCGCACGGGCGGAACATTCACGGGCTCCCACCGACGGTCGGCTTCGCCCAGATAAGGAGACACGAAATCGGCCACATGGGCTCGCACCTGATAGGCCACGAAGCGCCCGCCGGGCTTGAGCGCTCGGCTCACCGCTTGTGCGACGCGGTCCGACACCTCCGCCGGCATGGTAGAAAAGGGAATGCCCGAGATGATCGCATCCGGCGCGTGCAGCCGCCGCGACGCCAGAAATTCTTCCAGGCGCTCGGCGCTGCCCAGCTCGAGGGCCAGCCGCGGGTCACTCAACGACTGGCTCAGATGCGCGTGAAAGTCAGCGTCGAGTTCGATGGCCAACAAATGCGCCGCCGGATGCAGGGCGTTGAGAAACGACGCAGTCGTACCCCCAGTTCCCGGACCGAGTTCGACGACTGTCCGCGCCTGTGCAAGATGAGCTTGCCGTACCAGAAGATCCCTGAGTCGCTTGGAACTCGGCACGACCGAGCCGACTTGGGCCGGATGCCGCATAAAGCCGCGCAAAAAAGCGAAATTTCCGCGCAGCTGCCCGAGGTGTTCGGAATTGCCGGGAAGGGTCGGATTGCCGAGCGGTCTCTGCGCTCGCGATTCGTTGAGCATGTTGGATTGCCTGTGTTGGAGTTGTTGGGCGAACGGTGCGGCACTGCGGCCGCCTCCGCCTTAAAGCGGGCAAAGCCCGGGCGGAAAATTCCGGGATGGCTTCAACGCATAGAACCTGCGCGTGGAACGACGGAGGTTTCACATGTGCGGTGCTGCCAGCCATGTCGTGACATTAGCGCCCAGCAGCGTGGCGCGGCTGTCATCCTTGACTGACAGAGCTTGTCGGGCTGGACTGCTCAGCTCACTCAACCCACCATGAAAAAAGCCGCAGCGCCTTAGGGCGCTGCGGCTCATCAACGACGCTCCAATGGCGCTACCAACCGATGGCCTTTGGCAACCAGGTCGCAATCGCCGGGAAGAAAAACACCAGCACGATGCCCAGGATCTGCATCGCAACGAAGGGAATCACGCCCAGGTAGATGTGTCTTGTCGTGACGCCGGGTGGTGCCACACCTCGCAGGAAAAACAGCGCCCATCCAAACGGCGGCGTCAGGAAGGACGTCTGAAGATTGACGGTGATCATCATCGCGAGCCACACCATGTCCACGCCTGCCGCGGCAAAAATCGGCAGGAAGAGCGGCACAGCGATGTAGCTGATCTCGATCCACTCGATGAAGAACCCGAGCACGAAAATCAGGCCCATCAAGAACCAGATCGCCATGTTGATGCCGCCCGGCAGGAATGCGAACAGGTCTTCGATTAGTTTCTCCCCCTGCAGGCCGCGAAATGCCAGACTGAAAACCTGCGAGCAGATCAGGATGAAGAGCACCATGGCCGAGATGCGGGTGACGGTCTGCATCACGTCGCGCAGCACCGCCAGGGTCAACCTGCGCGCCAGTGCTACCACCAGGATAGAACCCAGCGCGCCCATGGACGCCGCTTCGGTGGGCGCAGCGATACCGCCGATGATCGAGCCGAGCACAGACACCACCAGTGCCACGGGAGGCAATGCCACCTTGAGCACACGCAGCCAGAGTTGCCGCCTTGACACCGCATCACGCTCTGACTGCGGCACGGGAGGCATCGAGTCCGGCTTGATCATGCCGTATACGAAGATCCATGCAACGTAAAGTCCGGCGAGCATCAGCCCCGGCAGGACCGCTGCCGCGAAGAGCGTTCCAACCGACAGCTGCATGATGTCCGAGAGCAAAATCAACACCAGGCTGGGCGGAATGATCTGGCCGAGCGTTCCGGAGGCGCAGATCGCACCGCAGGAAATAGCCGGGTCATAGCCACGGCGCAGCAGCGTCGGCAGCGTCAGCAGGCCCAGTGTGATCACGGTCGCACCGACAATTCCGGTGGTCGCCCCCATCAACACCCCGACACCGATGATTCCGAGCGCCATGCCGCCGCGCAGGCCACCCGCCAGGTGGCCGATGACATCGAGCAGGTCTTCCGCCAGCCGGGACTTTTCCAGCATGACGCCCATGAAGACGAACAGCGGAATGGCCAGCCACTGGTAGTTGGCCACCACGCCATAGATGCGCGCCGGCAGGAGGTTGAAAAGCGATTCCCCAAAGCCCATGAAGCCGAAGATGAAGCCGCTCGCGGCCAGGGTGATCCCGACCGGAATCCCCAGCATGAGGAGGCCAAAGAAGCCGATCAACAAGCCGATGGCGAGCCACTCCTGCGGACTCATCGCGAGGCTCCTGAAAAGCGTAGAGCGGCGCTGACACCCTGTGCGGCCGCCTGCAGCCCGAACACTGCGAACCCGATGGGAATGAGCGCCTTGAGCATCCAGCGGTGCGTGAGGCCACCGGGATCGGACGAGATCTCCTGAATGGCGTACGACTGCATGACAAACTGAATGGAATAGCGAATCACGAGGCCCGCCATCACCACGGCAAACAGGGCCGACAGCACATCGACCGCAGCTTGTGCGCGGGGCGTGAAGCGCGCATACATCACGTCCACCCGTACGTGCTCACCCTTGAGCAGCGCGTAGGTCATGCCAAACAGCACCAACGGGGCCAGCAGGTGCCACTCGAGCTCCTGCGCCCATACCGAGCCGATACTGAAGGCGTAGCGCATCAGGACATCGGTCGCCATCAATACGACGATGGCTAAGGTCAGCCACGAGGCACCGCGGCCGATCAGGTCAACGGCTTGCTCCGTGCGGCGAACGAAATTGCGGGCGAGCGCAGGCCCTTGCGCCGGGCCTCCGGCGTTTTGAAGGGGATGGGTCATGACGTGCGATCAGGCCGTCAGGATCTTGTCGTGGTACGGGCCTTCGCTGTAGGCCGACCAAGCGTCGAATTTCTTTTTGTAGGCCATGTAGGAGTCATGTACCTTGCGGGTCATCGGGTCCTTGGCCGCAGCTTCGGCCAGCACCGTGTTGGTGACTTCGCGCAGCTTCTTGAGCACTTCGTCCGGAAGCGGCTTGGCAATAACGCCCTGATTCTTGACCAGGTCTTCCATGGCCTCGGCATTGGTGCGCTGGCACCAGGCTTCGCTGATCACGTTGCAAGCAGCGGAGGCGTTCTCGACGACTGCCTGCAGATCCTTGGGCAGCTTGTCCCAAGCGGCCTTGTTGATCAGCAGTTCGGAAACCGTAGCTGTCTCGTGCCAGCCGGTCGTGTAGTAGTACTTGGCTGCCTTGTGCAGGCCAAGCTTGCGATCCTGAAACGGGCCGACGAATTCGGCTGCATCGATCACACCACGCTCAAGCGCCGGAAAGATCTCGCCGCCTGGCAGCAGCTTGACATCGACACCGAGCGCCGCATACACGCGTCCGGCCAGTCCGGGGATGCGCATTTTCAGGCCCTTGAGGTCGGCTGACGTCTTGATCTCTTTCTTGAACCAGCCCGTCATCTGAACGCCCGTGTTGCCACAAGGCATAGCGACCATTCCGAAAGGTGCGTACACCTCGTTCCAGAGTTGTTGGCCGCCGCCGTCGTAGAGCCAGCCATTGACGCCCTGAAAATTCAAGCCGAAAGGCACGGCGCAGAAATATTGCGCCGCGGCCGTCTTGCCGGTCCAGAAATAGCTGTTGGCATGGTTCATCTCGACCGTGCCCGCACGCACCGCGTCGAAGCCCTCGAGCGCGGGGATCAGCTCGCCTGCGCCGAAGACCTGAATCTTGAGGCGGCCGCCGGACATGTCTGAAATGCGCTTGGCCAAATCGGTAGCGCTGCCAGGGCCTTCCATGTAGAAAGGTGAGCCTTTGCCGTAGGCGCTCGTCATGCGCCAGTTGAAGGTTTGCTGCGCCTGTGCAATAACCGGAAAGCCGAGCGCACTGCCAGCGGCAGCGGCCACAGAAACTTTGGTCAGGAGGGAACGTCGGGTGGGTGTCATGCGATGTCTTTCCTTGAAATCGATGCGAACATGCGTCGCAGCAAAATGGCTGCAGCAATTCACGAGCATGCAAAGTACATGCCACGGCAGAGCCGGATTTCCGTCTCGAAAGAGTCAATCAGCCGGAAGAATTCCGGACGTAGTCAGGGCACTACAAAGCGTAGTGGCAGCCCTTCAGGATCGCGGCCTGAAGGGCATTCGCATTTGCATCTGCACCTGCACCTGCACCTGCACCTGCGCGTCGTGCGGCGTGTTCAATTGATGCGGAGCTGCCGCAAGATGTTGCCCAGCACGTTGGTGAGCACGTCCGTGATCGGATCTTCCGTTCTCTTCGGTTCGGGCGGAGGCGCGGGCCGCGGACGCGGGATTGCAAACTCGGCGTTGCGGTCCAGCCAGCGGCTGCGAAAGGCCTGCTGAAAAACATCGCCCACCATCGGCAGCGCGCTGCGGGCGCCCTGCCCCCACGAGCCCATGGTGACGCTGTTGTCGTTGAAGCCGACGCGTGCCCCTGCCACAAGCTGCGGGCTCATCATGATGAACCAGCCGTCCGTGTTGTCCTGCGTCGTGCCGGTCTTTCCCGCAAGGTCGGCCTGCATGCCGTAACGCTGCCGGATGGCAGAGCCCGTGCCTTCGTCGATCACGCCGCGCATCACGTTGACCAGCGTCAGCGCGTCGCCGCGCGGCATTGAAGGATCGCGGTCGCCCGTGGGCTCGAATGCTTCGAGCAACTGCCCGCTGCGGTCTTCGACGCGCAGCACCAGCATGGGTTCGCGGTAGCGGCCTTCGTTGGCGATGGTGGCATAGGCCGCGACCATTTCCTTGAGCGTGACCGGGCTCGTTCCCAGCGCCAGCGAAGGCACCAGATCGAGCTTGCTCTGGCGCACGCCGAGCGCCTGCGCGAGCTGGCCCACGCGCGGTGCGCCGACTTCCTGCATCAGCTGCGCGGTAATGCGGTTTCGCGAAAAGACGAGCCCGTCACGCAGGCTCATGGGCATGCCTGTGGGGGGCGCGTCGTCGTTGGGCGACCAGACGCCGCCGCCGGGAGAAGTGATTGACACCGGCTGATCGGGAAAGGCGTACTCGGGGCTTATGCCCTGCATGAAGGCCGCTCCGTACACGAAGGGCTTGAAGGTCGAGCCGGGTTGACGCCGCGCCTGGCTGACGTGGTCGAACTGTTCCTGCGAAAAGTCCCGGCTTCCCACCCACGCGCGCACCGCACCGTTGCGCGGATCGATCGCCAGGAATCCTGCCTGCAAGGCCGGCTTGTCCTCACCCTTTTTTCGCGCCGAGTCGGCCAGCCGCTGCAATTGCGACAGCTGCTTTTCGACCGCCTGATTAGCCACTTTCTGCAGGGCGAGGTCAATCGTCGTGCGCACGCGCAAGCCATCGGCGTGGATGTCGTAGCCGCGCCGGTCGGCCCAGGCGATGAGCCATTTGCGCAGCTGCTGCGCCACGTGCGGAGCCGCACCCAGTGGCTCGGTCTGCCGCTCGAAGTCCAGCTTGAGAGGCCGCTTCGACAAGGCCTCGACCCGCGCCGTCTCCAGCGCGCCATTGCTCGCCATGCGCGCCAGCACCAGGTTGCGCCTCGCGATGGCCCGCTCCGGATTGAGGACCGGGTTGTAGTAGCTCGTGCCCTTGAGCATGCCGATCAGCGTGGCACTCTCGAGCACGTCGAGCTTGTCGGCCGACTTGTCGAAGTAGGTGCGTGCCGCCATCTCGATGCCGAATGCGTTGTACAGGAAAGGCACCGTGTTGAGGTAGGTCTCGAGGATTTCGCGCTTGGTGTAGACCATCTCGATCTTGACGGCCGTGATGGCCTCCTTGACCTTGCGGTTCAGGCTGGCGGCACGGCCTATTTCTTCCGGGTACAGGTTGCGCGCGAGCTGTTGCGTGATGGTCGAGCCGCCCTGCAGTTCACCCTTGAGGGTGCTCAGCGCCGCGCCCGCCGTGCGTCGGAAGTCAATGCCGTGGTGCTCATAAAAGCGCCTGTCTTCGGTGGCGATCAACGCATTGACCACGTGGGGCGAAATCTTGTCGAGCGTGACCCACTGCCGGTTGATGCGCTTGTATTCGGCCAGCACCGAACCATCGGAAGCCAGCAGCACAGAAGGCGACTCCGATTTCGCCTTGCGCAGGCCACCGATTCCGGGGGTGAACGGAATCATCACCAGTACGTACACCAGCACCAGCACGGGAAATAGCAGGACTGAGCGCCAGGGATGGCGCCGGACCAGCGCAACGAGGCGGCGCCAGTTGTCGCCCAAGAAAGCTGAGGTGTTCTGAAGGGCTGGATGCATGGGCGCAGTTTAAGCCGCCCTCCCTTCCGGGACGCTGAAGAGCTTGCGGCCAGTCACGATTTCCGTCGGCCTCGGGCCGGGGGCTCCAGCTACTGGTGCAGCAGGCGCGTCACTTCCCGCGCGGCGGCCTTGAGCATGGGCAATATCTCAGCCACTCGGCGGTCGTTCATGCGCGACTGCGTGGCTGCCACGGTAATGGCTGCGATCGGGCTTTTCGCGACATTGAGGATAGGCAGGCCGACGGCCCGCACGCCGGGAACAGCGTGGTTGCCCGTCGAGGCATAGCCCATGACCTTGGCTAGCGCACAAAGCTCCAGCAATTTTTCGGCGTCGAGTTCACCATAGGCCCCCAGCCGGGGCTCCACGGCTTTGATCACCGTCTCGATCTCCTCATCGGGCAGGGCACTCAGCAGCGCCAGTCCACCGGCGCTCACACCCAGCGGCTGGCGGCTGCCGACAGGAACCGACGGTGTCTGGATCGGATAGCTTCCCTGGGTCCGCGAGATGCAGACCGCGTCGTAGCCGCTGCGCAAAAAGAGAAATGCGGTGTCGCCGGTCTGCTCAGCCAGCGCCGTGCATGCAGGCTGGCAAATGTCTTTCAGATTGAACTGATGGGTCGCCGAAATGCCGAGCTCGAACAGCAAGGGACCGAGTCCATAACGGCGCGTTTTCGGGTCCTGGACCAGCATGCCTTCAAGAGTCAAGGCCTTCAGCAAGCGATGCGCGGTGGGGCGCTCCAGGCTCATCTGGGCCGACAGGTCCACCAGCCGCATGCCCTGTGGCGCCTGCGCGGCAACCAGCCTCAGAGCGCGTATGGCGCGGCTGATGGTTTGCGCTCCGGCAACCTCAGCAAGCGGTGAGATGGCTCGCCTCCGAGCTGTCGGCGCGCACGGGGATCACTCGAGCACCACGCCTGCGAGCTGGACTGCCTTGGCCAGCTTGTCCGCCTCGACCTTCATGAGGGCGGCGAATTCGGCGGGCGTGCTGGCGAGGTCGTCGGCGCCTGCATTGAGCAGCGTGAGCTTCATCTCCGGACTCGCGAGCGCTTTCTTGATTTCGGCGCCCAGGCGCTCGACGACGGCAGGAGACATACCTTTAGGGCCGAGAATGCCGCTGTACAGCATGATCTCCAGCGGCACGCCGGCCTCTCTCATGGTGGGAATCTCAGGCGCCGTCGCCACGCGCTTGGGCGACGTCACGGCCAGTCCGTTGATCTTGCCGGCCTTCATCTGGCTGACCGCGGGCGGCATGGTGGAAAAGGTATAAACCACTTCACCGCCGATGACGGCTGTTGTTGCGGGTGCGCTGCCCTTGTACGGTGCGTGCAGCGCGTTGGTGCCCGTCAGCTGCTTGAAGGACTCGCCTGCCAGGTGCGTGATGGCGCCGTTGCCTGAAGACGCATAAGCCACTTGGTCGGGCTTGGCCTTGGCCAGCGCGGTCAGCGATTTCACGTCTTTGGCGCCCGAGGCCAGGCTGGAGATCAGCATCAGAGGGGTCGATGCCACCAGGCTGACCATGGTGAAGTCGCTCCACGAGTCGTACTTGAGCTTCTTGTAGGCTGCGGCGTTGATGGCATGGCTGGTCATGTCCTGGAACATCAACGTGTAGCCGTCCGGCGGCGCGCTGGCAACGTAGGCGGCTGCGATTGTGGTGGCAGCGCCAGCCTTGTTTTCGACGATGACGCTCTGCCCCATCTGCACTGTGAGGCGAGCGGCAAGTGCGCGCGAGAGCACGTCGGAGATACCGCCCGGTGTAAAGCCCACGATCAGCGTGATCGGCTTGGTCGGGTAGGCGCCCGTCTGGGCAGCAGCGGGCGCAACGAGAGCGACTGTGCACAAGGCTGCAGTCCAGAGTTTGCGATGGAGTGTCGTCATGAAGGTGTCCAGGTTGGAAGCGTTGGCGAATTCGTCGGCAAGGGGGAGATGCACGTTGGACATTGGCCCGGCTTTCGGGGCGCCCAGCAAGGTCCGGAATCATCTTAGGGGCGGCGAACTTTGCACGTCAAGACAAGCCTTGCATGTTGCACTATATGGAATCACTTCGGGTACCAAAGGGTCGATACCGCACCAGCGCCGGGAATCATGACGTCTATTGGGGCGTACAAGGCAAGGGTATTCTCCAATATGGCGCATCCATGTGGCCGCGCTAAAGCCTGCTCATGCGAAAAGCCATGATGCTTTCAAAGTTTCAATAGTTGGACAAATCGAGTCCTTCGTTGACACTGTTTTTAGCGGCAGAGTACGATGAATTTCATCTCTTTTTTCCTGACCGGTCGCAAGACTGGAGCCACCAAGGACCGCCGTGACCCGCCCCCTTCTTCCCCGCCACAACCGCTACGACTACGTGCCGCTGACCGAGCGCAAGGACTACGACTGGCCGGACGGCAAACGCCTGGCCTTCGTCTTCACGACCAACATCGAGTGCTATGCCTTCGGTGCAGGGTTGGGCCACGATCCGGCCAAGGTCGGGGAGCCCCAAACCCATCGCAACTACTCCTGGCGCGATTACGGCAACCGCATCGGCATCTGGCGCTTTTTCGAGCTGTTCGACGAACTCGGTCTGCCTGCCGCGCACAACACCAACAGCCTCGTGTATGACTACGCGCCGCAGATCATGGATGAAATTCGCCGCCGCGGCGACGAGATCGTCGGCCACGGCCGCACCAACGCCGAGAACCACCGCGGCCTCTGGGAAGCCGACGAGGAACGCATCATCAAGGAAGTGATCGACAAGTTCGTCTCGCACGAGGGCAAGGCGCCAACGGGCTGGATGGGCTCAGGTGCCTACGAAACCTCCAACACCCCGGACTTGCTCAAAGAAGCGGGTTTCAAGTACCTGATGGACTGGCCGATGGATGACCAGCCGATCTGGATGCGCACGCGCAGCGGCCCCATTCTTTCGGTGCCGTATCCGGTGGAGTTGAATGATGCGCAGATCATCACCCACCGCAAGCAGGACGCACGCGAGTTCTGCGATTCGATGGTGCAGCAGTTCGACGAGATGATCGAGCAGTGCCGCCGGCACCCGCTGGTGATGAACATCTCGGTGCACCCGAACATCTTTGGCCAACCCTTTCGCCTTCGCATGTTGCGCCAGGCCCTGAAGCATTGCCTGGAAGGGCCGCACCGCGACAAACTCTGGCTGGCGCGGCCGGGCGAGATTGCCGACTACTGCTACAGCCTGCCGCCCGGCATCATCCCCGGCGGTTGATGCGCACCGCTTGGCGGCCTTCAATTAAGCGCCACCATGCCTGCAATTTTCCGCCGACCCTAGTCACCTTTTTTCATCGTTGCCGCCCGCCCTGCCGCAACGCCTGCACTATTACCGGAGCCACCATGAGCCAAGTCATCGGGAGCAGCGTCAGGGCACGCGCCCCTTACCAGTCGATCGTCAAGCGCCCGCCCCTGGCCCTGCCCGGCGGCGCACGCGTCGTCATGTGGAACATCGTTAACGTCGAAGTGTGGGAGCCCACTGGTGCGATGCCGCGCGCGGTGCTGTCGCCGCCCATGGGCAGTCCGCTGCTGCCCGATGTGCCCAACTGGTCGTGGCACGAGTACGGCATGCGCGTGGGCTTCTGGCGCATTCTCGAGGCTCTGAGCGACCGCAAGATGAAGGCGACTTTCGCGCTCAATGGCGCGACTTGCCGCATGTACGAGGAAGTCTGCACGGCAGCGCTTGAAGCAGGCTGGGAATTCATGGGCCACGGCCTGGTGCAACGCCCCATGCACAAGGTCGAGGACCAGCTCGGCGCAATTCGCGACACCATGGCCGAAATCCAGCGTTTCACCGGCAAGCCCCCGCGCGGCTGGGAAAGCCCGGGCCTGACCGAGACCGACGACACGCTCGACCATCTGGCCGAATGCGGCATCCAGTACGTGGCCGACTGGGTGCTGGACGACCAGCCCGTGAGCCTGAAATCCCCCAAGGGCCCCATCACTTCCATTCCGTACACGGTGGAATTGAACGACGTCGCGATATCGGCCGTTCAGCAGCATTCGTCCGACGAAATGCTCAAGCGCGGGAAGGCCACCTTTGACCGTCTGTACAAGGACGGCGCCAAGGCGCCCCGTGTCATGGCGGTGTCGGTCCACCCCTACCTGAGCGGCGTGCCGCACCGGATTGGCCACCTCGAAGCGCTGTACGACTATGTCATCGGCCACGAAGGCGTGCTGGTCTGGACTGGCGAGGAGATCCTCGACTGGTTCCTGGCCCAGCAACGCGAGAACGGCTCGTGAGCCTGCCACGCGTCCTCGTCGTTTCCCTCGGGGGAACGATCACCATGACCAGTAGCGGCACCGGCGGCATCGCGCCCACGCTGACTGCCGAGAGCCTCGTCGCTGGCGTACCGCAACTGGCGGCCGTCGCGCAGCTTGAAGCCCTGACGCGCTTCAGCCTGCCCGGGGCTTCCCTGAGCATTGCGCAGCTGGTTGAAGTGGCCGCGCTCGTTCGTCAAAAGTTCTCTGACGGCCTTGACGGGGCCGTCATCGTGCAAGGCACCGACACTATCGAGGACACCGCCTTTGTCCTAGACCTGCTCGCCGGAGACGGCAAGCCCGTGGTGGTAACGGGCGCGATGCGCGGACCGCAGGCACCCGGTGCGGACGGCCCGGCCAATCTGCTTTCAGCCGTCACGGTGGCCGCTGACGCGCGCATGCAGGGCCTCGGCGCCTGCGTGGTGCTGAACGACGAAATCCATGCCGCACGCTGGGTACAAAAATCCCACAGCGCACTGACCAGCGCCTTCGAATCACCGGGCACGGGTCGCATGGGCGTCGTCACAGAAGGCCGCGTCGAGCTCTTCATGCGGCCCGAACGCAGGCTTTCTGCCATCGTCCTGCAGGGCGCGCCTGTAGAGATCGCGCCGGTCGCACAGGTTTCGATCGGGCTCGGAGAAGACGGGCGGATCCTGTCGACGCTGAAAGGCCTCGGCTATGCGGGCGCGGTGATCGAAGGCATGGGCGCGGGGCATGTTCCCGCGGCGGCCGTCGAAGCCGTTTCGGCCCTGATGGCGCAGATGCCGGTGGTGCTGTGCAGCCGGGTTCGCGCGGGCCGGATATTCAACAAGACTTACGGCTTCGCAGGCTCGGAGATGGACCTCATCCAGCGCGGGGTAATCCCGTGCGGCCACCTGACGGCAGGCAAGGCCCGGCTCTTGATGGCCCTGCTGCTGTCCGCAGGCGCCAATCCCACGGACATCCGCGCAGCAATGGGTCTGATGGCGCAGGCAGGCTGAATTTCCCGCAACTCTCGACTCTTAACGCCCTGCTCTCTTCGGCACGACTTTCAAACACAAGGCATTCATGTTCTTCACCTGCAACGCGATGGACCACGACAACTGCTCGCACAGCCGGCAGGTTTCCGAACGCATGCAACGCTACAACGCCACCGAGGTGACATCGGCGGCCAAAGGCCTGGCCACAGGCGCCGCTGCTCGCGAGTCGCGCCCGGGCTTGCGTATCGACATCCACTGCCACTATCTCAATACCGCAGTGGGCGCCAAGGCGGCCGTGCTCAAGCCCTTCGAGAAAGAGCCCTCGATCGTTCACGCCAGCCAAGCCACCCGCGACGTCAACATGGGCCAGATGAAGTTGCGCGCTGCCAAGCTGTCGGACATCCCCACGCGGCTGGCCGACATGGACCGCATGGGCATTGACGTGCAGGCAGTTTCGCCCGCCCCGACGCAGTATTACTACTACGCCGAGCCCGACTTCGGCCTCGAGCTGGCGCGCGGCGTCAACGACGGGATTGCCAACGTGGTAGCGGCTCAACCCGAGCGCTTTGTCGGCATCGGTTCCGTACCGCTGCAGGACGCCACCATGGCGGTGCGCGAGCTGACCCGCTGTGTGGAGAAACTCGGCTTTCGCGGCATCGAGATCGGCACCCACGTTAACGGCGTGGACCTGGCAGACAAGCGCCTGGGACTCGACAAATTCTTCGCCAAGGCTGAAGCGCTGGGCACCATGCTGTTCCTGCATCCCATGGGCTTTACTCAGGGCGAGCGCATGACCGAGCATTACTTCAACAACTTCATCGGCAACCCGGTCGAGTCGACGCTGGCGGTGTCGCACCTGATTTTCGGCGGCGTGATGGAGCGCTTTCCTAAGCTCAAGGTGTGCGTGCCGCATGGCGGCGGCTACATGACCATGGCCCACGCGCGCATGGACCACGGCTGGAAAGTGCGCCCCGACGCGCAGGCCTTCATCAAGAAAAAGCCGTCGAGCTACTTGAAGAAGTTCTACTTCGATACCGTCACGTTCAACCCGCGCCTCATCAGCGATCTGGTGGAGCAGTTCGGCGCCAGCCACGTGATGATGGGCAGTGACTATCCATTCGACATGGGCGACGAAGACCCGGTCGGGCTGGTGCAGCGCGCACCCGGGCTCACCTCTGAAGTTCAGGCGCAGATTCTGGGGGGCAACGCGATGAAACTGCTTGGCATCAAACGTTCTGCCCGCCGCCCGGTGACACCCAAAGCGGCGTGACAGCCGCCGTACGCGGCCGTTAGCGGCAACCGCCTACAGCCTGCCGCTAGGCAAACCGCTAGCGTCTTCATTCTGAAACCAGAGGAGACGTGCATGAACCCGCACCCCGGCGAAGAGCCCGACCGAATCGACATCGACAACCCCGCTGCCCTCGATCAATGGGCGCACAAGCTCGACGCCTCTCACGAACAGATCCGGCAAGCCGTGCAGACCGTCGGCAGCCAGGCCGCCGATGTAGAGATGCATCTGAAAGGCTCGCACAGCACGACTAACTCTGACCGCGTGCGCGAACTTGGCGGCAAGTGAACAATTTGCCAACTCACGGGGGCCGATGTCGGGCTAGGCGCTCAAGACGAGCTCACGCCCCTTTGGCCTGCCAGATTTGCGTCTTGCATTGAGGGAAGTTGGCGCAACCCCAGAACTTTCGCGCCTTGCCCCGTTCCAGCAGCTTGATGCCGCAGCTTGGGCATGTCGGACGCCAGTATTCCCCGTCATAGGCGGTCGCGAGAAGGTGGCTTTGCTGCTCTTGCGTTCGCTTGGCGATCAAGGTCAGCAGACCCACTCCATCCACGGAGTTAATGCCGTTTTTCTTCGCAAACTCGAGTGCGTCGTGGGTGAAGGTCGAACTGGTTGCAAAGGTTCCGCGCTTCAGCTGGTTGCTAGCCATCGTCCCCAGGAATTCCCGCACTTCCTTGACGCCGACCGGGCGGGTCAGCCAATGCTTGCACTGGACGATCGCGACTGCGCCCTCAGCGTGCCGAGAAAAAAGCCAGATATCAACGCCGCCGTCCGGCCCGTGCGATTGAGATTTAGTCGTGAATCCGGCCTGCTCAAAAAGAGCTTCGCAGACGGCCTCGAAGCGCCGCCATTCGATGCCCTGCAGCACAAGCGCACTCCACGCTTCCTGTTTCGCAGCAGGTGCGCTGGTGTCTGGCTCGAACTTTGATTCACGCGTCAGCCGTTTCTCGCCTGTTAGACCGGACGTCGGTGGCTTCGCCAAGCCTCCGGTCGGACCTTCGGGAATCTGCAGCTTGTCAGCACGCTTGTTGCGTGCCTTGATCATCATCGGAAGAATCAACGCTACAAGGCCGAAAACCAGCGCCATCCAACCCAGCGTCCTGAGACTTTTAAGCATGGGAATGAACAGGAGGATCAATCCGAGCGCTATGAACGAGCCGGAACTTTTGAAAAGCTGATCGAGCGGAGTGAACTTGACTTTTCGTTTGCGCATCGCTCGACTTTAGGCCATACGCAGGAGGCCTTCGAATCCCCCGGCGAATTCACCAGTCTGGTCTGCTCGCGTGATCTCTCCTCCTTGCACGCCGCCACAGCCAGACGCCGAACAAGACCAGCACGAGCACCGGCAGCAGCACCTGTTGAAAACGCTGGGCAAGGTCGAGGATTTCCTCCCAGCGTCCTCCAAGGTACCGAACGCCCCAGACGAGCAGCGGCAGTTCCACGCAGGCCGCAAGGCCGTCCCAGATGAAGAGCGACCGGTAAGGCAATTGAAGCGATCCGGCCGCCAGCAGCACGGGCGAACGAAAGCCCGGCATGAACCGGACGAGAAAGAGGGTTGCCGGGCCATACCGCCGCACGCGTTGCTGCAGGACCTCGAGGCGGTCTGGGGTGATCCATCGGGCCAGCCACCGATGCTCCAGCAAGCGAGAGCCGAAGCGCTTGCCCCAGTGAAAAACAAGGGTATCGGCCATCAATATTCCACACCACGCAACAGCTACGAGCGGCCATGGCTCAATGATCCCGCGCAACGTGAGCGCAGCGGCGCCGAGGATCAGAATGTCTTCGCTCAGCGGCAGTCCGAAGCCGCTGCTTGCCAACAGGCCGAGCAGCAAGGCATAGGCTTCGATGGGCTGAAGTGACTGCAGGAAGTCAAGAATTCTCGTCATGCCTTGATGAAGGCGCACGGCCTGAATTTGCCCGCGCCCATGCGCGGCCATTCCGATGAGTCGTGATTTGGCATTGATTGACCCTAGCGTCTGGAGCGGCAGCAGGTGCGCGACGCCCGACTACATGGCCCGTCAGCAAAGACCGCAAGCCGGGGCTCCTTGCTCAAGACTTCCAAGCGCCGGGCCGGCAGGATCGCGCTGTTAGCGCAACAATGGGTCAACCTCGACCTTTAAGCATCGTCCTGACCTCGTCCCTTCGGCTGCCTTTCACCTTCACGGAGTTGCCCATGCCCCGATCGCTTCAGTTTCTCCATTGCTTGGGTAGACGCTCAGGCGTCGCGTTGATCTCGGCGCTGTGCATCACGGCAGGGCTGAATGGAACGGCCATATCCCAAACGACCTCCCCTGTCGTCCGCTTCAGCGGGACGGTGGTCAGCGCCACGCCGACCACGTTGATTGTCAAGACACGCGGCGGGGAAGTGGTCGACCTCGCCTTTGCAGAAAAGCTGGTGGTCTCAGAAGTGGTACCCATCCGCCTCGAAGACATCCAGCCCGGCAGCTACATTGGCACGGCGGCGATACCTCAGCCCGATGGCACGCAGCGCGCCATCGCCGTGAGCGTGTTTCCCGAGACATCGCGCGGCTCGAATGAAGGCCATCGCCCCTTCGATCTCATTGCCCAGAGCACCATGACCAACGCAACGGTCTCAGACGTCGGCGCCATGGCCAACACGCCATCGGGCCGCGTGCTGCGGCTCAAATACAAGGACGGCGAAAAAACAGTGGTGGTCCCGCCCGAAGTGCCAGTGACGACCTCGCGCCCCGGTGACCGCAGCCTGCTCGTTCCTGGCGCAAGCGTTTCCGTCTTTGCCCAGGAAGTTGCCGGCAAGCCCACGGCACTGCGGCTGAACGCCGGGCGCAATGGTTTTGTTCTGCCGTATTGAATGTCGACCCGACGCAGTGGCGGTTCTCAGCAGCGGCGCGCAAGGGCTGGCGTCTGGAGTCTTCCTCAAGCCTGCCAGACACCAAAACCCCGCTCTCGTAGCGCAATCGCCAGCTCGACCTCCATGTCGCGCGCTGGCCGCATAAGGCATCGGGTTGTAGCGTTCATAAAGCTGCGGCAGCAGCTGGATGCCATAACGCATGACGTAGCTGTTCGACTGGATGCCCGCCTTGTGCTTGTCAAAGCGCAGGTCCGGATCGAGCCCGGTCATGCCCACGTAAACAAAGGGCTTGCCTAGCGCATAGCCGGGATTGGCCCGGCGAAAACGCGCCGCGTTCCAGACCTCGTCGCCCAGTTCGATGACATAGACGTGGTAGTGGTGGCTGCGCGGTGTTGCGGGCGGTTTACGAGGTTTCGGAGAAGACATGGTCGACCCGGTCCATGCCGGAATCAGGATTTTGCCGTGCTGCCGGAATTCGTCCAAATGTACCCATCAGCGGGAACCAAGCCTGCCATCACGGCGTCAGACGGTCATGCAGCTCAGGCCTTCACTTTCCGCCCTTCCGCCCCTTCCTGCACTTCCGGCACTTCCTCTGGCCATGCCATCGAGAAATCCAGCTGCTTCTGCCGACCAGGCGACACGCCGCAAAGCGTTCTTCGGCCTGGGTTCGGGCGCCCTGGCGCTAGCTTTTCCCCTGTGGGCGCTACGCCCCTCCCACGCATTCGCCGCAACGTCCTTCGCCGTGGTCAAACCGGACAGCGAATGGAAGAGATTGCTGGCTCCGCAGGCTTACCAGGTACTGCGCCATGCGGACACCGAGGCGCCCTTCTCCAGCCCGCTGGACAAGGAAAAGCGGGCAGGCATTTACCGCTGTGCCGGTTGCGCGCAGTCGCTCTTTTCTTCCGGCCGGAAGTTCGACAGCGGAACCGGGTGGCCAAGCTTCTGGCAACCCATGTCGAAAGCCGTGACCGAAAAAGGCCCGAGCCATCCCATGCTCGGGACCGAAGTTCTGTGCAGCCGTTGCGGCGGCCAACTAGGCCATGTGTTCAACGACGGGCCTCAGCCCACCGGCTTGCGCTATTGCATCAACGGCGCGGCCCTCGACTTCAAGGCGGTGTGACATGCGAATCAAGACAACTTCCCTCCTCGGCGCGGGTACTGCCGCACTCGCGCTGGCATGGGCCTTTGGCGGCATGGGCATCAGCCAGGCTGCAGAGACAGCAGTGAAGCTTCCGCCACCCGCGATGGATCAGCCGGTGGCAGTGCAACCGGCGCGCGAGACCGCTGTCTTTGCCGGCGGCTGCTTCTGGGGGGTGCAGGCGGTGTTCCAGCACACGCGCGGCGTGCTCAACGCGGTCTCCGGCTATGCAGGCGGCAGCAAGGCCAGCGCGCGTTATGCGCTGATCGGCTCAGGACTGACGGGGCATGCCGAAGCGGTGAAAGTGACCTACGACCCCAAACAGATCTCGTACGGCAAACTGCTCCAGATCTACTTTTCGGTGGCGCACGACCCGACCACGCTGAACCGGCAGGGTCCCGACACAGGTACCCAGTACCGCTCTGCAATCTTCTACAAAGACGCGAGCCAGAAGCAGATCGCCGAGCGCTACATCGCCCAGCTCGACGCCGCAAAAGTTTTTCCCGCGAAGATCGTCACGCAGCTAGCGCCCTTGGGCACGCCGCTGGCTTTTTATCCGGCCGAAGACTACCACCAGGATTACGCTACCAAACATCCACGACAGCCCTATATTGCGCGGTACGACCTGCCCAAAATCGCCAACCTGAAGGCCGTGCTGCCTGACGTGTACCGTGACAAGCCTGTGCTGGTTTCGGAGGCGGGGATCTGAGTCGGACCCTTACGCCAGCCGATGGTGGCGCTTGAGCGCCCATGCAAAATAGGCTGATGCCAGCGCCATCACTACGCCACCGAGCGCAACCACGTTCGCCGTACCCAGGCGGTCGATGAGTCCGGCAGCGAGCACGACACCCAACGATTGACCGAGAAACAGGCACGAGGCAAAGAGTGACACGCCCGTTCCGCGCGCGCCCGGCGCCATCTGCGTGGCCGAGGTCTGCATGGTGTTGTGGAACATGAAAAACCCGAATCCGGCCAGCAGACTGGCCGGCACCGTCGCCAGCCAGTGCGGCGCGTAGGCGACCACCAGGGCGCAAACGCCCAAAAGTGATCCGCCCACCACGACCAGCCGCCACTGGCCGAGACGGCGGATGATGGGCCGACCCACCATCATGTAGAGAACGCCGCCCATGCCGAACAGGGCCACGATGGCGCCTGATGCGGCGATCGACAAGCCCAGCGTGTTGTGCAGGTGCGAAGCCCAGATTGCCAGTACCCCGAAGCTCGAGGCCCCCTCGATCACGGCCAGGATGAGGATCTGGCGGGACCACGGTCCTGTCGCAATGGCAATCGCACGCCGGATGAAGCCCTGGCCGTTTGCCGTGCCATGGCTAGGCGCCCCCTCCTGCTGCCGCGCGGCCTGCCTGCGCCAATCGACAAACAGCAGCGATCCGACGACGCCGAAGAGTAGTGCCAGAAAGACGAATGCCCAACGCCAGCCCAGGGTGTCGGTGAGGATGCCGCCGACCAGCTGACCTCCGACGATGCCGAGCGTGGTGCCCAGGCCGGTGCGGGTGAGCATTTCCTGCAACTGGTCGGACGGGATGGTGTCTCCCATCCAGGCCAACGTCAATGGAATGAGGGCCGCCGCGCACAAGGCCATGAGAAAGCGCGCAAGAATCAGCATGTCCAGGCCGACGGCACTTGCCGCGACCACGCAGCCGATGCTGCAGGCCATCGTGCAAAAGGTGATCACGCGGAATTTTCCGAAGCGGTCACCCAGCGGGCCATAAAAGAGCTGCGCAGCGCCGTAAGTGATGGCAAAGACCGAAACGACCTGCGCCACCTGCGCCAGGCTCGAATTGAAGACGCGCGCCAGCTCGGGCAGCATGGCGTCGCAAATGCGCTGCGAGGCCATGCTGGCAAAAGTGCCCAGCGACAACAGAAAGATGGTGCGCCGGGTCTCGGGAGCCAGCCTGGCGTGAGCGTCGCTCATGCTGCCGAGGCGATGCCCGGCCGGGATGGCGTCAGAAGAGTCGGGGTTTCGAAATCGGGGTGGTTCAATGAAAAACAGCGGCAATCGACAAACTTGCAAGTCATGCAACGAGTTTACGTGTCGCACGCCATAACCACCGGCCCTTCCCGCCCGGCCCAAGGTCTTTTTGCGGCATCATTGCCGACTGACATTTCAACTTAGCCAACTTAGCCAACTTAGCAACACAACAAGACAAGACAAGAGGAAGCTCATGCGCGCAGCCTGGTATGAAAAAAACGGTGAAGCCCGCGACGTCCTGGTCGTCGGCGAATTGCCCGACCCGACGCCCGGCCCGGGTGAGGTGCGCATCCGCATGGCGACGTCTGGCGTCAACCCTTCCGACGTCAAGTCGCGCCGCAACAAGCCGCTCACGTCGGCCTTCGTCGTTCCGCACAGCGACGGCGCTGGCGTCATCGACCAGGTGGGCGCAGGCGTGGCGGCGTCGCGCCTCGGAGAACGTGTCTGGACCTGGAACGCTCAGTGGCAGCGCCCCATGGGTACCGCGAGCGAATACGTGGTGCTGCCTTCGGCCCAGGCGGTGGCTCTGCCCGACGGCACCAGCTTTGCCGAAGGAGCATGCCTGGGTATTCCGGCGCTCACGGCCGTGCAGGCGGTGCGGCTCGCGGGCGACGTGGCAGGCAAGACGGTGCTGGTAACGGGCGCATCATCGTCCGTCGGGCATTACGCCAGCCAGTTGCTCAAGCTTGCCGGCGCGCGCGTCATCGGCACGGTCGGCTCCCCCGAAAAGGCTCGCCATGCGCAGGCGGCCGGAGTAGCCGACGTGATCTATTACAAGGCAGAGCCCGTCGCCGAACGCGTCAAGGAGCTTACCGGCGGGCGCGGCGCCGACGCCATCATAGATATGGACCTCTCGAGCACCTCGCAACTCCTGCCAGCTGGTGTGCTGGCACCGCACGGCCTGCTGGTCTGCTATGGCTCCAACTCTCCCGGCGAAATCGCCATCAACTTCCGCACGATGCTGTGGAGTTCGCTGGGCATCAAGTGCTTTCTGGTCTACGACTTGCAGCCAGCCGACCGGGGCGCAGCAATCGCGCGCCTGACCGAGCTGCTGCAGGGGCGGCAGCTTCAGCACGGTCTGGGACTGTCCTTCACGCTCGACGACATCGCGAGCGCACATGCGGCGGTCGAGAGCGGGCGCGAGATTGGCAATATCGTGGTGAACATTTCACCGCCGCGTGCCGGCAAGCCGCAGTAATGCAGAGGCATCACCTTACCGCCGGGTTGCAGGGCCTTGCAGCGTAGGCGAAAAACCACGCGAAACTCAGCTTAATGATGGCGCAGGTTGGCCAGACCTCTCGCTAAGTTCGGTTCTGGAATTTTCCAGATTGCACTGAAAGGCACATCATGAACCGAGACCAAGTCAAAGGCGCTGCGAAAGAAGTTGCAGGAGAAATCCAAGAGCAGGCTGGCAAGCTGGTCGGTAGCCGTGAGCAGGAGGCCAAAGGGCACGCCCGCGAGCAGGAAGGCAAAATCCAGAAAGGCGTCGGCGACGTGAAGGAAAACGTCAAGGACGGTATCGACAAGCTCTGACCTCGACGAGTCCTTCGCTTCACTTGAAGCTTTGTTAAAAGCGGCCGGTATTACCGGCCGCTTTTACGTTGTCGTGTCTTCCAGAGACTCCCGGTTTTTTGCGCAATTATGCGACCGGCTGCCTGATTTTCTGGACTATCCGATCGCCTTGGCGAGCCTTCCGATGCCCTCTTCGATTTTCGCTACGTTTGCCGTGGCGAAGCTCAGTCTGAAGGTGGCAAGATCCGCATCGCGGGCATAGAACGGGGCTCCCGGCACAAATGCAACGCCTTGTTCGATGGCGCGCCTGGCAAATTCACCGGCCTCTCGGACTTTGCCCCCAGCGCCCGTCAAACGAGCCCAGAAGAACAAGCCGCCCTCGGGTTGCGTGAACTCGACCGCGTCGCCCAGTTCGCGCCGGATGGCTGATCCCATTGCAAGGGCGCGTTCGGCGTAGGTTTTTCGCACCAGTGCCAGCGTGGCGGGCATTCGTCCCGAGGCAAGGTAGCGGGCGGCGGTTGCTTGCGCGAACGTACTGGTATGTGCATCGCTGAACTGCTTGCACATGGTCGCCTTGGCGAGCAACTCGGGTTGAGCCAGCATCCAGCCGACCCGCAGGCCCGGACTCAAGACCTTGCTCATGCTCCCGCAGTAAGCGATCCATTCGCGGCTACCGGGCACATCTGCCGACAGGGCCATGATGCTGGGAGGGGGCGCCGCATTGAAATACAGGTCCCCGTAGGGATCGTCCTCGACGATCAGCGTCTGGTACTTCACCGCAAGTGCCAACACTTTCTTTCGCCGCTCCAGATCGAGCAGCGCACCACTCGGGTTGCCGAACGTGGGAATGAGGTAGACGAACTTGGGCTTGTGTTCGGCGATGAGTTTTTCGAGTTCGTCGGTATCGACACCATGGGCATCGACCGGCGCGCTGATCAGCTCCGCACCGTAAAGACGAAAGCACTGGATGGTCGCCAGAAAAGTCGGACCTTCGACAATCACCTTGTCGCCAGGGTCGATCATCGTTTTGCCCAGAAGATCGAGCGCCTGCTGGCTGCCGGTGGTCACGATGAGGCCCTGCGGCGTCGTCGCTATGCCCTTGCTGGCCATAAAAGCGGCCAGCTGCTCGCGAAGCGGCTCATAGCCTTCCGTTGCACCGTACTGCAAGGCGCCGCCCGGTTCGTCGGTCAGTGCCTGGTTGACTGCTTCGCGGATGCCATCGACGTCGAACATCGCACTGTCCGGAAAGCCTCCCGCAAAACTGATGATGCCGGGCTTGCCCAGCAGCTTGAAAAGTTCACGGATGGCAGACGTTTCGACGTTGTTCAGGCGATCGGCAAATTGCAGCGGCATGGTCTTGGCACAGGTGAGTTGGTCGGTGACATGGATGGTAACGCCCGGCCGGAAAGGGTTGGTGCGGCCGGCAATGAACTCCTTCACGCAGGAGGCTTCGACAGGCTCGGCCCGAACGGGTTAGGAGGAGACCCCCGACGCCGTTTGTCTGAGGCTGTCGAAGGGGCTGCCCTGTTCTGTCTTATGAAGAGCGCTCGCTGCCCCCTAAACTCTGGCGATGAAAACGTCAGACATCGCGCCCTTTTTCGCCACGCTCAAGGCCGCCAATCCCCTCCCCGTAACAGAACTGGAATACACCAGCGTTTTCGAGCTCCTCGTGGCGGTCATCCTGAGCGCGCAAGCAACGGACGTCAGCGTGAACAAGGCGACGCGGCGCCTTTTTCCAGCCGCCAGCACCCCCGCGAAAATCCTCGCGCTGGGGCAAGATGGACTGGAGCAGTACATCAGGACGATAGGCCTGTACCGCAGCAAGGCAAAGCATCTGATCGAGACCTGCCGGATTTTGGTGGAGCAGCATCATGGCCAGGTGCCGCGCAGCCGGGAAGCCCTTCAGTCGTTGCCAGGCGTCGGGCGAAAAACTGCCAATGTCGTACTGAATTCCGCCTTCGGCGAGCCAGTCATGGCGGTGGATACGCACATTTTTCGCGTCAGCAACCGCACCGGCCTTGCACCCGGGAAAACCGTCGAGGAAGTCGAAGCCCGGCTCATGAAGCGCGTACCGCCGGCGTATCTGGTTGACGCGCACCATTGGTTGATCCTGCATGGCCGTTACGTTTGCCAGGCGCGCATTCCACTGTGCTGGCAATGCGCCGTTCATACCTGGTGCGATTACCGGCCCAAGAACGAGGCGCCCGGCCGCGTGGCTTAAGGGTTCGCTTTACGCCCAGGCTTGTGATCTGCGAAGAAAAGCCCCGTGGGCCCGAGCGTCAGTCCGGAATCGTGAAGTAAAAGGTCGCGCCAGCGTCATCCTGGCTGTCGGCCCACACCCTGCCGCCATGCTTGGCGATGATGCGCTTGACCCGCGCCAGGCCGAGGCCGTCTCCCCCGATTGCGGGCACCGCCTCGAGCCGCTGAAAAGGATCAAACAGGACCTTCGCAAATCGGCTGTCAAAGCCCGCACCGTTGTCGCGAAGAAAATAGACCGTTTCGGGCTTTTCCGGGGTGCCGGTGTCGCAGCCCATTTCAAGTTCGGCGAGAGTACGTTCGGCGGTCGCGTTCCAGGCGTTTCGCACCAGATCGTCTACCGACCGCTCCATCAGGGCCAGATCAGCCATGACAAGGAGGCCAGGCTTGATGGACAGGCTCAGCATCCGGTCGGGCTGCTCCTCCTGCAGGCGCTGCACAGCTTTGCGGAGCAGCTTGCCCAGATCGACCGCTTCGCGCTGCAGCGGCAAACGGGACAAGTTGGCGAAATACAGCAGGGCATCGGCCCGAACATCGATTTGCCGGATTCCGGAAACGATGCGGGACAGGTAGCGGCGTCCCGCCTCCCCGACGTGACTTTCCAGCAAGCGGGTGAAGCCGCTGATCGCAATAAGCGGCTGGCGCAGGTCGTGCGCTATCGAGTGAGACAAATCTTGCAGATCACCGGTGGCTCGCTCCAGGTCTGCCGTGCGGGCGGCGACGCGCTTTTCCAGATCCGCATTTTCCAGGGCGCTGTCGATGGCAGCCTGGCGGCTCTTCGTGATGTCCCAGGCGACAAGAACAAAGCCGGGGATCGCGCCTTCGTCGTCATACAACGACGCGACAGATGCCACCACCGGCACCAGTGAGCCGTTCTTGCGCCGGTAGTGCCATTCGTGCGTTTCGGCCAGGCCAATGCGGGCCATTTCGAGAAAAGATTCGTTGGCGGGAACCTCTCGACCCAACTCGACGGCCAACTGTCTAGCGCGTGCGGCAAGCTCCTCATGCAAGTGAAACAATGTGGCGAAGTGCACGCCCAGCATCTCGGCGGACTCGTAGCCCAGCAGGGTCTCCGCTGCACGATTGAAGCCGCTGATGTAACCATCGGGCGTGAGCGAAAGCGAAGGCGCCACGGCGCTATGCATCACGGCTTTCTGAAACCTTGCGTGGCGCCGGTGAATCTGGGCCAGCTCGCGTTCGCGGGCCAAATGCAGGCGCAACTCCATCTGCCTTACGACCTGTCGGCCGAGTGCCGCCAGGGCCTTTTTTTGCTCGGGGGTCAAAACACGCGGCGCGTTATCGATGACGCAGAGCGTGCCAATCGCCTGCCCTTCCCCGCTGAGCAAGGGCGCGCCGGCGTAAAAGCCGATGCCGGGCCCGCCCGTCACCAATGGGTTGTCATGAAAACGCTCGTCCTGGCTGGCGTCCTGCACCTCGAAAATACCATCTCCCAGAATTGCATGCGCACAGAACGCGATGTCGCGCGGGGTTTCCGTTGCCTCGAGTCCGAGCCGGCTCTTGAACCACTGCCGGCCCTGGTCGACAAGTGAGATCAAGGCGATAGGCGTCTGGCAGATCTGCGCGGCAAGCGCGGTGAAATCATCGAACTCGTCCTCGCTCTCGGTGTCGAGTATTCGATACCGACGCAGCGCCGCGAGCCGTTCGGGCTCGGTGGGGGGTATGGGTGCCAACTGCATAACGTCTGCCACCATCAAGGCCAAAGGGGCCTGTCAATGAGGCTTGTAAGGGCGATCATGTCTTTAACCTCGGATTCAAAAATAATCAAACACCAGCCGTCAAACAGCCCGGGTCCCCAGCGTGAAGTAAAACGCCGCGCCGCCACCAACCTTGCCTTCGGCCCACACGCGGCCACCGTGGCGCTCGATCACGCGTTTCACATTGGCGAGGCCAACGCCGGTGCCAACAAAATCGGAAGGCGAATGCAGGCGCTGAAAAGGCCCGAACAGTTTGGCGACGTAGGCCATGTCGAACCCGACGCCGTTGTCCTTCACGAAATACACGGCTTCATCGCTCTCGCAGGGCACGCGTCCGACTTCGATCCGTGCTTCAGGCACCCGCCCGGTGTATTTCCAGGCGTTGCCCATCAGGTTCTGCATGACCACCATGAGCATCACGGCGTCGCCACGCACCAGCAGGCCTGGCTGGACGATCACGCTGACGTTGCGCTGCGAATCACGGCTGCGACATTCGCGTGCGATGCGCTTGGCGAGATGGCTCAGGTCCACCGTCTCCACCATGAGCACGTCGCGGGAAACCTTGGCCAGCGACAGCAGGCCGTCGATCAGCTCACCCATCTGCTCGGCGCCAAAACGAATCCGGCTCAGGTAGTGCTTGCCTTTGGCGTCCAGAGAATCGCCGCTGGACTTGAGCAACATCTGCGCAAATCCATTGATCGTGCTCAGCGGCGAGCGCAGGTCATGCGACACCGAATAAGAGAACGATTCGAGGTCGCGGTTGGCGCTTTCCAGCTGCAGGGTGCGACGCCTGACGCGGTCTTCAAGTTCGACATTAAGCTGAAGGATTTCATCCTGGCTCCGCTTTCTCTCGGAAATGTCACGCTCGACGGCAACCCAATGGGTAAACCAGCCGGTCTCGTCCGCCAACGGAACGATGTCGAGCTCCAGCCAGAACTCCTTCCCCGACTTGGTGTAGTTGATGAGCTCGGCGCGCACGGGTTTCCATTCCTTGAGCGCTGCATGAATACGGTCGAGCTCGTGCCGCTGTGTTTTCGGTCCCTGCAGGATGCGCGGGGTCTTGCCCATAACCTCTTCTCGTGTGTAGCCCGTACGGCGCTCGAAAGCGTCGTTAACAAAGACGATTTGGGGACCCGGGTTGTCAAAAGGCTCGGCCTTCGTAATCAGGACGATGTCGTTGAGCCGCGAAACCGCACTTTGCAGCAGGTGCAGCTGTTCCTCTGTCTGCCTGCGCTGGGTGATGTCCTGGAAGTAAAGCGCCAGCCCTTCTTCAGTGGGGTAGGCATTGATATGAAACCAGGCCTTCAGCGATTCGTAATAGAACTCGAAGTGCATGGTCCGGTTCTCGGCGACGGCAGTCCGGTAGGTCGTTTCGACGAGTGTGCCCACCACATCGGGAAACTCTTCCCAATGGTTCTTTCCGACCAGAGCGTTGCGCTCACGGTGAACCAGAAGCGCCGCCCGGTCGTTGGCGAATACGACGGTCCAGTTCACATCGAGCAACACGAAACCGTCGGTAATGTTTTCAAGCGTGCTGGCCAGACGGACTGACAGCGACCGCGCCTGCAGTTCAGCCTGCTTGGACTGATCGATATCCTGAAATGCGCCCTGGATTTTGACGATCGTGCCGGCGGCATCGCGAACGGCTTCGCCAAAAGAGCGCACCCATATCCTGCGCCCGCCGGCCGTAACCACCTGAAGTTCGGCCTCGTAGGGCGTGCCCTGTGTCGCGCACGCGTCCAGCAACTGGAGTATGGAGTCCCTGTGCTCGGGCACAAAGAATTCCAGCGCGCCATCGAGCGTCGGGACATAGGAGCATGGCAGATCGAGAATCAGCAGGATCTCTTCGGACCACGTCAGGCGTCGCCCAGGCACTTCCATTTCCCAGGCGCCCTGCCGGCTGATGCGCGAAGCGACTCGAAGCATTCGCTGGGCCGTTTCGAGCGCCTCCTTTGCCTTGCGCTCCTGGCTGATGTCCTCGGTGATGTAGATCACGGCAATCGGCAGGCCATGGCCGTCGCGAAGCAGTGAGGCACTGGCGCGGGTCCATATTTGGACGCCATTGGCCGAGACCAGCCGCTCCTCGCCAGTCAGACTTTCCCTCTGGCCGGAGATCAGGTCGTCCAGGCTCGCCTTTATCCGCGGCCAATCCGCCGAGGGCGTGAGCGTCTGCACATCCATCTGGTAGATGTCCTGCTCGTCGCATCCGACCATGCGCCTGAAGGATTCGTTGACCTCGACGAAGCGGCCCTTGAGCGAGGTGATCGCCATGCCTGTTGCGGCACTTCGGAAAGTGTTGCGCAGGCGCGCCTCGCTGACGCGGAGCTCAGCCTCCTTGCGATCACGCTCGATCGCAATGCCGACCACCTTGGCCGCACTGGCCACCAGCTCGATGTCCTTGCCCTCGGGCGTTCGGCATTCGCGGTAGTACACCGCCAGTGTCGCCACGACGGCGCCTGCGGGGTTCGTCACAGGGAGCGACCAGCACGCCCGCAAACTGAACTCTTCTGCCACGGCCCGGTAGTCGGTCCAAAGGGAGCTGCTCGATATGTCGTTGACGATCACCACCTTGCGCCGATAAGCTGCCGTACCGCAGGAGCCCACGCCTTCGCCGATGGGCAGACCCTCGAACTTTCCCGAAAATTCCGCGGGAAGACTTGGCGCGATGCTCTGGCCCAGAACGAGTCGATCCTCGTCGAGCAGGTTGGCCGACGCGATGGCGCCCGGAATCACCATTTCCACGCCGAGCAGCACTTTCTCGAGCACCTGGCTCAGGGGGAGCCCGAGGGACAGCGCCTTCAGCGCCTGGCCTTCGGCCTCCTGCATGCGCTCATGGCGCACGCGCTCGGTAATGTCCTGAAGGGTGCCCGACCAGCCGCACACGCGGTCTTCGCCATCGCGCCGCGGCTCACCCCGCAGGTGAACCCAGCGTATGCCCTGCGGGCAGATCAGGCGAAGTTCGATTTCATGGGTTTCCCGGCTCGACGCGAACTGAAGACGCACGGCCTCGGCGCGCGCACGGTCATCCGGATGAATCTGCTTGAGCAGCGCCTTGAAGCTGGCGGAATAGGGGCGCTGCGTTTGGCCAATGATCTCGAAGGTTTGATCTGAAGCGCTGAAATGCCGGGTGACGAGATCGATTTCCCAATTGCCTATCTTGCCCATCGTCTGGGCGGTGAGGAGTTTTTCCTGTGTGTCGCTCAGCGCAAGTTCCTTGGCATCGCGTTCGGCCTGGCGCAGGCGCAATGTTTCGGCCAGCCGTGCAAAAGCGGCCGCAAGCCCTGCGAGTTCATCGCGATGCGCAGGCGCTTCATCGCCTCCCGAGTAGCCGGCCATGGCGTTGATTTCCCCCAGCAGCTTGCGCGTGGGGATCACCAGGGTTCGGCTGCCGAGCCATCGGGCCGTCAGCAGGCCTGCGGCAGCCAGAGCAGCCAGTACCAGCAGGTCCAGAAATAGCTCGCGCCGCGACGGGCCGATGATGGCCTCACGCGGCATGCTCGCTACCACGTAAAGGCCCGGCTCGGCTGCGGTGCCAATCATCGCAACTCCATGAAACTGCATGACGCCGTCAGTTTCTTCCGGCTCCATCCGGTGGGCCGGTTTGCCCACCATCTGGGCCAGCCGGCTGGCATACGGCGCTGCCTGGCCCACCCGTGCGGAATTTGCAGGATTGGTAGCGAGGATGATCCCGTTGCGGTCAGTCAGGGTCATCGACATCTCGTGCAACTGCGGCAACGCGAGGTCAAAACCGATCTGCCGGAGGTCCAGCGCGGCAAATGCCACGCCGCGCGCCTTGCCCTGCCCGTCCCGCACCGGCATGCCGAAATTAAGCGACGCCTGGCCCGTAAGCCGCCCTATCTGGTACTCCCCCATCTGGAAAGAGTCAAGCTCGAGGGCTTTGCGAAAGTACGGCCTGTCGCCGAGGTAACCGCTCGCGCCGGGCGGAACGTAGCCGCACTGGAGGTTGCCATCAAGTCCGATGAATCCGAGGTTCGTGTAGCCCTGCGCCGTGCCGCGCAGGTTCTTCAGAAAGTCGGTGCAGAGTATGTCGAGCCCCTCGACTTTCAGCGACGGAACGCTGCTGACGGCATTGAGAAGCTGGCGTGTGGCCTCTACCGTCTTGCCGACGCTGGCAGCCGAGAGGCCCGCCATGGCGAAAAGGCTCTCGCTCGCATGCTGTGTCCGGTGTTTTTCCTGGCCCACCGCAGACCAGATCACCAGCGCGAAAACCGGCAGCAGGCCCACCACCAATAGCAATGCCAGCCGACTCTGCAGGCCGAGCAATGAACCCAGGAGGAAGGAATACTTTGTTTTGGTGACCAATTAGTCGGCTTTCAGTTCCACCAGGCAGGCCTCGCCGGCAGACAGGCGAAGTCCCGATAAGCGCCAGTTACCCCATGCGATTGAGTTGAGCGATCGCAGCAACACGACAAGGGCGCAGGCTCATCGGGCTCGTCTGATTATGACTTTGCAGGGCACTCTAAACAGGGTTGGACGTGCGGGAACAAGGGGCAAAAGATGCCTCTATAGCCCAATTTGCAAAGGCGTGTGCCGCGAACGAAAACTTTCGGGCTACGACGCCGTTCAAGTGGCGCGCGTGCGCCTTCCCGGCGCAGGCAAGGTTATTGCCGTTCGAGTCCGCTGACGACCAGTTCGCCATGATCGCCGCGTCTCAGGACAACACCGTAGTCGCGACGCGCGGCCTCCTGCGACACGACCCCGTCCTCGACGTCCCGCAGCACGCTCAGGGGGTCCCTGGCCCTGGGGTCACCCCAGCCGCCTCCGCCGGATTGCTCGATGCGAATGCGATCACCTGCTTTGAGGCCGAACTGGATGAGCCCGGGCAAGGAGCGCTCCTGGCCACCCTCGTTGACGACCGTGCGGGATGTCATCGGTGCGTGCCCACCGCCCAGTCCCTTGGCGCCACTGCGGCGTTGCGAGAGGCGCGAGACAATCTGCGCGTCTTCCAGCAGCTCGAACTCGCGCCGAACGCCGACACCGCCACGGTGCAGACCGGCGCCACACGAGTCGCGCAGCATGGAAAAGTCAGTAACCCGCACCGGGCATTCGCTCTCGACCACTTCGATGGGCTGCACCGACTCCATGTTGATCATGGGCATGAAGGCCGAGCAGCCATCACTGCGCGCCGTGCCGCCCGTGGCAGTCAGCGTGATCTCGTAATGCACATGGGCAGCATGCTGGTCAGACGCAGCGAAGCCGAGCGCCAGCGCGCCCAGGCCCAGGCCTGAATCGGCCGCCGCCTTTGCGGGCATCAAGGTGCCTATCACCTGGATGACGGCGTTGAAGACCAGGTGCGAACTCGGAATGTAGGAGTTGACGGGTGCGGGCCAGTCCGGGTTGACCACGGAGCCCTTGGGCAGGATGAATTCAATGGCCCGGTAAACGCCTTCATTGTTGGTGATGGTGTGGTCCACCGCACTCAACAGGCCGGCAATTGCCGCAGCCTCGATCGCCTGCGGAACCACATTGGCGGGCCCCGCCGTCTGCGGCGCACTGCCGGTAAAGTCCAGCGTAATGGAGTCGCCCCCCTTGGTGGCCTTCAGCGCAATGCGGATCGGCTGCTCGACGACGCCATCCCCGTCGAGAAAACTTTCGACGCTGACCTCACCATCGGGAATGCGGGCCATCGCATCGCGCAGCCGCTTTTCGGACGAGGTAATCAGCTGCTCCATCGCCTGGACGAGCGTGTCCATCCCTTCGCGCGTACACAGCTCGTGCAAAAGCTGCGCGCCGATGCGAGTGCAGCCCACCTGCCCGAGCAGGTCGCCCATCAGCAGCTTGGGCGTGCGCGAATTGTTCTCGAGAATGCGCCGAACGCTCTGGTTGAGCTGACCGCGTTCAAACAGCTTGCACGGCGGCACGATGATGCCTTCGTGAAAGATGGAGCGCGAAGCAGGACTGGCCGAGCCGGGCGCGAGGCCACCGACGTCGGGCTTGTGCGCGATGCTGGCGCAAAAAGCCATGAGCTTGCCGTCGATGAACACCGGCGTGGCGACCGCCATGTCGGGCGAATGCGCGGTGCCGCCGCGGTAGGGATCGTTGGAGAAAAATACGTCTCCCTCGTGAATGTCGTCTTTGCCGTGGCTCGCCAGAACGCCCTGCACCAGCCGCGCGTAGGGACGGGTATGGATGGCCATGCCGGAAGCGCCGATGACGTGGCCGTCCGCGTCCGTCAAACCCGCGCCTCCATCGAAGGACTCACGCAGGATGGTCGAGTAGCCGGTACGGAACAGCCGGTGCTTCATGATCCGCTGGATCTCGTCGAAGCGGTTGGCGATGATTTCGAGCGTGATGGGGTCCAGACTCATTTACGGCCTCACGAAACGAAGAATGATGTTGCCGCGCGCTTCCATCTCGATCAGCTGGTTGTCCAGCACCACGGTGGTGGTGTCTGCCTGCTCGATGATGGCCGGGCCGGGGATTCGGTCGCCAGGCTCCAATTGCGCCCGCAAGTAAACCGGTGTATCGACGAAACCCCCACCTTCGGTATAGACCTGTCGCCTGCCCTTGACCGGCACGGCGCTGAGCGGGCGCGAGGATGGCGGCTTTTCGGAAAGATGCAGCTTGGGCATCGGCGCCACCGAGTCCACGCGGCAGTTGACCACTTCGATGGGCGCATCGGGGGCGCAGTGGCCGTATATCTTTTCATGCATCCGGTGGAACTCGGCGCTGATGCGGAGGCGGTCGGCCTCGGTGAGCAGCGTATCCGGGCATGGCACGGCCAGCTCGTAGCCCTGGCCTACGTATCGCAGCTCCAGAAAGTTCAGGAACTGCACGGCATCCGCGGCGGTGCCTTCGTTCAGCGATTCGGTCATGCCCTTGGCTCGAAGGACATCGAACAGACTCTTGAGCGCGCGCCCGTCGTAATTTCCGAAGTGGCCCGGCCGTGACTGCAGGTAGGTATGGCGGATATCCGTGAGCAGTAAACCCATGGCCGATGCCAGGCCGGGATAGGGCGGCACCAGCACAGCCTTGAAGCCGAGGTTGGCCGCCACCATGCTCGCGTGCATCGGCCCGCCGCCCCCCATCGCCACCAGGGCGAAGTCCCTGGGGTTGTAGCCCCGGGCCATCAGGCGCAGCCGTATCTCGCCTTCCATGGTGCTGTTGATGATCTTCATGATGCCCAGGGCCGCATCTTCGACGCTCAGGCCCAGCGGCCTGGCAATCTGCATCTCGATGGCCTGCAGCGCCGGCTCCCGCCTGATCTTCACGCGGCCGCCGAGCGGCGTGTCGGGGTCGAGATAGCCGAGCACCAGCGCCGCATCAGCCACCGTCGGCTCCTGCCCGCCGATGCCAAAGCAGACCGGACCGGGGTCAGCGCCCGCGCTGTCGGGGCCAACGCGCAAGCGGCCATCGGCGCCCACACGGGCAATGGTGCCGCCGCCCGCCGCAATGGTGCCGATCTCGCTCATCGGCACCGAAGAATCGTGCCCCGCCACGCTGCCTTCACTGATCTCGGAGTTCTCGCCATCGACGATGGCAGCCACGTCGGTACTGGTGCCCCCCACGTCGAAAGTGACAAGGTTGTTGAACTCGGTGATGCGGCTCAGGTACTTGCCCGATATCACCCCGCCCGCAGGCCCCGACAGCAAGGTTTGCACCGGGTTCGAACTGGCGACGTCAATGCTCATCAAGCCGCCGTTGGACTGCATGATGAAAACCTGAGGCGTGGCCACGCCCGCATCTTTCAGGCCGCGCCCGAGCCGCCGGAGATAGCCGTCGAGAGTGGGGCCCACGAAAGCGTCGAGCACCGTGGTCGACAGACGCCTGTACTCGCGGATGATGGGCAGTATGGCGCTCGACAGCGAGACACGGATGTCGGGAAACTCGCGTCGGATGGCTTGCAACGTGGCTTGCTCGTGCGTATCGCGCATGAACGAAAAGAGATAGCAGACCGCCAGCGAAGTGACCTGCTTTTGCGCCACCAGTTCACGCACCTTGGCCAGCACCTCTTCTTCATCGAGGGGCGTTACCACAGAGCCGTCGAAGGCGAGGCGTTCGTTGATCTCACGCGTGAGCGCCAGCGGAATCAGCGGGGCTGGTTTCTGAAAATCGGGGTTGAGTGCCTCTGTGCCTTCAGGCTGGCGTGACATGCGCGCAAAGTACACGGCATTCGTGCCCTTCGTGATCAGCATTCCTGTACTAGCGCCCTTGCGTTCGATCACCGCGTTGGTGGCCACGGTGGTGCCGTGCGCGAGGAAGCTGATATCGGCCGGAGCGAAATCCTTCTTCACGTCGATCAGCGCCCGCACGCCGTTGATGATGGCTTGAGAAGGATCTCGCGGTGTGGAAGGCACTTTGACGGTGCGCACTTCACCGCTGTCCCGGTTCATGCCAATCACGTCCGTGAAAGTGCCGCCGGTATCTATTCCGATCATCCAGGTCATAGGCCTTTGTTCAGGTTAACCAGCGTGCCCGGCCCGATGCGGGTGAGCGTGCTGTTGTTCTCTTCATAGACCACCTTACAGACTGGCAGAGCTTGGGGTATCTGCAAACTTAGGCGCCTCAGGATAACAACAACGAACAGCCCCGGCATCAGGAAAACCCCTGCTGCAATCGACGCCAGAAGTATCCGCACCGTCGGCAGGCCGCGTGCGCGCTCACGCGGCAGCTCGCGCCAGCTCTCAGAGGTGGTACAGCTCTTCGAATACCTGGCGCATCACCTCGACGCCGCTTTCGATGGCGGAGTTAGCAATCGCCGAATAGACCAGCCTGAAACATGACCTTGTCGCCGCCGAGGGGTTGCTGAAAAAGATCTCACCCGGCTCCAGCAGCACGCCTTGCGCCGCGCAGGCCAGCGCGAACTGCTGGGAATCCAACCCTTCAGGTCCGCGTATCCACGCGCCGGATCCCCCTTGCGAGAGCACCCCAAAGCTCGGCAGATGTGTCTGCAACGCGGCAACCAGGGTGGCTCGGCGCTCGCGGTAAGTCATGTTGAGCTTGCGGATAAAGGCGTCGTGATGCCCCTGCGCAATGAAGAGGCTGGCAATATGGGCATTGTTGCTGGGCACATGCCGAGTGATAAGGCGGCGCAGCGCACGCATTTCGCCGATCAACTCGGCGGGTCCGACGATGAAGCCGATCCTCAGCCCATGCGCAGGGGTTTTCGACAGCAAGGGTTTTCGACAGGCCCCAGGTAGATGACCCGCCCTTCGGTGTCCATGCTTTTGAACGCAGGAAGTGGCTGGCCTGAAAAGTTGAGCTCGCTCTCGTGGTCGTCCTCGAACAGTCTCGTGTGAGCGACAGCGCCATGCCTAGGCGCAGCGCGCACTGCTCGTGCGGCTCGCCAGGCTCACGCCGGCACGGGCATCGGACGGGTCAGCCGCCACGCGGTGAGTTGCCGGAGCAGGACGGGCAACACCAGTCCAGCGCCGACCAACGAGACGATTAGTCCGGGCGCAATGAGCAGCAGCGCCGCAGCAAGGCACAAGGCCTGTTCCCAGGGCTTCATCTCGACCAGGAAGAACTTGCTCAACGCCGCCGCCAGCACCGTGATGCCCAGCACACAGCCCGTGAACGTGACGATGAAGGCATACCACGTGAAGCCTTTGGCCACCAGTAGCAGCGACGGGGAAAACACGAACACAAACGGCACCAGCACCTTGGCCATGCCCAGCCGGAAAGCCGTGTTGCCGGTCTTGAATGGATCACCGCCCGCCATTCCTGCGGCCGCATACGCGGCCAGCGCCACCGGCGGCGTGATGTCGGCGAGCACGCCGTAGTAGAAAACGAAGAAGTGCGCCACCAACGGCTCCACACCGAGCTGCACCAGCGTGGGGGCCGCCACCGTCACCATGATGATGTAGTTGGCCGTCGTGGGAATCCCGCAGCCCATCAGGATGCAGACGACGCCTGTCATCAGCAGCGCAGCAAAGAGCGTCATGCTCTTGGTGTCAACCAGCATGGCAGGCACGACGGTCGACAGTCCGCCCGCAATCGCCGTGGCCCAGCTGGTGATGATGTAGCTGATCTTGAAGCCCACGCCCGTGAGCGTCACCACACCGATCACAATGCCCACCGTGGCCGCGGCAGCGCCCACGGCCAGCGCGTACTTGGCCCCGGTTTCGAACGCTTCGATCATCACCGGGTGCGCGATTCGCCCTGTGACGCCGCCCAGCTTCCAGCCGGCCAGCGCGATCACGACGCCGACTGCGAACAAGCCCAGCTTGATCCATTCGCTCTGTTGGCCGAGATCACCGAAAGAGATCACCGCCAAGAGCAGATGCAGCACCACCATCAGGCTCCAGTTCTTCGCCGTGTTGCCACTCACGCGTGTGGTGAGGCCGACGATGGCGCAGGACGTGATGCCCGTAAATGCGGCCAGGTACGGCGTGCGGCCCGACACCAGAATCCAGATCAGCAGCACGAGGGGAATGAGCGTGGGCCAGCGCTGCTGGAGCGACTGCCTGAGTTTGGGCATTTCTTCATCGGTCAGTCCGCGAAGCCCGTAACGCTTGGCCTCGAAGTGGACCTGCATGAACACACCGAAGAAATGCATGAACGCAGGGACGATGGCGGCCGCAATGATGGTCTGGTAGGAAACGTTGAGGAACTCGATCATCAGGAAAGCGGCAGCACCCAGCACGGGCGGCGTTATCTGTCCCCCGGTGGAAGCGGCCGCCTCGACCGCGCCGGCAAACTCGCGCCGGTAGCCGACCTTGATCATGGCCGGGATGGTGAGCGATCCCACCGTGACCGCGTTGGCAACTGAGGAGCCGCTAAGCATGCCGAACATGGCCGACCCGAACACGCTGACCTTCGCAGGGCCGCCCGCGTAGCGACCTGCCACGCTGGCCGCGAGGTCCAGGAACAGCTGACCCAGACCGATGCGCGTTGCCATGACACCGAACAGCACGAAGTGAAACACGTAAGTCGCCACCACGCCGACGGCCACACCGTAGATGCCCTGGCTGGTCAGGTACTGGTGGTTGATCATCTGGCTCCAGCTGGCGCCCGCATGCTTGAGAAGCCCCGGAAAGTAAGGACCGAACAGCGCGTACAAGGTGAAGCCGGCGGCGATCAAAGGCAGCGGCCAGCCCATCGAGCGACGCGTCGCCTCCAGCAGAGTGAGAAAGAGAATCGAGCCGAAGATCACATCGGCCGGGTCGGGGTTGCCGACGCGGAATGCGAGGTCGTTGAAGACATAGGGGATGTAGAGCACGCTGACGGCGCAGGCTGCCGCCAGCAACCAGTCCACCAGCGGAACGCCACCGGGCGAATGCGAGGCATTCCGGGCGGGCTTTCCGAGCGACTTCTTGCTGAAGGCGAAGACAAGAAAGATCAGCCCCAGCACGAAGGCCATGTGTACGCCGCGGTGGGTGGTTTCCCGCAGAAGTCCGAAGCCGGCCGTGTAGTAGTGAAAGCAGGACAGCGCGATCAGCAGCCATTTGACGATCTGCAGCGCCGGCGGCACGATCGGCCTGAAGCGCATCTCGGGGTCGAATTTCTCTTCGAGCTCCTGCAGTTTCTTCTCGTCGAGCTCGGACGGCCGCGCCGCGCCGGGTTCGATTCGGGCGTGGGCGTCGGGATGGGCGTTGGCGGTGGTCATTCAGGTCCTCAAAACAAAAACAGGGAGACGTGCTCCCTGTTCGTTCATGCAGGCGGCGTGGCCGCTGCGCTTACTTCAGCAATCCCGCTTCCTTGTAGAACTTCTCGGCACCCGGATGGTAAGGAATGCCGACGCCCTTGACAGCATTTTCCTTGGTGATGAACTTGCCCTTCGCATGGCCGGCAGCCAGCGCCTTCTGCGCGGCGTCGCCGTACATGGCCTTGGTGACCTGGTAGACGGTCTCGGTGTCGACCTTGGCGTTGGTCACCATTTGCGCGCCAACAGCGAGCGTCTGGACCGCAGGCACGTCCTTGTAGGTTCCCGCCGCGATCGAGTCGACCGCGAAGTACGGGTTGGCCGCGCGCAGGCCGTCTGCAGCCGCGCCCGTCAGCGGAACGAGCTCGATGCCGGTGCCGCCCGAAGCCAGCTCGGCAATCGCGCCAGCCGGGGCGCCGCCCACGAAGAAGAACGCGTCAAGCGCGCCGTCCTTGAGCTTGTCGCCAGCCTGGTTGGGCTTGATGTATTCAGGCTTGATGTCGCTTTCCTTGACGCCGTAGGCAGCCAGGACCATGCGCGCATTGATCAGCGTGCCGGAACCGGGCTCATCGAGCGCCACGCGCTTGCCCTTGAGATCGGCCACGGACTTGATGCCCGAGCCCTTCTTGACGACGAGGTGGATGCTCTCGGGATAGAGGTTGGCGATCATGCGCAGATCAGCCACCTTGGGCTTGCCCTCGAAGGCGCCGGTGCCGGTGAAGGCCCATGTGGCGACGTCCGACTGCGAGAAGCCTGCCTCCATGGAACCGCTGGCAACGCCATTGACGTTCGCCAGGGACCCATTGGTAGCCTGAGCCGTGGCAATGATCTTGCCAGGCTGGGACACCGCATTGGCAATCATGCCGCCCACGGGGTAGTAGGTACCGGCTGTGCCACCGGTACCGATGCGAAAGAACTGCTGGGCGGTGGCGGCGCCGGTAAAGGCCACAGCCGCGATAAGCGCGGCCGCCACTTTAGGGAAGGTCATGAAAACTCCTGGAAAGGCGGAAGAAACGACGACAGTAGACCACTGGAGGCCCCTGGCTCGCATCAGTGAAAGCCCGCGAGAGATAGAAGGGTTCAAGGCTGTGCCCGAGATTGCGAGGATGTTCTGCCCACGTCTATCGATGTGGCTCGCCAGAATCACGCAACCCAGGAAGAACGTGCAAGGGAGCGTCTGCCGAACCGCCAGTGCCGTTCCTGAGCATCGTCGAAGCGTCGTGCGCGGAGCTGGCAGGCCTCTGTCCACCTGGAAGCCAGGTAGGGCTGATCGGCACGCGTGCCACCCTGGCCACCGGCCTGTTCGACGCCACGCTAGAGCGCCACGGCTATGCGCCGCTCTTACCGAGCGACGCCGAACTGGACACGCTCGTTCTGCCTGCCATCGAACGGGTCAAGGCCGACCAGGCAGCGCAAGGCGGCCCAGCCATCGAGGAATGCATACGCCAACTGCAGTCGCGCGGCGCAGCGGCAGTCGTTCTTGCGTGCACTGAGACCCCTCTTGCACTCGATGCCATTGCTTTACCACTGAGGACACTGTGCATAGACACCAATGCCGCGCTGGCTTGTGTTTGTTTGGCGTGGTGGCGTGCCAATGGGCGAGCGAAGCATTAGCGCACATCGCCGCTGGAGCGCGGCGGACCGCGGTAGCCATGTGCATCAAATACCCCCGCCACTTGAAGGCGGTTTGGACGTCGCCCCGCTGAGTCACAGCAGAATTTTTTAACTATACAAAAGTAATAGCTGAGCGCCCCGCAATCCGGCGCCGCCTTTGCTCTTGAATACTTTGGAGGGCAACTCAAGCAGAATGGCGTCGTTTGATCAATTTCGTTGGCTGGGCCGAGGGAGGTGGTAGTCAGAAAAAGCAACGAAGCTCGTGCAGAATCTTTGCGTAAGTTGATTCTGGAGTTGCTGTGCCCCTGTCGGTTTTATTCATCGGCGCCCATGCCGATGACGTCGAAATCGGGTGCGGTGGAACCCTCGCCAAGCTAAGCCAAAGCGGCTGGATTACCTGGGTTTGCGTGCTGACGGACGAGAGAGAGCCTGAAGCCATTCGAGTTCGCAGGCGCGAGGCCGTCGAAGGCGCTACCGCATGCGGCGTGCGAGCAGACCGCGTACTTTTTCTGGGTGAGGCCGACGCAGCGCTCACTTGCAACGGCAAAAGCGTAGGTGGCCTGCGCAAATTGCTGGACAAACACGCGTGCAACCCGGACCTCGTCATTACGCACACGCGGGCTGACAGCCACGGGGATCACCGAGCTGCGCATGACATCGTGCTGTCAACGTTCAGGCGCAAGCCGATCATGCAGTTTGCAGTCGTCAATTCGCTGGTCTCCAGCGAATTCGATCCCCACATCTTCACCGACATCACGCAATTTGTTGAGACCAAGAACCGCGCGCTGGCCAGCCACAGCTCCCAAAGCGACCGGATCGATCTGGACGCCATAGCAGGCTTTGCGCAACGCTTCGATCAGGACCAGAACAAGCTTGTAGAGCCATTCGAGCTCTTTATCCAGGAAGGGGCCGAATCGCAGGAACACATCGCCGTCAATTTGAACGACGACGCGTTTCATGGATTCTGGTTTCATCAGATCCACCTGCAAGGTATTACCAACTTCTACTCGGACGCTGTGCATCGCACTACGTCACCGCGCTGGCGAAAAAGCCTCGAGCGCGAAGGCTACGGTGTTCTGCTGACGGCGTTCGCCAAAAGGTGGGGCAACTACCTCGCCATCGATGAAGCACCCGCCGAGACCGTAAAACCAGACCTTTCACTGATCCGCTCGCACTGCATCATCTCGGGCGGCTCAGCCAGCAACCCCTTGGCCGAGGCGTTGTTTAACGAGCAAACGGGGCTTCGCTATCGCACCGGCTGGTCAGGCGCCGAGAGGTCATCCCTGCACATTTTTGATGCCGTACAGCAGGTCGAAATCGTCCCGGTCCACTCCACCGATCTGCAGGTCGAGGTCGATTTCGGCATCCTTACCGTGACGCCAAATCCCGGCAACCTCGCGCTGATCGTCATCGGATGCATGGGCATACACGCCTACGGCACCAAGGCGTGCTTCATGCTGCTCTCCAACCCTGCCCTGCTCGCCCAGTTGCCCGCCTGCGACGCGTTTCAGGTGCTGGTGAGATACGACGTGAAAAGCGAGACCGTCACGCTCGTTGCAGGGTCTCTTCACGAGATAGTGCGGCCGCCGGCAGTTCTGGCGAGTTCGACATTAAGAGTAGCAGCGCCAGTCGAGCTAACTGCGGGCAGTGTTGTGCGTCTGTGACGGTCTCCTCGCATTCAGCAGTTTTTATCTTTGACATCAGAAGTACTCTCCAGGATCAGCCGAGTCGTATGCTGGGAGCGCGTTAGGCACTTAGCATGGCTTTGACCATTCCACCTGAACGTTTTTCTCGACTCAGACTTCTCGACGTCAACCCCTAGGGGCAATACCATGGCACTGATGAGGAACACCTTTTGCAGCACCGTGCTTAGCAGGTCGCGGACAAAGACGTCTCGGGGACTGTCAACGGGGACGGCATTGGATACAGCAGAAGTAATGTGAGGTTATCGCCACCTCGTGTCAAGCAGGCTCGGCAATCTCGCGATTTGTGTCTGAGCTTCTCGAAGGGGGCTGTGACTGTCAGGGCCAGCGTGGTACTGGCCCCCGCACCGAAGTAAAGGTCACCTGCAGGAGACCTGTAGGCAAGTTCAATAAACCACGCCGTGAAGACGGGTTCGGTCCAATCGGAAAATAACTTGCACCGCCCTTAAACCGAGCACCAAAGAAAAAGCCTGCTAGCTTTTCAGTAGCAGGCTTTCTTTTATCTATCTGGGGTGGCTGATGGGGCTCGAACCCACGACAACAGGAATCACAATCCTGGACTCTACCAACTGAGCTACAGCCACCGCAAGCGGCAAATTATAAAGCAAGTCCCGGGTGGGTCAGCGCTGGGGCGCTGGGTTTTCTGCCGGGCTGCCTGCCAGAGCCACTGCGGCTGGCTTGGGCGTGATGATCTCGGCCTTGAAGCGTTCTTGCAAGAGCTTGTAGTAGGCCAGCCCTTCGGCCGAACCCCACCATTGCGCGTACTGTCCGCGGTCCTGCTTGACGGCGTCTTCGGGCCGCGGTTCGCGCGGGAGAATCTTGTTGACCTTGACGACCGTGTAGCCCCCTGCTCCCAGGTCAACGCCTGCAAACGCAGGCAGCTTGGCGGGGTCGACGTGCAGGGCGGCGTCCACGACCGGGCCGGGCACGTTGGACGGCTGTGCGCGTGACACCTGGGCGCTGACTGGCAGCACGGCGCTGGCAGCGTTGGCTTGCCATTCGGCGAGCTTGGCTGCCCCGTCCTTGCGTGCCTCTTCGGCGCTGCGGGTGGCGATCCACTGGGCGCGGACGCGATCTTTGACTTCCGCCAGCGGCAGCGTGCGCGCCGCAGTGTACTGCGTGATGCGGGCAGAAATCAACTGGCTGGGTCCGACTTCGATGGCTTCGGTGTTGCGCTTGCGCTCGACCGACTCCGACGAAAAAAGCGCCGTCAGAAACTTGGGGTTGGCCAATGGACCCTTGGCATCGGGTGCTGGCGTGCGGCCAATTCCTGCTGCCGTCTTGATCTCCAGTTTCAGTCGATCGGCGGCGGGCTTGAGGCTGTCGGGCTGCTCGTAAACCGCGTTCGTGAACGCTTCTGCGCTTTCGGCGAATTTCTTTTGCACCTGCTGCTTGCGCAGGTCCGCTTCGAGCTTCGGACGCATTTCTTCGAAGGTTGGCACCTTGGGGCTCTTGATCTCGGTAAGCCGGATGATGTGATAGCCGAACTCGGACTCGACGAGGTCGCTGATCTGACCCTTGTTCATGCTGAAGGCGGCGTCTTCGAAAGGTTTGACCATGGCGCCACGCGTGAAGAAGTCGAGGTCTCCGCCTTTGGCAGCAGAACCCGTGTCCTGCGAATTCTTGCGTGCCACGTCGGCAAAGCTGTCGGGCGCTTTCTTCACGGCGGCCAGCAGTTCGGTGGCCTTGGCCTTGGCGGCTTCGCGCTCTGCGGCGGGCGCGCCCTTGGGGGCGTTGATCAGGATGTGGCTGGCGCGCCGCTCTTCGGCGCCACCGAGGCGCTGAAGGTTTTGCTCGTAGTAGGTTTTGAGGTCGCCCTCATTGACCGCAACGCTCTTGCCCACGGCCTCGGGGTCGAGCAGCAGGTACTCGATCGTGGCTTGCTCGGGCGCCTGGAACGATTTCTGGTTGGCCTGGTAGTACTGCTCGAGGTCGGCGTCGGTGGGCGACAGACGAGCAACGTAATCCGCAGGGTTGAAACGTGCAATCTGCAGGTCACGTTTTTCAAAGTAGGCGCCAAGCGCCACGTCTGCCGCGGCAGCCGGCGCAAAGCTGGTGGCGGTAACGCCCGCAATGACCTGACGCGCCGACAGGTCGGTACGCACGCCAGCTTCGAACATTTCGGGCGACATGCCCTGGCTGCCAAGCAGTTGCTTGTAGCGCTCCATGTCGAGCGTGCCATCAGGACGGCGCAAGCTTGCGATCTGGGGATTGGCGCCCAGTTCACGCGCAAGCCGCTGATCACTCGTGATCAGGTTTGATTTCACCGACGCCGCTGCGATGACGCGGTCGCGAACCAGCCGCTCGAGCGTGCTGTAGCGCGCTTCAGGCGTGTCGAAGAACTTGACGTCCAGCGTTGGCATGGAGGCACGCAAGCGGTCAACTTCGTTGCGGTGCGCCGCGTCCCATTCAGCCTGGGTGATGTCCTTGCCATCGACCTTGGCAACAGCGGCACCACTCTCGCCGGAACGGTTGTGGTCGTTCAGCCCGAGCAGGACAAAGGAGGGGACGATGAGCAGGAACAGCAAGCCCATGGCCCATTTGTTGTGCTTGCGAATGAAATCGAACATCTGAAACTTCCTGTGAGGCAATGACGCGGCTTTGGGGAAAGCAACTGGAAAGCGACTAAATCATGCCGCGACAAAAAAAAAGCGAACTCCTGTTCGCCTTTTTGCTGAAAGTTCGTGGTGGGTGCTGACGGGCTCGAACCGCCGACCTACGCCGTGTAAGGGCGCTGCTCTACCAACTGAGCTAAGCACCCCACCCTAAACTTCTAATTCATGTGCTCAGTTCAATGCGTCCTTGAGCGCTTTGCCTGGACGGAACTTCGGCACCTTGGCGGCCTTGATTTTAATCGCATCGCCCGTGCGTGGGTTGCGGCCGGTGCGTGCTGCCCGCTTGCCGACTGCGAAAGTGCCAAAACCGACGAGAGACACCGAGCCGCCCTTTTTGAGCGTGGTCTTCACCGCGCCGATGGTGGACTCCAGTGCTCGGGTTGCCGCCGCCTTGGAAATATCGGCGTGCTTGGCAATGTGCTCTATCAATTCTGTTTTGTTCACAAGGGGCCCCTCGGTGTTTTGAAAAAAGTTGTATTCAGACGGCGCAATGAGCACTCCCAAAAAGAATATCGCTGCAAGGGCAGCGATATATGCGGGAGTTCGCAAGCGGTCGTCTCGACCGCTTCACCCATTAAAGCGATGTGCTCTGACGGTGTCAATACGGCACGGTGTTCATGCCGTGCGGAGGGCGAATTCTAGTCGGTTTTTTGCACGTTCCCCTTGCGCAAGATTCAGACACGAAGGGATTTCCACACTTGACATTGCCCTGGCGCATCGCCCGTCAGAGTGCGGCCGCGATGGCCTTGCCGACGTCGCTCGTGGCGGCCGTACCGCCCAGGTCAGGCGTGCGTGGCGCACCGCTTTGCGGGCTTAGCGTCTTTTCGATGGCGGCAAGAATGGCGTCATGCGCGTCCTTGTGGCCAAGGAACTCGAGCATCATGGCGCCGCACCAGATCTGGCCAATCGGATTGGCCAGCCCGCGCCCGGCAATGTCGGGGGCGGAGCCATGCACGGGCTCGAATAGAGACGGAAACTTGCGCTCCGGATTCATGTTGGCGCTCGGTGCAATGCCGATGGTTCCGGTGCAGGCCGGGCCCAGGTCGCTCAGGATGTCGCCGAACAGATTGCTGGCCACCACCACGTCGAAAAAATCGGGCCGCTGCACGAAGTGCGCCGTCAGGATGTCGATGTGAAATTTGTCGAGGCGAATGTCAGGGTAGGACTTCGCCATCTCGGCCACACGCTCGTCCCAGTAGGGCATGGAGATCGAGATGCCATTGGACTTGGTCGCGCTGGTCAGGTGCTTTTTCGGCCGCGACTGCGCCAGCTCGAACGCGAACTTGAGCACCCGGTCGACCCCCACGCGCGTGAACACCGACTCCTGAAGCACGAACTCGCGTTCGGTGCCGGGAAACGCCCTGCCGCCGATGCTGGAGTACTCGCCTTCGGTGTTCTCACGCACGATGTAAAAGTCGATCTCGCCGGGCGCGCGTGCCGAACCGTCGCGCCGAACCACCGGCGCAATGATGCCGGGCATAAGGCGCGCTGGGCGCAAATTGATGTACTGGTCGAACTCACGCCTGAAGAGCAGCAGCGAACCCCACAGCGAGACGTGATCAGCGATTTTTTCAGGCCAGCCCACCGCGCCGAAGTAAATGGCATCGTGGCCGCCAATCTGGTCTTTCCAGTCGTCCGGCAGCATCTGGCCGTGCTTTTCGAAGTAGTCCCAGCTGGAAAAGTCGAAGTGGTCGAAGTAAAGGTCAATGCCGAACTTGCGCGCTGCCGCATCCAGTACGCGAATGCCTTCGGGCATCACTTCCTTGCCGATGCCATCGCCCGCTATGACGGCAATGCGTTTCTTGCCAGTGTTGTTGCTCATGAGGTGTCCTGTTCAGTGGGGGAAAAATTGAAGGGCTTCGGCCAGCACCATCGACGGCGCTTCTTCAGCCAGGTAATGGCCACAGGGCAAGGCCCGGCCAGAGAAATCGTCGGCACGCTCGCGCCACAGCGCAGCGACGTCAAAGCACTTGCCTACCGCGCCTTCGCTGCCCCACAGCACACGCAAGGGCTGCTGCAGCCTCCTGCCGGCGGCTACGTCGGCAAGGTCCTGCTCGAGATCGATGCCGGCCGAGGCACGATAGTCTTCGCAAATGCTGTGCGCGGTGCCCGGGATGGCGATGCAGCGTTCGTACTCGGCCAGCGCCTCCGGTGAAAAAGGCGCCAGGCCAGCGTGCCGGTTACCCATCACGGCGCGCAGGTAACGAACGGGGTCCGACTCGATCAGGGCTTCCGGCAGCGGCGGCGGCTGGATCAGGAAAAACCAGTGCCAGTAGGCGCGGGCAAAAGCTTCGGTCGTGTTTGCGTACATGGCCAGCGTCGGCGCGATGTCGAGCACCATCAGGCGGCTGACGCGTTCGGCGTGATCAAGCCCGAGGCGGTGCGCAACCCGTGCGCCCCGGTCATGCGCGAGTACGTTGAATCGCTCAAAACCCAGGTGTTGCATCACGCAGACCGCGTCCAGCGCCATGGCCGACTTGGCGTACGGGCCGTGGCGTTCGTCCGAGCCCGCCCTCGCCGAATCACCGTAGCCGCGCAAGTCCATCATCACGACCGTGAAGCGGCGCGCCAGTGCGGGGGCCACCAGGTGCCACATGACATGCGTCTGCGGATGGCCGTGCAACAACAAGAGCGGAGGCCCCTTGCCACCGCTGACCACATGCAAAGGTCCGGCAGGCCCTGCGACGTCGATGGATTTGAAATTGTCGAACACCGAAGCTTTCCCAGCGAAGACCGATCAGGCTTTGGACGACGAAAGCCCGGCTGGCGTCCGGCTTTGCCGCACCACCAGACTGACACCTATGGCTGTGATCACCGTGCCCACCACTGTGGCCAGCGTAATCGTTTCGTTGAAGAGCAGCCAGGCCATCAGGGCCGTGGTGGGAGGAACGAGGTACAGCAAGCTGGTGACGGCAGTAGCTGCGCCCCGTTGAATGAGCATGTAGAGCAAGGAACTTCCGCCCAGCGTCAGCACCAGCACCGACCAGGCCAGAGCCGTGACGAACTGGGCGTTCCAGGTAATCGACTCCTGCTCCAGCAGGCAAAGCGGCAAAGTCACGACAAAAGCGGCCGCCAGCTGGATGACGTTGGCCGTGCGCACGTCGGTGGGTTTCATGAAGCGCTTCTGGTAGAGCGTTCCCGCCGTGATGCTGAACAGGGCAACGACCGCCGCCCCGAGTGTCAGGCCTGTGACCTCACTGCCCACACCGAGTTTGCGCCACACCACCAGCAGCAGGCCGCCCAGCCCGAGCGCAAGCCCGAGCCATTGCAGCTTGCTAACGCCCGGCTCGCTCGTCTCGCCGGCGTCTGGCGTCCAGGACACCCAGAGTGCGGTGAGTACGGGTTGCAAGCCAACAATCAACGCCGCCAGTCCCGAGCCCATCCCGGCCTTGATGGCGATCCAGACGCCGCCCAGATAGCCCGCGTGAATCAGCGCCCCGGTGACGGCCAGATGCAGGCACTGGCTGCGCGTTGCAGGCCAGACCGCGCGGGCCAGCCTGATCCAGACCAGGAAACAGACGATGGAAAGAAAGAACCGGACCGCCAGAAACGTGAGCGGAGGCGCATAAGGCAGGCCGAACTTCGCCACCACGAAGCCGGTGCTCCAGATCAACACAAAAATCCAGGGCATGGCGCGGAGCCATCCGTTGCTCGCCGGCATGGACATCATTTGGCCCGGGCGCGTATCTCGGGGATGGCCCTTTGGAGGTAATAAATCATGGACCAGACCGTGAGGATGGCCGACAGCCATATCAGCCAGGTGCCCCAGACATGGGTGTTGATGATGCCGAGCAAAATGCCGTCGAACAGCAAAAAGGGAATGGCGACCATTTGCACCGTGGTCTTGATCTTGCCGAGCATGTGCACCGCGACGCTCTTGGTGGCGCCAATCAGCGCCATCCACTCCCGCAGAGCCGAGATGGCAATCTCGCGGCCAATAATGATGAGCGCCACAAACACGTCGGCCCGCTGCAGATGCACCAGCACCAGGAGCGAGGCGCAAACCAGGAACTTGTCGGCCACCGGATCGAGGAAGGCGCCGAACGAAGAAGTCTGATTGAGCTTGCGGGCCAGGAAGCCGTCGAGCCAGTCCGTCAAGGCGAAGACAATGAACATGACCGTGGCGATCAGGTTGCTGCTGGCCGGCTTGAGGTCAAGGTAGAAGATGCCCACGATGAGCGGAATCGCCACAATGCGGGTCCACGTCATCACAGTGGGTATCGTCAGGAACATCGGTCGATTTTGGCATGAGCCGCGTCGACCGCTGAAATGAGCCTGGTCTTGGCCCTTTTTTAAGGCGTCAAACTGGCCGAAGGCTGAGGCTGAATCAGTGCAGCGCGCGGTAGATTTCGTCGGCGAGTTCACGTGATATTCCGTCGACCGTTGCGATGTCTTCCGCGCTGGCCGAGGCAATCCCACGAATGCCGCCGAAGCGCTGCAGCAGACTGGCGCGCTTCTTGGGGCCTATGCCCGCAATGTCCTCGAGCCTGCTGCCGCCGACGCGCACCTTGGCGCGGCGCGCGCGCATGCCGGTGATGGCGAAGCGATGCGCCTCGTCGCGGATCTGCGCGATCAGCATGAGCGCAGCAGAGTCGCGGCCGAGATAGACTTTCTCGCGGCCATCGGCAAAGACCAGTTCCTCCAGCCCGACCTTGCGGCCCTCGCCTTTCTCGACGCCGGCAATGAGCCCCAGGTCCAGGCCGAGTTCGCCGAACACTTCGCGCGCCATCGAAACCTGACCCTTGCCGCCATCGATCAGCACCAGGTCGGGCAGTTTGGCCTCGTTGTTACGCGCCGCTTCGGCCAGCTTGCTGTAGCGCCTCATGAGCACCTGGCGCATCGCAGCATAGTCGTCGCCGGGCGTGATGCCCTCGATGTTGTAGCGCCGGTATTCGGCGCTTTGCATCTTGTGGTCGTGAAACACCACGCAGGAGGCCTGTGTCGATTCTCCCGCCGTGTGCGAGATGTCGAAGCATTCGATGCGCAGGCTGTCCAGCTTGTCGACTGGCAAGTCCAGCGCATCGGCCAGCGCCCGCGTACGCGACTGCTGCGAGCCCTGCTCCGCCAGCAGGCGGGCGAGCTGGAGATCGGCATTTTTCTGCGCCATTTCCAGCCAGATGCGGCGCTGCTCGCGCGGCTGGTGCAGCGCTGTCACTTTGACACCCGTCTGAACCGATAGCGCGCGTATGAGCGCTTTGTCGACCGGATGGCTGCACACCAGCGTCGGCGGAACTGGCACGTCGATGTAGTGCTGGGCGATGAAGGCTTCCAGCACCAGCGTTTCGACGAGCACGGCGGGCTCGGCTTTCGCCGCGCTCGTGGAGAGGCTTTGCGTGGCCTCTGCAGCCGGCTCGGGTGGCTGTGCCGTCGGTGGGGCTGTCACCTCTGCCGCTTCGCCGGTATCGATGGCGTCGTCGGACGCCGATGTTTGCCCGGTGGATCCGCTTGCCGTGATCACGTGCACAGCCGCTGGCAACACTGCTTGTGCTTGCGTTGCCGATACAGGTTCTGCCTCAAGTTCGGCCATTTCCACCGCCTGCTCGACGTGGCTGGGGAAGTACGCTCGGTCGCCGAGGTGTCGACCGCCTCGCACCATCGCCAGGTTCACGCAGGCCTTGCCCCCATGCACCTTGACGGCCAGCACGTCGACATCCTTGTCGCCACCTATTTCCATCGACTGCTGGTGCAGCACGCGCGAAAGCGCGGACATCTGGTTGCGCAGTTCGGCCGCCTGCTCGAACTCCAGGCGGTCGGCGTGCTGCAGCATTTTCTTTTCGAGCTCGGTCAGGATCTCCTGCGTCTCGCCGCGCAAAAATCGCTCGGCGTTGGCGGTATCCACGGCGTACTGCTCGGCCGAGACGTGACCCACGCACGGCGCCGAGCAACGCTTGATCTGGTAAAGCAGGCAGGGGCGTGTACGGTTGTTGAACACGGTGTCTTCGCAAGTGCGCAAGCGAAAGACTTTCTGCAATAGCAGAATGCTTTCCTTCACGGCCCAGGCACTCGGATAAGGCCCGAAATAACGGTGCTTTTTTTCGACCGCGCCGCGGTAATACGCGACCCTCGGGTAGGCCACGGCAGGTTGCTGCTGCGTGCCGACGGTGTTGCCTTCTGGTGCGCCCTTGGTGAGGACCGCCGCCGTCAGCTTGAGGTAGGGGTAGCTCTTGTCGTCCCTGAAAAGAATGTTGAACCGCGGGTTCAGCGTCTTGATGAGGTTGTTTTCCAGCAGCAAGGCTTCGGCCTCGGAACGCACGACCGTCGTCTCCATCCGTGCGATGCGCGTGATCATGTGGCCGATGCGCGTGGCCCCGTGCGACTTCTGGAAGTAGCTCGACACGCGTTTCTTGAGGTTGCGCGCCTTGCCGACGTACAGCACCGCACCCTCCGCGTCGAAGTAGCGGTACACGCCCGGCAGGGCGGGCAAGGCGGCGACCTCACTGAGCAGTTGTGGGTCGAATTCGTGCGACTGGGTCATGGACGTCATCAGGGGACAAGGGGCGTATTGTGGACAATCCTTTCATGAATCGCCGCCCCGCCTGGGACATTTTTTGCAAAGTCATCGATAACTTCGGGGACATTGGCGTGTGCTGGCGACTCGCAGTCGATCTGTGCAGTCGGGGCCACCACGTCCGGCTCTGGGTCGACGATGCCAGCGCTTTAGCGTGGATGGCGCCTGGTGGCGCAACGGATGTCGAGGTCTTGCCGTGGGCGAGTTCCCTACGCCCCGACGCGCAGCTGCAAGCGTATCCGTGCGCAGGACTCGTGGAGGCTTTTGGCTGTGACATACCGGAGGCGTTTCTTGCCATGCTGGCTGCCACTTCCCCTGGCGCCGCACCCCCGTTCTGGGTCAACCTGGAATATCTCTCGGCCGAGGATTACGTCGAGCGTTCCCATGGCATGCCCTCGCCTGTACTCCGCGGCCCCTGCAGTGGGTGGACGAAGTGGTTCTATTACCCGGGGTTTACCCAGCGCACCGGCGGCCTGCTGCGCGAACCCGGGCTGGCATTGCGCCACGCGCAATTCGATCCGGCCGCCTGGCTTGCAAGCCAGGGCCTCACAACCCGCAAGGAAGAAAAACTCGTTTCGCTCTTTTGCTATGAGCCCCCCGCCCTGGCCGCGTTGTTCTCGGAATGGTCGTTGCAGGGTCTGGAGGGCGCGCCTGTTCACGTGCTGGTGGCCGCGGGGCGTGGCGCGCGCGCTGCGCAAGTTGCGCTCCAAAGCCTGGGCTTGACGGCCACCACAGCCAACGACCGCTTGCGCGTGACGTTTCTGCCCTGGCTGTCGCAACTGGATTTTGATCATTTGCTTTGGACCTGCGACCTCAATTTCGTGCGCGGCGAAGATTCCCTGGTGCGAGCGATCTGGGCCGGCAAGCCCTGGGTCTGGCAGATCTACCCGCAAGATGACGCGGCGCATCATGTCAAACTGGAGGCGCTGATGCAGCGCCTGGCCTTACCTGCACCTCTGCAAGACCTTCACCGCTTGTGGAACTCGGGCCAGCAACCGGCCGGGCCTATTCCCGTTCTGCAGTTGGCTTATTTGCAGGAGTCCGCGCGCGACTTGTCGGCGAGCCTGTGGACGCAAGGCGACCTGGTCGGCCAATTGCTTCAGTTTGCAGCCAAAAACCGCTAAAATCATGGGCTTTGGGGAATTGGCGGCCTGGCAATCCAGGCTTTGCGCGCCCCGCTAACTTGCCGCAGGGCCCTGTCACACGGGCCTAACCTGTCGGGGCGGCACTACCTTAGACCTTTATGAAAATCGCTCAAGAAATCCGCGCCGGCAACGTCATCATGAACGGCAAGGACCCGATGGTCGTGCTGAAAACCGAATACAGCCGCGGCGGTCGCAACTCTGCCACCGTGCGCATGAAGCTCAAGAGCCTGCTCAGCAACTTCAATACCGAAGTAGTGTTCAAGGCCGACGACAAGATCGACCAAGTCATTCTCGACAAGAAGGAATGCACCTACTCTTACTTCTCCGACCCGATGTACATCTGCATGGACGCCGAATACAACCAGTATGAAGTCGAAGCCGAAAACATGGGCGACTCGCTGAACTACCTGCAGGACGGCATGGACCTCGAAGTCGTTTTCTATGACGGCAAGGCCATCTCGGTTGAAGTTCCGACCAGCGTGCAGCGCGAGATCACCTGGACCGAGCCCGCCGTCAAGGGCGACACGTCGGGCAAAGTGCTCAAGCCCGCCAAGATCGCAACCGGCTTCGAAATCGGCGTGCCGATCTTCGTGGCGCAGGGTGACGTGGTCGAAATCGACACCCGCACCGGCGAATACCGCAAGCGCGTCTAAACGCCCTGCCGGCTCACCAGAAGAATAAAAAGGCTCCTCCCGGAGCCTTTTTGATTTTGATCCCACCGTTCACAACGTTTATGGATTTCGATTTCGACTTCGACGAACTGCCCGTTCCGTTTCGCATGCAGCCCGGCTTGCGAAAGGTCGATCAGGTGCCACTGACGCCGCTGATTGACAACGGCCCGCTGTTTCTTGAAAAGCAGCGCGTCGTGCAACTCGGGCAGTCGCGCCTGGCTGTGCCGGGGTTTGACGCCGGACCGGCGCTGCGCAGCATTGCGACGCTGGCAGACAAGGGTGGCCACTGCGATTCTCTGGCGCGGCCTCTCGAATTGCGCTTCGAGGAAGATTTCGCGGTGCTCGACGCCGCCACTGGCACCTTGCCCTGGCTCTGTGTCTGCGTCCCCTCGCATTGGGCGCCGGAAGAAAAACTGGGGCTGCATCTGGCGCAGGTTCACGCTCCCGTGGCTGACAACTCGGCGCTTCAGGCGGCCAGCCATCAACTCATCCGGCTCGTAACCTCGGGCGAAAGCTGGCAGCGCTCGGTTTGTACGGTGAGCCCTTCTGGGCGCTTTGACCAGCACCCCTACCGGAATTCCCGCGAGCCGTGGCCCGCCCACCCCGCCGATGCCGATCCCGCCGATTTTGTCGCGCGCCTTTTTCTCCGGGTAGAACGACAGAGCTTCATACCCATCCTGACCCCCGACGGTTCTCCCGCGGGCCAAGCGGTATTTACCATACGAGTGATGCTGGAGCGCCTCACCGATGCGGTTACCACCCCAGCGAAAGCCAGCCGCCTGCACGACTGGCTGGCCTCGATGTCGCCTCCCGTGCTCGACTACAAAAACCTCACCGCCTGCCGCGAACCCGTGCTCGCCTGGCTCGGCCGGTTCGCCTCCACCCACTGATTGACTCGCTTGGAACTCCTGCAGCGCATCGCGCAAATCATCATCCCCCTCTTCCTGATCGTGGCCATCGGCTACGTTTACGGCCGCCGTCACTCGCCCGACATGTCGCCATTCAACCGAATCACATTGGACGTGCTTGCCCCGTCGCTGGTGTATTCGGCGCTGGCGGCTCGCGACTTTCATCTGGCCGAGCATCAAACCCTGCTCTTGGCCGGCATTGCACTGATGGTCGGTTGCGGCCTGCTGGCGTGGCCGCTGGCCCGTTTTTTCAAGGCACAGCCGCGTACCCTGGTGCCCGTCGTGATGTTCAACAACTGCGGCAACATCGGCTTACCGCTCGCGCTGCTGGCGTTCGGCCCGAAAGGATTTGCGCCGGCGGTCGCGCTGTTTGCGGCCAGCAACCTGCTGCATTTCTCGGTGGGCGCGCGCATCACCAGCCAGCTGGCGCGCACGCGCGACCTGCTGCTGAGCCCCCTCACGATCGCCACCTTTCTGGGGTTCGCCAGCGCACTGACGGACGTTCGCCCGCCCGAGGTGATCCTGTCTGGCATGAAGCTGCTGGGTGACGCGCTCCTGCCGCTGATGCTATTTGGACTGGGCGTACGCCTGACCGGCCTGACCCGGCAGGGCGCGGCCGAGGGCCTGCTGGGTGCGGTCGCGCGGCCAGTGGTCGGCCTGTTGCTGGCGTTCCCCCTGATCTGGCTGTTCGGGCTGGAAGGTGCGGCCCGCAGCCAGTTGCTGCTGTTCTCGGCGCTTCCGCCGGCCGTCATGCAGTACCTGCTTGCCGAGCGCTACCACCAGGAGCCCGACAAAGTAGCGGCCATGATTCTCCTGGGCAACGCGCTTTCGCTGATCTTCATTCCCCTGGCGCTGGTTGCAGCGCTGTAGCAATTCCAGCACCTGACCTCAGGACACAATAACCTCATGGAAAATACGCAAAACCTATCCGAGAGCCGCCTAGCCGACGCATGGGCCGAACTGCAGGCGCATGCCAACCAGGGCACGCAGTTGCAGCCCGACGCTTACCGCCTGGCCTTCGCCGACCCGGAGTTCCTGCTGCGCCGCGAGACCCGGGGCGTGCGCATGCAACTGGAGATGCTCAAGCCCGATCTCGACCAGCAAGCGCAAGGCGTGGAAAACACCATCGTTGTATTTGGCAGCGCGCGCTTTCCCTCGCCCGAAACGGCCAAGGCCGCGCTGGCAGAGGCAAAAACTTCTGGCGATGCGTCGATGCTCCAGCGCGCTGAACGCCACGTACGCAATTCGGTTTATTACGATCAGGCGCGGCTCTTCGGCCGCATGGTCGCCCAGCACAGCAAGTCGCGAAAGCCCGAAGAACAGCTGTTCATCTGCACGGGTGGCGGGCCAGGCATCATGGAAGCGGCCAACCGCGGCGCCTTCGAACTCGGGATGCCTACGGTAGGTCTGAACATCGCACTGCCCCACGAGCAATCGGCCAACCCTTATGTCTCGCCTTCTTTAAATTTCAAGTTTCACTACTTTGCGATGCGCAAGATGCACTTCATGATGCGCGCCAAGGCCCTGGTGGCATTTCCCGGAGGCTTCGGAACGCTCGACGAACTCTTCGAAGTAGTGACGCTGGTGCAGACGCGTAAGGCCAAGCCCGTGCCGATCATCCTGTTCGGCTCGAACTACTGGAAGCGCCTTCTGAACTTCGACGTGCTGATCGAGGAAGGCGCGATTTCGCCGGAAGACCTCGACCTGTTCCAGTACGTCGACGACCCCAAGGACGCCTGGGACATCATCAAGCGGTTTTACGAAATCTGAGCCAGCCCGGCGGCCACCAGGAGTCTGGGCGGCAGAAGGCCTAGCCGTGCGGGTGTCTGCCTTTGGTGACATCCTCCTTGAGTCGCCACGCGGCCCGCGAGCTCAGTCCCACCGCTGCGCCCACCGCCCAGAAAACGGTGGTCACGCCGATCAGCGCGCCTGCCGAGCCGAACAGGATCGGCATGAGCACACTGGAGCCGTTAATGGCCATCAGCCTGAGCCCCAGTGCTTCGCCGTGGCGCGCCTCGGGCGTGATCTGGTGGAGCATGCTCATGACCATCGGTTGGACCGCGCCGAGCGTGACGCCGAGCAGCACCGAGCACAAGCCCATCGCCAGCGCGGTGGGCATGAACGGATAGATGCCAAACAAGAGAGAAGTTGCGAGCATGGCGCCAGCCAACACGGTCCATTCCTTGAGGTGAGCGGCCATCAGAGGCAACACCATCCGGACCAACGCAGCCGAAATGGCGAAACCGCCCAGGATGGTGCCGATGATCGAGGCGCTGATGCCCTTTTCGAAGCCGAGCACGGGTATCACGAAACTGTGCACATCCCAGCACGAAGCCAGCACCCAGTTGACCAGCATCAGGCGGCGAAAGCCCGGCTCTTTCATGAGATCCCAGGCGCGCGGCTGTACGCCTGGCTGAACCACCACAGGTTCGAGTTCGCGCACGGTCCTGAGCAAGAACCAGCTGACGAGAGGCAAGAGGGCCATCAGCAAGAATGCCGCCCGGTATCCGGTCATGCTGCCGGTCGAAGGTCCTGCATGGTCAATGAGCAAACCCGCCGTGAAAGGGCCCAGAAAGTTGGAAATGGCCGGCCCGATCGACAACCAGCTGAAAACCTGCCTTAACTGCAACGCCCCCTGTGCCGCACGCCCAACGTGGCGCTGCAGTGCAATCACGGAGGTGCCCGTAGAGCCGCCGGTCAGCAGGGCCGCAAGGCACAGCATCGGGAAGACGGGAAATGCCACCGCCAGCCCGGCGCCGAGGACCGCAGCCACAATGCTGTAGCTCACGGGACGGCGCAAACCGTAACGGTCCGAAAAGCGCCCTGCCGGCAGGGCAAGAAAGACTTGCGACAACGCGAAGAGACCGAGGAGCACCCCCACGGCAGCAGGGCTGTAGCCCTGCTTGAGCGCTAGCAGCGGCGCCGCCAAGCGGGTGCCTGCCATGCACGCATGCAAAAAAATCTGCGCCAGGATCAGGCGCGCAAGTTCACGGTTCAACGTTCGTCCAGGTCTTTGTCCATGGGCAACAGGCGTGCCGACTCCAGCTCCGGCAAGGCCTCGACATTGCGCAACGCCTTGCCCATGACGCGGCTTCGTTGCTCGGCGCTGTTCAGGGTATTAAGAACGGTCTCGGTCTGGGTCTTGACCTTGGCCAGGACGTCGCCGAACTTGCCAAACTCGGTCTTGACGGCGCCCAGCACCTGCCACACCTCGCTCGAGCGCTTTTCCAGCGCGAGCGTACGAAAGCCCATCTGCAGCGAACTGAGCATGGCCAGCAAGGTGGTGGGGCCGGCCAGCGTGACGCGGTGGTCGCGCTGCAGCGATTCCATCAGGCCCGGGCGGCGCAAAACCTCGGCATACAAGCCCTCGGTCGGCAAGAAAAGAATGGCGAAATCGGTGGTGTGCGGCGGGGCGATGTACTTTTCGCAAATGGACCGCGCCTCCAGCCGGATGCGAACTTCGAGCGCCTTGCCCGCTGCTTCGGCGCCCGCCGCGTCGGCGCGCTGCTGTGCATCGAGCAGGCGCTCGTAATCTTCGTTCGGAAACTTCGCGTCGATGGGCAGCCACAAGGGCTCGCCAGAATCGCTCCGGCCCGGCAGCTTGATGGCAAAGTCCACGGTGTTGCGGCTGTCGGGGCGGGTGGCAACCTGCGCTTCGTACTGGTCCACGGTAAAGACCTGTTCGAGCAGCGCGGAGAGCTGGGCCTCGCCAAAGATGCCGCGGGTTTTCACGTTCGTGAGCAAATGCTTGAGGTCACCCACGCCCTGCGCAAGGGTCTGCATTTCTCCCAAGCCCTTGTGCACCTGCTCGAGCCGGTCGGCCACTTGCTTGAAGCTTTCGCCGAGCCGAGTTTCCAGCGTGGCCTGCAATTTCTCGTCGACGGTGGCACGCATCTGGTCGAGCTTTTTCTCGTTGCCTTCCTGCAAGGCAGCCAAGCGTTGCTCCACCGCCAGCCGCACCTCACCCAGGCGCCGTTCATTGCCGTCGGACAGAAGGCGCAGCTGCTCGTTCAGGCCATCGGCGAAGCGCTTGAGCGCGTTGTCTTGCGCCTCGCGCGTCTGCAGGAGTCCGGTGGCCTGGGCTTCGCGCGCCTTGGCCAGCGACGCCGCCACCGCCTCGCTTCCCAGCTGGGCCTGTTGTGCCAAAGAATGCGTGGCCGCTTGCAGGGCATTGGCTACCTGCTGCTGCATGGCGGCAAGCTGCACCCGAAAGCTGTCGATCTGCTCATTTTGCGTGCGGGCCACGTCGCCCGACTGCGCCAGCAAGGCCTGCTGGAAGATGGACAAGTTCTGCGAAAGCTCCGCGCGCGTGTCGCGCGCACTGGCCTGGACCTCGCTGCGCAGTTCACGCTCCAGCCGCTCGCTGCCGCTGCTCAGGCTGGACAGTACGGCCAGTGTCTCGAGATGCCCGTTGTCCTGGGCGGGTCGCCACGTCAGGCGCAGCAGCAAAACAACTATCACCAGCGCCAGCGCCAGTAGCGCCCACAGAATCAATTCAGTCATTCAGCATTTCAGTCGTGCAGATGCCCGGTCGGCAAGCTTCAGGCGGCAGCGAGCACCTGCGGGTTCAAGGGCGTCAGCGGCGGCTTGCCGCTGAAGAAGGCAATCAGGTTATCGGCGGCCAGGTTGGCCATCGCCAGGCGCGTCGGAATCGTGGCGCTGGCGATGTGCGGGGTGAGGACAACGTTGGGCACTTCGAGCAAGGCGGGGAGCACCTTGGGCTCGCCCTCGAAAACGTCGAGGCCCGCCGCTGCGATGGTCCGGTTCTTCAGCGCTTCGGCCAGTGCCGCGTCGTCGACGATACCCCCGCGAGCGATGTTGACCAGCGTTGCGGTCGGCTTCATCAGTTTCAACTCCGCCGCGCCGATGGTGTGATGCGAAGCCGCGGAATACGGCAGGACCAGCACCACGTGATCGGCGCTGCGCAGCAGTTCTTCCTTGCTCACGTAACTGGCCTTGCACTCGGCTTCCAGTACAGAGTCGAGGCGCGAACGGTTGTGGTAGATGACCTTCATTCCGAACCCGTGAGCGCCGCGCTTGGCAATACCCTGCCCGATGCGACCCATGCCCAGGATGCCGAGCGTGGCGCCATGAATGTCCGAGCCGGCGAACATGTCGAAGCTCCACTTGGTCCATTTGCCCGCACGCAGGAAATGCTCGCTCTCCGTGACGCGCCGCGCTGTCGCCATGAGCAGCGCAAAGCCAAAATCGGCGGTGGTTTCCGTAAGCACGTCGGGCGCATTGCTGGCCAGCACACCGGCCGCGGTCATCGCGTCGAGATCGAAGTTGTTGTAGCCGACCGCCATGTTGGCGCACATCTTCAACGTCGGGCAAGCGGCGATAAGCGCCGCATCAATGCGGTCGCCACCGGTGGTGAAGGCGCCGTCCTTGCCCTGCATGCGATGCGCGAGTTCGGCGCCGGACCAGGTCTCGTCGGCCTGGTTGGACTCGACCTCGAAATGCTCGGCAAGCCGGTCCAGCACGGACGGGAAAACAGCGCGTGCGACAAGGATTTTGGGTTTGGTCATGGGGTGTTTGCTTTAAACGTAAAAAACTATCTGAACCAGATGAAGGTCATGACGATAAACAGCGGCACAAGAATCGAACACGACCAAGCCATGTAGCCGAAAAAGCTTGGCATCTGGATGCCACGGTCTTCAGCAATGGCCTTGACCATCAGGTTGGGCGCATTGCCAATATACGAGTTGGCGCCCATGAACACGGAGCCTGCCGAAATGGCGGCGAGTGTCGTGGCCAGCGTCGTCATGAGCACAGCCGGATCGCCGCCCGCCGTATTGAAGAAAACAAGGTAGGTCGGCGCGTTGTCGAGGAAAGAGCTCAGCACGCCCGACGCCCAGAAATACATCATGGGGTTGGGCGTGCCATCGGCCCGCGTGACCGCTGAGACGATGGCACCGAACGGGCCGTTCACACCGGCCTTGAGCATCGCGATTACCGGAATGATGGTGAGAAAAATTCCCGCGAAGAGCTTGGCCACCTCAATCATCGGGCCCCATGAAAATTGATTGTCTTCATGGACTTTTTCTGCGGTGATCTTCAGTGAGACCAGCGTGATGACAATCAGGCCAACGTCGCGCACGAGTCCGGGAAGGCCAACATCGGTGCCCATCACATTAAAGGCAAGGTTCGATTGCCAGAAACCGCTGAGCAGCACCAGCCCGACCACGCCGCCGAGCAGCAGGAAGTTGGCCGCACCGTCGAAACCGAATGCTCGCGTGTCTGGTGTGGGGTCCATCGGGAGCACGCCTTCCTTGCGATAGAACCACGTGTCGATTACGAGAAAGATGGCGAGCAGGCTGCCGAGCAGGAAAAGTGTTTCCGGAAAAATGTGGCTCATGGTCCAGAAGAAATCCACGCCCTTGAGGAAGCCAAGGAAAAGCGGCGGATCTCCGAGCGGTGTGAGCGAGCCGCCCGCGTTGGAGACGATGAAGATGAAAAACACGATGACGTGCGCCTTGTGCTTGCGGTTGTCGTTGGCGCGGATCAAGGGGCGGACCATCAGCATCGACGCGCCGGTGGTGCCCATAAAGCTGGCCAAAACGGCGCCGATGAGCAGGATGCCGGCGTTGAGCCCCGGGCTGCCGCGCAGGTTGCCCCGAATGTGGATGCCACCGGCCACCGTGAAGAGCGCAGTGAGGAGCACGATGAACGGGATGTATTCGGCCAGCAGTGCGTGCGCAAGACTCACCGAGGCTGCCGAAGCACCGTAGATCCACGCGAACGGCACGAAGAAACTCAGCGCCCAGCCAGCCGCGATCTTGCCGTAATGGTGGTGCCAGACAAAAGGCGCGATCAACGGCATCGTTGCGATCGACAGCAGCAGGCCCGCGAACGGGATGGCCCAGGCCGGCGAGAGCTGGCTGCCATCGAAATCGGCGGCCAGGCACAGGCCGGGCGCCAGCAGCAGCAGGGCGAAGGCAAGAGCGCGGTTTCGAGCGATCACAAAAATCCTTTTTTGTTATGAAACCCCCTGCCGGGGGCTGGAAAGATCAGGTGATGTCGAACACCTGCCGCAGATAAGCCAGATATTTTTCGTCGTCGCACATATTCTTGGACGGCGTATCCGAAAGCTTGGCGACCGGCTGCCCATTGCAGCGGACCATCTTGATGACGATCTGCAAGGGCTCATACCCCAGGTCATTCGTAAGGTTGGTGCCGATGCCGAAGGCGAGCTGGCAACGGCCCTTGAACTGCCGGTACAGCTCGATGGTCTTGGGCACCGTGAGGCCGTCGCTGAAGATCAGGGTCTTGGTCTGCGGGTCGACACGGTTCTTGCGGTAATGGTCGATCACACGTTCGCCCCAGGCAAATGGGTTGCCGCTGTCATGCCGGGCGCCGTCAAAGAGCTTGCAGAAATACATGTCGAAATCGCGCAGGAAGGCTTCGATGCCGTACACGTCGCTCAGCGCAATGCCGAGGTCGCCGCGGTACTCCCGCGCCCACGACTCAAAGCCGAAGACCTGGCTGTCGCGCAGCCGAGGCCCGAGCGCCTGGCAGGCCTGCAGGTATTCGTGTGCCATGGTGCCCAGCGGCGTCAGGCCCAGCTTCATGGCAAACAGCACATTGCTCGTCCCTGCAAACTGCCCGGCCGCACCCGCCCCGAGTTTGGCGATGAGCGTGCGCAAAACCTCTTCATGCCAAGCATGGCCGAAGCGCCGGCGCGTGCCGTAATCGGCGATCTTGAGCGCCGCCAGCCCATCGGCCTGCAGTTCCTTGATCTTGGTGTCGAGCCGTTTGCGCCCCTCCACGAAATCAGGAAATTTCTGCGTGTTGCGAAAATAGACTTCGTTGATGATGGCCAGCACCGGAATTTCGAAAAGAATCGTGTGCAGCCAAGGGCCTGTGATCGTGACGTCGATCTCGCCGGACGCCAGCGGCGTTACGGTGACGTACTTTTCGTTCAGCCGGAACAAGCCCAGGAAGTCGACGAAATCACTCTTGATGAAGCGCATCGAGCGCAGGTATGCCAGCTCGGCGTCCTGAAACTTCAAGCTGCACAGCTGCCGGATTTCCTCGCGGATTTCGCTTGCAAAAGGCGCCAGCGGCGCAATGCCGGGCGCACCCGCGTTGCGGCATTTGAAGCGGTACTCGACCTGTGCGCCCGGAAACTGATGCAGGACCACCTGCATCATGGTGAACTTGTACAGGTCGGTATCGATCAGGCTGGTGATGATCATGAAATGCGTCGACTCCGCGTGGGCATGGCGTCGGCTGAAGCTGGGTTCAGCCGAGGAAGTCGACTTCGAACAGCAGGGTAGCGTTGGGCGGAATCACGCCACCAGCACCGCGTGCGCCATAGCCAAGCTCTGCCGGAATGATGAGGCGCCGTGTGCCGCCGACCGACATCCCCTGCACGCCCTCGTCCCAGCCGCGGATGACCTGGCCACCGCCGAGGTAGAACTCGAAGGGCTGACCACGGTCCTTGCTGGAGTCGAATTTCGCGCCCTGGACACCGTCGTTGTAGAGCCAGCCGGTGTAGTGGACTGAAACTTGCTGGCCCGCCTTGGCGATGGCGCCGGTGCCGAGCACGGTGTCTTCATATTGCAGGCCGGAGGGTGTGGTGGTGATGCTCATGAAAATGTCTTTCGAAAAAATGAGAAGAAAGGCAGGTGAAAGGTGAAGGAGTCCGGGCCGCGTTGCCACCCGACGTCGCGTTTTGGCGTCAATGAAACAGACTTTGGAATCTAGCCCCTGACTTTACCCGCAACCAGCGTCAGCAGGCGGTCTGCCCGGCTCGCCAGAATCTGGTTTTGTTCGACCACGAGCAAGGTCAGCCCCTGGCTTTTCAGCGCCAGCAAGGCGTCGCGGATCGCTTCGACCAGCACGGGCGCGATGCCCTCACAGGGCTCGTCCAGCAGCAGCACACGCGGAGCCGTCATAAGCGTGCGTGCGATCGCCAGCATCTGCTGCTCGCCGCCGCTCATGTGGCCAGCCGGGCGTTTAAGCATTTTTTTGAGCGCCGGAAAAAGGTCCAGTGCTCGTGCTTCATGCGCTCCTACCTCGCGACTTGCCGCGACGCGCAGGTTTTCCTGAACCGTGAGCGCGGTGAAGAGTCGTCGGTCCTCGGCAACATAGCCCAGGCCGGCACGGGCGCGACGATGTGTCTCCCACTGCTGGATATCCACGGGACCGTCGGGCGTTGTGAGCAGCACTTCGCCCTGGGTCCGGAGTTCAAGCCCCATGATCGATTTAAGCAGGCTTGACTTGCCCGCGCCATTGAGCCCCTGCAGAACCAGCAGCTCCCCAGCTGCAACGTGCAGCGACACCCCGAACAGCGCTTGCGCGGGTCCATAAAAGCCCTGGAGATTACGCACTTCAAGCATGGCCAGCGCCCTCGCCCAGATAACGCTGGCGCACCATTGGATCCTTCGAGATTTCCTCGAACGAGCCCTGCGCTGCCAGCTGCCCTTCAATCAGCACGAGCACGCGGTCTGCAACACCCTGGACCGCATCCATGTTGTGCTCGGTATACAGCACCGCCATCCCCTGGCTGGCAAGCCGCTTGAACAGCTGCACCAGTTCGCCCCGCTCGGCCTCGGCCAGTCCGGCCGCCGGCTCATCGAGCAGCAACAGCCGGGGCTGCGACGCCAGGGCTATCGCCAGCTCGAGGCGCTTCTTGGCCCCGTAGGGCAAGCTCAAGGCTTCGGCGTCGGCAAGGTCTTCGAGTCCCACGCCCTTCAGCAAGGAATGGGATCCGTCATCTTTGGAGCTCAGCGGCCGAAACATCGAAATCGCACGGGGACCGCGCGAAGCCTGCACGGCAAGCTCGACGTTCTGCGCGGCCGTCAGCGCTTCGAAGACCTGGGCAACCTGAAAAGTGCGTGCGACGCCACGGCGCAGCCGAGCGGCAGGCTCGAGTCCATGGATGGGCTCGCCCTCCCACAGCACCTCCCCCGAGGTCACCGGGTATTGGCCTGCAATGGCCGAAAAACAGGTGGACTTGCCCGCCCCGTTGGGCCCTATCAGGGCAACGCATTCTCCCGGCTCGACGCGAAAACTCACGCCATCGACCGCCTTGACGCCGCCAAAGTGCTTGACGAGATGGCGTACTTCCAGGCTCATGCCTTCGTCCTCCACCCGACCCACGGCTTCGTGGCCAGGCGCGAGAGCAGCCCAAGCGCTCCGTTAGGCGCGGCGACCATGATCACCATGATGAAAAGCCCCAGCACACCGCGCCAGTACGTCAGCTCGCGACCCAGTTCCGCACCCGCATAACCCAACACGAAACTGCCAGCGGCAGCGCCCCAGAGCTGATGCACACCGCCCAGCAGCACCACCAGCAGCGCGTCCACCGAAGTGCCCACTGCGGCCACCGAAGGGAAGACCGATCCTTTGTTGGCGGCGAACAGCCCTCCGGCCAGGCCCGCAACGCCCGCACTGAGCACGAACACGCGGTACTTGAGCCGGGCAATGTGCAAGCCCGAAGCTGCCGCGCGTGTTGGCGAATCCCGCAGCGCCTGCAACGCGCCACCGAATACCGACCGACTCAGGCTGCGCAAGCCCATCACGCTCGCCAGCGCCAGCACGACCAGTCCGGCGTAGAAGGCGGCTCGGCCTTCATCTGCCACGAGCAACAACCCAATCAGGCCGTTGTCGCCTCCGGTCAGGCTCACCCATTGCGTGGCGCTGGCCCAGATCACCTGCGCCAGGGCCAGCGAAAGCATGGCGAGGTACACCCCTGCGCTGCGCACCACCGCGGCGCCGAACGCAGCTGCCACCGCCAGAGACAAAGCGCAGCCTGCAAGCAGCGCCAGTGGCAAACCCGCGCCACCCAGCGTGTGCGAGAGCGCCGCCCCGTAGGCGCCGAGCGCAAAGAATGCCGCGTGACCAAAGCTCACGAGCCCGCCGAGCGCCATCATGGCCTGCAGGCTGATGCCGAAAATCATCAGGATCAAGGCGTCGGCCGCAATCGACTGCCAGTAGGGACCTCCCGTCCAGGCGAGGCCCGCCAGGAGCAGCAAGGCCGCCACCGAGAGCAACATGCCGACGGGTTGCATGGCTGCACCACGAAATTTTTGCGCCGGCTCACGCACGGCGCCCAGCGCAGTGCTGGACAGTCCTTTCAAGCCCTCGGGCCGGAAAATCAGCACCACCGCCATGGTGAGGAAAACCAGCACCAGCGTGGCCTGCGGAAACACCTGAATGGCGAACGCATGCACGAGGCCGATAAGCATGGCCGCTACGAATGCGCCACCGATGCTGCCAAGACCTCCGGTCACCACCACCACGAAGGTTTCGACGATGACGTTCACGTCCATCTGCAGATGCGCCGGCTCGCGCGGCAACTGCAACGCGCCGCCCAGCCCGGCAAGCGCACAGCCCAGCATCACCGCGCCGAGCATCAGAGGTTTGGGGTTGATGCCGAGCGCAGCCAGCATTTCGCGGTCCTGCGTGGCGGCGCGCAGCCGTTGGCCGAAGCGCGACCTGTGCAGCAGCACATGCAGGCCCAGCCAGACGATGGGACCCAGCGCAATCATCACCAGCGGGTAAACCGGGAAGAACTCCTCGCCGATCTGGACCGAGCCCTTGAGCCCGGGAAATCGCGGCGCAAATACCTCGCCCGGACCGAAGGCCCACTGCATGGCGTCGTGCATGGCGAGCGTCAGGCCGAAAGTTGCCACCAGTTGGTAGAGCTCGGGCGCGCCGACCATGCGGCGGAGCAGCAGGAACTCGGCGACCGCGCCGGCGATGGCGGCGCACGCAGCCCCGAGCAGCATCGCGGCCAGGTACAACGCCGGGCTTTCACTCCAGGCCGGGAACCAATTGGTGACCCAATGTGCCGTGAAAAGCGCGCCCAGCATGAAAAAGCTGCCGTGCGCGAAATTGACAATGCGCGTCACGCCGAAGATCAGCGTCAGCCCTGCCGCCATGAGAAAAAGCGTCGTGGCATACGACAGCCCTCCCAGTAACTGAACGACCGATACGCTCAAGCTCGTGCCTCAAGCCGCGTGAACTTGATTGGCATTCGCATCATTCGAGCCAGGTCGTGAACTCTTTTGCCGGAACGCGCGGTGTGCGAAACGTATTGACGATCTGGGACTCGTCGGCATAACCGAGCGACATGCCGCACACCAGCATTTCATCCTCGCCCGCGCCAATGTGCGGCAGGATGATCTTGGCGAATCCGTTCCATGCCGCCTGCGGACAGGTGTGCAGGCCATGCCCGCGCGCCGCCACCATGATGTTTTGCATGAACATGCCGTAGTCCATGAGGCTGCCGCGGCCCATCACCCGGTCGATGGTGAACATCAACCCCACCGGTGCGTCGAAAAAGCGGTAGTTGCGCTGATGCTGGGCGTGCATCTTGTCCTTGTCGCCCTTGCCGATGCCGAGCAGGCCGTACAGGCCCCAGCCGTTCTCGCGGCGGCGATCGATGTAGGGAGACACCCACTTTTCCGGGTAGTAGTCCCACACCTCCTTGTATTCGGCCACGAGGGTTGGGTCGGCACGCATCGCGTCGTGTGCGGCGCAGACTTTCGCGACCAGACTGTCGCGGCTGGCGCCCTGCAAGACGTAGGCTTTCCAGGGCTGAGTGTTGGTGCCGGAGGGCGCGCGGCTGCCGAGTTCGAGCAGATGCTGGATGGTCTCGCGTGGGACCGGCGTGGGCAGGAAGGCCCGCGCGGACATGCGCGAATCGATAGCGGCATCGACCGGGTTATGGATGGCAGTGTTCAAGTCAGACTCTCCAGGACAGACATCAATCGGGTAGGAATGGGCATGGGCCTACGGCTCGTGCGGTCGACGTAGACATGGATGAAATGGCCCCTGGCCGCGCAGTCGAGGCCCGCCTCGGACTCGGCGCCGGGAAATATGCCGACTTCGTAGCGCACGCTGGAGCGGCCGACATGCGCCACCCGCACGCCGGCGAGCACCGGCTGCGGAAAAGCCAAGGGCGAAAAATAGTGGCACTGCGTTTCGACCACGAAGCCGATGCAGTCGCCGGCAGCTGGTTCAAGCGCGCCCCCCTCTATCAGGAGCGTGTTGACGGCGGTGTCGAACCAGCTGTTGTAGACGACATTGTTCACGTGCCCGTACAGGTCGTTGTCGGCCCAGCGGGTGGAAATCGGAACGAAGGCCTTGTAGGCGCTGCGCGGCTCGGGCTGGGCTCGGCTCATGGAAGTGTCGGATGCAATGGAAGCGTCGATTCTGCCAGCGACGGATTCCACCGCCGCCAATACTCCACGGCCACACGCCAGGTCGTGAACTGGACCTGCACGGTTTCCTCGATGCGTTCGCCGTAGCCGCCTGCCATCGACAGCGCCAGCGGAACGCGCTTTCGCCAGGCCCAATCGAAGACCCGGCGATCCCGCGCCTCCAGGCCGTCGTAGCTCAGGCTCAGCCGGCCCAGGCGGTCGCCCTCGAAGGGGTCGGCGCCCGCGAGAAAGAACACCAGGCCCGGCTCGAACCGGCGGTCGAGCTCGTCCAGCGCGTGTTCGAGCGCCTGCAAGTAGCTGGTGTCGTCGCAGCCATCCGGCAGGTCGACGTCGAGGTCGCTGGCTTCCTTGCGAAAGGGAAAATTCTTCTGCCCGTGCATTGACAGCGTGAAAACGCTGGCATCGTTCCTGAAGAGACTGGCTGTGCCGTTGCCCTGGTGTACGTCGAGATCGATGATCGCCACTTTGAGCGGCGCGCGGCTCTGTCCATGCCGGCGCGACCATTCGGCCTGCATCAGGCGGGCGGCCACGGCTGCGTCGTTGAATACGCAGAAGCCGCCACCCTTGTCAGCGCTGGCGTGGTGCGTGCCGCCGGCCACGTTGCCCGCCAGCCCTTCCGGCCGCGCTGGTTGCCCTGCGGACCCGGCGGTTTCGAGGCCGAGCGCCACGCGGGCTGCAGCGACCGTCGCGCCCACCGAGCGGCGCGCCCTTTCGACCATCTCGGGGCTCCAGGGAAAACCTATCTCGCGCATGGCTGCTGGAGCGATGGTGCCTTCGGCGATGGCACTGATATAGGCCGGACTATGCGCCAGCGCGAGCTCGCCGTCGCTCGCGGGGCGGGCGACCTTGAGCCTGACCGCAGGCATGGCCTCGGCAAGGCGGTTGCGCAACAAAGCATATTTCGCCATCGGAAAGCGATGGCCTGCAGGCAAAGGCAGAACAAACTGATCAGCGTAGAAGGCTTGCAAGGAGGAAAACTTCGAGTGGAAACAGGCAATTCGGATAGACGGGCGAAGCGCCAGCGCAACCGGCATTGTGTCGACTTTGCGGCAGCCGGGCATTTGGGCCGCATCCTAGAGCAAGCCACCTAATATGGTGCAGCGCAGCAAAAATCTATTGCAATGGGCCGGGTAATCCCTATACTTCAGGTCATGTTGCAGTGCAGCAATTGATGGAGACAGAAAATTGTTCCAGCAGCGCAACTACCCTTTAACCACCTCATGGAGAACTGACTATGTTGACCGCTGAACAAATCATGGCATCGCACAAAGCAAATATGGAAACCATTTTCGGCCTGACGAACAAGGCTTTCGAAGGCGTCGAGAAACTGCTCGAACTGAACGTTCAGGCATCGAAGGCTGCGCTGGCTGAAACCGCCAACCACACGCAAGCCATGATGGGCGTCAAAGACGCACAGGAACTGCTCGCACTGCAAGCTGGCCTGATGCAGCCCCTGGCTGAGAAAACCGCTGCTTACAGCCGCCACCTGTACGACATCGCTACGGGCACGACGTCTGAATTCGGCAAAGCCCTCGAAGGCCAGGCTTCCGAAGCCCAGGCTAAATTCATGGGTCTGGTCGACAGCGCCGCCAAGAACGCACCTGCCGGTTCCGAGACCGCAGTTGCCGTGATGAAGAGCTCCGTGGCTGCCGCCACCAACGCTTTTGAGTCGGTCCAGAAAGCCGTCAAGCAAGCTACGGACATGGCCGAAGCCAACTTCACCGCAGTGAGCAACACCGCTGTGAACGCCACCAAAACCGCCAGCAAAAAGCGCTGAGCTGTCTAAATAGCTGAGGGTACGCCGCGAAAGTGGCCTTGCCCCAGCCCTGACGAACGTGGGCCGTCGCTGAAGCGTTTCACGCGAATGGCGCTGACAGTTGTCTCCTCGGGTCCTTCCCGAAGTAGTTCACGGACCCGTTCAAAGCCCGATCTCTTGATCGGGCTTTTTTTTGCCTGCACGGCCCGTATCGTCTAGCGTGCAGCCAACGCCGCCGCCTCCAGGCGCAGCCGGAGCCCAGGCAGAGCGGCGAGCATGGCGGCCCTGCCGGCATCGATGGCTCGCTGGCGCGCCGAAAAATCGGTGCTTTTCAGCCCCTCCAGGGAGGGCCGCACCACGAGGTTCGCATCTTTGAGCTCGTAGTCCTTGATGCTTTTGCCCATGATGTTGAAGGTCTGCAGGAGTATCTGGAAGGTGTCGTTGGTCGGGCTGCCCTCGGGCGGCGTGGAAATGTCCACTGCAATAACGAACTCGGCGCCCATTTGCCGGGCAAACCTGACCGGTACGGGCGAGACGAGGCCGCCGTCCACGTAGTCGCGTCCGCTGATCCGCACCGGAGTGAACACAGCCGGAACCGCACTGGAGGCCCTCACCGCCATGCCGGCATCACCGCGTTGAAACAGCACAGGCAGCCCGCTCGAGAGGTCCGTAGCGACCACGCCCAGGGGAATACGCATGTCTTCGAGCTGGCGTCCGGCCACCGCCCCATTGACGAAACGCGCCAGCGCATCGCCGCGAAACATGCCGCGGTTGATCAGCGGCAGCATCCAGTCCGTGATCGCAACCTCATCCATGCCGAGCGCGGCCTGTTGAAGCTCGGCGCTCGTTTTGCCGCTGGCGTAGAGAGCCGCCACCAGACTGCCGGCCGAGGTGCCGACGACCAGCGCCGGCCGCAAACCAGCCTCCTCCAGCACGGCGATGACGCCCACGTGGGCAAATCCCTTGGCTGCCCCGCCGCCCAATGCCAGGCCAATTCGGGGAGCGCGGCGTGGCGCGGTATCAGTGGCTGCAGGGCTCGCAGCAACCGGTGCCGAGCCGCCGCCGGTGGGCGGCGCGCTGGCACAGCCGGCGAGCAGGGCCAGGGCAATGAAGCCCCCGGCCCAGCCGCGAGGGTACAGCGGCGCGGCACCGGAAGACCTTGAGTGCGAAATGTTATTGAGAATTGTTCGCGTTTGCATTAGACTCGGCTCTTTTTCAACTAACCAATCCATGAAAAGCTTGACCTGCAACTTCCGTCGCGCCGGTGGCGCACTCACTGCCATGACGTTTTCTGCGTTGACGCTGGCTCTGTCGGGCTTATCGCCGGCCAGCGCCCAGGATCAGGTGGTTAACCTGTATTCTGCCCGCCACTATCAGACGGATGAGGCGCTTTACAGCAATTTCACCAAGGCCACCGGCATCAAGGTGAACCGCGTGGACGCGGACGATGCTGGCATCCTGGCGCGGCTGAAGGCCGAGGGCACCGCGTCGCCGGCCGACGTGATTCTTTTGGTCGACGCCGCGCGTCTCGGCAAGGGCGAGATGGATGGCTTGTTCCAGCCCATCAAGTCGCCGGTCCTGGACACCGCCATTCCCGAGAAGTTTCGCGCGAAGGCTACGCCCGAGGGCACGACCTGGTATGGGTTCTCGACCCGCGCGCGCGTCGTGGTCTACGACAAGGTCCGCGTCAAGAAGGACGATGTCGACACCTACGAGGAACTTGCCGATCCGAAAAACAAGGGCCTGCTGTGCACGCGCTCCGGCTCGCACCCCTACAACCTTTCTCTCTTCGGTGCGGTCACCGAACACGTCGGCGAAGCGAAAGCCGAAGCCTGGCTCAAAGGACTGGTGGCGAACATGGCGCGCGCACCGAAGGGTGGCGACACCGACCAGATCAAGGGCGTCGCCAGCGGCGAATGCGGCGTGGCCCTGACCAACACCTACTACCTTGCGCGTGTCATGCGCTCTTCTGCACCGGAAGACAAAGCCATCATGGACAAGGTCGGCGTTGTGTTCCCCAACCAGCAGAGCTGGGGGACGCACGTCAATATCGCGGGCGCGGCAGTGGCGAAAAACGCCAAGAATCCCTCGAACGCCATCAAGTTCATGGAATACATGGCGAGCCCGCAGGCTCAGAACTATTTCGCTGACGGCAACAACGAGTGGCCCGTCGTTGCCAGCGTCAAGGTCAGCAATCCGGCCCTGCAGGCCATGAGCAACGGCAGCTTCAAGTCCGAGACCATTCCCATCAGCGCCGTGGCCGCCAATCAGCTCAAGGTGCAACAGATGCTGGACCGGGTCGGCTACAAGTAAGCAACCCGCCCGTGTTGGGGGCTCCAGCACGCAGCCCGGCCTTTTGAAAAGAAGGCCGGGCTTTTTCATGCGCCATAATTCCACATGGATTGACGTTACGTAAACGTCAATACGGGGTTCGGGCGCCTTTGACCGGTTTGTCGGTTTGCCAGTTCTTCCTCGTATTGCAAAACCGCCTTAGCGCCTCGCTTTCTTTCTCTTCTTTCTTTCACTTCACAAGCATTCAAAGGATCACTCATGGACATCGCAGGCAAGGTCTTCATCGTCACAGGTGGCGCTTCCGGTTTGGGCGAGGGAACGGCACGCATGCTTGCCGCTGAAGGCGCAACCGTCGTGATCGCCGACATGCAGGTCGAAAAAGGCGAAGCCATTGCGCGCGAAATCGGCGGCGCTTTCGTCAAGTGCGATGTGAGCCAGGAAGCCGATGGGCAGGCCGTGGTCGCCAAGGCCGTATCGATGGGCAAGCTCATGGGCCTGGTCAACTGCGCAGGCATCGCACCGGCAGAAAAAACCGTGGGCAAGAACGGCGCGCATTCGCTGGCCGTGTTCAGCAAGACCATCACGGTCAATCTGGTCGGCAGCTTCAACATGATCCGGCTGGCCGCCGATGCGATGGCCAAGAACGAGCCCGAGTCCACCGGCGAGCGCGGCGTGATGATTTCGACCGCATCCGTTGCTGCCTATGACGGCCAGATCGGTCAGGCTGCGTACAGCGCCTCCAAGGGCGGCGTCGTTGGCATGACCCTGCCGATTGCGCGTGACCTCGCCCGCAACGGCATTCGCAACATGACGATTGCACCTGGCATTTTCGGCACGCCCATGATGTTCGGCATGCCGCAGGAAGTGCAGGACTCGCTCGCCGCCAGCGTGCCCTTTCCTTCGCGGCTCGGCACGCCGCAGGACTACGCCAAGCTCGCCAAGCACATCATTGAAAACGAGATGCTCAATGGTGAAGTCATCCGCCTCGATGGCGCGATCCGCCTGGCGCCTCGCTAAATCCGCCACGCCCCGGGCGAGCCCTCTTCGGGGGCTGCCTCATCCAAAGCGCAGGAGACGAGATGAAGTACCTGGCAAGCATGGGCAAAGCGGCCGCGTCCCTGGCGGCATCCGTCGGTGCGGCCGCCCTGCTTGTCGGTTGCGCGTCGCCCACAGCCTTCAATTACGCAGTCCCTGACCAGCCCGAGGCGGCATCGGGCTACACCCAGAAGCCCGGCTGGGCGACCCGTCACTTTGCCGTAGCTGCGGCCAATCCGCTAGCGACCGACGCGGGCTACCAGACGCTCAAAGCCGGTGGCTCGGCCATAGACGCGGCCATCGCTGTGCAGATGGTGCTGGCGCTGGTCGAGCCGCAATCCAGCGGCATCGGCGGTGGTGCTTTCCTGCTGCATTTCAACGGACAACGGACCGACGCCTTCGACGGCCGTGAGACGGCGCCCGCTGCCGTGGATGAGAACCTTTTTATCGGGGCCGACGGCAAGCCGATGCCCTTCATGCAGGCCGTCGCCGGTGGGCGTTCCGTCGGCGTACCCGGCGCCGTCCGCATGCTCGAAATGGCGCACAAGCGCTACGGCAAATTGCCCTGGCCCAGCCTGTTCAACCCGGCCATCACGCTCGCGTCGAAGGGCTTTCGGGTCAGTCCGCGGCTGCACACGCTGCTGTCCGCCGAGACCCGGTTGCAGGACGACCCCGTTGCCCGGGACTACTTTTTCGACACCACGGGCAAGCCCTGGCCGGTTGGGCACGTGCTGCGAAATCCGGAGTTCGCGCACGTGCTGCAGCGCATCGCCGCCGAGGGATCGCGTGCGCTGATGGAGGGGGTTATTGCAGAGGCCATGGTGGACAAGGTCAGGCACCATCCCGTCAATCCGGGCAAGCTCGCCCTGGCCGACCTCTCGGGCTACGAAGCGAAGTTGCGTGAACCGCTGTGCCACGATTACCGGGTCCGCGCCCGCGAATACCGCGTCTGCGGCATGCCGCCGCCCAGTTCCGGAGGCATCGCGGTCGGCCAGATCCTGGGCATCCTGCACCAGACCAATGCAGCGGCACTGCCGCTTGCCAACGGGCTACCCACCGCCGACTGGCTGCACCTGTACACCGAGGCTTCCCGAATGGCTTTTGCGGACCGGGCGCAGTACGTCGCCGATCCCGATTTCGTGGCCCCGCCCGGCGGAAGCTGGATGAGCCTGCTCGATCCCGCCTACCTGGCCAGCCGGGCTCGTCTCATCGGATCGTCCAGCATGAAAGTTGCGAAGCCGGGCTTTCCTGCCGGCCCGAGCGCATGGGCGCCCATGCCGGCCCAGCCCGAGTACGGCACCAGCCACATCAGCATCGTCGACGAGCGCGGCAATGCGGTGGCACTCACGACCACCATTGAAGACGCTTTTGGCTCGCGCCAGATGGTCAACACCCGCGCGGGTCGCAGCGGCGGCTTTCTGCTGAACAACCAGCTCACCGATTTCAGCTTCGAGCCGCGCGATGGCGAAGGCAAACCCATTGCCAACCGCGTGCAGCCCGGCAAGCGGCCCCGCTCGTCGATGGCGCCGACACTTGTTTTCGACAAGCCGACAGGCCAGCTCCTCATGAGCCTCGGCAGTCCGGGCGGAGCCTTGATCATTCACTACACCGCCAAGACGCTGTACGGCACGCTCCAGTGGGGCCTCGATGCGCAGCAGGCGATCAGCTTGCCCAACTTCGGCTCGCTGAATGGTCCCAGCCTTGTAGAAAAGGGCCGTTTTCCGGCAGCGACAGTGCAGGGGCTGCGCGCGCGCGGCGCAGATGTTCTAGAGGTCGACATGACCAGCGGTCTGCAGGCGATCGAACGCACCGCTAGCGGCTGGTTCGGCGGCGCGGACCCGCGCCGCGAAGGCATCGTGCTGGGCGACTGAAAGCCCAGGTGGCCCTCAGGGCACATCTCAGTCAGTGCGCAGCGGTTGAGGTGGCGCGTCATGCTCGCTCGTGGCGACCCGCTCAAATTCCGAGATCACCTGTGCGCCGAAGAGCAGCAGCGTCGCGGCAATTTCCAGGCTGAGCAAGACCACGATCGCGGTAGTCAGTGAGCCGTACACCACCCCGACCTGCGACAGCGTGCTGAAGTACCAGACCAGCACGTGGCGGGTAATTTCCCACAGGAAGGCCGCCGTAGCGCCGCCAATCAGCGCCCGGCGCAGCGAAAGGTTGCCCACCGGCATGACCATGTACACCGACGTCAGCAGGAAAATCTCGCCACCCAGCCCGAGCAGATAAAGCAGCACGCGTGAAAAGCCGCTGAGCGACCAGGTGCTTCCCAGAAACTCGATGCTGCGCTCGCCCAACGCCTGAAGACTCCCTGACACCAGCGTCACCAGTAGCAGGCCAATGCCGAGACACAGAATGTAGAGGTAAGGCAGCACGGCAGAAATCAGGTAGCTGCGGCGTCGGATCGCCACGCGGTGCAAAAAGACCACCGACATCGCGTTTTCGAGCACCGTAAAGGCCAGCGAACTGAAGAACAGCATCGTGCCCAGCAACACCCAGCCCATGACCTCGCGGTGGGCCAGGAAGTTCTTCAGCTCCCCGACGATGAAAGCCGACTGCCCTGGCGCCAGCCAGCCGATGTAGCGTCCCAGCGCTTCGAGCAAGTCATTTTGATCGATGAAGTGCGACAGCGTGATCGCAATGAGAATGAGCAGCGGAACGATCGACAGCAGCGCGTAGTACGCCACGGCCCCAGCCAGCAGCAGGCCCTGATTGGCTTTGAAGCCCTTGAGCACGCGCCAGAAGAAAGTGCCTGGATGGGCCAGCACATAGGCCGCCTGTGGTCCGAGATTCATGAAGAGATAGGCACGCTGGAGAGCGTGGAAAACAGACGTTGTTGCATTATTCAGCCAGGTTTTGGCGCAGTCGTGCGATCGGGCAAGCTGCCTAGGCAGAGTCGGGGTATTGGCTGTAGAGGTATGGTGCGGGCACTCCGCCCAGGGGGAAGCAAAACCCGTTGTGATTAAATGCCCGATTCTTCCCTTCGCCATGGCCATCCCCCAGTCTTTCATCCAGGAATTGCTCGCGCGCACGGACGTGGTGGATATCGTCGGGCGCTATGTCCAGCTGAAAAAGGGTGGCGCCAACTTCATGGGCTTGTGCCCGTTCCATGGCGAGAAATCCCCCTCCTTTTCGGTCAGCCCGTCCAAGCAGTTCTACCACTGCTTCGGCTGTGGCAAGAACGGCAACGCCATCGGCTTCCTGATGGACCACGCGGGCATGACATTTGTCGAGGCGGTGCACGATCTCGCCCAGCAGTATGGGCTGCAAGTACCCGAAGACGACGTCAGCCCGCAAGACAGGGCGCGCGCCGCACAGGCCCGTGAACAGCAGGCAACGCTCAGCAGCGTGCTGGAGAAAGCGGGGGGCGCTTACATGCGCCACCTCAAATCATCGCCGCGCGCCGTCGACTACCTCAAGGGGCGCGGCCTTTCGGGCGAAATCGCCAAGGCGTTCGGCCTCGGCTATGCGCCTGAAGGCTGGCGCAGCCTCGCCAGTGTGTTCGCCGACTACAACGACCCGCTCCTGGTCGAAAGCGGCCTCGTCATCACCAGCGAGCCCGGCGAGGAAAACAGCGCTGGCGAAGCCAAGCGCTACGACCGCTTCCGCGACCGGATCATGTTTCCCATCCGCAACGTCAAGGGCGAGTGCATCGGCTTCGGCGGACGTGTGCTCGGGGATGAAAAACCGAAGTACCTGAACTCGCCCGAGACGCCAGTCTTCAGCAAGGGCCGCGAACTGTACGGCTTGTTCGAAGCGCGCACTCCCATTCGCGAGCGCGGCTATGCACTCGTGACCGAGGGCTACATGGACGTCGTGGCGCTGGCTCAGATGGGGTTTTCCAACGCGGTCGCGACGTTGGGCACCGCTTGCACCAACGACCACGTGCAAAAACTTTTCCGTTTCACGGATGCCGTGGTCTTCAGCTTCGACGGCGACGGCGCCGGACGGCGGGCTGCTCGCAAGGCACTCGACGCCGCCCTGCCATTCGCCACCGACGTGCGCAGCGTGAAGTTCCTGTTCTTGCCGACCGAGCACGATCCCGACAGCTACATCCGTGCGCACGGCGAGGAAGGATTTGCCACTGCCGTGGCCAAGGCCGTACCCCTGAGCCGTTTCATGCTCGAAGCCGCCAGCGAGGGCTGCGACATGCTGACAGCAGAAGGACGCGCGCACATGGCCAGCAATGCGCAAAAGCTCTGGATGCTTCTGCCCGACGGCGCGCTCAAGCGGCAATTGCTCGCAGAGATAGCCGACCAGGTGCAGATCGACAGCCGGGAGCTGCTGCAGCTCTGGCTGCCGGGCGCTTCGCGCAGTGCGTCCGCAGGCCCCACCGCGAGGCGAAAGCCCAAGGTCGTCGGACGTACCGACGAACCCGACCACTTTCACGAAGAGATTCCGATCGAGAGCTACGCCGGGTCCGAGCCGGACTACTACGCCAGCCCATCAGGCAGCTCGACGGCGAGCACGGCCGGACCTCGGGCGTTCCCTTCTTCTTCGGCAGGCCGCAAGGGCGTTCGCCGCGTTGCTGGCCGTATTCAGCCAGCCAGCCGGGAAGACCGCGTCCTGCGCGCCTTGCTCATGGATGGCCAGGCGTGGGACAAACTGGGCAGCCAGGAGCAAGCCCTGCTTTCGGCACTGCCAGAGCCGCACGGCCCCCTTTTCGTGTGGATCGAAAGCCAATTGCATGAGCACGGGCCACAGCCCTGGGCGGCCCTTCGCGAAGGCCTGCGCGCGCATCCGCACGAGGCCTATGCCCTCAACCAGTTGGCCCAGATCCCGGAGGGCATTGAAACTGACTGGAGCGAAGTGCGCAGCATCCTCGCCCAACTTGTGAAAATGGAAGAGATGCGCGAGATGACCGAACTCGCACCCCGTTTGGCCACCGACCCGCAGGCGCGAGCGCGCTACCTCGCGTTGCTGGCCAAGCAAAAAGGTGGGTAGAAAAAGTCGGTCGCACGGGGGGAAACTGCCTCAAAAAGCAGCACTCAGGGTATAATCCGTTTTTCGCCAAAGACAAGCGCGACAGCAGCACCTCCGGCACCGGCTTCCCGACCTCGGGACCTATCGGTACAGGCCAACTTCCCGCAAGGGCTGCACACCAAATGTTCGCCCATCCAGCTTGTCCACGATGCCCGGCTTTACAGCCTGGGCATTTTTTGCGTCCTGTGCTTTGGCATGTCGCCAATGGACGGGAGCTTGTGTTCAATCGAGATTGACCTCTGGAGGTTGCCATGCCTGCTCAAAAGTCTGCGAAGCCCATCAAGGCGACGGCGCTAAAAACCGCCATCAAAGCGAAAGCCAGCCCGGGAATTCCGGCGAAGAAAGCGGCCACCAAGGTGTCGCCATCGCCCGCGAAACGCAGCGCCAGCGCAACCGCTCCTCAGCCGGCCCGCCCCTCCAAGAGTGTCAAACCCATGCCTTCCAAGGTTGAAAAAACCAGGAAAGGCGCCACCTCTTCACCAGCTTCCGAACATATCGCCGTCTCCAAAGCAGTCAAACCCCTGCCGCTCAAGAAAGATCTTTCCGTGCCTTCCAAGACCAGTGCCCAAGCCAAACTCCTCGCCGAAGCTGACGCCTTGCTCGCAGCTCCCGCGAAAAAGAAACCGGGCCGTCCCCCCAAGAACCCGCAGGCCGCCACGGACGATTCCGCCCCGGCCGTAGCCGGCGCCAAGCGCGGCCGCAAGCCGAAGGTCGCGCTCAAGCCCGAGGGCGAAGAAGACCTGTCGGACATTGAAGCCGAGTTCGCCGAGGAGCCCGCCGCCGAGACTGCGACGACCGAGAAGGTCAAGCCGCTGCGCATGAAGATCAGCAAGGCCAAGGAACGCGCCTTGATGAAAGAGTTCGGCCTGGACGAAACCGTCCTGTCCGAAGAAGACATGCTCAAGCGCCGCATGCGCCTGAAGACCCTAATCAAGCTGGGCAAGACCCGTGGCTACCTCACGCACGGCGAAATCTCCGACCACCTCCCTGACAAGCTGGTCGATGCCGAGACGCTCGAAGTCGTGGTCAACATGCTCAACGACATGGGCGTGGCGGTTTACGAACAGGCGCCAGACGCTGAAACCCTGCTGCTGAACAACACCGGCCCGACGGTTGCAACCGAAGAAGAAGCCGAAGAAGAAGCCGAAGCGGCCCTCTCCACGGTGGACAGCGAGTTCGGCCGGACGACCGACCCGGTTCGCATGTACATGCGCGAGATGGGCACCGTCGAGCTGCTGACGCGCGAAGGCGAGATCGAGATTGCCAAGCGCATCGAGGGCGGCCTCATGAAGATGATGGAGGCCATCTCGGAAAGCCCGGCCACCATCGCCGAGATCTTGCGCCTGGGTTCTGAAATCCGCGAAGGCAAGATCGTCATCTCGACAGTCGTGGACGGTTTTTCCAACCCCAATGAGGCCGACGACTACGTGGCCGAGGAAGACTTCGACGAGTTCGACGAAGAAGACGACGATGACGGCAAGGGCGGCTCCAAGGCGCTGACCAAGAAGCTCGAAGAGCTCAAGAAAGAAGCGCTCAGCCGCTTCGACAAGATCGCCGAGCACTTCGAGAAGGTCCACTCGACCTACGACAAGGAAGGCTACGGCACGCCCACCTACATGAAGGCACAAAAAGCCCTCAGCGACGAGCTGATGACGGTGCGCTTCACGGCCAAGACGATTGAAAAGCTGTGCGACCTGCTGCGCGCCCAGGTGCTCGACGTGCGCAAGAAAGAGCGCGAGTTGCGCCGCATCATTGTCGACAAATGCGGCATGCCACAGGAAACCTTCATCAAGGATTTCCCGCCCAACCTGCTCAACCTCAAGTGGGTCGAGAAACAGGTTGCATCGAACAAGCCGTGGTCCGTCATCATGGCGCGCAACATTCCGCCGATCCAGGAACTGCAGACCAAACTGGCCGAATTGCAGGCCCGGGTAGTGGTGCCGCTGGGTCAGCTCAAGGACATCAACAAGCGCATGAACGAAGGCGAGTCGAACTCGCGCGACGCCAAGAAGGAAATGATCGAGGCTAACTTGCGCCTTGTGATTTCCATCGCCAAGAAGTACACCAACCGCGGCCTGCAGTTCCTGGATCTGATCCAGGAAGGCAACATCGGTTTGATGAAGGCCGTGGACAAGTTCGAATACCGCCGCGGCTACAAGTTCTCGACCTACGCGACGTGGTGGATACGCCAGGCCATCACCCGCTCGATCGCCGACCAGGCGCGCACCATCCGCATTCCGGTGCACATGATCGAGACGATCAACAAGATGAACCGGCTTTCACGCCAGCATTTGCAGGAGTTCGGCTTCGAGCCTGACGCCAGCATCCTGGCCGCGAAGATGGAGATTCCTGAAGACAAGATTCGCAAGATCATGAAGATCGCGAAAGAGCCGATCTCGATGGAAACACCGATCGGCGACGATGACGATTCGCACCTCGGCGACTTTATCGAAGACAGCGCCAACACCGCACCGCTCGAAGCCGCCATGCAGGCCGGCCTGCGCGACGTGGTGAAAGACATTCTGGACAGCCTCACGCCACGCGAAGCCAAGGTGCTGCGCATGCGCTTCGGCATCGAGATGTCGACCGACCACACGCTCGAGGAAGTCGGCAAGCAGTTCGACGTGACCCGCGAGCGTATTCGCCAGATCGAAGCCAAGGCCTTGCGCAAACTGAAGCACCCGAGCCGTAGCGACAAGCTGCGCAGCTTTATCGACACGCTGTAATCTCCAGTTTCTTCCGGTGATGCCGGAAGCCCCATCAAGCCTCAGCCCTTGCGGGTTGGGGCTTTTTTTTATGTCGTGTTGGCTGTTGGCTGTTGGCTGAATGGCTGAATGGCTGAATGGCTGAATGGCTGATTCTGGCCTCTCCGCGAAGCATGCCGGGGGTAGCCCGGCGGCTACTCACTTTTCTTTGCTTCGCCAAAGAAAAGTAAGCAAAAGAAAGGCGACCCCGCTGCCTGCGTCCCTTCGCTTCGCTACGGGCAACCTGCGGTGCTCGGTCCAGCCGGGGTCGAGCTCGAACTCGCTTCGCTCAGACAATCGCTCGCCCTTTTCCGGCTGGACCTGCGCTCCTCGGCGCAGGCAGAAGGGGTGGTGAGAAAAAAAAGTCGGGAGCGGGACCAACGAGACGCCAAAAGGCTCGCTGGCTTCTATGCATCAGCCCGAACGGTGGGGGAAGATCGAACCGCGCGACTCTGTCCGAGTCCGAGTCCACCAGTCCCGTCCTGGCTGGGCCGAGGAGCGCAGCCGAAAGTGGATCAGGGCG
>JAZKIC010000043.1:0-21414 GCA_040385065.1 Pseudomonadota bacterium
TTTCTTTTGGCGAAGCAAAAGAAAGTTACTTGCCGCCGGGCAACCCCCGGCATGCATAACAAAGGCACTGAATGGCGAGTCCGCGCAGACCCTTCGATGCCTCAGGGCGAACGGTGGACCCGGCTTTTGACTCCCGCTGCACCCCCTTCTGCCTGCGCCGAGGAGCGCAGGGCCAGCCGGAAAAGGGCGAGCGATTGTCTGAGCGAAGCGAGTTCGAGCTCGACCCCGGCTGGACCGAGCACCGCAGGCTGCCCGTAGCGAAGCGGAGGGTCGCAGGCAGTGGGGTCGCCTTTTCTTTGGTGACTTTCTTTTGGCGAAGCAAAAGAAAGTTACTTGCCGCCGGGCAACCCCCGGCATGCATAACAAAGGCACTGAATGGCGAGTCCGCGCAGACCCTTCGATACCTCAGGGTGAACGGTGGCGGGGGTCGCGGACCCTTCGATACCTCAGGGTGAACGGTGGCGGGGGTGGCGGACCCGTGCGATACGATCCCGTACCTGTTCAAAGATTACAGCGAACACGTCGACGCCGAAACCGGCACACGCACGGCGCCGGCGTGAGCCGGATCAGGCCAGGCAAGAAACCTTACACCTGCGCCGCCGGGTCCCGTTCCCGCACTTCAGCCAGCGGCAGGTCAAAGAAGAACACCGTGCAACCCGGCTCGCTGGTGTAGTCGATGGCGCCGCCATGCTCCTCCACGATCTTCTTGCAGATGTTCAAGCCCAGGCCGGTGCCGCCCTTGGCGCGGCTGTCGGACGCGTCCACCTGGGCGAAACGCTGGAAAATGCGTGAACGGAATTCCTTTGGCACGCCCGCGCCGTGATCGGTCACGGACACACGCAGCCGCCCGTCCACCAAGGCCAGGCCCACGCCCACCACCGAGCCCGCCGGTGCGATCTTGGCGGCGTTGGAAAGCAGGTTGACCAGTACCTGTTGCACGCGGTCGGTATCGACTTCGACCACGACCGATTCGGCATCGGCCGCAACGTCGATCGCGAAGTCCACGTCGAACTCTTCGGCAAAGCTGCGCGTGGCCATAACCGCCTGTTCCAGCACGGGGCCCAGGGTCTGCGGAACCTTGTCGAACACCATCTGCCGTGACTCGATTTTTTCGACGTCCAGGATGTCGTTGACCAGCCGGACAAGCCGAAGCGAACTCTGGTGCGCGATCTCAACGAGTTTTTTGGCGGGCGGCGGCAAGGGGCCGGCCATGCCTGAATTGATCATGTCGAGTGACGCGTGAATGGCCGTGAGCGGCGTGCGCAGTTCATGCGAGGTGGTGGCCACGAACTCGCTCTTCATTTGCTCCACGCGCTTGCGCTCGGATATGTCGTAAATGAAAGTGCTGAACAACTGCAGGTGCGGCGTGTCGATCACGCCCGTGCGGATCTCGGCCAGCATCTCGCTGCCGTCCTTCTTGCGCACCAGTCTTTCGATGTTGCCAACGATCAGGTGTGCGCTGCCGGTCTCATGAAAATGAGCCAGCGCGAATCGGCTTGCCTTGTGAAAACGCTCGGGTATCAGGGCAAGAATAGGCTGGCCCACAATTTCCTCTCGCGACCAGCCGAGCAGTTCCTGGGCCTGATCGTTCCAGTCGGTGATGACACCCTTGAAGTCCGCGCCAACATAAGCGCCCTGGGCTGTATCCACGACAGTACGCAGGCGCTGCTGGTTGTCCTGCACCTGTTCAAGCGCCTTGCCCAGTGCCTGTGTACGACTGGCTACTCGCGCTTCGAGTTCGACGTTCAGTTCGCGCAAGTCCGCCTCGTTGCGCTTGAGGTTGTCCACCAGCGACGTGAAAGCGCCGGTCAGTGTCGACAGTTCGGAATAGCTGACCTTGACGGGGCTCAACTGCTCGGTAGCCCCGGCCTCCACCGCAGCGGCAGCGCGCGACAGTTCGCCGAGCGGACGAGTGATGGCCCTCGCGACGGCAACGCCCACCAACGTGAAGAGCAAGGCAACGCCCAGGCCTGCCAGCAGCACCCAGGCGCGCAACTCGCGTACCGGCTTGTACGCCTCATCTGCTTTTTCGCGCACGACGATCTGCCAGCCCATGCCGGGAAACGGACCGAACCCTGTGCTTTGATTAACCGCCGCAAGGTACTCCTGCCCATCGGGCCAGCGCGCCAGGCTCACACCCTTGGCGTTGTCTTCGCGCGCAGGCCGCAGCACCGCCGCGGGGAGCTTCTTGCCTTGCAGGTCCTTGGGGCCGAGCAGCACCGTATCGTCGAAGGAGACAATCAGCGCGTCAACGGCCCGGTTGACGTCCACCGGCTCGATGATGGACTGTTGCACGTCGGCCGCCCAGGCAAACGACAGGTGTGCGCCCAGCACGCCCGCCACTTTCCCATCCGCGCCCTTGTACGGAAACGCCACGTCGACAAATCGCAGAGGCTCCTCGCCCGGAGCCTGCAGGATCGCGGCCAGGAGCTTGGCCTCATGTACGTCGCCGACATGGATGCCATTGAACGCCTGCCCGAACCACGGCCGCTTGGACACGTCCACGCCCGCCAGAGCGCCGCCGGTGCTTACCAGTACCTTGCCCGACAAATCGGTAATGCCGATCCATGCGTAATAGGGGTAGGTTCGCTGAAGCGAATCGATGGCGGCCTGGTTGGCGGGCATGGCTGCCGAGCCTTGCGAGACGTCGATGCGTTCAGCCATCTCGCGCACCTCACGCCAACGCTCGGACATGGCCCTGTCGAGCTGACCGCCGATGTGGTGCGACATTTCGCGCAGGTTGCCGCCGATGTCGGCCTTGACTTGGCGCGACACCCGCAAGTCGACCACCATCACGAGAAAAATCGTCAGCAGCAGGCACAGCGTGGTGAAGGCAATGGCCAGGTAGGTCCGTAGACCGTAGACGGAGGTGCGCGCCGTGCTCATCGATGACGCCGGCGGACGCTCGGGGGATTTAAGCCATGCGTCAAGCTCACACCTTTTTGCGCGCGGTGACGACCCACGCCTTTTCGCCCATCGCCTCTTTCAGGTGAGCCATACGGCCCCAGGCGTTTTTCAGGCCCGAGTAAAAGAAGGTCGAGGTAAACAAGAAGAACCAGAACCAGGAACGATGCTTGCGAATTTCCGGATCGGCAAGCTTGTAGACGAAGAATATCTGTCCCGGTCCCGTCGTCAGCGTGAACAGTGAAGTCACCACGAACAGCGGTACGAACCAGTCGATGCGGTCCAGGGAGCCAGCCTGTACGGCCCAGAACGCGATAAGCGGAAGGATTTGCATGGACACCCAGGGGTATACCTCGCGCCAGGCGAGCAACTGCATCATGCCGATTTTTTGCCGCAGGCTGAGGTCGGGCGAGCGCAGCGCCGGAACGACCCACTTCATGGAAATCTGGAACCACCCCTGCGCCCAGCGCAGGCGTTGCTTGGTAAGCGCCGACAGCGTCTCGGGTGCGAGCTCGCGCGACACCAGGTAGGGGTCTGAAATGATCTTGCGTCCGCGCACGACCGCGCGCATGGACGAGTCTATGTCTTCGGTCAGCATGAAGCCGTGCATGCGCAGTTCACGCAGCAGATCGGCGCGCCAGTAACCATTGCTGCCGCCAAAAATGCCGAAGCCATGCAGCCGCGCACGGCCCGGGTGGCTGACGGCATAGATCTGCTCGAATTCCACCGCCACCATTTTTGAGACCCACGAGTCGGCTCCGTTGCGGATGAAGCAATGGCCCTGCACCACGTCCGCGCCATGCGAGATCCAGCGCCACGCGCGGCGAAAGCTCTCGGGGTCGGGCTGATGGTCGGCATCGAACACGGCGATGAACTCGCCCGTCGTGTACGGCAACGCGGCATTCACGTTTTGCGCCTTGGACGTGCTGGTGCCCACGCGCATGGCCCAGAAACGGGGATTCTCACGGGCAATCTGCTGCAGGCGCTCCTCGACTTCCGGCATGTCCTTGGGCGTGTTGTAGGCGAGGATCACCTGCAACTGGCCGGGGTATTGCAGTCGCAAAAAGGCGCGAACCGTGTCTTCGATGATGGGCGCCTCGTTGGGCAGATAGGCCGCAATGATCGCCGAGGCGGCGGGGTACGGGCTGGCGGGTGACGCCGGCGGGTCGATGCGCTTGAGCGCCAGGAATCCTTCGGCCCATATAGACAGCGCGGTAGCCACCAGCATGACCACGACGCACACATAGACCGCATCGCTGATGTCCAGTCCGATCGCATCCATCCCAAGGTAGATGAAGAAGGGCACGACCAGGCCCAACATCGTCGTGAAGATGTACTGCCAAACCAGGGTATGGCGCGCTATGAAGCGGCCGAACCACGAAGGCTCGGCTGGCTTCGGCGCCTTTTTCGAGCTACGACCCTTGGCCGGAGTTTTGGGCGCGAAGGCCTTGCCCTTGTCGAGCATGCCCGTCTGGTAGGCAACCGGCTGCATGTCCATGTGCAGCGCCGCCTGGTCGGCAGCGCGGCGGGCATGGCGCAAGGCTTGCGACGCGTCGCGCGATTTGCTGAGCGCGGCAAACCCGATGACGGGCGAGAAATGCGTGAACTGACCCTTGAGCGCGAACGGGTGCGAGTTGATCGCGCGCGCCAGCAGGCCGAGCCAGCGCATCATTTGCCGCTTGCTCGACGACGGCACCAACAGGATCGCGTCGCCGTGGTCACCGATGGCGATTCTCTGGTCTGAAAAGGCGTCGAGCTGGACCAGCCCTGCCAACTGGTCCCACACGTCCTGAAAGCTGTCGGGATCCAGCCGGGCGCGGTACTGATGCAATTCATCCAGCCGGATGGACACCAGAAAACTGTCGGCCGGCGCACGCCCGAGCTTCAGGTCGCGGTGTTCCTGCTGCGCCACCACGATGAGCCCTTCTTCTTTCAGGAAGTAATGCTTGGGCCGCCGCGCAGGTTGGCGCAACTTCCGGATGGCGACCACAGGCCGGTTCCTGACCATCGCCTGGACCGTTCCCACCAATTGCTCGGGCCTGAAGGGCCAGACCAGTCGCTGGATGCCGGCGCCGTCCGCCTCAGGGCTCGCAGGCGAACGCGCGAGATCGGCCGTCGATCCGACCACCAGCAGACCCGCCATGGTGGTGGTGGCTGCATCGCGCAGGGCCGCCAGCAGATCAAGCGCGCCCATGCCGGGGATGGCCGGCGCGCACAGCACCAGCACCCAGGGACGAGCCGCAATATCGCCCGGAGTACCCATCTTGATGGCGTAGCCCGCGGCCGTCAGCGGCGCGATCAGGTCGACGACGATGGCGCTGTCGAACCCGATCAGGAGAAGGTGCTCAGCGTCCGCCAGCGTGGAGTTTTGGCTCACCATGCGTGTTCAAGGCTCAGTCCGGACGTGGTGCGAGCAAAGCCGCTCAGACCCGTGCGGGAACTGAATCGCTGGCGTCGCGCCTCAAGCCGGGTGCGCGGCGTGATGCGATAGCCTGCGGCCAGGCTCAGGTCATAGCTGGGCTTGCTGCCGCCGGGGTCGGCGTGCTCCCGTCCCAATGCGGCGATGCCGCCCAGGTCCCACGCACTGGCATCGCCCCCCGGCTTGTAGGAAGCGCGCAAGGTGGCTTGAGTGGCGTTGAATTTGTCGGGGTTGAAGTAGCCCGTGTTCCCACCCTGCGAATAATCCATGCGCTGGTGGCGCGCTCCTACCCAGACCTCCGGCGAGCGCAGCCAGCGGTATTCGCCCTGCACCTGCACCAGCGCGCGGCGGTTGCCGTCGGAATAGCGGCCGGCTTCCAGATCGGCGCTGTAGCGCTGGCGCTCGTCCGGTGTGAACGTGGCGCTCACGCGGTTTTGCGTGGTGGTCACGCCGAGCTGCAAGGACGTGAGGCTGTCGAGGGTGCTTTTTCGCGTGCTCAGGTCAATGCGAACGATGTCGCTGGGCCACAGCGTCAGCCACGACGAATAGACCGTGCGGTGCGAGCCAGGGCTACCGGCCACATCGATGCGGTCCTGGCCCACCTCGGCATTGAGCTCGACGTTGTCGTTGAAGCGGTAGCGGCCGCGCACGCTGGGCCGGTCTACGTCGGCACTGCCCGTGCCACCCTGTTGGCGATAGCTGAAATGCTCCAGCGCGCCCCCCAGCATGCCGCGCCCTTTGTCGAACGTGACTTCGTGGCTGATGCGTGTGCGCTCGATGTCCAGGTTGTCGGACTGGGTTGATTTTTGCACGTCGGCGCGCGTGCGCGGCGCAGCCTGATCGTCGAGCTCGCGCAGCAGGCGCGCCGCATCATCCTGGCCGGTATTGGCGCCAGACAGCGTCTCAAAGGCCGAATCGCTGCGCCCTAACCAGCGCAATGACTGCGCCAGTTGAAGGCGCGCTTTCTCGTCATCGGGATTGGTGCGCAAGATGCCGCGGAGCACCTCGGCCGATTCTCGCTGCCGTCCGCTCCAGCTGAGCCCCTGGGCGTAGTTGCGCCGGGCGTCGATGTCGGTCGGCGAGAGCGTGATCGCCTGGCGATAAGCTTCTGCCGCCTGCGCCGGCTCATCGCTCCACAACAACGACAGTCCAAGGCCCTTGAGCAGTGGCAGCCGAGCTTCCGTGGGAGGATTGGCAGCGAGAAGCTCACGGTAAAGCGGCACCGCTTCGCGCGCGCGATCGGAATACGTCAGCTGGTCGGCATACTCGCGGGCCAATTCGGCGCGGCGTTCGGGCGCCTGGCGAATAGCTTGTGCGAACAGGTCTGCCGCCTCGCGGTTGCGGTCCTTTTGTGCAGCCGCACGCGCTTCATCGACCAACGTCTGGGTGGTTTTCGCAGGAGTTTGCGCTAGCGTCTGGGCGTGAAGCAGTCCAGGTGCAAAGCCGCCCAGGGCGAACAGCAAGGCACAGGCGAGGCTGAACCCGCCAAGCCGCCTGAAGGGTGGCTGTGCCAAGTCACTTCGGCCTTCACGAGCGCGGGAAATAAAACAGGAAGTCATCAGTTCTTAACGGCCGTCAATGGAATTCATGAAGCAGAAGACGCTGCCTTGCTGCCCAGCTTGAGCAGTGTCCGGACGCGATCGACCAGGTCGGAGGGTGCGAAAGGCTTGACCACATAGTCATTGGCACCGGCTGCCATGGCGCGCACCACCGATTTTTCGTCGCCTTTGGCCGTCAGCATGATGACGGGCGTAGACGGCCAGTGCCGCCTCAAGTGGCCGAGCAGTTCGATGCCGTCCATGCCGGGCATCATGATGTCGAGCAGCACGAGGTCTACGGGAGGCCCGGTCGTCACCGCAGCGAAGCCCTGATTTCCGTCCTCGGCCACGGCCAGCCGGAAACCCTGCTGCTCCAGCATGAAGCCGATCAGGAACCGGATAGAGGGATCGTCTTCCACCAGCAGCACCAGCGGGTTTTCGCTAGCCGCGGGAGCGGACTCGATAGGCGTGCCTCCGAACAGCGCGTCGACGCGGTCGCACAACTGCTGGCCTTCAAAGGGTTTGGCAATCACGTCCACGGCTCCCAATGCCCGCAAACGCCCGACATCGGTGGCCTGGGTACGCGAGGTCAGGAACACGGCAGGAACCGAAGCCAATGTGGGCTGCCTGCGGAGCGCGGCAAGCGTGGCCGGCCCGTCCATGAACGGCATCATGACGTCAAGGATGATCAGCTCCGGCGCGAAGGTTGCGGCCTTGCGAATGGCGGCCTGCGCTGACTCCAGGGCAAGCACTTGGTGCCCGCCCAGAAGTTCGAGCGCGCGGGCAGCCAGTGAGCGTAGCTGTTCGTCATCGTCGACCAGGAGAATGCGGCGGCCCATCAGGGTTGGAGCGACGGCGTGATCGCCGACACCTTAGTACTACGTTGCGTCATGTTGCTTCTAGTCACTGAAGAGCTGTGTGCCTTACGTTGCCATCAGACTGAGGCAAAACCGCTTGAACCAACGCAATCCCCAGTGGCGTGTCGGGTCTTGCTAACACCTAAGCACTGCTAGAAAAACGGCGCATCCACATGGATGAGTAGTTCCTCATCTACAGCGGCTGACGTTGGATTTTTGTCACAGGTGTTGGGAAGGCTTCACCCCTCAAAGGGATCACCAAGTTCGGGCGCCCGCCCCGAGAAGCAAAACTAGGCGGAAAGCACGCACCTCGCGCGTGCTGCGCTGTCGACAGCCGGGTCACCGGGGAACGGCCGATTGAGCACTTGCGCATTCTTTTTCAGCTGCGCGCTGCGGTGCCATTTCGGCCGACCGCCGCTGAGCAGGCGCCAGACGAGGGCCGGTTTACGCCGCTGCGGCACGCCGGCGAAAACAGCGGCGCACAGCTCAAACTCAACGCGCATGAACTGGCGCTGGACATGCGTCAATCGAGCCGCGAGCCGCACTCACCCTAGCGCCGTGTAGAGCTCCTGCCGCCGATGAGTGAGCTGCCCACGAAGACGGAAACAGCACCACCACATAACGATGAACCACGAGCACTGAGATCAATTGCTCATGCAGCGCGAAGTCAGGCTCGAGCGCCCTGCATCACATCTGCCAGCCACTGGGAAGATGACTTTGATGCGGAATGCGCAGCAGTTTTCGTCCGGGAGGGGCTTGCAACCGAAGCGACGGCCGGCAGCACGGGCTCTGCCAGTTCTGATTCAGCCTTGGCCTTGCGCCTCTTGCCGGCGCGCGACGGCGGGCGGCAAAGCACGCACACATATCCTGCCCTTGTGTCATGCGCATGGGCGACAAACTGCCCGGTACAGCGCGTGCAGGTGCTTAGCTGGAGCATGTTGCTGTCGAAAAAACGAACCAGCGTCCAGGCACGGGTGAAATCGAGCACCAGTTCACCGCCTTGCTGCTCGACCTGCTCTTCGTAAAGCCGGAAGCTCTTGATAAGGCCGGCGATACGGTTTGCGCCGCCCTGCGTGACCATGAAGCGGTAGATGTTGTAGAACATGGACGAGTGGATGTTGGACATCCAGGTCATGAACCAGTCCGTTGAAAAGGGCAGCAGGCCTTTCGGCGGCGACACGCCCTTCACTTCCTTGTACAGCTTGATCAGACGATCACGGCTGAGGCTGGTTTCGGCTTCGAGAAACTGGAGCCTTGCCCCGAGCTTGATGAGGTCTATCGCGAGATTTATCTCACGCGACTCGACGATGACACTTTTGCAAGCCATTTCGTCTCCTGGGGTCGTGAATTGACAAAATCAATGAACGGCGGCGACTTGCTCGATCCGCTGGCTGGACAGCAAGATCGACGCATGCGCCTGCTGCAGCGATACGGTTTTGGTTTCGCTCGCCAGCACGTGCAGGATCGGCTGGTCTTCCAGGCGGAAGCGGCACAGCACCATGCTGGAGGACGCCAGTTTCAAAACTTGGCTGAGGGAGAGGGTGCCCAGCAAGTCGGCCAGTTCACGGCTGATGCCCAGTCGGAACATCGCAACGGCAAGGTCTTCTCGTACGAGTCGCTGCGCAAGCAGCAGGTAGGACAGATTCAGGTTGCCAATTTCATCAGTGATTGCAGTGGCGGTCATGGTGGGTTCCCTGGTCAGCGTTATGCCTCACGAAACGTTGAGGTTCGCCTACATGCTCTGTTGCATGCAGTGACACCATTGTTTCCTCAATAGTCGTTTAAATCAATTGAAACTGTAATATTTTGAAATGTACTTGTGGTTTCGACGCTAAAAAAGCCGCGATTTTGACTGGAAAAGGCGATTTGCAATGCTTTAAAGGCTATTTGGGCAAGAAGAACCGCTGAAATCCACAAAGTCAGTTTTTTTATACGCGGCAAACGGAAATCGTGGGCTCCGTGTTTCGCCAGCGCGGATGCGCTCGCAACCGCTCACCCGTTCTCCACGAGCCATATGCCTGAGCTTTTCGGCTTACGAAATTGGGATCAAGCCACTGGGCAGGTGGGCAAGTCGACCTGCATGCAGGTCATGCCGGGCCGCGATTCGAAGCCAACGCGCCCCTGCATGTTTTCAGCAAGGCTCTTGACGATTGACAAGCCGAGGCCCGAGCCGCCCTTGTCGCGCGTTGCCTCCATGTCAGCCTGCGCGAAGCGCCCGAAGATTTTGTCTCGAAAGTCATCCGGGATGCCCGAGCCGGCGTCGATCACGCTGATGCGGATGCCGCCCTCATGCAAAGCGGCCTGTAGCCGGACCTCTGTGCCCGCCGGGGCGAACTTCATGGCGTTCGACACCAGGTTTTCGAGGATCTGCCTGAGCCGCTTGGCATCGGCCATCACCCGCAGTCCGGGCGGCGTCTCGAGGGTAAGTGACAGCCCTTTGGCTTCAGCGCCGAATCGCTGTGAGACGGCAAAGTCTTCGAACACGGCGGATACATCTAGCGGCTGAATGTCGAAGTCCATCTGCCCCGCTGCAATTTTTTCCAAGTCCAGCATGTCGTTGACGATGTCCAGCAAATGCTCGGTGTTCTTGCCAGCCATTCCGATCATCGCGGCCACCGCTGGCGGTAGCGCTCCGCATGAGCCGCTCTCGACCAGCTTGATTCCACCGTAAATCGCCGTCAGGGGCGTGCGCATTTCGTGGCTCACCACCGCGATCAGCGCTTGCTTGGCCTTCTCCAGTTGGCGCCGCTCCCGGATGTCACGCACCAGTGCCATGAGCACGGGCCGCCCGTTCGTGTTGATACGCTGCCACCGGACCTCGACTGGCACGGCGTCACCGTTGGGAAGCGTTCGCTCTTCTTCATAGACGACTTCCTGCGGGCCCGCTTCAAGGCGGCGCATGTAGTCGTTGAAAACTTCCGCAGTGAGCGAAGGGCTGACATCAGTCGCCAGAATCTTACCGAGTTCGGCTTCTGAATAGCCGAGTCGCTGCATGGCGTTCTGGCTGACGTGCAGGCACTGGAGAGAGTCGGCGTCAAAGACCATCACGTCATCCTGCAGGCTGTCGACGAGCGCACCAAACCACTGGCGCCGTGCGTCCTGCCGGCCGGTTTCGAAAAGCGCCATGACGACGCTGGAAAGCTGGGCCAGCGTCGTGCGCTGCACAGGCGTCAGCTTCCGTGGCGTCTGGTCCAGCACGCAGAGCATGCCCAACACGTTGCCGTCTCGCCCCGTCAGCGGCGCGCCACCGTAGTAGCGGATGGCCGCGCCATCAAGTAGCGGGTTGTCGACAAAACGAACGTCTTCGTCGGTGTCAGGCACCTCAAAGATGCCCGGCTCAAGAATCGCATGCGCGCAAACACTGACATCGCGCGAGCTCCCCGTAATTCCCAGCCCATGCTGCGCCTTGAACCACTGTTGATCACGGTCGACCAGCGAAATGGCCGCGAACGACGTACCGCAAAGCGCGGCAGCCAGTCCGACGATGCTGTCGAACATGGGCTCCGAGGCCGTATTGAGGATGAAGTAATCCTTTAGTTCGTCAAGACGTTGCGCTTCGTAAGGCGAGAGTGGTGGCGTGAGCATTCGATAGTCTTTGAGCGGTCTTGCTGGGTTGGATGAGCGTATCAGGTTGAAACGGTTTGCTCTGCCGCGAGGTTGACTGTGCTTCGATAAGCTTGCGTTTCCTGAACGCTTCGAAGGGCATCGAAGGGCAGCTCCGAAGCGGGCTATTTCTTTGCGTTCGGACTGAGCTTGTCGAAGTCAGCGCGGCGAGCGACATCAACTTTATTGGACGTGATTCGCGACACGGCTTCGACAGGCTCAGCTCGAACGGTGAGCGGGCTCAGACCGAACGGTGAGTGCGCGACTCTTTTCCCACCTGCTGACCCTTCGTTTGGCACCCCAACGCTCGCCCTGAGGCATCGAAGGGCAGCTCCGAAGCGGGCTATTTCTTTCCGTTCGGACTGAGCTTGTCGAAGTCAGCGCGGCGAGCGACATCAACTTTATCGGGCGCGATTCGCGACACGGCTTCGACAGGCTCAGCTCGAACGGTAAGGGGGCTCAGACCGAAAGATGAGCAGACTCAGACCGAACGGTGGGTGCGGGTCGTCTTTTCCACCTGCTGACCCTTCGTTCGGCACCCCACCGCTCGCCTTGAGGTATCGAAGGGCAGCTGCGAAGCGGGCTATTTCTTTCCGTTCGGACTGAGCTTGTCGAAGTCAGCGCGGCGAGCGCCAGTGGTCGAGACTCTCGACGAAGTCACGACGCGTTCTCTTCGACGAGCGATCCCACGGGCAGATCGACGTGCATCGAAGTCTTGCCTGGGCGTGAATCGAAGCTGACATGGCCATTCATGTTCTCTGTCAGGCTCTTGACGATGGACAAGCCGAGCCCCGAACCACCCTTGATGCGTGTGGTTTCCATGTCGGCCTGTGCAAAGCGGCCGAAGATCTTGGCGCGAAAATTCTCCGGAATGCCGGGGCCAGCATCAGTCACGCTCAGGCGAACATGGCCTTCGTGCATGTGTGCGTCGAGTCCGATCACGCTGCCGGGCGGCGCAAATTTCAGCGCATTGGACACCAGGTTTTCGAGGATCTGGCGAAGGCGTTTGCTGTCTGCCATGACGCGCAGGCCGGGCGGTGAATCAAGGTTGAGGAGCACGCCCTTGGCTTGCACGCCAAAACGCTGCGACGCGGCGATTTCGTTAAACACCGCGGTCACCTCGATCGGTCGGATGTCAAAGCCCACTGCGATTTTCTCGAGGTCCAGCATGTCGTTGACGATAGCCAGTAGATGCTCGGTGTTCCTCGCGGCCATGCTGATCATCGAGGCGACGGCTGGCGGCAGCGTTCCGCAGGCTCCGCTTTCGACCAGTTTGATCCCGCCATAGATCGCCGTCAGCGGGGTACGCATTTCATGGCTTACCACCGCAATCAGCGCCTGCTTGGCCTTGTCGAGCTGTTGCCGCTCGCTGATGTCGCGCACGATGGCCATGATGACGGGCCGGCCGTTGGTGTCGATGCGCTGCCAGCGCACCTCCACTGGCACAGCTTCACCACCCGGCAGCGTGCGCTCGGCCTCATAGACCACTTCGAGCGGGCTGGTGGCCAGGCGCTGCATGTATTCGGCGAAAGCATCGGCGCTGAGCGAAGGCGTGACGTCGACGGCAGTGATGCGCCTGAGGCGGGACTGGCTATAGCCCAGGCGCCGCATGGCGCTCTGGCTGACGTGCAGGCAGCGGTAGGAGTCGGCGTCGAACACCATCACGTCGTCTTGCAGGCTGTCGACCAGCGCGCCGAACCACTGGCGGCGCGCACCCTGCCGGCCTGCTTCGAACAGGGACATCACCACGTTCGAGAGTTGGGCGAGCGTCCTGCGCTGCAGGGATGTCAGGCGCTTGGGCGTGTTGTCGAGCACGCAGAGCATACCCAGCGTATTGCCATCACGCCCCATCAAAGGCGCGCCCCCGTAGAAACGGATGGCGGCCCCGAGGAGCAGTGGATTGTCCACGAAGCGCTCGTCCTCTTCGGTGTCGGGCACCTCGAAAATGCCGGGTTCAAGGATGGCATGGGCGCAGACGCTGACGTCCCTCGGTGTCTCGCTTATTCCCAGACCATGCTGGGCCTTGAACCACTGCCTGTCCTTGTCTACCAATGAAATGGCGGCGAACGAGGTGCCGCAGAGCGTTGCGGCCAGACCGACGATTTCGTCGAACATTGGCTCGGCCGCGGTATTGAGGATGTAGTAATCCTTGAGCTCGGTGAGGCGTTCGGTTTCGTTGAGTGGGAGCGGAGCAATGAGCATACCAATGGCCCTTCAGAAGGTTCTTTAGCGGGGTATCCAAGAAAGTTTTTGAAAAGTTCTTGCCTGACGGGTATTACAGGCAGTCAACGCAACAAGTTGGAGATCGAAATCTGCTGGACCTCCGCGAAACTCTGGTGGCTGGCCTGCAAAGTGGCCTGGCGCTGCGAAATTCCGACGCGGCATTGACTGTGGTCCTCAATGCGGATTGCAAGGGATTGAGGCCGCACGGTCCGGTAAAAAACATGCTCTTCGACATATCGTGAATTCCTGAAAGAGCAGGCTCCCTGAGCCTTCGCTAATTACTATTCTGTCGCTGACGGCCCGCCACGCATTGAGGGAACTGGCGGGATTTTCTGCCCCAGTTCCACCGATGAGACGGCGGTGATAGTCTCACCAGCGTAGGCCAGGCCCGCGGAGGTTGAATCGCACAGGTGCGTGCGGGCGTCTCTGGGTAAATACGGTCGGTCTTGAACGCGCTGACAGTCGGCGCCAGCTAGCCGGTCTGTTCGGCAAGTGATGAACCGGCAGCCGCCGCCTCAGTTTTCGCTAGATACCGTCAAGTGGTAACTGGCAGAACACGCCTGGGCTTCAAACGGCGTTGCGGCCAGCCCCTGTATGGTTCCGATGACTCGCCGGAGCGGCAACACGCTGGCGGTGGGGGGAACGCCTGCTACGCTGATGACGTTCTGAACTGGGCCCGCGCCGGTTTTCGGCACGCGCCTCAAACAGACTGTTCGGCCTGCTGTTCCAGCAATAGCCGGATCTTCTCGATCAGGCCATCCGGGTCGACGGGTTTGGCAAGGTGCGCGTCGAACCCCGCCGCCTTCGCCCTGGCGATATCGTCGGCCTGGGCATAGCCCGTCAGGGCGACCAGCCGGCTGGCGCGGCCGTTTGGATGTGCACGCCAGAGCACTGCGAGGTCGTAGCCCGTCATTCCCGGCAGACCGATATCCAGCACCGCCAGATCCGGAACGAAGTTCGCCAGCATGTCCAGCGCCTGATTGGGGTGGTAGGCCACTTTCACTTCAAACCCCCCGCACTGAAGGAACTCCGCAGTGATGTTGGCGGCGTCTTCGTTGTCGTCGACGATGAAGATTTTCGCGCACGCCGCCTGCTGCTCCCGCGTTGTCTGCAAGTCCGTCGGCAGGACGGGGCCGGCCGTCAGCGGTAGCCTCACGGCAAGGCGCGAACCCTGGTTTTTGCCGGCGCTCCAGGCGCTGACCTCCCCGCCATGCATCTGCACGATGCTGTCGACGATCGCCAGGCCCAGACCCAGCCCGCCACCGGCCCTGTCGGAGCCCTGCCGCTCCTGGAAGAAGGGCCTGAACGCGTCCTTTAGGACTTCCTGCGGCATGCCCACGCCGTCGTCGCTAATCACCACATCGGCATGCCCCGCATCCACTGACACGGACACCACGATGCGCCCGGTGAGCTCGGTGAATTTGATGGCATTGCCAATCAGGTTCATGAAGACCTGCGTCAAACGGGCCTCGTCGCCCAAGACCCAGGCGTGGTCTGCCGCCTCGGCGCCGTGGAACTCGATATGCCTTAGACCGGTCGAAGCCGCCACACTTTCCAACACCCCTTGAACGACCGCGACGAGCCGAACGCGTTCGGAGCGCATGACCAACTGCTTGCGCGTGATTCGGGCGATGTCCAGCAAGTCGTCGACCAGCCGCGTCATGTGCTTGACCTGCCGCGTCACGGCGGCGCGCTCATTGACGGTGGCGACGTCGCCCTTGATTGCCATCAGCTCGACAGCCATCGAAATGGGTGCAAGCGGATTGCGCAGTTCATGGCCCAAGACGGCCAGGAATTCGTCTTTGGCTCGCCCAGCTTCCTCGGCACGCTCCAGGCCCTGCGTGACTTGGCGCAACAGCCCTTCCCGCTCGGCCTGCACCTCGGCAATTCGCCACGTGTACGCCTCGCGCTCCTGGGAAGCATGTTCCAAAGCACGCGCAACCTGGTCGAGCTCGTCGATGTCCAGCTTGCCCACTTTGACAGGCTCGCCTTGCCCGAGCTGATCCGCTGCCTGCTTCAGTCTTTCAATCGGCTCGGTCACCTTGCCGCCAAAGAAACGGCCGAGATAAAACGAGAGAACGAGAGACGCGAGCAGCCCACCTGCAATGCTCGCAAGCGGTGCAAAGGCTGCCTCGCTGATCTGCGAAAACGGAATGCCGACCACGACGGTCCAGCCCCATTCCTTTAGGCGGCTGTAGCCGACATGCGTTCCGCCGCCCTCAACCGTCGTGTTGCGGGCCATCCCTTCGGGCTTTCCTTCGTTCAGCGTGGCCTGCAGCGTGGCGGAGATGCCGGGTGCCTTGGTGGGAGGCGAGCGGGCAACGCGTCCATAGTCCCTGTCCAACACTGAAACTACCCAGTCAGCCGGCAAAGCCTGCCGCCGCACAACATTCAGAATAATGTCGTTGGTCAGCACGGCAGAAAGCACATACCAACGCCCACCCATCTGGAAGGGGTATCGCACACCAAAAGCTGGTCCGGTTGTCTTACCCGGGACGCCTACGGTCTTGCCGAGAGTGGGACGGCGGGTCTCGAAGGCCTCGGCCAGGCTTGCAGCTTCGACGGTTTGCCACTCGCTCGTGCCGTAAGGCGCGTTAGTGCGGAGCAAGGTTCGGCCGGCATCGTCCGTCAGGATGACGACTCGCCAAGACTGCTGTTGCGCGAGCCTACGGGCCGAACGATAAAAGCGCTCGAAGTCCAGGCTCTCCAGCGCTTCACTGCTCGACAGCGTCTGAAGCATTTGTACGGTCGAGCGGAGCTCCGCATCGATCGCCGTACCCAGTGCGCGCGACAGTTCGAGTGCCGAGCGCTGGGCGTCGTGCCGCTGCCGCTCGATTACATAGTTGAGCGAAAGAATAGCCATCAGGGCCAAGGGCAACAAACCCACGGCCACCAGCACGAAAAGGCGGGATTTGAGCGTTCTCATCCGGGCGCGAAAAGGCCCCGTCATGGCTCGTGCGGACTTTCCCTGGATTCAGGAACGGTGGCGGAAATCGAGGGGAAGATCACGGACTTGCAAAAATTGGGTTGACGGGGTTTCGACAAGAAGCGCCGGGCCGTACGTGAACGCACGCAATTAGACCTCATGCATGCGTATCCCTGCCAGTCGAGTTGCCAAGTTTTGGCCGCGTTCGCCCGGTCTTTTCTATTGTCGCGTTGCGAAAATACCGAACGCTCGAGCTTGCGCTGGAACTCGCGCTAGAAAGTCAGCCATCCGTGCGCCTGGAGCTCAGCGCTTGGCGGAAGTGGGCGCGACCGCGGCAACCGGCAACTTGAGGAAGACCTTCATTTCCTTACCCTTGCCGTCCTTGAAGTGCAGCGTCAGTGGCACCTGGCTTCCGGCCGGCATGGCTTGCTTGAGATCCATCAGCATGATGTGATAACCGCCCGGCTTGAACTCCACCGACTCGCCCGCCGCGATGGCCAGCGAGGGCACCGCGCGCATCGTCATGACGTCCCCGACCAACTTCATTTGATGTACTTCGGCAACGCCGGCCAACGGCGACGATGCGCCGACCAGCTTGACCGGAGCAGTTGCCGTGATTTTCAGGAATGCGCCCGTGCCCTGCTGCCCCGTCACCGCGACGCGGACCCAGGCGCTGCTGACCTCGACGGGCTGCGGCTGGGCTTGAGATTGGACTTGAGCCCATGTAGGCAAGGCCGCAAGGCTTGCAACTACGGCAATGACCGCAACGGCCCACATGGCCCCTACAGCCACTGCGGCCCTTCGGACGACGGGAAAAGCGCTGATCTTCAAGAAAAAAAACTCCGGCTAGCGTGCGGCGTTCGGAAAGAAGAGCGCCTGGCCTTCGATCTTATAGCTGGCGATCGCCTCCTGCCCGGCAGGGGACACCAGCCACTGCGCGAAGCGGCGCGCGTCCGCCACGTTCACATGCGGATGCCGGGCCGGGTTAACCACGAGCACGCCGTACTGGTTGAACAGCTTCTGGTCACCCTCGACCAGCACAGCCAGGCCCGCGCGGTTTTTGAAAGCCAGCCAGGTGCCCCGATCGGCCAGCACATAAGCTCCGGTGCTGGCCGCCATGTTGAGGGCGGGACCCATCCCACAGCCGCAAGCGCGCAGACCCTCGAAAGTGGGCGACTCGAAGCCGGCTTCCTTCCAGTAGCGCAATTCAGCGGCATGTGTGCCACTGCGGTCGCCACGCGAAACAAAGAGGTGGGGCCCGCTGCGCACCTTGCGCAGGGCCGCCAGAATGTCGCGCCCCCGCACACCAGCCGGGTCGGCCGCCGGTCCGATGAGCACGAAATCGTTGTACATGACGCTCTGGCGCGCCAGTGCAAAGCCTTCGGTGACCAGCTTTTCCTCGGCCGACTGGTCGTGCACGAAGAGCACGTCGGCATCGCCGCGACGGCCCATGTCGATGGCTTGCCCGGTACCCACCGCCACGACCTTGACTTCGATGCCTGTGGCCTGCGTGAACGCGGGTAGCAATTTCGAAAATAGCCCGGATTGCTCGGTCGAGGTGGTCGATGCCATGACGAGCGGCGCCGCATGGACCGTGCCGAGCTGGCCCAGCAACGCGATGGCGAGCGCCAGCGCAGCGGCCCCCTGAAACTTGACTCTGTGCAGAAACTTCAAACCAGTTCTCCTTTTAAAAATTGAGCCGCCGCTGGCGGCAAGGGGCCAGAAAAAAAATCGTCGGTCGGAAGATCGGCCACCAGATGTCCCTGCTCCAGGTAGATCACCCGGCTCGCCAGGCGCTTGACCTGCCCGAGGTTGTGGCTGCTGAAGATGAGCGTCATGCCGGAAGCGGCAAACTCGGCCATGAGGTGCTCGACTTCGCGCTTGGCGCTAGGGTCCAGGCTGGAGGTGGGCTCATCGAGCAACAACACCTGCGGCTTGAGCGCCCACGCGCGCGCCATCGCCAGCCGCTGCTGCTGCCCGCCCGAGAGCGAGCGCGCATTGCGGTCCACCACGGCTTCCAGCCCGACGCGCGCCAGCGCCGTGGCTGCGAGGGTTCGCGACAAGGTCCAGGGTGCCCCCGCCAGCCACAGGCCCAGCGCTACGTTGTTAAGAGCGGAACTGCGCAGCATGTAGGGCCGCTGAAACACCATCGCCTGCCGTGCGTCATGATCCCGCGCGACCGAGCCCTCGGCCGCAGCCACGCGGCCGTGCAGCAGGCGCAGCAATGTGCTCTTGCCACTGCCGTTGGCGCCGACCAGGGCCACGCGCTCGCCCCGTTCGATGGCCAGCGTGCAGGCTTGCAGTGCTGCAACCGGTCCGAACCGGACTGTGGCGCCCTTCAGCTCAAGCAGCGTCTTCATGACAGCGTGTTGCGCAGGACGGGCGCCGCCGTGAACACCGCCGTCGCGCTGCCGCCCGAGTCCCGCCATCGCCGCAACAGCGCAATCAGCACATTGAGCGCGAGCACCACGCCCAGCAGCAGCAGGCCCAGAGCCAGCGCAAGCGGCAGGTCTCCCTTGCTCGTTTCCAGCGCGATGGCGGTGGTCATGACGCGGGTGAAGCCTTCGATGTTGCCGCCGACGACCATCACCGCGCCGACTTCTGACAAGGCCCGGCCGAAAGCGGTGATGACCACCGTGAGCAGTGCATGGCGTTCATCCCACAGCAGGATGAGGCTGCGCAGCCCGGATCCCGCGCCGAGCGAGGCCAGCTGCTCGCCGTGCGCGCGGTCCGCATCCTCGATGAGTTGGCGCACCAGGGCCGCTACGACGGGCAGCACCAGCAGCGTCTGCGCCAGCACCATGGCTTTGAATGAGAAGAGCCACCCGAGAAACCCCAATGGCCCTGAACGGGACAGCAGCAGATAGACCACCAGCCCGACGACTACGGACGGCAGCGCCAGCAAGGTGTTGAGCACCGCCAGCACCAGGCCTCGGCCTCTGAAAGCAGACACGCCCAGCCAAGCGCCAAAAAGCAGGCCTCCGGCACAGGCCAGCAGGCAAGCCAGCCCGCTCACGGCCAGCGAGCGCAGCAGGATGCTGGCGAGAACGGGATCGAGGGAAGTGATGAGCGCCCACGCGGTGGCGGCGCTGTCAGAAAAAGTGGTCATGCGGAAGTGATGCGAATGCTAGCGGCTTCATGCAGGGTGCCGTGAGCGGGATTGCGAGCTATGAATGCGCGTGCATAAGCCCGGCGGTCGTGAGCGATGGCCGCCGATAATGCCTCATTCCCTGCCCCACTCATGCATAAAGTCGAACTGTCCTACCAGCTGTCTGCCAACGAAGGCAGGGATTCGCTGATCCGCAACCCGCTGATCGACATGCTGCACGCGGTCCAGGACGCAGGTTCCATTTCAGCGGCAGCCCGCGTGCTGGGGCTGTCCTATCGCCACGTCTGGGGCGCCCTGCGCCAGGCCGAGCAGTCGCTGGGCCAGCCCCTCATCGTCTGGGACCGCGGCCAGTCGGCGAGCCTCACAGCCTTCGGCAGCAAGCTGCTCTGGGCTGAGCGCCAGGCGCAGGCCCGGTTGGCGCCGCAGATCGAGGCGCTCAAGGCCGACATCGAGCGCGCCTTCTCCACCGCTTTCGATCCCGCCGCGCATGTGCTGACCTTGCATGCCAGCCACGACGCAGCGCTGTCGGCCCTGCGCACCCATACGGCCGGCCGCGGACTGCATCTGGACATCCGCTTCATGGGCAGCGCCGACGCCATCTTGGCGCTCAACGCAGGCCGCTGCAGCGTGGCGGGTTTTCACACAGCCGACGTGCCTGGCCGCAGTTCGATGGCGGCACAGACCTACCGCAGGCTGCTCAAGCCGGGCCTGCACAAGCTGATCGGCTTTGCGCACCGCAGCCAGGGCCTGATGCTTGCGCCGGGCAACCCGCTGTCCGTTGCATCGCTGGCGGATCTGGTTCGTCCGGGCCTGCGCTACGTCAACCGCAGCCCGGGCACCGGCACCCGGGTGCTGCTCGATGACCTGCTGTCAGACAGCGGCTTGGCCAGCAACGCGATACACGGCTACAACCTCGAAGAGCCTTCCCACGATGCCGTGGCGCAAGCTATCGCCAGCGGCGCAGCCGACGCTGGCCTGGGCATCGAAGCAGCCGCCCGCGGCAAAGGACTCGACTTCCTGCCACTTGCCCGGGAGCGCTATTTTCTGGTCTGCCTGACGGCGTCGCTGGACGAGCCAACCGTGCGCGCATTGCGCGAGGCCCTGCAGGATCCTCACTGGCACGCCACATTGGCTGCATTGCCTGGCTACAGCCCCGAACTCGGTGGCTCAGGCGAAGTGTTGTCGCTGAAGGACTGCTTGCCTTGGTGGAGTTTTTCGGAGCGGAAGTGATGTCGCGCATGGGGTCGAAGTTCTGTGAGCTCCGCCCACCGTGTCCGCGACCCACGCCACCGTTCACCCTGGGCATCGAAGGGTCTGCGACCCCGTCACCGTTCACCCTGAGGTATCGAAGGGCCTACGCACGACCGTTCGCCCCGTGGTTTCGAACGGCCTGCGGGTACTCGCCGTTCAGTGCCTTTTGTGATGCATGCCGGGGGTTGCCCGGCAGCAAGTAACTTTCTTTTGCTTCGCCAAAAAGAAAGTCACCAAAGAAAAGGCGACCCCGCCGCCTGCGACCCCTGCGCTGCGCTCCGGGGCAACCTGCGGTGCTCGGTCCAGCCGGGGTCGAGCTCGAACTCGCTTCGCTCAGACAATCGCTCGCCCTGTTCCGGCTGGACCTGCGCTCCTCGGCGCAGGCAGAAGGGGTGGGGAGAAAAGGAAAAGTCGGGAGCGTGACCAACGAGACGCCAAACGGCTCGCTGGCTTCTATACATCAGCCCGAACGGTGAGGAGAGGGATCGGATCGGCCTGCCAGGCTCTCCCGATCCTGATCTCGATCCCAATGCCGACCCCGATTCCGATTCCGGTCCCGATCGGGATCCCGAAACGCCCGTCCT
>JAZKIC010000044.1:0-26286 GCA_040385065.1 Pseudomonadota bacterium
GGCTTCGACAGGCTCAGCCCGAACGGATTCTTCTTCGAGCTTGCGCGAGTGCCTCGCTCGCCATCCTTCGATACCTCAGGACGAACGTGATGCGGGCGAAGGATCCTTTATCCAGCGCCTCGCTTATTGCCCCCACACCGTTCGCCCTGAGCTTGTCGAAGGGTCGTGACGGTTACCCCGCTCCGTTCGCCCTCAGTCTGTCGAAGGGCTGTGATAGGGTTTGAGTTCATCGAAGGGCTTCGACAGGCTCAGCCCGAACGGATTCTTCTTCGAGCTTGCGCGAGTGCCTCACTCGCCATCCTTCGATACCTCAGGACGAACGGGATTCTTGCAACAAGCGCGGGGGCAAAGAGGGGCAGAGGCCAGTGCAAAGGCCCAGCGAGGCAACAGCCGCAGCGAAGGGCCGCCCCGAGCAAGGCTGCTAGCCCCCTCGGGGGGCAGCGCAGTACACGAAGTGACAAGCGTGGGGGCCAATACTTTGGGGGCACTATATAATCGTGGGCTTTGCTGCAACATCCACAGACTCCGTACCCGGATTAAAGGAAAACATATATGGCTACCGCCAAACCCAAGAAAAAGAACCCCCGACTCGCCTCGGGCCGTAAACGCGTCCGTCAGGACATCAAACTCAACGCTGCGAACACCTCGCTGCGTTCGAAGTACCGTACCGCTGTCAAGAATGTCGAAAAAGCCGTTCTGGCTGGCGACAAGACGAAAGCCGCCGAGCTGTTTGCCAAGGCACAGAGCATCGTCGACACCGTTGCCGACAAGGGCATCTTCCACAAGAACAAGGCAGCTCGCGACAAGAGCCGGCTTTCCGCCAAGGTGAAAGCCCTGGCCCTCGCCGCCTGATCTTTCAGGCAAATCGCCCGGATAGCATGAAGATGCGATCCGCCGTTTTGTAGGGTGCGCTGCAGCAAAGTGAAAAACCGCCTTCGGGCGGTTTTTTCATGTCTGTGCGGTTCTGCAGCGCGTCCAAGCTCGACCTCAGGCACGCGCCGCGGCCATGACCTGCAGGACGACGGGGTGGTGCTGCCCGCGCCGCGAGCGGATGGCGTGGATCTCTTCCTTGACCTCATCACTTCGACCCAACAGGCGCAGCCCGCGCAGCAAACCCATATCGCTTGCTCTCAAGCGGCTGACCGGGAACACGCCCAGGCCGCGCGCAGCAAAAACCGCCAACAGGGCGCTGTCTTCAAACTCTCCCACGATGTGCGGCCGCAATGCCTGGGCTTCGAACCAGCGATCCAGCGCGGGGCGAAGCGCCGAATGACCCGTGGGAAGCAGCACCGGCAAACGGTTCAGTGATTGCGGAAACTCATCGACCTCCTCCTTGCGCACGTAGGCGGCCGGCCCGTACCACTCGACGGTCGATTCCACGAGACGCTCGCTCGTCAAGCGCAGGTTCGCGTTGCGCGGCGCGGGCTGCTCGGCAAAGACCACATCAAGGTGGTGAAGGGCGAGTTCGGCGAGAAGTTGCTCGAACTCGCCTTCGTGGCACACCAGACGCAAGGAAGGCGTGGCGAGAATCGGCTGTAACAGCGCGTGCACGGCAAGCTTTGAAATGCCGTCCGATATGCCGACCGCAAGGCGCGCCACTTTTCCGCTGGCGGCCTCGCGAACTTCGTCAGGGATCAACTGCCCGATCTGGAAGATTTCCTCGGCGCGGGCAAATGCCGCCTGCCCTGCATCGGTCATGGCCACGCCGCGGCCCGCTGGCTTGAGCAACTGGTGGCCCAATGACTTCTCGAGTTCGCGCACCTGGGCACTGATCGTCTGGACGGCCATGTCCAGTCGAGCGGCTGCGCGCGTGAAACCCCCTTCTTTCGTGACCACCCAAAAGTAATAAAGGTGCCGGTAATTCAACATATCAAGATATTCGTAAAAAACGAACTATAGCGCTGGCAGGAGCTGGTTTTTCCGAATCGCGAAATCGTCAAGACTCGCCTATTGCTGATTTGAAAGACTTTATGCTTTACGCACTCTGTTGGTTCGCCGTATTCAGTTTGGTGTCGCTCTGGTCGCTTGCTGCCTGGGGCTTGCATGCCATGGCGCTCTGGGCGAGCCATCAAACCGGTTCATTGGCGGGCGGTGCCGGCGCCGTTGATTCGGGAGGGATTTCAGCGTGGCTCCTATCCTGGCTTCCGCCCGAAGTTGCACTGACCATTAGCGACGCGCTGCTGCCTGATTTCAGGGAGGCCATCCAGGCAATGATCGAATGGGCTCCGGCGCTTTCAGGTGGGTTCTCGGTTGCGGTCTGGCTGGCCTGGGGCATCGGGACCGCCTTGCTGGTAATGCTCGGCTTCGCAGTCAGCGGACTCATTGCGGCAATGCATAGGCGTGCGCCAGCACACGCCCGGGCGTGATCGTGTCGACGAGGAACACTCGCGGACAATCTGCCGTGATCGAGTCCGCATGACGCAACCGCTGGTGCAGCGGTTGCGGGACGCAGCCGGCACCCTACCCGCCCATCCGATATCCATGGGAGCTCTGGCTCAGGCGCATGGATCTGATGCCTCTGGCGCCCTTCTGCTTCTGATGGCCGCGCCCTGCATACTCCCGGTGCCGGGGGTAGGCACGGTGCTCGGCTTGGGGATGGCGGCGCTTGCCGTTGCCTTGTGGCGCGGCAAGGCGGGGACCTGTCTTCCAGGACGCGTTGCCGACCTGAAGATTTCGCGTCAATGCGCTCAGCGGGTTCTCCTGCTGCTTGCATCAACCTACGCCATGGCTGGCCGCCATACCAAAATCAGGATGAGCCGCTTCGCCCCGTCAGAGGGTCGATCCGGCACGGTCTTCGTCATAGGTCTGATGGCGGTCATCGTCGTGCTCCCCATTCCCTTCGGCAACCTGCTTCCTGCCATCGCCCTGGCGCTCATCGGCGTTGGAATGGTATTTCGCGACGGGCTCGCGGTCATCCTTGGGCTGGCCATGGCAGGGCTCGCGCTGGTGGTCACCGCGGGCCTGGCATTCGCGACCTATGCGCTCGCCAGCAAAGGCGTCACCGCACTGTTTTGAACAGATGAAAGTGGCTTGCTTCGGGCGCTCGGGAGTGCGAGCGCATTGCAGACTCACCTATTTCGGCAAGTCGGGCAAAAGGCATGCTTCTGCCACCTGAAGGTTGTTGTCCTTGGCAAAGTTGAGCGCAAAGTCCCAGGCCATGGGCTCAGCATCGCGCAACGCTGCGTTGACGACGACGCACTTGACGCCATCGATGACGGTCGGCACGCACCAGGGTGAGTAGGTCAGGTGGCTTCCCGGCTGCGGGCCGCCGGGCCGGAACTGGCTCATCACTCCGCAGAGCCGGTCGGCCCAGTCGCTGGGGCGAAACGTTTTGCCGTCCACGGTCACACCCTGGATGAAGACTTCTTTAACGGGGGGGGAGACCATCGGCTGGGCTTGTATTTCGACGGGTTGGCAGGCGTTCAGAAGCGGGATATCGCCCTTTGCTGCGCTGCACAACAATTCTATCTTATATAAGAGTTGACACGGTTTTTCATGATCGGGGTCGAGCTGAGAAGCAGCTTTCGCGCCCGGTTTCCGCGTCATGGCTGTGATGCGCAAACTGCACGGATAGCTCAGGGGTCTACGCCTAGAATCGGCTCTCCCGGGCGAGGTACTTGCACCCTCGCCCCTTTTCACTCCGGAGTTTTGCCGACATGAATGCCGACACCAGCCAGCCCGTCCAGCCTGCCTCGCCCCACGTCATGAACACCTACGGCCGCCTGCCCATCGCGCTGTCGCATGGCCAGGGCTGCCGCGTCTGGGACGTCAATGGCAAGGCCTACCTTGATGCGCTCGGTGGCATTGCGGTGAACACGCTGGGGCACAACCATCCCAAGCTGGTGCCGGCCCTGCAGGACCAGATCGGCAAACTCATCCACACCTCCAACTACTACCATGTCCCCCTCCAGGAGGCGCTGGCGGCCAAGCTCGTCGAGCTGTCGGGGCTCACCAACGTCTTCTTTTGCTCCACAGGACTGGAGGCCAACGAGGCGGCACTGAAGCTGGCGCGCAAGTTCGGCCACGACAAGGGCATAGCGCGGCCCGAGGTGGTGGTTTACGACAAGGCCTTCCACGGCCGCAGCATTGCCACGCTCAGCGCCACCGGCAATCCAAAAGTGCAGGCGGGCTTCGGTCCATTGGTGGAAGGCTTCATACGAGTCCCCTTGAACAACATCGAGTCGCTCAAGGCAGCCACCGCCAACAATCCGAACGTCGTGGCGGTGTTCTTCGAAGCCATTCAGGGCGAAGGTGGCGTCAACCCCATGGATGTCGACTACCTCCGGCAAGTGCGCCAGCTGTGCGACGAGCGCGACTGGCTGATGATGATCGATGAAGTGCAGTGCGGCATGGGCCGCACCGGCAAATGGTTCGCGCATCAGTGGGCGGACATCAAGCCGGACGTGATGCCATTGGCCAAGGGACTGGGTTCAGGCGTGCCGATCGGCGCCGTTGTCGCCGGCCCGCGTGCGGCCAGCATCTTTGCGCCGGGCAACCATGGCTCGACCTTCGGCGGCAATCCACTGGCGATGCGGGCCGGGGTGGAAACCATTCGCATCATGGAAGAGGACGGCTTGCTGGCCAACGCCACCACGGTAGGAAAGCACCTCCAGCAGGCACTGGTTCGGGAACTGGGGGGAATGCCGGGCGTCAAGGACATTCGTGGCCGGGGCCTGATGCTGGGGGTCGAACTGGCCAGGCCGTGCGGCGACCTCGTCAAGCAGTGCGCCGACAAGGGCCTGCTGATCAGCGTTACCGCCGACAGCGTCATCCGGCTCGTACCGTCGCTCATCATGACCACGGCCGAGGCCGACGAAGTGGTGGCCATTCTTTGCCCGCTGATCCGGGCAATGGTCGGAGACATCGCATGAGCGAAACCGGACACACGCGCTTTGCCATGGGGCAGCCTGCCGGCCCTTCAGCCGTTGCGAATACCGCCCCGAACGCGCCGAAAACCTTGCGCCATTACCTGCAGTTCTCGGACCTCACCGCCGACGAATACGTTTACCTGTTCGAGCGAGCAGCGCTGATCAAGAAAAAGTTCAAGGCCTACGAACGGCATCAGCCGCTGGTGGACCGCACGCTGGCCATGATCTTTGAAAAAGCTTCCACACGCACGCGCGTGAGCTTCGAGGCTGGCATGTACCAGTTGGGGGGCTCGGTGGTTCATCTGACGACGGGTGACAGTCAACTGGGACGCGCCGAGCCCATCGAGGACAGCGCCAAAGTCATCAGCCGGATGGTCGATATCGTGATGATCCGGACCTTCGAGCAAACCAAGATCGAGCGCTTTGCCGAGCACTCGCGCGTACCGGTCATCAACGGCCTGACCAACGAGTTTCACCCCTGCCAGATCCTGGCGGACATCTTCACCTTCATCGAGCACCGCGGCTCCATCAAAGGCAAGACGGTGGCATGGGTGGGCGACGGCAACAACATGGCCAACACCTGGCTGCAGGCCAGCGAGATCCTGGGCTTCAAGGTCCACCTGAGTACGCCGGGCGGTTATGAGGTGGACCAGTCCGTCGCTGGCATCCGGTCGGCCGACAGCTACCAGGTCTTCAAGGATCCAATGCAGGCGTGCGCCGGCGCCGACCTCGTCACCACGGACGTGTGGACGAGCATGGGCTATGAGGCCGAAAACGAAGCACGCAAAAAGGCTTTCGCCGACTGGTGCGTAGACACCGAAATGATGCAGGCCGCCAGGCCCGACGCACTCTTCATGCACTGCCTGCCCGCCCACCGCGGTGAAGAAGTCGAGGCCGACGTGATCGACGGGCCGCAGTCGGTCGTCTGGGAAGAAGCCGAGAACCGACTGCACGTGCAGAAGGCCTTGATGGAATTTTTGCTGCTGGGCAAGCTGGACTGAAGACAGCGCGGTCTTGACGCGAGCTGTCATCAAGCGGCTTTCAGCGCTTGTGTTATTCGCCAAACGCAGCGCACATCACCACCGGCTTCTTATTCCTTTCATCCAGACCTCGACATCTCCGCGCGGTCCTTCGATACCTCAGGACGAACGGAAAAAGGCGTGAAAATCTCTACACCCCGTTCGCCCTGAGGTATCGAAGGGCCTGTATCGAAGTGAGGTATCGAACAGAACTGAGGAACGTGTCGACGCGCCTGGCTCAGCCCCTTCCCACAAACGGCATTTTGGTAGCCATCACGGTCATGAACTGAACATTGGCCGACAACGGCAGGCTGGCCATGTGCACCACGGCATCGGCGACATGCTGCACATCCATCATGGCCTCGACTGCGATGCTGCCATTGGCCTGCTCGACGCCGGTCGCCATGCGCTGCGACATTTCAGTCAAGGCATTGCCGATGTCGATTTGCCCGCAGGCGATGTCGTACTTGCGGCCATCTAGCGAAATCGATTTGGTCAACCCCGTGATCGCATGCTTCGTCGACGTGTACGGCGCTGAACTCGGGCGCGGCGCATACGCCGAGATCGAGCCGTTGTTGATGATGCGCCCGCCTTGCGGAGCCTGCGCCTTCATGTGGCGAAAAGCGGCCTGAGCGCAAAGAAAAGAGCCCGTCAGGTTGATGTTCACGGCGTTCTGCCATTGCTCGAAGGTCAGGTCTTCAAACGGCAGCTTGGGAGCGCCGACGCCGGCGTTGTTGAAGAGCAGGTCGATGCGTCCGAAGGCCCGGCGCGTCTTTTCGAACAGCGCCGTTACCGACTCAGGCTGGCTCACGTCGGTGGCCACTGCCAGGGCACGGCCCGCTTCGCAATCCTTGACGGCCGCTTCGAGCGGCTCGATCCGGCGGCCGGCAAAAGCCACGCAGTAGCCCGCTCGTATCAATGCGAGCGCAGTTGCCCTGCCTACGCCTGTGCCAGCGCCTGTAACGACGGCGACTTTTTGATGTGTATTCATAGGATTCCTGAGTGCTGAGGGTGTGCCCGATTCTGCCGCAAGCCCTAAACTGCTCACCTCCCTCCCGACCTTGAAGACCCGCCCCATGAATTCAGAAGCGATTGACCTGCGCAGCGATACCGTGACCCAGCCGAGCGCCGCCATGCGCACCGCCATGATGGCGGCTCCGCTGGGCGACGACGTGTTCGGCGACGACCCCACGGTGAATCAATTGCAGAGCACGCTCGCCCAGCGCCTGGGCTTCGAAGCGGGCCTTTTTTGCGCCAGCGGCACGCAAAGCAACCTGATCGCGCTGATGAGCCATTGCCAGCGAGGCGACGAGTACATCGTCGGCCAGGAGGCCCATTGCTACCGATGGGAAGCAGGCGGTGCGGCGGTGCTGGGCAGTATTCAGCCGCAACCGCTCGACCATGATCCTGACGGAACTTTGCCGCTGGCCCGCATCGCCGCGGCCGTGAAGCCCGACGATGCGCACTACGCGCGCTCGCGGCTGCTCGCGCTGGAAAACACGATTGGCGGCAAGGTCCTTCCGCAAACCTACGTCACCGAGGCTGTCGCGCTTGCACGCCAGCACGGGCTGAACACCCACCTGGACGGCGCGCGCTTCTTCAATGCCGTGGTGGCATCGAGGACCGATAGCGAAACGCTGAACCAGACGGAGCGCCGCCTGGCCGAAGGGTTCGACAGCATCAGCATCTGCCTGAGCAAAGGACTCGGAACGCCTGTCGGCAGTGTGCTGCTGGGCAGCGGCGACTTCATTGCCCGCGCGCGTCGCTGGCGCAAGATGGTCGGCGGCGCCATGCGCCAATCCGGGCTGCTGGCAGCCGCCGGTCTGTACGCGCTGGAGCACAACGTCGTGCGTCTGGCCGAAGACCACGCCAATGCTCGCCTTCTCGCGGACGCCCTGCAAGCCCTGCCGGGAATCAGGGTCGAGCCCGTCCATACCAACGTGATCTTTTTGCATCCCGAAGCGGCTATAGCCGAAGCCTTTTCGGCGCATTTGAAGGCCCATGGCGTCGCCATCACGGGTCTGTACAAGCTGCGCATGGTGTTGCACCTCGACGTCTCTCGCTCCCAGACGGATCGTGCCATCGACATTTGCCGGGCCTTTTTCGAAAACCGCTGAAGCTCCACAGATAAGCGGCGCTGGAATTCGCGCGTCGTTGGCAATAAGCGACACCACGCGATTTGTGGGGGTGATAACTTTGCGCTTATGAATCACGCGCAACCGCTACGCCTTTGGGACATCTCGCCAGACGTCAATGCCTCTTCGGCTGTCTTTCCGGGCGATGCGCCCTATACCCAGCAATTGCATTTTTCGCTTTCCGGATCGTGTCCGGTCAACGTCAACACGCTGACTTTTTCGCCCCACACGGGCGCCCATGCGGACGCACCGTTGCACTACGCCAACGGCCAGCCTGCCATCGGAGGCGTGGACTTGCAGCCTTACCTCGGGCCTTGCCGAGTGATTCATGCGCTCAACTGCGGAGCACTGGTGCAGCCAGCGCAAATTGCGCACGCGCTGGATGAATTGCCGCCCCGGGTGCTGTTTCGCACGTCTGTACATGCCAGCCAGTCTTGGGAAAACTTCACCGCGCTCGCTCCCGAAACCATCGAATTGCTCGCAGAGCTTGGTGTACGGCTCGTGGGGATCGACACGCCCAGCGTCGACCCGGCCACCAGCCAGACGCTCGATGCGCACCAGCAGCTGCTGCGCCTGGATTTGCGCGTACTGGAGAACCTGGTGCTCGATGATGTTCCGCCCGGCGACTATGAACTGATTGCCCTGCCCCTCAAACTGACCAGCGCCGATGCCTCGCCCGTGCGGGCGGTGCTGCGCGAACTCGCCGGAACCTTGCCATGATCACGCTGGACGACTGCAGGGCAATGGACGCGGCCGACGCATTGGCCCCCCTAAGCCACCTTTTCGCTCTCCCCCAGGGCGTCGTTTACCTCGACGGCAACTCACTCGGCGCGTTGCCCAGAAGCACAGCGGCCCGCGTTGCGGACGTCGTGACACGGCAATGGGGCGACGGCCTCATCGGCTCCTGGAATACGGCTGGCTGGATCGATCTGCCGCAGCGCGTGGGCGACAAGATCGCGCGCCTGGTCGGTGCGGGCAGCGGCGAAGTCGTTGCCACCGACAGCACGTCCGTCAACTTGTACAAGGTGCTCAGCGCCGCCCTTGACCTGGCAGCACGGCAGTACCCCGGCCGCAAGGTAATTTTGAGCGAGCGCAGCAATTTTCCGACCGACCTGTACACGGCCCAATCACTGTGCAGCGCGCGCGGACTGGAACTGAAGTTGGTAGATGCCGCCGAGATTCTTGCAGCGCTGGACACGTCGGTCGCGGTGCTGATGCTCACGCACGTCAATTACCGCACCGGTGCCATGCACGACATGAAGGCCACCACGGCGGCCGCCCACAGTGCGGGTGTGATTACGGTCTGGGACCTTGCCCACAGCGCGGGCGCGGTGCCGCTGGACCTGCGCGCGGCCGATGCGGACTTTGCTATCGGATGCGGCTACAAGTTTTTCAATGGAGGGCCGGGCGCGCCCGCATTTGTCTGGGTCAATTCCCGGCTGGTGAACGATACAACGCAGCCTCTGGCTGGATGGTGGGGCCATGCCTCCCCGTTCGAATTCTCGACAGGGTTTCGCCCATCGCCCGGCATCACCCGCTACCTGTGTGGCACGCAACCCATGCTGGCCCTGGCTGCGCTGGACTGCGGCGTTGACACCCTGCTTGCAGCCGAGCCCTTCGGCGGCATGGCTGCGATCCGCAGCAAATCGCTGGCGCTGACCGACCTTTTCATGGCCCTCGTCGAAGCGCGCTGCAGCGGCCACGGCCTTGGTCTGGTAACGCCGCGTGACCACACCTCGCGCGGGTCGCAGGTGTCGTTCTCCCGCGCCGAGGGCGCGTACGCCATCGTGCAAGCGCTCATTGCACGAGGCGTGATCGGCGACTTCCGAGCCGGTGAGGCTGGCCAGGGCGGCACAGCAGCCAGCGAGGACATTCTGCGGTTCGGCTTCACGCCGCTTTACCTGAGATTCGAGGACGTGTGGAACGCGGTCGATCATTTGCGCGACGTCTTGCAGAGCGGAGAATGGCAGCGGTCCGAATTCAAGCGCAAGCAGGCCGTGACATGAGTCAGAACGACGCTGCGAAAGCATCCGGGTCCGCACAAGCCCTTCCCGCTGACATCGTGCACGAGGAAAAAGCCCAGCTCGATTTCAGCCAATCGATGAGCTACGGCGACTACCTGCACCTCGATGCATTGCTCAATGCGCAGCAGCCACTGTCACCCGACCACAACGAGATGCTCTTCATCATCCAGCACCAGACCAGCGAGCTCTGGATGAAGCTGATGCTGCACGAATTGCGCGCCGCCATTGCCAACGTGGCAAAGGACGAGCTTGCCTCGGCATTCAAAATGCTGGCGCGTGTGAGCAAGATCATGGAGCAGCTGGTTCACGCCTGGGATGTGCTGGCGACCATGACGCCGCCCGAGTACAGCGCCATCCGGCCCTACCTTGCCAACTCCAGCGGCTTTCAGAGCGCGCAATACCGATGCATCGAGTTCTCTCTGGGCAACAAGAACGAGGCCATGCTCAAGCCCCATGCGCACAGGCCCGAGCTGCTTGCCATGGTGCAGACGGCCTTCGAAGCCCCGTCGCTCTACGACGAGTCGCTGCGTTTACTCCAGCGCCGCGGACTGCCCGTGCCGCAAACGCATACGGTGCGCGACTGGACGCAGCCTTATGTCCAGAGCGTAGAGGTGGAGCAAGCCTGGCTGGTGGTGTACCGCGACCCGAAGCACTACTGGGACCTTTACCAGCTGGGTGAAGAACTCACCGACCTGGAAGATGCCTTCCGGCTCTGGCGCTTTCGCCACGTGACCACGGTCGAACGCGTGATTGGATTCAAGCGCGGAACCGGCGGCACGGGTGGCGTAAGCTATCTGCGCAAGATGCTCGACGTGGTGCTGTTTCCCGAAATCTGGCAGCTCCGCACCGACCTTTAGATTCGACGACTTTTCTATCTTTCTTCCTTCTGCCCTGGTCCCCTGATCCCCTGATGACTTCAAGCTCAAGCCCCTCCACGGTGGCCGCCACGACGGGCACCCCCGAATCCTTCGAGATGGCACGTCAATCGTTCATGAATGGCATTGCCCACTTCGAGCGCGACGACTTTGTTCAGGCTCAGGCCGCGTTCGAAACCTCGCTCAGGCATGTGCCGGGCCGGGCCTCCACGCTGAGTAACCTTGCCGCTACGCACGTGAAGCTGGGTCAGCCCGCGCTCGCACTACCGTTGCTGGCGCAGGCGCTGGCCACCGAGCCTGGCGATGCCAGTGCCTGGTCACACCGTGGGCTGGCGCTCGCCGCGCTCGGGCAACCGGTGCAAGCCCTCGCCAATTTCGATCAGGTGTTGCGCCTGGATCCCGACAACCTGCTTGCGCTGGAAAAGCGCGCCGCGCTTTTGGCGAGCATGACGCGGCCGGTGGAGGCGCTGGCCGCTCTGGACCGCCTTCTTGCGCTGTCCCCCGAGCATGCCCTGGGGTGGTGGCTTCGCGGCGACCTTCTGCACCGGCTGGAGCGGCTCGACGACGCGCTGGCGTGCTATGACCATTTGCTGAAACTCGACCCCTCGTTCGACCGGGCCTGGACCCAGCGAGGCTCGGTGCTCAAGGACCTGGGCCGGACGGCCGAAGCCATCGAAGCCTTCGAGAAGGCGATGGCGCTGGGCGGCGATGCGGCTTTCAATGGCTACCTTCTGGCCGGCGCGGCCGAGCAAGGCGGCCATGACGCCGCGAAGACGACACCCAGGACCGCACCCCGGCGCTACGTCGAAGCGCTCTTCGACGAGTACGCGGAACGCTTTGACGAACACCTGGTCGGCACGCTGGGCTACCAGGCCCACCGCGTGCTGATCGACCAGTTGCTGGCCCTGCCTGCTCTGCAAGCGCGGCGTTTCGAGTCGGCGCTCGACCTGGGCTGTGGCACCGGGCTCTGCGGGCCCCTGATCAAGCCCATGGCGCAGCGGCTGGAAGGGGTCGACCTGTCGGCCGCCATGCTGGCTCGTGCCACGGCTACAGGCACTTACGACGAGCTGGCGCAGGCTGACCTCGTCGAACATCTCGCCGCGCAGCCGGCTTTGCGCCACGATCTCGTGTTTTCGGCCGACGTGTTCATCTACGTCGGCGACCTGGAGCCGGTGTTCAAAGGCGTGAGCGTCTGCCTTCAGCCGCAAGGCGTATTTTGTTTCTCCCTGGAGAAAACCGACGATTCGGATAACTTCGTGTTGACGCGAGGCATGCGCTACGCCCATTCGCGGCGCTACGTGCTCGAGCTCGCGGCGGCCCACGGCTTTCAGTTGCTCGGCCTCGTGGAAAATCCCGTCCGCCACGAAGAGTTGCAGCCCATCGACGGCCTCTTCGTCTACCTCATGAAGCGCTAACGCCGAGCCGCGTTGCCTTCGGCATGCCGTAAAGCCACGGCACATCCAGCAAGCGCTCTCCCAACAGATTCATGGAGAGGTCGCGTCCCCAGCGCATGAGCCCGGTGGCGTGAAAGACCTCGCCATTGCGTTGTGCCCGGCGCTGAACGCGGGCACTGCGCTCCCAGCGATTCAATGCGTAGCGGCGCAGCGCAAGCGGGACGTCGACCGTGCCGCGCTCCACCGTACCCAGGCATCTCGCGAGTTCTGCCGCGTCCTCGATCGCCATACCGGCCCCCTGCGCCATGTAGGGTCGCATGGGATGCGCCGCATCGCCAAGCAACGCAACCCGTCCCAGCGCCATTTGTCCCGGCGAAGTGACAGGGGAACGATCATTGAGCGTCCACAAACGCCACTGGCCGACCGACTCGACCATTTCGCGCAATGACGCGCACGTGCCCGCCAGCGCCGACTGCAGATCCACCGCCAGTGCAGACTGGTCCCAGTCCTCGACGTCCCCGCGCGGCGCGCCATGAACGAAAACTACCGTGTTGAGCAGGGCGCCGCCACGCACCGGATAGCGCACCACATGGAGCATGGGCCCCAGCCAAACGCTGACCTGCTGGCTGCGCTGGGATTCGGGCAGGTCCGCCTGGACCTGCAAGGCGCGGTAGGCCAGATGACCTGTGAGCCGCGCCGGACCGTCGCCCAGCAATTTCGCACGGACCTGGCTCCAGAGTCCGTCGGCACCGATCAGTGCGTCGCCCTCCACGCATTTGCCGTCCGGCCACTCCAGCTGCACCGCCGTATCGGTCTCGGTGAAGGCGCGCACCCGCGCGTCGAGTCTGAGGTCAACCGCACCGCTTGCCGCGCACGCCTCGAGCAGCAGCCCATGCAAGTCGGCGCGGTGCACCGTGGCGTACGGTGAGCCGTAACGTTCGAGACAGCGCTGCCCCAGTCGCAAGCGCCCCAGTTCGCGCCCATCCAGTGCGTCCTTGACGACGAGTCTTTCGGGAAACGAGGCCACGCTTTCAAGCGCATTTCCCAGGCCCCACGCCTGCAGCACGCGGGTCGAATTCGGGCCGAGCTGAATTCCGGCTCCGACCTCCGAAAAAACAGGCGCCTGCTCATAAACACGGGTCTGCCACCCCGCGCGCGCGCAGGCGAGAGCTGCGGCGAGTGCTCCGATGCCGCCGCCGGCAATCAGGGCTTGCCGGCTCATGCAGCCAGAAGCTGCCGCAGGACGAAGGGCAGGATGCCGCCGTGGCGGTAGTAGTCCACCTCGATCGGTGTGTCGATGCGCAAGATCACTTCAAGCTCGTCGCGCATGCCGTCCTCGCGTGTCACGACCAGTCGGGCACGGCTTTGTGGCGTGAGCGCCGGGTCAGGCAGCACGTCCACCCGTTCGCGCCCGGTCAGGTGCAGCGTCTGCCAGGAGTCGCCGCTCAGGAACTGCAAGGGCAGCACCCCCATGCCCACCAGGTTGCTGCGGTGGATGCGCTCAAAGCTGCGCGCAATGACTGCCTTGACACCCAGCAGCTGCGTTCCCTTGGCGGCCCAGTCGCGCGACGACCCGGTGCCGTATTCGTCACCCGCGAAAATCACGGTGGGCGTGCCCTGCTGCATGTACTTCATGGCGGCGTCGTAGATGAACATCTTCTCGCCTTCGGGCTGGAACAGCGTGACGCCGCCCTCTTCGCGTGAGCCGTCCGGCCCGGGCGGAATCATCAGGTTCTTGATGCGCACGTTGGCGAAGGTGCCGCGCATCATCACCTCATGGTTGCCGCGCCGCGAACCGTAGCTGTTGAAGTCTGTCTTTTGCACGCCGTGCTCCAACAGCCATTGGCCCGCTGGCGAACTTGCCTTGATGGAGCCGGCAGGCGAGATGTGGTCGGTGGTGATCGAGTCACCAAAGAGCGCCATGATGCGTGCGCCCTTGACGTCGTTGTGGCCCGTGCTGGAGGCGGAGGTCGCTGGTTTCGATTTGCCTTTGGCCTTGGCCTCGGGTGCAACCTTGGGCAGGTCCATCTCGAAGCCCTCGAAAAACGGCGGCTCGGCGATATAGGTGCTGTCGGGCCAGGTGTAGGCGCGGCCGGCAACCCCTTCTATGCCGCCCCACAGCTCGCCGGGGTCCGAGCTGACCTTGCCGTAGTTGGCACGGAAGGTTTCGCCGTTCATGGCGTATTTCATGAGCGCGTGAATCTCGTCGCTGCTCGGCCAGATGTCACCCAGGTACACATCCTTGCCGCCCGTGCCCTGCCCGACCGGCTCGGTCATCAGGTCGCGCAGCACCGTTCCGGCAATCGCATAGGCGACCACCAGGGGCGGGCTTGCGAGAAAGTTGGCTTTAATATTCGGATGGATGCGCGCCTCGAAGTTGCGGTTGCCGGAAAGCACGGCGGCGCATATGAGGTCGCCCTGGCTAATGGCTTCGTTCATCTCGGGCGTGAGGTCGCCAGAGTTGCCGATGCAGGTGGTGCAGCCATAGCCCACCAGCGAAAAACCGAGCTTTTCCAGGTAAGGCATGAGGCCGGTTTGTGTGAGGTAATCCGTCACGATGCGCGAGCCCGGCGCCAGTGAAGTCTTGATGTGGGGCTTCACGGCAAGGCCTGCTTCGACGGCCTTTTTCGCCAAAAGGCCGGCCGCCAGCAGCACCCCGGGATTGGAGGTGTTGGTGCAGCTGGTGATGGCGGCAATCAACACATCGCCATTGCCGAGCGTGATGTCCGAGATTTCCGGATCAGCCGGCGGCGCAAGCGATTTCGCGGAGGTCAAGGTGGGCCGGTTCGCATCCATTTCCACAATGAACCGGGCGCCCCCTTCCGGCGTCGGCGGTGTCATGGGAGTCTTCTCCGCATGCTGCCGGTCGGGCCGCCCGATCAGGTGGCGCGTGGCCAGCACCGCGGCCGGCTTATTGAAGCCGTTCTCGGTCACGGGCTTGCTGAAAAGCGCGGTAAATTGACGGCTCACCTCGCCCAGCTCGATGCGGTCCTGCGGACGCTTGGGGCCGGCGAGGCTGGGTGTGACATCCCCGAGATCCAGCCTGACGACCTGCGAGAAATCGATCTCGCCCGCAAGCGGCACACCAAAGAGCTTTTGCGCACGGAAGTAGGCCTCGAATGCTTCGATTTCCTGCTCCGTGCGACCCGTTCCGCGAAAGTACTCGACCGTCTTTTCGTCGACCGGAAAAAATCCCATGGTCGCGCCGTATTCGGGCGCCATGTTGGCCAGCGTGGCGCGGTCAGGCGCACTCAGCGTGCGGGTGCCCTCGCCGAAGAATTCGACGAACTTGCCGACGACCTTTTCGCGCCTGAGGGTTTCCGTGACGCGCAGCACCAGATCGGTCGTGGTGACGCCTTCGCGTAGCCTGCCCGTCATCTCGAAGCCGACGACGTCGGGCGTCAGCATGTAAACCGGCTGGCCGAGCATGGCCGCCTCGGCCTCGATGCCGCCCACGCCCCACGCCACCACGCCCAGCCCATTGATCATGGTGGTGTGGCTGTCGGTGCCCACGAGTGAATCGGGGTAATACACCGCGTCCTTGCCTTCGCCGGACTTGAAGACGCCGCGCGCCAGATACTCGAGGTTGACCTGGTGCACGATGCCGAAGCCCGGCGGCACGACACCGAAGGTATCGAAGGCCTGCATGCCCCACTTCAGGAACTGGTAGCGCTCCTTGTTGCGCTGGAACTCGAGCTTCATGTTCAGGTCGATGGCGTTGGGGGTGCCGTAGTGGTCAACCATGATGGAGTGATCGACCACCATATCGACCGGCACCAGCGGCTCGATGCGCCTGGGGTCCTTGCCGAGCCGTCCGGCCACGCTGCGCATGGCGGCAAGGTCAGCCAGCAAGGGCACGCCCGTGAAGTCCTGCAGCAACACCCGGGAAACCACGAACGGAATCTCCTCGGTGCGTGCGGCCTGCGGTTTCCAGCTCGCTAGTTCTTCGACATGCGCGGCCGTTATCTTTTTGCCGTCGCAATTGCGCAGCACGGACTCCAGCACGATGCGCAGCGAGACGGGCAAGCGCTTGACGCTGGGGTATTTTCGCGCCAGCTCTGGCAGTGAAAAATAGCGTCCCACCGAGCCCGACTGCGTGGTGAAGGACTTGCGGGTCGAGGCAAAAGCATGTGCTGCGGTGGGCGCGGCGTTTGAGGCGGGGGCGACGTTAGCGATGTCGTTCACAGTGAACTCCAGATGTTCTTGGGTTGGACAGCGGCAAAACCGGCAAGCCCCATTTTGGCAGGCGCCAGGCTGGAGCGTGCCCGATTCCTTGACGATAGCCGCTTTGACCTCGCCAGGGCGCGCAGCCATCGGCAGAACAGGTGTCAGCCAATGACGACAGGCTCAAGAGCGCGCTGCCGACTGCAGAGTCCGCAGCCGCAACCTAAGTTGGCCGATTGACCACCGAAGGAGTATTCATGAGCGACGCAGCATCTGACAAAAAAGACCTCTGGGACATCATCAAGGACATCAAGTTTGGCATGCTGACGCACCGCCACCACGACGGCATGCTGCACAGCCATCCGCTGACCACGCAGAACAAGTCTCTCGACGAAGGCAACGTGCTGTACTTTTTCATTTCGGAGAAGTCCGAGATGGCCAGCGGCCTGCGTGAGGACGGACAGGTGAACGTGGCCTATGCCGATACTGACGCTGACAGCTATGTTTCGGTCAGTGGAAAGGCGCGCGTCTCGCGTGATCCGGCCCGCGTCGAACAGCTCTGGTCTTCCGTCGCCAAAGCCTGGTTTCCCGAAGGGCCGGCCGACCCTGATCTGGCGCTGTTATCCATTGACATAGCGCATGCGGAGTTCTGGGACGTCAAGGAAAGCAAGATGACCCAGCTCATGAAAATGGCCACTGCAGCAGTCACCGGTAAGCCGCCGCAACTGGGTGAGCACAAGAAGGTCGAGATCGACTAAGCGACTTTCGCTTCGCTCAGTTCAACGCACGGGCCTCCCCGGAAACGGTTAGCCCAACCGTGGCACCGACTTGCGGGAGTGGCGTGCCTCGGCCATGAACCAGCAGCAACAGTGCCGAGAAAGACTGGTCCAGCAGCATCAGCCTTGGCCGCCGGGCCTGCAACGAAAATGCAAATGCGAGTTACTTCGTTAGTGTTAGAGACTATTGCAGCGTCAATTCAGCCCAGCCATTAAGCAGACGGACGCCAAAGGAAAAGAGCCTCCGCATTCGCATGCGGAGGCTCAGTGAAGGATGGGCTCACGCCCAAACCTCGGTCACTCATTCATTCAAACTCACTCAGGCGGCGGCCTTCTCCACCACGGACGCTGCGGCTGTCTGGAATTCTTCGAGCTTGTCGAAGTTCAGGTACTGGTAGACGGTGTCGCTGGACGCCGTGAGCACGCCCATGTCGGCCATGTATTCGGCCTTGGTAGGAATACGTCCCAGCTTTGAGGCGATCGCAGCCAGCTCGGCCGAACCGAGATAGACGTTGGTGTTCTTGCCCAGGCGGTTGGGGAAGTTGCGGGTCGAGGTGGACAGCACGGTGGCGCCTTCCTTGACTTGCGCCTGGTTACCCATGCACAGGCTGCAACCGGGCATTTCCATGCGCGCGCCAGCAGCGCCGAGCACGCCGTAATGACCTTCTTCGCTCAGCTGGTGCGCGTCCATCTTGGTGGGCGGCGCCATCCACAGCTTGACGGGAATGTCGCGCTTGTTCTCGAGCAGCTTGGACGCCGCGCGGAAGTGGCCGATGTTGGTCATGCAGCTGCCGATGAAGACTTCGTCGATTTTTGCGCCGGCCACGTCGGACAAGGTCTTGACGTCGTCCGGATCGTTCGGGCAGGCCAGGATCGGCTCGTGGATGTCGGCAAGGTCGATCTCGATGACGGCGGCGTACTCGGCGTCAGCGTCGGCTTTCAGCAACTGCGGATCGGCCAGCCATGCTTGCATGGCGTCGATGCGGCGGCGAATGCTGCGCACGTCACCGTAGCCTTCGGCAATCATCCACTTGAGCATGGTGACGTTGCTGTTGATGTACTCGATGATCGGTTCCTTGTTCAGGTGCACCGTGCAGCCGCCGGCCGAGCGTTCGGCCGAAGCGTCGGAGAGCTCGAACGCCTGCTCGACTTTCAGGTCGGGCAAGCCTTCGATTTCCAGGATGCGGCCCGAGAACGCATTGATCTTGCCCTGCTTGGCCACCGTCAACAGGCCCTGCTTGATGGCGTAAAGCGGAATTGCGTTGACGAGGTCGCGCAGGGTGACGCCGGGCTGCATCTTGCCTTTGAAGCGAACCAGCACACTCTCGGGCATGTCAAGCGGCATGACGCCGGTGGCCGCCGCAAAAGCGACCAGGCCGGAGCCGGCCGGAAAGCTGATGCCGATCGGAAAGCGGGTGTGGCTGTCGCCGCCGGTTCCCACGGTATCCGGCAGCAGCATGCGGTTAAGCCAGCTGTGGATGATGCCGTCGCCGGGGCGCAGGCTGATGCCGCCGCGCGTGCGCATGAACTCGGGGAGCTCGTGGTGCATCTTCACGTCGACCGGCTTGGGATAGGCCGCGGTGTGGCAGAACGACTGCATGACCAAGTCGGAGCTGAAGCCCAGGCAGGCCAGGTCTTTGAGCTCGTCGCGCGTCATCGTGCCGGTGGTGTCCTGGCTACCGACGCTGGTCATCTTGGGTTCGCAGTAGGTGCCGGGACGAACCCCCTTGCCTTCTGGCAAACCAACTGCGCGGCCAACCATTTTTTGCGCCAGGGTAAAGCCACGGCCGCTGTCGTCCGGGCTCTGTGGCAGGCGGAACACTGTGGAGGCGGGCAAGCCCATGGCCCAGCGGGCCTTGGCGGTAAGGCCACGGCCGATGATGAGTGGAATACGGCCACCCGCGCGCACTTCGTCGAACAGGACGTCGCTCTTGATCTGGAACTCGGAAATGACCTTGCCGTCCTTGAAGGCCTTGCCGTCGTAGGGCCGCAGTTCGATCACGTCGCCCATGCCCATCTGGCTCACGTCGAGCTCGATGGGCAGCGCTCCGGAGTCTTCCATGGTGTTGTAGAAGATTGGCGCGATTTTGCCGCCCAGACAGATGCCGCCGAAGCGCTTGTTGGGCACGAAGGGGATGTCCTGGCCGGTCCACCAGAGCACGGAGTTGGTCGCGGACTTGCGCGACGAACCGGTACCGACCACGTCACCGACGTAAGCCACCAGATTGCCCTTGGACTTGAGTTCCTCGACGAACTTCACAGGGCCGCGCTTGCCGTCTTCTTCCGGCGTGACGCCAGGACGCGCATTCTTGTGCATCGCGATGGCGTGCAGCGGGATATCGGGACGGCTCCAGGCATCAGGTGCGGGCGAGAGGTCGTCGGTATTGATCTCACCGGCAACCTTGAAGACCGTGAGATTGATCGACTGGGGCACCTCGGCGCGGCTGGTAAACCACTCGGCATCAGCCCAGCTCTGCAGCACTGCCTTGGCGTGCTTGTTGCCCTTGTCAGCCTTTTCCTTGACGTCATGGAACTGGTCGAACATGAGGAGTGTGAATTTCAGTCCGTTCGCCGCCTGGAGGGCGACGCTTTCCTCGGCATCGTCCAGCAGATCAACCATCGGGCTGATGTTGTAGCCGCCGAGCATGGTGCCGAGCAGCTGGGTGGCTTTCTCGCGCGAGATGAGAGCGCACTTTTCGCTGCCATGGGCGACCGCTGCCAGATAACTGGCCTTGACCTTCGCCGCATCATCGACTCCGGCAGGAACGCGGTGGGTGATGAGGTCCAGCAAGGTGGACTCTTCGCCCTTCGGCGGGTTCTTGAGCAACTCGACGACTTCACCCGTTTGCTTGGCGGACAGCGGCAAAGGCGGAATGCCCAGCGCAGCGCGCTCGGCCACGTGGGCGCGGTAGGTTTGCAGAAAGTCAGACACTGTTTTTTCTCCTGTCGTTTCAAAAGCTCGGTGGGTCAGATAAAAGTCGTCAAGTCAGGCGCAAGGTCAAGCAAGTTCGGGGCCCTATTTCCCTGTTTCCAGCCTTTATTGGGCTGCAGATGCAGGCGCAAGAGCCGGCAAGGCAGGCGCTGCCGAAGGCGCCGCTACAGGCGTTGCGGGCGCCGCGGGGATTGCCGGTGCCACCACGGGCTTGGGCGCATCCAGCAGGCCAGGGGCCGGGTTTGTCTTCATGTGCTGCGCAACCGCAATTTGCGCCGGGCTCATGCACTCGTCAGCCATGCGCTGGCCGGCCTTCTGGTTCATGAGCATGGACTTGTTGGCCAGTTGCAGCCAGACCGCGCCCGAACGCCGGTCTTCCAGGCGAATGGCTCCCGTGGCTGTGGTGACGGGGAACATGCGGAATTTGAAATTCTTGCCTTGCACGTCGAAGTAACCCGGCGATTTCGGATCGCTGGCCAAGGTGACCGAGGCGCCCAGCTCGCACGGGAGGGTTCCCACGTGAATTCGCTCGGCGATGGCCAGCTCCTCGGGACCCAACGCGTCTTCGGCAGCGGAAATACCCGCCGCGAGCTGCTTGGCCGTGCTGCGTGCGTCGACCCGGCTGGTGGCTTCCGGCTTGGCCTTTGCCGCCGTTTTAGCGACAGGCTTTGCGGGTGATTTCGCGGCAGGTGCTGCGGCGGGTTTCGGCGCCGCTGCTGCTGCCTTGGTCACCGGCAGCTTTTCAGCGCTCTGGCTCCAGACGAGAGCCGGTGCGAGCAACACGGCGGATGCAATCAAAAATGGTTTCATGGCAGAGATAGTGTTAGGTTCAGGTTCAGCGGCCGGTTGCCGCGAAATACCTTTGCGCCTCGGGCGGCAATTGCCGGCCGGTCTGGTGTGCCCGCTCGAGCACTTGCCAGAAATAGCGGTAACTGGCGCGGTCATGGAGCTTGCCCTTGAAGCTGACCGGCGCCCAGCCTGCTTGCGCAGCGGCGGCGATCAGGTCCGTGGCCAGGTCAATTTCGGCCGGGTCAGGCGCCATGGCCGCAAGAATAGGACGGATTTGCTGCGGGTGGATGCTCCACATGCGGCTGTAGCCAAAATCGGACGCCGCTTTTTTGGCTGCCGACTGCATGGCCTCGCCATCGTTGAATTCGGTCACCACGCAATGCGACGGCACCTTGCCATGCGCATGGCAGGCCGAGGCGATCTCCAGTTTGGCCCGCACCACGAGCGGATGCGAGAACTGGCCCTCACTGCCCATGGCGCTGGAGGCAATGGCGCCGTTGTGGCTTGAGACGAAATCCATCAGGCCAAAACTGATGGACTGAATACGCGGGTGGCCCGCAATGTCGAAAGCGTAGTGCACGCCTTTAGGCGATTCCAGCAGGACGTGCAGGGGAATTCTAGCGGCCACCGGGCCGAGCGCGTCGAGCTGTGCCGCCACGCGCTCGACATCGGCGGGCGTCTCGACTTTGGGGATCATGATGTGGCTCAAACGCGTGCCGGCCTGGCCTGCGATGACGGCGAGATCGGCCTCGAAGGCGGGATGGTCGATGGCGTGTACACGCGCAGCCACCCGGGACCCGGGGGCCGCGCCCTTGAGAAGAGACACCACCAACGCGGCATGATCGGCCTCGCCCCCCACGGGCGCGCCGTCTTCACAATCGAGCGTCACGTCGAAAACGCAGGTGCCGAACTCTTCGGTCATTTCGGCCTGCAATTGCAGGCTCTTGCGCATGCGTGCCTCGACGCCGCAGTAATGGTCGCAAACTGGCAGCACACCGGCTGCGGCCTGCGCGCCAAGAAGAACATCGCGGGGGTGCGTCATGGCGGCGAGCTCAGCCGTGCAGCGGCGCATAGGGCGCCCCCATCAAGCTCAACAAGCCCGGCGCGGGAGGCTTTGCGCAAAGGCATCGCTTGAGAACCGGAACCCCGCGAATGCGCATCAAAGCAGGTGGGCGACGCCAGCCTGCTCGTCCTGCAGTTCCTTGAGCGTCTTGGCGATGCGCTCCTGGCTGAATGCGTCGATCTCCAGACCCTCGACCAGCTTGTATTCGCCGTTTTCGCAGGTGACGGGAAAGCCGAACATCGTGTCTTTGGGAATGCCATATTGACCGTCCGAAGGAATACCCATCGTGACCCATTTACCGCTGGTGCCCAGGGCCCAGTCGCGCATGTGGTCGATGGCGGCGTTGGCGGCCGAGGCAGCCGAAGACAGGCCGCGCGCCTCGATGATGGCCGCACCACGCTTGCCCACCGTGGGCAGGAAGGTGTTGGCGTTCCATTCCTGGTCATTGATCATCTTGGCCACGCTTTCGCCCTTGATGGTCGCGAAGCGGTAGTCCGCGTACATGGTGGGCGAATGGTTGCCCCAGACGGTCAGTTTTTCGATGTCGGCGACAGGCTTGCCGGTTTTGGCCGCGATCTGGCTGGCCGCGCGGTTGTGGTCGAGCCGCAGCATGGCGGTGAAATTCTTGCGCGGCAGGTCCGGAGCGCTCTTCATGGCGATGTAGGCGTTGGTGTTGGCCGGGTTACCTACCACCAGCACCTTGACATTGCGGCTGGCGACGGCGTTGAGTGCCTTGCCCTGCGCCGTAAAGATGGCGCCATTGACCGCCAGCAGTTCGGCGCGCTCCATGCCGGGACCACGTGGACGCGAGCCGACGAGCAAGGCGTAGTCAGCGTCTTTGAAAGCGGTCATCGGGTCGCTGTGTGCTTCCATTCCCACAAGCAGAGGAAACGCGCAGTCGTCGAGTTCCATCATCACGCCTTTGAGGGCCTTCTGCGGACCTTCGACCGGCACTTCAAGCAGTTGCAGGATGACGGGCTGGTCCTTGCCGAGCATTTCGCCCGATGCGATGCGAAACAACAAGGCGTAGCCGATTTGACCGGCTGCGCCTGTGACAGCGACACGGACGGGTTTTTTGCTCATGAGGACTCCAAGATGATGATGGGATGAGAGGAAATTTCGGCCCCGCAGCACGCGTCGGGCAAAGGGTCGCCGCAGAAGGCGAAACCGTTCGATGGCCGAGGGATTCAGCCGAGGATTCTAAGCGGGAAAACCCGAGTTGGTCAATTTGTCTTATGTCTTATATAAGATATGATTCCCGTCAAACCTGCGCACCATGGCGATCAATCCCAACGTCACTTTCGATGCCCCGCCCACCCCCGGCGAGGCTGGACCGCTTGCGGGCCAGACGCCGGCGTTCAGCCCGCTGTACCAGCAGATCAAGGCCTTGATCCTGCAAGGGCTGCAGACCGGCGAATGGAAGCCTGGCGAGCTGATCCCCAGCGAGATGGAACTGGCGGCCCGCTTTCGGGTGAGCCAGGGTACGGTGCGAAAAGCCATCGACGAGCTGGCCGCCGAGAACCTCGTCATGCGCCGGCAGGGCAAGGGCACCTTTGTGGCCACGCATGCCGAGCAGCACGTCCAGTACCGCTTTTTGCGGCTGATGCCGGACAGTGGCGACCTGCGAAACGAAGGCCCGGCCGAGCGCAGGATCGTTGACTGCCGCAAGCTGCGGGCACCGGCCGACATCGCACGCGCACTGGGCTTGCGCAGTGGCGATGCCGTACTGCAGGTCCGCCGTGTGCTGGCTTTCCAGGGCACTCCCACCATCGTCGAAGACCTCTGGCTTCCGGGCGCGCCGTTCAAGGGCTTGACGGCGGAGCGCCTGGACGCCTACCGTGGGCCGATGTATGCGCTTTTTGAAACCGAATTCGGCGTCCGCATGGTTCGCGCAGAAGAAAAAATTCGCGCTGTCGCCGCCCAGCAGCCGCTCGCAGAGTTGCTCAGGGTCAAGCCCGGCGAGCCTCTGCTGAGCGTCGAACGCGTCGCCTATACGTATAACGACCTGCCGATGGAATTGCGGCGCGGCCACTACCGCACCGACACGCACCACTACCAAAACACGCTGAGCTAGCAGCATGGGCTTCAAAGGCAACAAGGCCAGCCTGCCGAGCAAGCCCTGCGCCGCTTGTGGCCGGGACATGACGTGGCGAAAGCGCTGGGCAAAAAACTGGGCCGAGGTGAAGTTCTGCTCAGACGCCTGCCGTGCGAACGCGGGCCGCCCAACGCCTCCGCCCGGCGCCAGCCGATAGATTCTTCCGACCGTGGTGTACGCCTTCAGGCAGCCAGCGGCGGCACTTTGTAATGGTCGCGTCAGAATGCAGGCAAGAGGTCTGCGTGAGGCGCCGTATGCGCGCTTTTTTCGGACAAAAATGCGCATTCCATGGATGAGCTCACCGCCGCAGATGCTGCATTGCAATAGAATTTCGGGTTGAGCCGTCTCGGCAGGTTACGAGGCAGTTACTCAAACATAGAAAGCCAATACATGTCCGAATCAGCGACAAGCGGTGCCAAGAAGCGGCGTGAATTTCGAAACATCAACGCCTTTACCGACCTTCCGAGCTACCGGCTTCCGGCAGCCGGCTGGGTCTCCATCCTCCACCGCGTCAGCGGGGTCCTGATGTTCGGGTTGCTGCCCTTCGTCATCTGGATGTTCGATACCTCGATCTCATCCGAAATTTCTTTTGACAGATTCACCGGCGCGTTCAACGCGGGCATGCTCGGCCTCCCAGGCTTTTTCTGGAAACTGGTGGCGCTCGCGCTCATCTGGGCTTACCTGCACCACTTCACAGCCGGCGTTCGCCACCTCTGGATGGACGTCAGCCACAAGGCGGTCGAGCAGCGCTTCGGCATGACGTCGGCACGGGTTACGCTGGTGCTGAGCCTGGGCCTCACCGTCGTGTTGGGCGCCAAGCTGTTTGGCCTGTACTGATCTTTAGGAATACAAGAAAAATGTCTGTCAATTACGGATCACGGCGCATCGTCGTCGGCGCGCATTACGGTACCCGCGACTGGCTCAGCCAGCGTGTGACGGCTGCGGTCATGGGCCTTTTCACGCTGATCGTGCTGGCGCAAGTGCTGTTGCGCAAAGGCCCGATGGGCTATGACAAATGGTCGGGCATCTTTGCCTCGCAGCCCATGAAGATGCTGACCTTCACGGTCATTCTTTGCCTGCTTTACCACGTGTGGGTCGGCATGCGCGACGTCTACATGGACTACATCAAACCTGTCTGGATGCGGCTGTCGCTCCAGGTTCTCACCATTGTCTGGCTCGTGGCATGTTCCGGTTGGGCCATTCAAGTCTTGTGGAGATTCTAAAAAGTCATGGCTGTCACTTCCAAAATCCCCGCTCGTAAATTTGACGTCGTCATCGTCGGCGCAGGCGGCTCCGGCATGCGCGCTTCCCTGCAACTGGCTCGCGCCGGTTTGAATGTCGCGGTCCTGTCCAAGGTTTTCCCCACCCGTTCGCACACCGTGGCGGCGCAAGGCGGCATTGGCGCGTCGCTCGGCAACATGTCCGAGGACAACTGGCACTACCATTTCTACGACACGGTCAAGGGTTCAGACTGGCTCGGCGACCAGGACGCCATCGAGTTCATGTGCCGCGAAGCACCCAAGGTGGTCTATGACCTCGAGCACATGGGCATGCCTTTTGACCGCAACCCCGACGGCACCATCTACCAGCGCCCGTTCGGCGGCCACACCGCCAACTACGGCGAAAAGCCGGTGCAGCGCGCCTGCGCCGCCGCCGACCGCACCGGCCACGCGATGCTGCACACGCTTTACCAGCAAAACGTCAAGGAAAAAACCAGCTTCTTCGTCGAGTGGCTTGCGCTCGATCTGATCCGCGATGCCGACGGCGACGTCGTTGGCGTGAGCGCGCTCGAAATGGAAACCGGCGACATTCATATCTTCGAAGCCAAAACTACCCTGCTCGCCACGGGCGGTGCAGGCCGAATCTTTGCCGCCTCGACCAACGCCTTCATCAACACCGGTGACGGCCTCGGCATGGTGGCCCGCGCAGGCATTCCATTGGAAGACATGGAGTTCTGGCAGTTCCACCCGACTGGCGTCCATGGCGCCGGGGTGCTGCTCACGGAAGGCTGCCGCGGTGAAGGCGCGATCTTGATCAACGCCAACGGCGAGCGTTTCATGGAGCGCTATGCGCCCACACTGAAGGACCTGGCGCCACGCGATTTCGTCTCGCGCTGCATGGACCAGGAAATCAAGGAAGGCCGCGGCTGCGG
>JAZKIC010000045.1:0-46412 GCA_040385065.1 Pseudomonadota bacterium
TTACGACCTTTGGGTTATGAGCCCAACGAGCTACCAGGCTGCTCCACCGCGCGGTGTCTAAATTATAACCTATTCGGCCTTGCTGCCACCCTCTGCAGCGTCATTAATTTCGGGACGATCCACCAGCTCGACCAGCGCCATAGGCGCGTTGTCGCCCACGCGGAAACCCATCTTCAAAATGCGGGTGTAGCCGCCTGGACGAGCCTTGAAGCGAGGGCCCAGATCAGCAAAGAGTTTCACGACCATGTCGCGATCGCGAAGGCGGTCAAACGCCAGGCGTTTGTTGGCCAACGTAGGCTCTTTGGCCAGCGTGATCATCGGCTCGACGACGCGGCGCAATTCCTTGGCCTTGGGCAGAGTTGTCTTGATGACTTCGTGCTGAATCAGCGAGTTCATCATGTTGCGCAGCATCGCGAGGCGGTGCGATGTCGTGCGGTTGAGTTTGCGAAGTCCGTGTCCGTGGCGCATGTGCTATTTCCTTCCAGTTTTAATTCAGGCAGCCGTATCAGGTACTGCCCGTGCACTGCCTCTTGCTAATTGCGAGGCAAATTTCCAATCAACGCTTGTCGAGTCCGGCGGGTGGCCAGCTTTCCAGGCGCATACCAAGGGTGAGCCCACGCGAGGCGAGCACTTCCTTGATTTCGTTCAACGATTTACGGCCGAGATTCGGCGTCTTGAGAAGTTCATTCTCGGTGCGCTGGATCAAGTCGCCGATGTAGTAAATGTTTTCGGCTTTCAGGCAGTTGGCCGAACGCACCGTCAGTTCCAGCTCGTCGACAGGACGCAGCAGGATCGGATCGAATTGCTGCGAGCTACGCTGCACTGGCGTGTCGAACGCTGCAAGTTCATTGCCTTCCAGCTGCGCGAACACAGCCAGTTGCTCGACCAGAATCTTGGCAGAAGCGCGAACGGCGTCTTCAGCCGTCACTGCGCCGTTGGTTTCGATTTCCAGAACGAGCTTGTCCAGATCGGTACGCTGCTCGACGCGGGCGCTTTCGACGGTGTAGCTGACGCGCTTGACGGGCGAGAACGACGCATCGAGAACGATACGGCCAATCGACTTGGTCGACTCGTCGCCGTAACGACGCATCGTGCCGGGCACATAGCCACGGCCATTTTCAACCTTGATCTGCATGTCGATTTTGCCGCCGTGCGACAGATTGACGATGACGTGCTCGGGGTTGATGATTTCGACGTCGTGGGGCGTCTGGATGTCGGCTGCCGTAACAGGGCCTTCGCCGTCCTTGCGCAGGCTCAGCGTGACTTCATCGCGGTTGTGGAGCTTAAATACCACGCCCTTGAGGTTCAGAAGGATGTTGACCACGTCTTCCTGTACGCCATCGATAGAGGAGTACTCGTGGAGCACCCCAGCGATCGTCACTTCAGTGGCGGCATGGCCGACCATGGACGACAGCAGCACGCGGCGCAGCGCATTGCCCAGTGTGTGGCCATAGCCGCGTTCGAACGGCTCGAGCGTTACCTTGGCACGGTTGGCAGCAAGCTGCTCGACGTTGATGGTTTTTGGTTTTAGTAGATTTGTCTGCATGCAGTCTTCCTCTCAATACCCTCGGCTCGTTACACCGATAAGGCCGGGTGAAGCAGCCTGAGGTCCGCCGGCGGTGGACCTCAGGAACGGGGAAATTAACGTGAGTACAACTCGACGATCAACGATTCGTTGATGTCGGCTGCGAACTCGTCGCGGTCAGGAACCTTCTTGAAGACACCCTCGCCCTTGTCGATGCTTACATCGACCCAGGCAGGCATTCCGACTTGTTGAGCCAATTGCAAAGCTTCAACGACGCGGTTTTGCTTCTTGGACTTGTCGCGCACAGCCACGACGTCGCCGGTCTTGACCAGGTACGACGGGATGTTCACGGACTGGCCGTTGACGGTGATCGCCTTGTGCGACACGAGCTGGCGCGCTTCTGCGCGCGTCGAGCCGAAGCCCATGCGGTAAACGACGTTGTCCAGGCGACACTCGAGCAGGAACAACAGGTTGGCACCCGTGTTTCCCTTGCGGCGGTCAGCTTCTTCGAAGTAACGGCGGAACTGCTTTTCGAGCACGCCGTACATGCGCTTGACCTTCTGCTTTTCGCGCAACTGCAGACCGTAGTCCGAGGTACGCATGCCCGAAGTGCGACCGTGCTGGCCAGGCTTGGAATCGAATTTTGCCTTGTCACCAATCGCGCGGCGGGCGCTCTTGAGGAACAGGTCCGTGCCTTCGCGGCGGGAGAGTTTGGCCTTGGGGCCTAGATAGCGTGCCACTTGAATTTCCTTTTGTCATCTGCTGCACAAGGTGCAGGAGCCCTCGGTTCGAAACCTGTCGGCGGTGGGCTTGGTAAAAATGCTGCAAGCCTGGGGGGCCGCTATGCGACCACCCAGGCTTGCAACGGGGGGATTAGATGCGGCGGCGCTTTTGCGGGCGGCAGCCGTTGTGCGGCACGGGAGTCACGTCGGCAATGGAGTTGATCCGGATGCCGAGTGCGCCCAATGCGCGAACAGACGATTCACGACCAGGGCCTGGACCCTTGATCTCGACGTCGACGTTCTTGATGCCCTGCTCAATGGCAGCACGGCCAGCCACCTCGGAAGCCACCTGGGCCGCAAAGGGTGTCGACTTGCGCGAACCCTTGAAACCCTGGCCACCCGACGATGCCCACGACAATGCGTTGCCCTGGCGATCAGTGATGGTGATGATCGTGTTGTTGAAAGAAGCGTGGATGTGGGCGACGCCGTCGGCCACATTCTTGCGAACTTTCTTGCGAACGCGTTGAGCTGCGTTATTGCTTGGTGCTTTTGCCATGACTTACCTTCGATTATTTCTTCAGGGACTGTGCGGCCTTGCGCGGACCCTTGCGGGTACGGGCATTGGTACGCGTCCGCTGGCCACGCATGGGCAGGCCACGACGATGACGGAAACCGCGGTAGCAACCGATGTCCATCAAACGCTTGATGTTCATCGTTGTTTCGCGGCGAAGGTCACCCTCGATCGTGAACAGGGCGATCTGGTCGCGGATCTTTTCGAGATCGGCGTCGCTCAGGTCCTTGACCTTTTTTGCATAGGCGATGTCGCAGGCTTCGCAGATTTTGCGAGCGCGTGTGCGACCAATGCCAAAGATTGCAGTCAGCCCGATTTCAGCGTGTTGCTGCGGGGGAATATTGATACCAGCGATACGAGCCATGTTCGTCCTCTAAAACTCTTGAAATCAGCCTTGACGCTGCTTGTGCCGTGGGTCGGTGCAGATAATGCGAACGACACCCTTGCGGCGAATGACCTTGCAGTTGCGGCAAATTTTCTTGACCGAAGCTGAAACTCTCATTTTCTTCTCCTAAAACTCTTCTCTGCCGCACTCGGCACCCACACAAACTTTCCCTTGGCCCTTGCGGACCAGCCTACAGCCGTCTAGCTGTTGGTCTTGAAATTAGCCTTCTTCAGCAGCGATTCATACTGCTGCGACATCATGTAGTTCTGCACCTGGGCCATGAAGTCCATCGTCACCACCACAATGATGAGGAGTGACGTACCGCCAAAGTAGAACGGGACGTTGTACTTCAGGATCAAAAATTCGGGCAACAGGCAAACGAACGTGATGTAGATTGCACCGGCCAACGTCAGGCGCACCAGGATCTTGTCGATGTACCTTGCCGTCTGGTCGCCTGGGCGAATCCCGGGAATGAACGCGCCGCTCTTCTTCAGGTTATCGGCTGTCTCACGGCTGTTGAATACCAGCGCCGTATAGAAGAAGCAGAAAAACACAATCGCAGCCGCATACAGCATCACGTAAATCGGCTGGCCTGGCGTGAGCGTGGCGGCAATGTCCTTGAGCCAGCGCATGCCGTCGCCCGTCGTGAACCATCCCACCACAGTCGCCGGAAGCAAGATGATCGACGAGGCGAAGATCGGCGGGATCACTCCGGCCATGTTCAGCTTCAGGGGCAGATGGGACGACTGGCCACCATAGACCTTGTTGCCCACCTGGCGCCGCGCATAGTTCACCAGGATCTTGCGTTGACCACGTTCAACGAACACCACGAAATACGTAACAAGCGCCACGACCACCACGATCACCAGGGCAACCAGGATGCTCATTGCACCGGTGCGCACCAATTCCATCAATCCGCCGAGCGCGCTGGGCAAGCCCGCAGCGATACCCGCAAAAATCAGGATCGAAATACCATTGCCCAGACCGCGCTCCGTAATCTGCTCGCCGAGCCACATCAGGAACATGGTTCCGGCTGTCAGGCTGAACACGGCGGTCATGCGAAATCCAAAGCCTGGCGACAGCACAAGACCGGCGGAGCTCTCGAGGGCAACCGCGATGCCCATCGACTGGAACAGGGCCAGGCCGAGCGTTCCATAACGCGTGTACTGGGTGATCTTGCGACGGCCGCCTTCGCCTTCTTTCTTGAGTTGCTCGAACGTGGGGACCACGTAGGTGAGCAGCTGCATGATGATAGACGCGGAGATGTAGGGCATGATGCCCAGCGCAAATACAGTGAACCGCGACAGCGCGCCGCCGGAGAACATATTGAAGAGATTCAATATGCCGCCCTGCTGCCCGCTGAACAAAGCCTTCAGCTGGTTCGGGTCAATTCCGGGCACAGGAATATGCGCGCCGACGCGGTACACGACCAGCGCCAGCAACAGGAAAACGAGCCTGTTGCGCAAATCCCCGAACTTGCCGGTTTTGGCGAGTGTTGCTGAACTGGTGGCCACTTAAATGAGTCCGATGTCCGAAAAAGAATTAAGCGATTACGCCGCCGACAGCTTCAATGGCAGCCTTTGCACCAGCCGTAGCACCAATACCGTTGAGCTTGACCGCTTTGGTCAGGCTGCCCGAATTGATGACCTTGACGGTCTTGGCGATCTGCTTGATCAGACCGGCTGTTTTCAGCGTCAGCACATCGACTTCGGCCAGGCCGAGCTGCTCCAGCGCGCCGAGTGTGACTTCGGCGTTGAACTTGAGCGTCTGCGACTTGAAGCCGCGCTTGGGCAAGCGGCGCTGCAAAGGCATCTGACCGCCTTCAAAGCCAACTTTATGGTAGCCACCCGAGCGGGATTTCTGGCCTTTATGGCCGCGTCCAGCGGTTTTGCCCAGGCCGGAGCCGATGCCGCGGCCGACACGGCGCTTGGCATGCTTGGCACCTGCAGCAGGCTTGATTGCGTTGAGTTCCATTTCAGTCTGCCTTACAGAATCTTGACCAGGTAACTGATCTTGTTGATCATCCCGCGCACTGCGGGCGTGTCTTCGAGTTCGCTGGTGCTGTTGATGCCGCGCAGACCAAGACCGCGGACCGTTGCACGGTGCGATTCCTTGGTGCCGATCGGGCTCTTGATCAACTGGACCTTGATTTTGTTTTCTGTCGTCATGTGCGTCTCGCTTTAGCCGAAGATGTCTTCGACCGACTTGCCACGCTTGGCTGCAATATCAGAAGCCGTGGTGGAGTTGTTCAGCGCGTCCATCGTGGCACGCACCATGTTGTAGGGATTGCTCGAACCATGGCTCTTGGCCACGATGTCGGTGATGCCCATGACTTCGAACACGGCGCGCATCGGGCCGCCAGCAATGATGCCCGTACCCTTGGGGGCCGGCGCCATCATGACGCTTGCCGCACCGTGGTGGCCGAAGACGTTGTGATGCAGTGTGCCGTTCTTGAGCGACACCTTGGTCATGTTGCGGCGAGCCTCTTCCATGGCCTTTTGCACGGCAGCTGGCACTTCCTTGGACTTGCCCTTGCCCATGCCGACGCGGCCGTCACCGTCGCCGACAACCGTCAGCGCGGCAAAGCCGAGAATACGTCCGCCCTTGACGACCTTGGTGACGCGGTTGACCGCGATCATCTTTTCCTTCAGACCATCGTCTGGAGCATCGTTGTTTGATTTCGCTTGAAACTTAGCCATACTTATTTCCAGTCTCTTAGAACTGCAAGCCAGCTTCGCGCGCTGCCTCGGCCAGCGCTTTCACGCGGCCGTGGTAGGCGAAACCAGCGCGGTCAAACGCTACTTTTTCGACGCCGGCTGCTTTTGCCTTTTCAGCAATACGCTTGCCGATGGCTTGTGCTGCAGCCACATTGCCGCCCTTGCCCGAGGCGCCGATTTCCTTGCGGATCTCGACTTCTGCGGTGGAAGCGGTTGCCAGCACTTTGGTGCCGTCGCCAGAAATGACGCTGGCGTAAATGTGCAGATTGGTGCGGTTTACTGTCAGACGGGCAACGCCTTGCGTGGCAATGCGGATGCGGGTCTGGCGTGAACGACGAAGGCGCTGCTCTTTTTTGGTCAACATGGTGCAGCTCCTTATTTCTTCTTGGTTTCTTTGATCGTGATCTTCTCATCCGAATAACGGATGCCCTTGCCCTTGTAAGGCTCGGGAGGACGAACAGCACGAACTTCAGCAGCGATCTGGCCGACGCGCTGGCGGTCAAAACCCTTGATGACAATTTCAGTCGGGGTGGGCGTTGCCGCCGTGATGCCGGCAGGCATGTCCATGATGACGGGGTGCGAGTAGCCGACCGTGAGGTTCAGCTTGGCGCCCTGTGCCTGGGCCTTGTAGCCCACGCCGATCAGGCTCAGCTTCTTCTCGAAGCCTTTGGTCACACCGGTCACCATGTTGTTCACCAGCTGACGCATGGTGCCGCTCATGGCATCGGCTTCGCGCGAGTCGTTCGCAGGAGCGAAGGTCAGCTTGCCGCCTTCGCTCTTGATCGTCACCAGCGCGTTTTGGGCCATGGCAAGCGCGCCCAGGGCGCCCTTGACATTGATCTGGTCTTCTTTGATGGCCACGTCGACGCCCGCAGGGACGGTGACCGGCATTTTTGCTACACGAGACATTTCAGTTACTCCTCAATGCCCGTTAAGCCACATAGCAAAGCACTTCGCCACCGATACCGGTTGCGCGCGCTTTACGATCGGTCATGACACCCTGGGGGGTGGTGACGATTGCCACGCCAAGGCCATTCATGACCTGGGGGATGGCACCATGGCCTTTGTAAACGCGAAGTCCGGGGCGGCTGACGCGCTCGATGCGCTCAATCACGGGACGGCCTGCGTAGTACTTCAGGGCAATTTCAAGCTGGGCCTTGCCGTCGTCGTTCTTGACGGAGAAGCCATCGATATAACCCTCATCCTTCAGGACCTGGGCGATGGCGATTTTGACTTTTGACGAAGGCACTTGCACGACAGCTTTTTCAACCATCTGCGCATTGCGGATGCGTGTCAGCATGTCGGCGATAGGATCACTCATACTCATTTGCGGTTCTCCTATTGCTTACCAGCTTGCCTTGGTGATACCAGGGATATCACCAGCAAAAGCCAACTCACGGATCTTGGCGCGAGCCAGGCCGAATTGACGGAACGTGCCACGCGGACGACCGGTGATACCGCAGCGATTGCGCTGACGGGTCGGGTTCGCGTTGCGGGGCAACTTCTGCAACTCGAGACGGGCCAGGGCACGCTCTTCGTCGGAGCGCTTGGCGTCGTTCGACGTTGCTTTGAGTTCTGCGTGTTTCTTGGCGAACTTGGCGACCAGTTTGTCGCGCTTGAGTTCACGTTGCAGCAATGCTTGTTTTGCCATCTTGCGCCTTCAGTTCTTGAACGGAAAACGGAAGGCGGTGAGGAGTGCCTTGCACTCTTCATCGGTCTTGGCCGTTGTGGTGATGCTGATATTGAGACCGCGCAAGGCGTCGACCTTGTCGTACTCGATTTCAGGGAAAATGATCTGCTCTTTCACGCCGATGTTGTAGTTGCCGCGGCCGTCGAAGGCCCGGCCGGAGATACCGCGGAAGTCGCGAACACGGGGCAGGGCCACGGTGACGAAACGATCGAGGAACTCATACATCTTGACGCCGCGCAGCGTGACCATGCAACCGATGGGCAGGTCTTCGCGGATCTTGAAACCGGCAATAGCTTTTTTGGCCTTGGTGACCACGGGCTTCTGGCCGGCGATCTTGGCCATGTCGCCGACGGCGTTGTCCATGACCTTCTTGTCGGCAACAGCCTCGCTCACGCCCATGTTGAGCGTGATCTTGGTGATGCGGGGAACCTGCATCGGCGTGGTGTAGCCGAATTTCTCGACCAGGGCCGGTGCGATTTTTTCGCGATATTGTTCTTGCAAGCGTGCCATGTTCATGCAGCCTTAATTTCGTCGCCGCTGGACTTGAAGACGCGCACTTTTTTGCCGTCAGCCAACAACTTGATCCCAACGCGATCCGCCTTGCCGGTAGCCGCGTTGAAAATCGCGACGTTCGACTGGTGAATCGGCATGTTTTTCTCAACAATGCCACCTGCAGCGCCCTTGAGCGGGTTGGGCTTGGTGTGTTTCTTCACCATGTTGATCCCATCCACCAGCAAGTAGCTGTCATCCTTGCGCAGCGCAACCGTGCCGCGCTTGCCCTTGTCGCGCCCTGCGAGCACGACGACTTCGTCGCCTTTGCGAATCTTGTTCATCGCGTTTCCTTACAGAACTTCAGGAGCCAGCGAGACGATCTTCATGAACTTTTCAGTGCGCAACTCGCGCGTCACTGGTCCGAAGATGCGGGTGCCGATTGGCTCCAGCTTGGCGTTGAGCAACACTGCTGCGTTGCCGTCGAATTTGACCAGCGAGCCGTCGCCGCGGCGAATGCCCTTGGCGGTACGAACCACCACAGCGCTGTAAACCTCGCCTTTTTTGACGCGGCCACGGGGCGCGGCTTCTTTGATGCTGACCTTGATGACGTCACCGACGCTGGCGTACCGGCGCTTGGAGCCGCCCAGCACTTTGATGCACATCACGGATTTAGCACCCGTGTTGTCAGCAACATCGAGTTTGGATTGCGTTTGAATCATTTAAATTAGTCCCAACTTGCACCGATTTGAAGCTGCATACCGTTTACCGATATCGCAAGCCCACCAACCAGCCAGTCTTGGGCCCGTAATCCACAGCGCAAACCACTTGCACTGCTTCTTGTTGGGCAGAATTTCCCGCCATTTCGGGCGAAGCTCTCCATTATGACGCGCTTTTTCTGCCGCGTCAACTAGCCGGGCCAGGAAAAGTTATGCGCGCATCAGGCCGGCAGGCTCAGATAGCGCTCGCACAGGGCTTCGAAGGCCTTTTGACCGGGATCGAACCCCGTTTCCTCCTGAAGGAGGGCCGCTACGGGGGCGGCCAGCGATTTTGCCATGGCCGCATCCAGAAAAAGCAGGCGCGAGCGGCGAGCCAGCACATCCTCGACCGTGCGGGCGTACTCATGACGGGCGCCAAATCGCACCATGGCCTCGCTTAACCCCCCGCCGAGCTGCGCGTCCGCGCCCTCCAGCGCCTGAACAAACGGGGCTTCGCTTCCATAGAGATGAAGTCCGGGCGCGTCACTGATCGCGTTCGGGCGGGCGTTTGCCTCTGCCCCTACCAGCGGCCGGCTTTCCGTCAGGCAGGGGCCTCGCTCGTTCAGCAGCCCGGCCGCTCGGCAGCGGTCCATCACATCTTCGGCCATGGCGCGGTAGGTGGTCCACTTGCCGCCCGTGACCGTCACCAGCCCGCTTTTGCTGACCAGCACGGTGTGCTCGCGCGAAAGGCCGTGGGTGTCGTCGCCCTCGTCGCCCTGCGGTTTGACAAGAGGGCGCAGCCCGACCCAGAGGCTCCTGACATCGGCGCGTTGCGGCGCGCGGCTCAGGTAGCGGGCGGACTCTCGAAGAATGAAGTCCAGCTCTTCCTTGAAGGCCAGCGGCTCGCGGTCCAGGTCATGGCGGGGCGTGTCTGTAGTTCCCAAAATGACCTTGCCAAGCCAGGGCACCGCGAACAGCACCCGGCCGTCCTGGGTCTTGGGCACGAGCAATGCATGGCTACCGGGAAGAAATTCCTTGTTGACCACCACATGCACGCCTTGGCTCGGGGCCACCATCGGCTTGACAACCTGGCCGACCGCCTCCCCATCGAGCAGGCGAAACCGGTCGACCCACACCCCTGTCGCATTGACGATGCAACGTGCCCGGATCTCGAAGTGCTCGCCGGTTTCGGTGTCTTCGGCATGCAGGCCGGCCAGCTTGCCGCCTTCATGGATCAGCTCCCTGACGGGGCAGTAATTCAGCAGCAGCGCGCCTTCCTGCGCTGCGGTGCGGGCCAGCGCCAGTGCCACGCGGGCGTCGTCGAACTGGCCATCCCAGTACCTCACGCCGCCCTTGAGGCCCTCACGCCGTGCCGTTGGCAGACAGGCGAGCGTCTCTGAGCGATTGAGGAATTCGGTGCGTCCCAGCCCTGCGGAGCCAGCGAGGGCGTCATACATCTTGAGTCCCACTCCATAGAAGGGCGCTTCCCAGAACTTGTAGGAAGGCATCACGAAGGGCAAGGGCTGAGCCAGATGTGGCGCGTTTTTCAGGAGCAGCGTGCGCTCGTGCAGGGCTTCACGCACCAGCGAAATATTGCCCTGCGCCAGATAGCGCACGCCGCCATGAACCAGCTTGGTGGCGCGGGACGAGGTCCCTTTGGCGAAATCATGGGATTCAAGCAGCACGACCGAATAGCCCCGGGTGGCGGCGTCCAGCGCTACGCCCAATCCTGTCGCTCCCCCGCCGATGATGGCGATGTCGCACACCTGAATCGCCCTGGCGCGCGCCAGCAGGTCGGCACGCCGGGTGGGCAAGGGGGTCGCTTCGGCGCTCATGGGAGATAGGCCTTCATCTTTTTTGCTTTGCAAGGCTCGCATGCGTGGCAACAGGGCAAGCTAACTGGCTGGGCAGTGAACAGATTCGTTTGAGTCCTATTTTTATTCCTTTTTGATCGTTTAAGACCGCTGCGTTCTATTTATTTTGCGTTTCGATTCGATTTGTATTCCAATCAAGCTTCTGACCAGCGCTTTCCCGTGAAAACAAACCCCCGCCAACTCAAGCTGCTCGAAGCCGTGCGGACCACCGGTTCGCTTACCGTCGAACAATTGGCCGAGTCGCTCGGCGTGACCTTGCAAACGGTTCGCCGCGATGTACAGCGTCTTTCAGAAGACGGTTTGCTGGCCCGCTTTCATGGCGGCGTGCGGGTACCCACGTCGACAACTGAAAACCTGGCTTACCGGCAACGCGAAAGCCTGAACGCCGCAGGCAAGGCGCGCATTGCCGAAGCGGTAGCCGAACGGGTGCCGGACAACTGCTCGCTGATCCTGAATATCGGAACCACGACGGAAGCCATTGCCAGGGCGCTGCTCAAGCACAAGGGGTTGCGCGTGATCACCAACAACCTGAACGTCGCCGCGATTCTCTGCAGCAACCCCGACTGCGAAGTCATCGTGACGGGCGGCGTGGTGCGCGCTCGCGATCGCGGCATCGTGGGTGAAGCGACGGTCGACTTCATTCGCCAGTTCCGAGTCGACATCGCGCTGATCGGGATATCCGGCATCGAAACGGATGGCTCGCTGCGCGATTTCGATTACCGCGAAGTGAAGGTCGCGCAAACCATCATTAGCCACGCACGCGAGGTGTGGCTCGCTGCGGACGTGAGCAAATTCAACAGAACAGCCATGGTGGAACTGGCGACACTTTCACAAATCGATCGCCTGTTCACCGACGAATCGCCGCCAGAGCCCTTTCCAGCCTTGCTCGCCGAAGCCGGCGTCGCCCTCCAGATAGCGGCCCGCTGAGGCCAGTCAGCCGCTGCCGCGTTTACCGAAAGCCGCGTTCATGACTTATCTGCTTGCCCTCGACCAAGGCACCTCCAGCTGCCGCAGCATCGTCTTCGACGAGCATGGCCACATCCGCGCCATGGCGCAACAGGAGCTGCCGCAGATCTATCCCAAGCCTGGATGGGTGGAGCATGACGCCAACGAGATCTGGCGCAGCCAGCTGGCCACCGCGCGGGAAGCGCTGGCCAAGGCAAACATCAAGGCCACAGACGTGCGGGCGCTCGGCATCACCAACCAGCGAGAAACGACGGTCGTGTGGAACCGCAAGACCGGCCAGCCCATTCACCACGCCATCGTCTGGCAGGACCGACGCGCGGAATCCAGTTGTGCAGCTCTGCGTGAAGCCGGCAAAGCCGGGTTGATCCAGAAAAAAACAGGGCTGTTGATCGACGCCTATTTCTCTGGCACGAAGTTGCAGTGGCTGATGCAGAACGTACCCGGGGCGCGCGCGCAGGCCGCGCGCGGCGAGCTGGCCTTTGGCACCATCGACAGCTGGCTCATCTGGCAACTGACAGGGGGCGCGGAACATGTGACCGACGTGAGCAACGCCTCGCGCACCATGCTCTTTAACGTGCACACCAACGAGTGGGATGAGGAGCTGATGGCGCTGCTGGACATCGAGGCCAGCCTCATGCCTCGCGTGCTGCCTTCCAGTGCGACGTTCGGTACCGTCAAGAGCGAGTTGCTCGGGGCGCCCATCGTGATCGGCGGCGTTGCGGGTGACCAGCAAAGCGCCCTGTTCGGCCAGGCCTGCTTTCGGGAAGGCATGGCCAAGAACACCTATGGCACCGGCTGCTTCATGCTGATGCATACCGGGGAGCGATTCCAGACGTCGCACAACGGACTCCTGACGACCAGTGCGGCGCAAACCGGAACGCAGCCTGAATTCGCCATTGAGGGCAGCGTTTTCGTGGGCGGCGCCGTAGTGCAATGGCTGCGCGATGGGCTTCACGCCATCAAGGGCAGTGGCGAGGTGCAGGCCCTGGCCCAAAGCGTTCCCGACTCCGGCGGCGTGATGATGGTGCCCGCCTTTACCGGCCTCGGCGCTCCTTACTGGAAACCAGATGCGCGCGGCATCATTACGGGTCTTACACGCGGCACGACGGTCGCGCATATTGCGCGCGCGGCGCTCGAAAGCATCGCTTACCAAAGCGCGGCGCTGCTGCTGGCCATGAGCCGTGATGCGGTTGAGGCCGGCGCTGCGCCCGTGGCCGAGCTCCGCGTGGATGGCGGCGCCTGTATCAACGACCTGCTGATGCAGTTCCAGGCCGATCTCCTCGGCATCCCCGTGGTCCGGCCGGCCGTGACCGAGACCACTGCACTCGGGGCAGCCTATCTCGCCGGTCTGTCCTCGGGCGTTTATGCCAGCACCCGTGAACTCTCCAGCCTCTGGCGCGCCGAACGTACGTTTGTGCCGACCCTCAGCGCGGACCGCGCAGCCGGCCTGATGGCCGATTGGGAGCGCGCGGTCAGGCAGGCGGTGCAAACCTGAGGGCGGCCAAAACGAGGCTCGGGCTGACGCGGCTCGGCGACAATCCGGGCTCGCCTGGCGCACGAGCTATCTCACGCCAGCGTCCGACCGCCTTGAAAAAAGATCAGGATCCTCACATGAGCCCAGCCTCTCCTGCCTCCCTTTCACGCCAGATTGCTTTCATCGGGGGCGGCAACATGGCCAGCGCCATCATCGGAGGCCTGCTCAAGCAAGGTATGGCCGCCAGTCAGATGCAGGTGGTCGAGCCTTTCGCGGAGCAGTCCGCGAAACTCAGGCAGCAATTCGGTGTGGAGGTTGAAGCTGTCCCGGGCGCCGAGCTGGCAAAGGCCGACCTCGTCGTCTGGGCGGTCAAACCGCAGACGTTCCGGGAAGCTGCGGAGCAAGCCAGCGAGTTCACCCGCCAAGCCCTGCACCTGAGCGTAGCGGCCGGCATCCGCTCCAGCAGCATTGCGCACTGGCTGGGGACAGACCGGATCGTACGCGCCATGCCGAACACGCCGGCACTCGTCGGCAAGGGCATCACGGCGCTTTTTGCGCGCGGTGCCGTCTCTTTTGAGGACCGCGACCTGGTGGACAGCGTTATTCAGACGACGGGGGAGCACCTCTGGCTCGAGGATGAGACCCAACTCGACGTCGTCACCGCGCTCTCGGGCTCCGGTCCGGCCTACGTGTTCTACTTTCTCGAGGCCATGATCGATGCCGGTGAGCAGATGGGAATAGGACGCGAACAAGCGCGCCAACTTGCCGTTGCCACGTTCGCCGGTTCCTCGGCCCTGGCGCGCGCGTCCCAAGACCCGCCAGAAATCCTGCGTGGCCGCGTCACCTCCAAGGGAGGCACCACGCATGCTGCCATCACGAACATGGAAGCTTCGGGCGTCAAGCAACAGTTTGTCGCCGCGATGCATGCCGCGCGGCAACGTGCGGTCGAACTGGGAGATGAGTTCGGCGACGCCGCATGAGGCGCTGCGCGCGGTGAAATTCTCAACGCCGAGGGTTAAGCCCCGGCCCAGACCGGTTCCAACGCATCGCCTTCGGCGCCTGCGGTAGAGAAAAAAGCGTCAAGAAACCCGTCAAGGCCAAACACAAGCGAGCCAAGAAGACCGTCAAGAAGGCGATCAGAGCCTCGTTCTGGCTTCTCAAGCACAAAGCCTGCATCTGCAGGCTTTGTGCTTTGTGTTTTTGTGATGGGCGTCACTGCACGGCGTAAGACAGCGCAATTCCGGCGAACAAGGTGAAGCCCATCCAGTGGTTCAGGCGAAACGCCTTGAAACAACCCTCGCGCTGGCGGCCACGGATCAGCAAGCCGTGCCAGATCGCTTGCATGGCCGCCACCGCCAGCGCGGCCGCAAACACCGGGACCGAGATCCACGGGTGCAGCACAAAGCTCCATATCGCGAGGAATGCGGCATAGCAAAACATCACGACCGTCACGTCGTACTTTCCCAGCGTGATGGCCGATGTCTTCATGCCGATCTTGAGGTCGTCGTCCCGGTCCACCATCGCATACTCGGTGTCGTAGGCCAACACCCAGAAGAGATTGCCCAGTAGCAGCAGCCAGGCCAGCAGGGGCACCTGCGATTGCACCGCAGCAAACGCCATCGGAATGCCGAAACTGAAAGCGACGCCCAATACCGCTTGCGGCATGGAAACATAGCGCTTGGCATACGGGTAGACCATCGCAATTGCCAAGGCTGCAAATGACCAGGCAATCGCGCTCGCGTTGGTCGTGAGCACCAGCACAAATGCCGCGAGGGCAAGCGCCGCACCCAGCACCAGCGCCTCGCGCACCGACACAGCGCCGCGCGTGACGGGCCGGCCGGCGGTGCGCTTGACGTGCTTGTCGAACTCGCGGTCAGCGACGTCGTTGAGGCAACAGCCCGCGCTGCGCATGAGGATGGTGCCGAGCGTGAAAACAGCCAGCAGATGCCAGCCGGGAAATCCGCCCGAAGCGATCCACAGCGCCGAAAGCGTGGGCCACAGCAGAAGTAGCCAACCCGCGGGGCGGTCCCAGCGGATCAGCTGCAGGTACAACGTGAACCGGCTGGGGGTTTGCTCGACGGGGTGGACAGATGACACCCGCGAATTTTCGCTCAATCTTCCAGCAGTGCGCGCAGCATCCAGGCAGTTTGCTCATGCACGGCCAGGCGCTGGGTCAGCAAGTCGGCCGTCGGCTCGTCGCTCGCGCCCTCAGCCACGGGAAACAGGCCACGTGCCGTTCGTGCAACCGCCTCATGCCCATCCACCAGGATGCGCACCATTTCAAGAGCTTTGGGCGGCGTGGTCGGCACATCGGGCACCGAGGTGAGCTGGCCGAACTGCGCGTAGGAGCCTGGCGCAGGATGGCCGAGCGAACGGATGCGCTCCGCGATCGGATCCACGGCCGTCCAGAGTTCGGTGTACTGCGTCATGAACATCTGGTGCAGGGTATTGAACATCGGCCCCGTTACGTTCCAGTGGAAGTTATGCGTCGTGAGGTAGAGCGTGTAGGTGTCGGCGAGAAGCCGGCTGAGCCCTTCGGCAATCGAGGCCCTGTCGGCCTCGCTGATGCCGATGTTGATGCGGGGTGCTGAAGATTTGTCTGCCATCTTGGGTCCTTCCAAAATGGATCACTCTAAAAGATCAAGCGCCAAGTCGCCACTGAGTACGCCTATGAAGCTCATAGCGCGCCACCCTTGGGGCTGGCTCATCTTCAGGAAAGCCGCGTCACGCCTGGCAACTCGCAGGCATAGACCGCATTGCGAAGCGCGGCAATGGCTTCGTAGCGGGTAAAGCTTCGCCGCCACGCCAGTACCACCCGACGTGAAGGCACATGGCCTTCGAAGGGAAGGTATTTGATGAATGATGCCTCCCCGGCTGCGCTGGCAGGGGCACCGGCATCGGCCTGCCGCGCCAGGTCGGCCTTCGGAACGCTCAGGCGCGGCACCAGCGTGACGCCCATTCCGGCGGCAACCATGTGCTTGATGGTTTCGAGCGAAGAGCCTTCGAAGCTCTTGCGTATGCCTTCGGTACTGCTGGAAAACCGCGCGAACTCGGGGCACACCTCGAGCACATGGTCTCGAAAGCAGTGGCCGTTGCCCAGCAAGAGCATGGTTTCCTGCTTGAGCTCTTCCGCGGTGATGTTGTCCCGTGCCGCAAGAGCATGGGTGGCGGGCACCGCCGCCATGAAAGGCTCGTCGTAGAGCGGCGCAATCGCCAGGTTGGTGTCGGGGAACGGCTCGGCCAGAATGGCGCAATCGATCTCGCCGGTGCGCAACTCTTCGAGCAGCTTGACGGTGAAATTCTCCTGGAGCATGAGCGGCATTTGCGGCGTGTGCTGGATGGTCTGGCGGACCAGATCGGGCAGGAGATAAGGACCGATGGTGTAGATGATGCCCAGACGTAGCGCGCCAGCCAGCGGGTCCTTGCCGCGCTTGGCAATTTCACGGATGCTTTCAGCCTGCTCCAGCACGCTTTGCGCCTGCCGGACAATTTCTTCGCCGAGCGGCGTGACGGTGATCTCGTTGGCGTTGCGCTCGAACAGCTTGACCTGCAGTTCTTCTTCAAGCTTCTTGATGGCCACGCTGAGCGTGGGCTGCGACACATGGCACGCATCGGCCCCCTTGCCAAAATGCTTCTCGCGTGCGACGGCGACGATGTACTTCAGTTCTGTCAGGGTCATGCCGCATTTTGACTTACTTGAGCTGCCCAGCGCGAAGGCAACGCCCGTCGCCGTGCGACTTCACGCTTTCAGAAAATCGGCCTTGCCACCCAGCCAGCGCTGAATATGGCGTTCGGCCAGGCCCGGATGCTGGTCGAGCATGAGCGGGGCCACACTTCTTGCCCATTCGAGCAGTTCGGTATCGGTCGCAAGGTCCGCAAATCGCAGCAGGGGCGCGCCCGACTGGCGCGCGCCCAGGAATTCGCCGGGGCCGCGGATGTCGAGGTCGCGTCGCGAAATCTCGAAGCCGTCCTGTGTTTCCGCCATCGCTTTCAGACGCGCGCGCGCGGTTTCGCCGAGCCGTGGGCCGTCCCCGGTCGAGTACAACAAGACACACGCAGAGGCTGCGGCGCCTCGCCCCACGCGGCCGCGCAATTGGTGTAACTGCGAAAGGCCGAATCGCTCCGCATGCTCGATCACCATGAGCGAGGCGTTCGGTACGTCAACGCCGACCTCGATCACGGTGGTGCTGACCAGCACGCCAATCTGCCCCGTCGTGAACCGCGCCATCACCGCCTTCTTGTCGGCAGGCGGCATCCGGGAATGAAGCAGGCCTACCTCGCATCCTGGCAGTGCCTCTGCCAGCGCCTCATGCGTCTGGGTCGCATTGGTCAGATCGACGGCCTCGCTTTCCTCGATCAGGGGGCAGACCCAGTACACCTGACGGCCCTCGTCCAGCTGTTGGCGAATTCGTTGAACGACCTCGTCGCGCCGGCTGTCACTGACTACCTTGGTCACGATGGGCGAGCGCCCGGGTGGGAGTTCGTCGATCGTCGACACGTCGAGGTCGGCGTAATAACTCATGGCGAGCGTTCGCGGAATTGGCGTGGCGGTCATCATGAGCAAATGTGGCTCCTGCCCGTCTTCGGTCATCTTGCTGCGCAGGGCAAGCCGCTGCGCGACGCCGAAGCGATGCTGCTCGTCGATGATCGCAAGGGCAAGGTTGCTGAACTTGACTTTGTCCTGAATCACCGCGTGCGTGCCCACCACCAGTCCCGCCGCACCGCTTTCGACTATGGCGAGCGCTTCGCGCCTGGCCTTGGTTTTCTGGCTTCCCGTCAGCCAGGCCGTCTGAATGCCCATGGGTTCGAGCCAGCTGACGAGTTTGCTGAAGTGCTGCTCGGCCAGGATTTCGGTGGGCGCCATCAGCGCGCATTGCCAGCCCGCATCCATGCAGCGCGCCGCTGCGAGCGCGGCCACTACGGTCTTGCCAGAGCCTACGTCACCCTGCAGCAGCCGGTGCATCGGGACATTTCGCGCCAGGTCCCGGTCAATCTCGAATCCCACCCTTGCCTGCGCCGCCGTAAGCCGAAACGGCAGGCGTTCCATCAACTGCTCATGGACGGTGCACTCGGGGCCATGCGCCGGCGCTCGCAAGCGCGGCGCACGCATTGCCGCCCTGATGCGCCGGGCCTGCAATTGCGAAAGTTGCTGGGCCAGCAGTTCTTCGGCTTTGAGCCGCTGCCACGCAGGATGGCTGCGGTCCTCCAGGGCAGCGAGGCTGACTTCCGGCGTCGGGTGGTGCAGAAATTGAAGGGCCTGCCGCAAAGTCCACTCTGGTTTCCAGGACAGCTGCGCAGGCAAGGTTTCCGCAAGATCGGCACGCGCCAGACCGCTCATGACAGCCTTTCGCAAGTAAGCCTGCGGGAGCTGCGCCACCGTGGGATAGATGGGCGTGAGCGCCCGCGGCAAATCGCCGCCTGCCACCTGGAAGGAAGGGTGCACCATTTCCCGCCCGATGAACCCGCCCCGCAGCTCGCCCCGGATACGCAGCGTGCTGCCGACGCTCAGGGTCTTCTGGTGCGATGGGTAGAAATTGATGAAGCGCAGCACGCAGGTGCCGCTGGCATCGTCTACCTTCACGCGCAGTTGCCGGCGGGGCTTGAAGCTGACTTCGGCATGCGTCACGACGGCCTCGATCTGCACCGTCTCACCTTCGCGGGCGTCGGCCAGGCGGGTGATACGGGTCTCGTCTTCATAGCGCAGCGGCAAATGCAGCGCCAGATCGACGTCGCGGCGCAGGCCCAGCTTTTCCAGGCCTTTTTGTGCGGGTGACTTAGCAGCTGGCCGGTCCGCGCTGGTGCTTGCCCCGGCACCACGCGCCGCTGCCGCCGGTTTGACAGAGGAAGCGTCGGGGGATGCCATGGGACAATTGTGCCCTCATGAATGCGCCGCAAAAGTCTCCTTTTACCCTCAGCGATTTCGACTTTTCGCTGCCGCCCGGTCTCATTGCGCAGCATCCCGCTGCCGAACGCAGCGCCTCCCGTTTGCTCGATGGCCGCAAGGCTGCGGTCGACCGCAAGTTCACCGAGCTGCCCGGGTTACTCATGCCTGGCGACCTGCTGGTGTTCAATGACACGCGTGTGGTCAAGGCGCGGCTCTTCGGGCAAAAGGCCAGCGGCGGCCGGCTCGAACTGCTGATCGAGCGCGTACTGGGCTCCCCCGGGTCCGGTGAAGAACGCGACGTCGCCGCACACATGAAAGTCAGCAAAAAACCGCTGCCCGGCGCCGTCATGCAGATGGACGGTGGCTATGAAGCGACTTTGCTGGGCAGATGGCCGAACGCCAACGGGCCGTTGTACCGGTTCAGGCTCAATGCTGACCCTTATGCCTTGATGGAGCAGCACGGCCACGTGCCCTTGCCGCCCTACATCACACACACCGACTCGTCCGACGACGAGGCGCGCTACCAGACCGTGTTTGCCAAGCATCCGGGCGCCGTGGCGGCGCCGACCGCCGCGCTGCATTTTGACGAGGCCTTGCTGGCACAGCTCGAGGGGCGCGGCATCGCGCGCGCCAGCGTCACCCTGCATGTGGGCGCCGGAACGTTTCAGCCGGTCAAGACCGAAAACATTGCCGAGCACACCATGCATTTCGAGCGCTTTGAAGTTCCTGTGGCAACACAGGAGGCCATTGCCAAATGCAAGGCTGGCGGCGGCCGGGTCGTGGCGGTCGGGACCACCACGGTGCGGGCGCTCGAGTCCGCAGCGGCATTCGGGCCCGCCTGCAATGACACCAACATCTTCATTACGCCGGGCTTTGACTTCAAGGTGGTCGATCTGCTGCTGACGAACTTTCACTTGCCGAAAAGCACGCTGATGATGCTCGTCAGTGCCTTTGCCGGATACGAGCACATCATGGCGCTTTACCGCCACGCCATCGAGCAGAAATACCGCTTTTTCAGTTACGGAGACTCGATGCTGCTGGAACGCACGGGACGCTGATCGGGCCCCCGCAGTTCGGGGAGTTGCTTCAAATCTCGATCTTGGAGCCGAGCTCGACCACCGAGTTGTTGGGCAGCTTGAGAAAGTCCGCCGCCGCACTGGCGTTGTGGTGCATCTGGGCAAAAAGCTTCTCGCGCCAGGGCGCCATGCCTCCGCCAATCGTCGGGATCACGGTATCGCGCGACAGGAAATAACTGGTGGTCATGGGTTCAAGCTGGCACCCGTGCTGCTTGATCTGTTGCAGCGCCTTGGGAACGTTGGGGTCGTTCTTGAAGCCGTAGTGAATGACGATCTGCCAGCAGTCGTGCCCAAGCGCTTCAATTTCCAGGCGCTTGTTCATGCCGATCCAGGGCACTTCATGGTTGCGCACCGTCACAAAAAGGTTGTGTTCGTGCAGCACCTTGTTGTGCTTGAGGTTGTGCAGCAAGGCGTTGGGCACGGTGCCGCGCTCGGCCGTCAGAAATACGGCGGTGCCTTCGACGCGTGCCGGCGGGCTGACGAAAATGGAATCGAGGAAGAGCGGCAACTCGATTGCCTCGGCGCGCAGCTTGTCATTGAGCAGATGGCGGCCGTCCTTCCACGTCATCATGAGCGTGAAGATAAAGCCGCCAATCATGATAGGGAACCAGCCGCCGGCGAAAAACTTCATGAGGTTGGACGCAAAAAAGGCCAGGTCCACCACGAAGAAGATGCCGGTGGCGGCTATGCACAGCCACAGCGGATATTTCCAGCCGTAGCGAATCACGAAGAACGTGAGTATGGTCGTGATCAGCATGTCCAGCGTCACGGCAATGCCGTAGGCCGAGGCCAGGTTGCTCGATGAGCGGAACAGCACGACAGCCAGCACGATAGTGACGAACAGTCCCCAGTTCACCAGCGGCATGTAGATCTGACCGGTATCGCGCACGCTGGTGTGCTGGATGTTCAGGCGGGGCAGATAGCCCAGCTGGATGACCTGCTTGGTGACGCTGAACGCACCGGTAATCAGCGCCTGTGACGCGATCACTGTCGCCATGGTGGCCAGCAAAACCAGCGGAACGAGAGCCCACTCTGGCGCCATGAGATAGAACGGGTTCTTGACCGCTTCGGGATTTTTCAGCAGCAGGGCGCCCTGTCCAAAGTAGTTCAGCGTGAGCGCTGGCATGACGACCGAAAACCAGGCCAGGCGAATCGGCTTCTTGCCGAAGTGGCCCAGGTCGGCATACAGCGCTTCGGCCCCCGTCACGCACAGCACCACAGCACCCAGAATGATGAAGGTCGTGCCCGGGTTGTGCCACATGAACAGCACTGCGTAATGCGGGCTCAGCGCTTTGAGAATGACGGGGTTGGTAACGATCTGCGCCACGCCCAGTACCGCGATCACGGCGAACCAGACGAGGGTGAGCGGTCCAAAGAATTTGCCGATGCCGGCAGTGCCGCGCTTTTGCACGGCAAACAGGCAAAAGAGAATGGCCAGGGTGGCAGGAATCACAAAGCGCTTGAAGGCTGGAGAGATCACCTCCAGGCCTTCGACGGCCGACAAAACCGAAATGGCCGGGGTGATCACACCATCGCCGTAAAAAAGCGAGGTGCCGAAAATTCCCACCACCAGCAAAATGCGGCGCATTTTCGGCTTGTCTTTCACCGCTTGGGACGCCAGCGCCAGCATGGCAACAAGGCCACCCTCGCCGTTGTTGTCGGCGCGCAGCACCAGCACGACGTACTTGATCGAGACGATGACCGTCAGCGTCCAGAAGAAGATCGACAGGATGCCGTAGACGTTGGCCGGGGTGAAGGCGACGTGCCCGGACCCAAAGACCTCCTTGACGGCATACAGGACGCTGGTACCGATGTCGCCGTAGACGACGCCAATGGCGCCGAGAGTCAGCGCCGCAAGAGAAGATTTTGAACTTGACACAAAAAATCCCCGATTCGGCCCAAGAAGGCTCAGCCGCCGGGAATGGTTATCTTTGGGATCGCTATTTTGCGCTCAGCGCCCGGATGAGCAAATCCCCGGCTGAACCGTCCGACAGAATTGTCGCGAAATGTTGCAGTGCAGCAACTGCCGACCCAAAGCGGGCTCGGGGACTGGTCAGTCGTAGACTTCGGCATCCGGATCGGTCCCTTCGAGCTCGTAGCTGGCCGCCAGCATGGCCAGCCGGCCAATGACGCCGTACATATAAAAGCGGTTCGGACTGCTGGAACCCGGTTTTTCGCCCGGCTGGGGCAAGCGCCCGCTGTCCGCAAAGGCCAGCGGCACGAAGCTGGCGCCCGGGGCGTTGAGGTTTTCGTCCACGCCGCGCTCGGCATGCACGCGGTAAAAGCCGCCCACCACATAGCGGTCCATCATGTAGACCACCGGCTCGGCGACCGCATCGTTGACGCGTTCGTTGGTCAGCACGCCTTCCTGAATGATGACCTCGGAAACCGTCTGGCCTTCCTTGGTAATGCTCATCTTGTTCTTGGTCTTGCGGTTCAGGGACTGCAGGTCCTTGACGTCGCGCACCGTCATGATGCCCATGCCGTAGGTTCCGTTGTCTGCCTTGACTATAACGAAGGGTTTCTCGTTAATGCCGTATTCCTTGTACTTGCGCTTGATCTTGGTGAGCAGCGCGTCGGTGTTCGAGGTCAGGCATTCCATGCCCGTGCCTTCGGCGAAGTTGATCTCGCCGCACTTGGAATAAAACGGGTTGATCAACCAGGGATCCACGCCGAGCAACTTGCCGAAGCGCTTTGACACTTCTTCATAAGCCTGGAAGTGGCGCGACTTGCGGCGCACCGACCAGCCCGCATGCAGGGGCGGCAACAGGTATTGCTCGTGCAGATCTTCCAGAATTCCGGGAGTACCGGCCGACAGGTCGTTGTTGAGCAGGATGGTGCAGGGATCGAAGTCCTTGAGCCCCAGGCGCCTGTCGGTGCGAATCAGCGGCTCGATCGTGATCGACTCCCCCGTGGGCAGGTCGAAGGTGGTCGGTTCCTTGATGTCGGGGTTGAGCGAGCCGAAACGAACGTTCAGGCCGGCCTGCATGAAGATGCGCTTGAGCTGCAACACGTTGGACAGGTAAAAGCTGTTTCGGGTGTGGCTCTCGGGCACGACCAGCAGATTGCGCGCCTCCGGACAGATTTTTTCAATGGCGGCCATCGCAGCCTGCACGGCCAGCGGCAGCATGCTCTGCGTCAGGTTGTTCCACCCGCCGGGGAACAGGTTTGTGTCGACCGGCGCCAGCTTGAAGCCCGCGTTGCGCACGTCCACCGACGTATAAAAAGGCGGTGTGTGTTCCATCCACTCCAGCCTGAACCAGCGCTCGATCGCCGGCATGGAGTCGAGAATCCGCTGCTCGAGCTCGTTGATGGGCCCGTTCAGGGCGGTGATCAGGTGCGGAACCATGGAGCTACTTTCAGCGAGGTGTGGATTGAGCCAGCGCCGCAATCCGGAAATCGGACCGGCATATTCGAGTTATTGACATGGGGATGCGCGGCGGGCTTTGCAAGCGTTGGAGCTCCCCGGCGCGGCTGCGGCACCGTTCAGCCCCGCACTTCGCCTTCGCCCAGAACCACGTACTTGAGCGAGGTCAGTCCTTCGATGCCGACCGGACCACGGGCATGGAATTTGTCTGTGCTGATGCCGATCTCAGCGCCCAGGCCGAATTCGAATCCGTCCGCGAAGCGGGTGCTCGCATTCACCATAACGCTCGCCGAGTCGACCTCGCGCAGGAAACGCTGTGCATGCATATGGTCACGCGTGACGATGGCGTCGGTGTGATGGCTTGAATAGCGGTTGATGTGCGCAATGGCTTCGTCCACGCCTTCCACGAGCTTGATGCTGATGACGGGCGCCAGGTATTCGGCAGACCAGTCTTCTTCTGACGCCGAGGTGACAAGCGCCTTGGCAGCGGCCGTCTGCATGGCGGCCTGCAACAGCGACAGGGCCTGTTCATCGCAACGCATCTCGACACCTTTAGCGGCAAAGACGGCGCCGATGCGTGGCAGGAATTCAGCCGCCACGCCGCGGGCGACCAGCAAGCCTTCGGCGGCATTGCATGGACTGTATTTTTGCGTCTTCGCGTTGTCGGCAATTTTCAGGGCCATGTCGAGGTCCGCGGGGTCGTCCACATACACATGGCAGTTGCCGTCAAGGTGCTTGATCACGGGGACTTTTGCCTCGCGGCTGATGCGCTCGATGAGGCCCTTGCCACCGCGCGGGATGATGACGTCGACATACTCGGGCATGGCGATCAGGCGGCCAACCGCTTCGCGGTCGGTCGTGGGCACGAGCTGCACGGCATCGGCCGGCAGGCTTGCTTCCTCCAGAGCCCGGCGCACCAGCACAGCGAGCGCCTTGTTGGACTCGATGGCTTCAGAGCCGCCGCGCAGAATGCAGGCATTGCCGCTCTTGATGGCCAGCGATGCGGCTTCAATGGTGACGTTGGGCCGGCTTTCGTAAATCATGCCGAACACACCGATGGGCACGCGCATCTGGCCCACACGAATGCCACTGGGCTGCTGCTTCATCCCGATGATTTCACCGATGACATCGGCCATGGCGGCGAGCTGCTCGCAGCCCAGCGCAACGGTTTCAAGGTCTTTGCTGCCGAGCTTCAAGCGGTCCAGCAAAGGGCCCTGCAGACCCGCGGCCTGGGCTCGCGCGATATCGCGCTGGTTGGCTTCTTGCAGGCTGGACTCATGCTGGCGAAGCAGCGCGGCCAGCCCGGCCAACGCCCGGTTCTTGAGGGCGGCTGGCGCCTTGGCCATGCCGGCTGACGCCGCCTTGGCCTTGCTCCCGAGTTCGTCCATCAGGCGGGCGACTTCGCTTTCCCGGATGAGGGCATTGTGGAGATCGGGGGAGTTCATCCTGGGTATTTTGCCGCAAGCTTGACGCTTTTCGGCCCAACCTTCAAGCTCTGTCGGCTTCTGAAGCCGTTGACCCCACACTTCGGCGCGCCATCATGTCCACGCTCATGGCCCGTACCGCGTCGGGCAACAGCGTGGCCTGGGCGGCAGGATAGGCCTGCGCGTCTTCAGCAGCGAGATGCTTGCGGTGAAGCTCGGCAAAGGACGCCCAGCGTTGCCGCGTGGACGCATCGAGCGGCATCGCAGGCGTATCAGGCCCGTGGGCAATTGCCTCGAGCGTTGTGCGTACATCGCACCACAAGGTCTGCATTTCGCGGTGATCCGCTTGCAGGCGCAGAACCAAATGTTTCAGCTCGGCACTCCCCGCTTCCATCAATGCGGGAAATACATGCAGTTCCTCGTCCTGATGGTGTAGCGGCGCGGCGAGGTCGAAGTAGCGCATCACGTCTGTCGCCGCCTGTCTGGCCGCAGCGTCGCAGCCGCGCTGTGCCAGATGCAGCTCCAGTTTCCCCAGCAGCCCGATCATGCGGATGACACGGTCGTGACAGGCGCCGAGCATTTCGAACGGCTCGTCGAAACCCGCGTGGGGTGAATGCAAGCCAGGCAGGGCCTCGGGGCGCTCGACTCTCACCAGTTTGCCAACCATGGCGAGCCCCGCGTCAGGCCGACCTGCGCAGCGCCGGCCGCCCACCCTGTCCGATACACAGCTCACAAACCATACCCGCCAACCGATGCAGCGCTTGCCAGCCATCGGCTGGCCAGTCAGGTTGTTTGAGCCCCTTCACGATGCCATCGACCTTGTGCGCGGAGCGCAGCAGATGCGCCAGGCTGCTGTCGCTGAGCTGCGGCAGCACGCGCTCGTAGAGCTTTTCCTTCAGTCCCCAGATGCGGTTTTCACGCAGCGCCATCGGCATGGGCCGGCCCGCATTGATGGCGTCTTTCACGCGCTTGAGGCTGCGAATATCTTCCGACAGCGCCCAGTGCACCAACACCTCCGATTCGCCTTCGCTTTGGAGGCCGTCGAGCATGCGCGTCACGCGCAGGGGCTGGCCGCCGAGAATGGCTTCCGACAAGCGAAAGACGTCGTAACGCGCCACGTTCAGCACAGCGTTTTCGACCTGCTCGAAGCTCAGTACCGTGGGCTGGTTGGGCACGGTCGCGGGATAAAGCAGCCCCAGCTTCTGAATTTCCTGATGCGCAGCCAGCAGGTTGCCCTCGACGCGATCGGCAAAGAACTGCAAGGTGCGCTGGCCCTCTTCCCCGCCAGAAACTTGCTGGCCCTGCTGCTGCAGACGCTGTGCAATCCACGTCGGCAAATTGCGCCGCTCGATGGGATCGAACTTGACGGTCATGCCAAAACTGTCCAGTGCGCCGAACCACGCGCCCTTCATCGTCATGCCGTCGAGCCGGGGCAGTAAGACCAGCGTGAGGGTCGAGTCATCGCCCTGGGCGCGCTCAGCAATATGCTGGAGCGCGGCCGATCCGTCCTTGCCCGGCTTGCCGCTGGGGATGCGTATCTCGACGATCTGCCGATCTGCAAAAAGGCTCAGCGAACCGCCGCTGGCGAGCACCTCGCTCCAGTCGAAATGCGCCCCTGCCACCGTGTGCACGGTGCGTTCCGTATAGCCCTGCTCGCGCGCCGACTTGCGCAGCGCGTCGGCAAACTCCTGCACCAGCAAAGGCTCATCGCCATGCAAGGTGTACAGACTTTTCAGTCCCCGCTTGAGGTGTTCGCCGAGTTGGTTTGGGGCGAGTTGCATGGCGGGGATTCTAAGTTGCCAGCGCAGTCGGTGGTGAAGTTCCTGCGGCGTGCGCACAGCCCTGGAGGCCCGCCTGAAAGAAGTGGCGCCGCGCTGTCGGTCTTCGCGGCTTTTCTGCCGTCCTGTACGGCGCTTGGATAATCACTTCGGCCAGAGCACCCACAGCCGTAACGGCTGGTTCATGCGGCTCGCGAATTGGCCGGCTTCGGGGCCGGTACCGGCGAAGTAGTCAGCCCGAACGGCCCCCAGGATGGCGCTGCCCGTGTCCTGCGCGAGCACCAGTTTTTGCAACTGTGCGGTGGGACCGGTCGACGCGAGCCAGACAGGGGTCCCGTAGGGGATGCTGTCCTTGTCGACGGCGATGGACCGTCCCGCCGTCAGGGGAACGCCTTGCGCGCCGCGCGGGCCCGCGCCAGCGTCGGGTTCCGCGAGCGTTTCTTCACGAAAGAAGATGTAGCGTGGATTGCTCCAGAGCAATTGCTGCAGCCGCTGCGGGTTCTGGGCAGCCCAGGCCTTGGTCGCGTCGGGCCAGGGATTGATGCGGGTGACGCCTTGGTCGAGCAACCACTGGTTGACGCTTCTGTAAGGCTGGTCGTTCGAGCCGGCAAAGGCGACGCGCACGACGCGGCGCGAGCCGTCGGCTTCCTGGATGCGCAATCGCCCGGATCCTTGTATGTGCAGGACCAGCGCATCGATCGGATCTTCCAGCCAGGCGATCTCACGCCCACGCAGTCCTGCCTGCGCGTCGGGCAGCGTATCGATTTCCTGACGGGTGAACCACGGCTTGCGGGTGGCGAGCGAAGCGGGCGGACGGTACAGCGGGACGCTGTAGCCCGGCCCGGCCTGCCTGCTGGCGTTAAGAACGGGCTCGTAGTAGCTGGTCAGTAATCCCTGGGCAATGCCCTGAAGACTTTCGACGCGGTAGGGCTGCAGGCGCGACACCATCCACGCGCGCTGCTCCGGCTCGCCGGCGATGCTCAGCCGCCGCACTTCGCTGCACAGTGACGCCAGCGCAGGGCCGGGCCTCTCACAGCTTTTGATCCACGCGTTCCAGGCTTCGAAGAGCCGATCGTTGTCAAAGCCGGGAAGCTCGCTCCAGGGCACCGGAATCCAGCGGCTCTTGAGTTGAAGCAAGGTGCCGGGCACCGGGGGAATAACGGGGGCTTGCGCCGCAGGCGGCAGGGCTGAGCTGGGTGTGGTCACGCCGGGTGTCACGGCACCGGGGGACCCTGCCGGAGGAACTGCGGGCGGCGGGGAATAGACCGCGCACGACGCCAGGACGCCCGCCAGCCCGATAATGCACACAACTCTCAAAGCCCACGAACCTGCTGCCATGACGTTACTTTTGCTCGAAGCTCTCGGGGCCCTGCTGCTGTTGCTGTTCATTGTGTGGTGGACCATGTTTTCCGGACGCAAGAACGGGGAAATCGTGGAGGACGCCCAGGAGATCCCGAAAAACCCCTCGTCCCGCCAGGACAACTAAATAGCACGAGCGCAGGCCCGCCGGCCTGCCAGGGTGCCCTCGCCCGCCGGCTTGTCATTCCTGAAATCCCCGCATCAGGTTGACGAGCTCCACCGCTGACTTGACGCCCATCTTGTCGAACATCCGTGCCCGGTGAACTTCCACCGTGCGAACGCTGATGTCGAGCTGGTCGGCGACCAGTTTGTTGGGCATTCCGCCCGCCACCAAACGCATGACGTCGCGTTCCCGTTCGGTGAGCCCCTCCAGGCGGGCCTGCAGGCCCGTGGACGCACTCCGCTGTGCCAGCCCTTCGGCGGACTGTGCCAGCGCAAGTTCGATTCGGTCTACCAGCGCGTTGTCGGAAAAGGGCTTCTCGCAAAAATCGAAGGCGCCGCGCTTGACGGCATCGACCGCCGTGGGAACGTCGGCGTGCCCGGTCAGGAAAATAACCGGCAAGGTCGGCAGCAAACCGTAATCGATGAGTTTTTCGAACATCGCCAGCCCGCTCATGCCGGACATCCGCACATCGAGCAATACGCACGACGGCTCTTGAACCACAAAGTCGGGCCCCACCTGGGCATTGAAGGCCTCGGCACTTTCGAAGCTTTCACTGAACAGCCTGCGCGATCTGAGCAGCCACGCCAGCGCCTCACGCACGCCGACGTCGTCGTCCACCAGATAGACCGTGCGATTAAGGGAAGGCGTCGAGACTTTTCTCATGGACGTGCCAAGTTGAAGATCAGAAGCTGGATCAGCCAGCGTAGATTGTCGGGGCGTTTCGGCAAGCAGAGGCCCAAGCGCCACGCATTACGCATTACGCATTACGCAAGGGTCGAGGAGACTGAAGGGCCGTTGCCGTCCTCCAGGGAAGTGGCAGCCGGCAGACTGAAACGAAACACGGTCCCGAAGCCTGGCCCCGGTTCGAACGCAATCGCCCCGCCGTGCTGCTCGACCACCGTCCGGCACAGGCTGAGCCCCAAGCCCATGCCCTCGACCTTGGTGGTGAAAAAAGGCGTGAAAAGCTGGCTGGCGATTTCGGCAGAAATGCCCTCGCCTCCATCGGTCACTGAAAATTCGACCCACTGCCCTTGCGCGGCCGACAGCTGTGGGCGCACGCGCAGTCCCAGCACCTTGCGGCCCGAGCTTTCGGGGAGCCCCTGCATGGCCTGCATGCCATTGCGCGACAGGTTCAACAACACCTGCTCGACCATGGTGCGGTCGCACAGCACGGGGGGGCAGGCCCGGTCGACGTCGATCACCACGCGAACGGACAGCTTGCGGGCCTGCAGACTGACCAGCGGCATGATGGCGTCGAGCAGCGCCTGCGGCGCCACGGCTTCGCGAACCTGATCGCGCCGCCTCACGAAGTCATGCACGCTCTTGATGACCTTGCCGGCCCGCTCGGCCTGGCCCGCAATGCGCTTGAGCGCGACCTGCAGGTCCGCGGCCAGCACCGGATTCCCGGTATCGTCACCACCGGGCTCGACGTCATGCAGGAGATTGAGCGAGCCCGTCGCATAGCTGAGGATGGCAGCCAACGGCTGATTGAGTTCGTGGCTCAGGAGCGACGCCATTTCGCCGACCATGGCCAGCCGCGCCGTAGCCTGCAAACGGTCCTGGCTGGCCCGCGATACCTCTTCCACCTTGCGCTGCTCGCTGATGTCCAGAATTGCGCTCATCCAGCCGGTGTGCTTGCCGACTGCATTGATCAGGGGGGCCTCGATGATGAGCACCGGAAAGCGCGATCCGTCACGGCGCATGAAGATCGATTCGTGGCCGCTGCGCGGAAGGGACTTGGCGGCCTGGCGGTCGCTCTGGCGCTGCTGGTAGACGCTGGCCAACTCCGGCGGCCAGTAGGGCGTGGGCAGATTGTGGTCGAGCAGTTCGCGGGCTTCCACGCCGACCATTTCGCAAAACGCCGGATTGACATAGGTGATGCGTCCTTGCAAATCACGCGCCCGCAGGCCCGTCACGAGCGAGTCTTCCATGGCCTTGCGAAACGCCAATGCCTCGGCCAGGTCATGCTCGACTTTCTGGCGCCGGCGCATGTCGCGGCCCAGCAGCAACAGCACCGCGATCAGGGCCAGCGACATTGCGCCGACCAGCGCCGTCAGCAGGTTGGGAAAGAACGCGGGCGTCTGGCGCCAGCTGTCCATGCGCACGACCAGGGTGTTGCCGGGCAGGTCGAGCAGCTGCTGGGCCGAGTAGATGTGGGCGCCGCGCGTGGGCGTGCCGTGGATCGCCAGCCGGGTGCCATCGGCCTCGGTCAGCGACACGGTCTGGCCGCGCGAAAGTTGCTTGCCCACCAGTTCGGAAAGCATGTCCGGCATGGAATAGGTCGCCACCGTGTAACCCGAAAGCCGCCCGCCAATAACGAGAGGCACACAAGCGTCGAGCAACTCCAGTCCCAACCCGTCACTTTGCGGAACGAAGTAGCTGGCCGAGTAAGCCGAGCCGCTGGAGCGCCGTGCCGAACTGCACGCCAGCGCGACGTCGGGCTGCACGTCTTCCCGGCCGAGGCGCTCAAAGATGGGACGCCGGTACGGTGTCTCATGCGTGGCGAGAACCTCCATGGTCTCGCTGCGCCACTCGATGCGCACCAGTTCGCGCCTCTGCCGCAACAGGTCGCCCGCCTCCGTGTGCCATCTTTCCAGCCCGCCCTGGAATGATTGGACGGCCTGGAGGCTTTGCAGGTTTCGCGTCAGGCCGCTGCGGATGTCCGAGGCGATCTCGGACGTGTCGCGGTCGAGCCGGCTTTGCACCAGGCTGGCCTCGTAGCGGCCCGCCAACCAGACCAGCGTGCCCAGCATGGCCACCACCAGCCCGAGCAGCAGCGTCCACAGCATCCAGCGCCGGTTCCAGCGCCACGGCGTGCTGCCGCCACGGGCGGATCGCCGCCATGCGGCAACGCGCGAAGAAACAGGCGCGAGCGCTTCAGCCATCAGAGCACGCGGTGGTCCAGCGCGGGGAGTTGCTCACGCACGGCGCCAAGGCGTGCGCGCTGCACCTCGGCCATCACAACGCCCGCGCCCTCGGCCTGTTGTGCCAACACCTCTCCCCATGGGTCGACGACCATCGAGTGGCCCCAGGTGCGCCGGCCGTTTTCGTGCTGACCGCCCTGCGCGGCCGCCACCACATAGGCCAAGTTTTCGATGGCCCGCGCACGCAGCAAAATCTCCCAATGCGCCTGGCCCGTCGTGAACGTGAATGCACTCGGCACCAGCAGCACATCGGCCTGAAGGTGCCGGTAAAGCTCTGGAAACCGCAAGTCGTAGCACACGCTCATGCCAACGCGGTAGGTGCTGCCGTCACGTGACTTCATCGCGAAGGCGGCGGGCTCGGCGCCGCGCTCCAGGGTACGCGCCTCGTCGTAAGACTCGTCGCCCCGGCGAAAGCGAAAAAGGTGGATCTTGTCGTAGCGCGCGACGCATTCCCCCGCCGGGTTGTAGGCCAGCGAAGTGTTGCGCGCGCGCGCGGGGTCGGGGGTTGCCACCGGCACGGTGCCACCCACCAGCCAGAGGCCAAACTCGCGCGCGGCGGCGGCAAGAAAGTCCTGCACCGGACCCGATCCCGCCTGCTCCTGTACCGCCAGCTTGTCGCGGTCTGTGCGGCCGAGCACGCAGAAATATTCGGGCAGCACGGCCAGCTCGGCGCCCTGTGCTGCCGCGTCCTTCAGCAGGCCGCGGGCGATGTCGAGGTTGGCCTCGACATCCGGACTCGAAACCATCTGGAGCGCTGCGACTTTCATCAGGGCGGGCCTTTCGATTCGGCGGCCAGCGCCGCCGCCTTGCGGTTGACGCGCGTGATGCGGGGATCGCTCCACGTACCGTCGATATGGAATTCCTGCGTCGCCGCTTCGGTCAAGGGGCGGCGCAAAAACACCTGCGCCAGAAAAGTCCCCAAGCCGATGGCCGGGTTGATCGCAGTGGCAATCAGCGACGCCGTGCCGGCATTGATCTCGGGCACGATCACCACCTTCAGGTCCTGTGTCTCGCGCCCGACGTCGGCGCTCCCCTCCATCAGCACGGCGGCGTTGACGCCCTTCATTTGCAGGTTGTTGGTGGTGGCAAGTCCGTTCGTGATCGTCATGTCTCCTCGCACGAAATCAAAGGCGAAACCTTCGGAAAATACGTCGCGGAAATCGAGCGCGAGGCGGCGCGGCAAGGATTGCAGACTGAGCACGCCCAGCAGCTTGGCGATGCCGGGGTCGGCTTTGAGGAACTGGCCGCTTTCCATGTTCATGTTGATCTGGCCGTTCAGGCTTGCAGTGTCCAGCCCCAGCGGCGAGCCGGTCCAGCCCGCCTGGCCCTCGAGCTTGCCGCGCCCGCGCCGGATGACGCCTTCCATGCCGAAGCGCTTGAGCAGTTCGCCCGAGTCGGCCACATCGAGCTTGAAGTTCATGAGGGTGCGGCGCCGCTCGGCCCCGCCCGCTCGCGGCCTGGACGCGCCGCTACTGCCCAGTGCGTTGCTGCCGGACCAGCTGCCGCTGGCGGTGAACACGGCCTCCGGCAAGATGACGTTGAACTTGTTGAGGCGCCATTCACGCACGGCGGTGCCTTGCCCCTGTGCTCGCGCGCCGTTGACCGCATCGATCTCGACGCGCCCCATCTTCTTGCCGCGCAAATCAAAATCTTCCACCACGATGTCCAGCGCCGGAATGGCCGCGGGCTGCTCGTCCAGCAGGGCTTCGACATCGCTTGCCGTGCTGGCACCCAGGCTCAGCCGGGACAGCCGGGCGTAAAGGCGTCCGGCCGCTGCGCCAGCAACGCCGGTCGCCGGACGGTATTCCGCATAGCCATTGAGTTCGCCGGAGTCCATGTTGGCGCGCCAGGTGCTGCCTTCACGCGAGCCGCCGACCACAACCTTGTTGAGTTGCCGGCCCGAGACCTTGAGTTCTGCAGCCCGCAGGGCGAATACGTCCGGAAGATATTCAGCGATCACCGCATTGCCGGCCGCATTCGCGGACGCCGCCGCCGGAGCCGCGCGCGGCGAACCCGCCACCGGCTCGTCGAGCAGCCGCCTCCACGCATCGACATCGAGCGTGCCGACGCTGATGTTGGCCGCCACGTCGCCGCCCCGCAGCGGCGGCACCTCGGCGTCGGTTCCCACCGCGATCGCACCACGCAAGACCCGCGGCTGGTCGCCACTGATGTCGCGCACATACTGAAGGGTCGCCAGCCGCCCCAGCGTCATGGACAGGCTGTCCTGCTCGTAGCGGGCCCCAGCAAGCGATTCGCGCAACAGCGTCTTGTCCAGCCTCACGGGAAGGAGAGTCTCCGCGTTTTTGGCAAGCGGAGGCGGCAGACTCAGGGCCATGCCCTGCAGGTTGCTGGCAAAGCTGAACTCCGGCTGTCCGCGCTTGAATACCAGCACGAGTGTGTAGGCGGCCGAGCCTTTGGCGTGCGCGGCGAGCCCGGCGCCAGCGCCTAGCTCGCGGGCTTGCGCGAGGCCTTCGGAAGTCAGTGTGCCTTGGCCGCGAAAGGCAATTTCGTTTTCGCCAGGCCGGCCGGAGGCGGGCTGCATGCCACCATCAAAACGGACCTCTCCGCCCAGCATGCGCGCCTGCGCGCCGTTCACGCGGAAGCCGGATTCCGTGAAAGAAACGACGCCCTTGAGCCGCCCCAGAACCGGCGCTTCCGGCAAGAACTGCACGTCGTTCCCGGGCAAAGAAACCGAGCCCTGCACGCGCGATTTGTCGAGGGCCGCCAGCGGCAGGTCCAGCTTCAGCGCGTAATCGGCGCTGCCGCTGGCCACGGTAGCGGCGAGCGCGTCACCCAACATGGCCGAGACCGGAGAGCTGTTGACGAACCCCACAGCTTCACCGAGCGGCCCCTTCAGTTCGGCATTGACCTGAACGGAAGCGCCCTTGCCAAAGCTGGGTACGCGCGCGCTCGCTGCGGTAATTTCAATGCCTGGAAGGCCGGCGACGCCTCCGCGCGCCTTGTTGACCTCCAGGGAGGAGCCGCGAAAGACCAGCTCGCCCTCCAGATTGACCAGCGCCGGCCAAGTCTTGTTAGCAGCATTCGCTGCGGCGTTGCCGACAGCGCCAGGCCCGCCGAGCTGTACCGCACGCGGAACATAGGCGTAGCTTGCCTGGCGGACCTGAGTCGAGATGAAGAATTCACCCTGCTTGGGGTCGGCGAAGGGCAAATCGCGCAGGTCTCCCTTGACCCTGAATTTCACGTCGCCAAGCGTGCCGTCGAGCACCGCCGCCTGGACGTAACGCCGTGTTTCAACGGGCAATTCCCGGGGCAGATAGCGGTAGACCCGGGCGCCGAGTCCGCGGCTCAGGCTGCCCTGCAAATCGAGGACTCCGGGAAAACCGGCGTCAGCGACTGGGGTCCCCGTGGCGGATCGCGTTGCCGTGGCCGTATGCCAGCTGGCGCTGGCCTGCCCTTCGGCGTCGGCGTTGGCAAATTGCAGATTGCGCAGTTGCAACGCCAGGGCGTTGCCGTCGCGCTTCCAGATCACCTCGCCAGCAAGGCGATCAAAGGGCACGCGTGGCTCGTCGAAGACACCCGGAAAATCCATGGAGCCGGAAGTCACCAAGACATTCGCCTGCCCGCCTTGATGCGTGAGATTGAACTCCACGGCAGCGCCCGAGATTCCGGGCCGGCCCGGGTGCACACTGCCCTTTATGCCGGTATCCAGCGGCGAAGCCAGCCCCGCCAACTCCAGGCCGCTTACGCGACCCTTGGCCGCGAACGACATCGTGGCAGACAACGGCCCCTGCCATTGCGCATCGATCTTTTCAACCAGGCCGCGCGGCGCAAAGCTGGCAACCACAGCCCGCGTCGCGGCGTCGATCGGCAGCCGGTCCGCGATCAGTGCGAGCGCTGCCAGATCGAGCCGATCGGCTTTGAGCTCCGTACGCTCGGGCTTGCCTGCTTCGGCGTCAGTGCGCGTAATCGCCACATTGCCTCCCGGCCAGGCCAGGCCTTCGGCGGTCTGGAACTGCAGGTCCTCGGTCGAGAATTGCGACCCGGTAGCCAGGCGCCTGCCCCCGAATCGCCCCTGCAGTGACTGCAGGGCGATAGGCTGCAGCTCCTGCCCGAGACGCAGGTTGACACCTTGCAGGGAAACGTCCGCCGTGGCACCCGCCACCTCGGCAAGCGAAACATCGGCCCATGCGCGCAAGGCGCCGCTTCCCGCGGTGAGGTCCAGCCCGAGGTCATCGAGCCGCACATACTGGCGTAGCTGCGCCACGTCCATGCGGCTGAATTCGGCGTAAAGCTGGCCCGTCCAGGCGCGCCAGTTGCCATGTCGGGTATGCAACAGCGGCTGGCGAAAAATACCCCGCAGGCTGAAGCGCTCGCCCCACTCTGCCGGCGGCGTCGCATCCAGGCGCATCATGTGGCGCTTGCCCGGATTGCGCAGCACCCAGTCGACGTTGGTCAGGACCAGCGGCGGCGCTGCGCGCAACTCATCGGTCCAGCGCACCGTGCCGCCGCGAAAAGCCAGCTCCTCTTGCGAAAAAAGCCATTCCAGCAACTGCCCTTCGTCGGCCGGGATGTTGCGTGCGACCTCGAGGCCGGCAACGAAGATCCGGCCATCGGCGGCGCGGCGTACATCAAGTTCGGGGCTATCCAGATAAAGCTGCTCGAAGCCCAGGCCCCAGAGGGACTGCGGTGAAACTGCCGCAACCACGCTGGGTAAGCGCAAGGCCGCGCGCCCCTGATGGTCGAGCAGGCTCACATCCTTCAACTCAAACGAGGGAATCAGCCCGGTGGAGCGGGCGCTGATGGCGCCGATGGTGACGGGTATGCCTAACGCCCGGCTGGCTACTGCTTCCAGCCGTGGGCGGAAGTCTTCGATTCGCGGCACAATCCAGCCATGGAGGAGCCCCCAGCTGAGTCCGAGGAGCACCCAAAAGGCCACCACGAGCCAAAGCAGCAACCGCGCGACAGCAGCGGCCCAGCGAATACCTCGGGACGGCAGCAGGGTCTGGGACAGGGTCGTTTGATCCATCGGCATGGGAATTATGACTGTCGCGGCTGAAGGGCGTTCAGCCACTAAAAACGATATTTTTCCCCTTGAGAGATGACTCTGCCGTCCGCCCTTCCCGCCGTCATGACCCCGACTGAATCGCCCGTTCACGTGGGGCCGGATGCCGACCTTGCGGCCTACTCGCGCTTTGTCCAGCGGATCCGGCGCCGCTATCCGCACTATTTACCCTTGCTGGCCGAAGGCGCCCCAGTGCGCGAGACAATGCAGGCTACGTTCGCGGCCTTGCTCGCACAGGAACTGCCCACCGGCGCAGCACTTCGGGTGTTGCGCCAGCTCGTCATGGAGCGTCTGGCTGTGCTCGATTGCGAACGCCGCGCGTCACTGGCCGATGTAACCCGTGCCATGACCGAGCTCGCTGAACTCGCGCTTGATGTGGCCGTGCGCACCACCTGCGAGTCGCTGGATGCGCTCTACGGCGCGCCGATTGCCAGCGTCGACCCCAACACCCCGGCCGGCCCCAGCACACCACCCGCCCGAGCCCAGCTCTGGATCGTCGGCATGGGCAAGCTCGGCGCGCGCGAGCTGAACGTCTCCAGCGACATCGACCTGATCTACGTCTACGACCACGACGGAAACACCGCCGGGCGCAGCGACGGCCGCGGTAGCATTTCGAACCATGAGTATTTCGCGCACCAGGTCAAGGCCATCTACAGCCTGATCGGAGAAACCACCGAGCACGGATTCGTCTTTCGGGTCGACCTCGCCCTCCGGCCGAACGGAAATTCCGGCCCGGCCGCGGTTTCGCTGGCGACACTGGACGAGTATTTCCAGGCGCAGGGGCGAGAGTGGGAGCGTTTTGCCTGGCTCAAGAGCCGCGTGGTGGCGCCGCTCAGCTGCCTGGGCAACGGCTCGGCGCAACTGTTGCGCGGGTCGGTGCTGCCCTTCGTTTTTCGCCGCTATCTCGACTACAACGTCTTCGACTCGCTGCGCGTGCTGCACCGCCAGATCCGCGAGCAGGCCGTGCGCCGCTGCGCCGGGCATCCCGAGCGCGCCAACGACGTCAAGCTTTCACGCGGCGGCATCCGCGAGATAGAGTTCACGGTGCAGCTGCTTCAGGTCGTGCGCGGCGGCCAGTTTCCAGAGCTGCGCACGCGCCCGACCGTCAGCGCCCTGCAGCGGGTGGCCAACGCCGGACTGATGCCGCAGCCTACAGCCGATGCCCTGGCTCTCGCCTACGGCTTCCTGCGCCAGGTCGAGCACCGCATCCAGTACCTCGACGACCAGCAGACCCACGTGCTGCCGACGCGCGACGACGACCTCGCCTGGATCGCCGCGACGCTGGGCTATGCAGACTGCTGCCAGTTTCTGGGTGACCTGGACATGCACCGCGAGCTGGTGGCTGAAGAATTCGACAAGCTTCTGGGCGGCTCCACGGAATGCAAAGGCTGCCGCAAGCTGCCGGCTGCGCTGCCGCAGGAACTCGACGAACTGATCGATCAGATCGCGCTGCATTCACCTGAAAAGTTCCGCGCGCGCCTGCAGCTGTGGCGCCAGCACCCCCGGGTGCTCGCGCTGCGCGAGGACTCGCGCGCACGGCTTTCGAGGCTGGTCCAGCGCACGGCTTCCTGGCTACTTGAAAACAAAGTGCCCGAAGACGCAGCTGTGCGGCTCCTCGACTGGATCGAGCCGCTGCTGAGGCGCGAGAGCTACCTCGCCCTCCTGCTCGAACGGCCCGCCGTGCACGAGCGTCTGCTGCGCCTTTTGGGCGCCGCCAAATGGCCCGCCCGCTATCTCCTGCAACATCCGGGCGTTATCGACGAGCTGGCGAACGACGACATGCTGCACCAGCGTTTCGATGCCGCCGCGTTCTACGGGGACCTGCAGCAGCGGGTGGAGTCGTTGCGGCGCACGGGCGAAGACGATGAGGAGGCCTGCCTCAATCTGCTGCGCCGGGCCCACCACGCCGAAGTGTTTCGCACGCTCGCGCGTGACCTGGAGGGCATCCTGAGCGTCGAGCAGGTGGCTGACGAACTCAGCGCGCTGGCCGAGGCGGTGCTCCGGATCACGGCCGACTGGTGCTGGAAGCGCCTCAAGGCGCGGCATCGCGAAACACCGCAATTCGCCATCATTGCCTACGGCAAACTGGGCGGCAAAGAGCTCGGCTATGGCAGCGACCTGGACATCGTGTTTGTCTACGACGACACGCACGAGCAGGCCGGCGAGATCTACGCGGCCTACGTACGCAAACTCATCAACTGGCTGACGATCAAGACGGCCGAAGGCGATCTGTTCGAGATCGACACGGCCCTGCGTCCCAATGGCAACTCGGGCCTGCTCGTCACGAGCTTTCAGGCCTACTCCAACTACCAGCAGCAGCGCGGCAGCAACACGGCATGGACGTGGGAACACCAGGCCATGACGCGCGCGCGCTTCGTGCTGGGTGACGAGTCGCTGCGCCAGCGCTTCGACGAAGTCCGCCACCACGTGATCACCGCCGAGCGCGATGTCGCGGCGCTGCGAACGGAAATCGTGGCCATGCGCGAGAAGGTGCGCTCGGCACATCCACCGCGGAGTGTCGCGTCCGCGCGGCGCATCGACGGCGGGCCTGCTTCGACTGCCGTGGCGCCGGTCGAGCAGTTCGACATCAAGCACGCGTCTGGCGGCATGGTCGATGCAGAGTTCGCTGTGCAGTTCCTCGTGCTTTCACAGTCCGCCCGGCATCCGGAGCTGGCCGACAACGTGGGCAACATTGCGCTGCTGCAGCGAGCCGAGCAGGCAGGCCTGTTGCCGCCCGGCCTCGGACAGCGGGCGGCCCGCGCCTACCGCGAACTGCGCCGCGTGCAGCACAAGGCGCGCCTGAACGAGGAGCCCACCGAAGTGACGCCGCCCGCGCTCCAGCTCGAGCGGGAAGCGATCCAGAGCCTGTGGGTCACGGTGTTCGGCTGATCGCTCCCACAGCCGGGCGAAGGGGCTGGCCGTTCAGCCGCCTGCCCTTGCCACCGGCAACCGCACCGTAAACTCCGCGCCCTTGCCGCGCCCGCCGCTGCGGGCCTGCACGCTGCCGCCGTGCAGCTGCGCGATTTCCCGCACCATGGCCAGTCCCACGCCGAGGCCTTGCGGTGCGACCTCGGCCGCACCGGGCTCCTGCGTAAACAGCTCGAAGATGCGCGGCAGCACCTCGGGTGCTATGCCTATACCCGTGTCTTCCACGCGCATCAGCACATCGCCGCCCTCCAGCGTGGCCTTAACCCAGACGCTGCCGCCTTCAAGCGTGTATTTGAGTGCGTTGCCGATGAGATTGAGCACCAGCCGCTGAAAGCGCGGCGCGTCGATCTCGACTTCGAGCGCTCCTGCGGGTAGCACCGACCTGAGCATGAGGCCTTTCTCGGCCGCTTCGTTCTGCAGGCCATCCACCGCCTGCTGCAGCACCAGGCGAAGATCGACGCGCTCCAGGCAAAGCGTAACCTTGCCCTCTTCCAGTCGGGCCACGTCCATCAAGTCGTCCGCCAGGCTCATCAGTGCATCGAGCTGGCGCGTGATGATCTTCAATGCACCCTGGACGCGGGGCTCGTGCGTCACGCGGTCGATGATGTGAACGGCGCTGGATAACGGCGCCAGCGGATTGCGAAGCTCGTGCCCCAGCGTCTTCAGAAACACATGGACGCGCTCCCGCGACTGGCGCAAGCTCGCACCTTGCGTCTCCAGTGATTCGATCTGTGCCTTCAGGTCGGTGCGGTCGCGCATGACCTTGACGAAGCCCAGCAAGGTGCCCGCCTCGTTCCGGATCGGACTTACGGTGCCCGTCACCCAGATGCGCGTGCCGTCCTTGCGGAGGTGCCAGCGGTCGTCCTCGGCGCGGCTGTCGGTGCGCGCCACTTCAAGCTCATGCTTGTCCAGGCCCATGCGCCGGTCCTCGGGAATGAAAATCTTCCCCAGCGGATGGCCGACAGCGTCATCGCTGGAGTAACCCAGCAGTTCTTCCGCCGCACCGAGCCAAGCCGTAACAGTGCCGTTGCAATCCAGGCAGATGAGCGCGTGGTCCCGGTTGTACTTGAGAAATCCGTCGAGGAGTTGCTGAACCTCGGGAGAGTGTGTGTCTGAGGTCATGGAGTGTGAGCGACGGACAACCGTTCTACCGGACTAGCCACCCTGCGGCGCAGGCAGCTTCCCCTGCGCCCGTAAAGTGCGCAGAGCGGTTGCCTGGGCCGGGCAGCCCTGCAACCGGGAATGGCGCACTGCAAGTGCGCCATTCCGCCTCACCTCGCTCAGCGACGGCCCGTCATGGAGTCCCAGCCATGCCGTACCGCTGCCTTGAAACGCTCCCAGCTGCTGTTCGGATAACGCTCGGCCCAGTCATTGCGTGCGTCGAGCTCGACCTCGTCCCAGGATCTATTGGCGTAGCGCGTGTCCGAGTGCAGTTCAGATCCATAACGGTAAGCGGGCTCGTAATCCTCATAAGCACCCTCACCCATAGACGCGTAGTTACCTTCGTAGTGCCGCCGAAATTCGTTCCGCATGTCATCGTCGTAGTCACCAGCCAGGCCCTGGCCGGCGCGGTTGCTACGCGAATCGAGGTCGTCACGACCCATGCGCTCGCCGCGTCCCGTCCGGTCGCTGTCGCGCTCGACGTCCACTACCGTGTCCCGGACCTGGTCTGAAATGGTCTCCGTCCTGGAAGAGGTTTCCGTGCCGACCCGAACCTCTTCGACCACGCGCGCACTCTTGTTCACGACAGCGCGCTCGGCCGTTTCGTGAACCTCAATGGTGCCCTCTTTGAATGCATTGAGGTCCGCCTCCGTCGCCGGGCGATCAACCCGACGGCGCTCGATATCGGCACGCTGCTCGCGTAATTCGACCTGCTCTTCCACCGGACGTGTCTGCATGCGAGAGACCACACGCACAGCGCCCAGGTCGACCTCGCGCTTGCCCACTTCGAGTTCCTCGCGGACCACCGGCAGCACGCGTTCGCGCTCCGATCCTCGGGCTTCGTCCTGAAGCGGGCGCGCCGTCGCGTCGGAGCCCGAGTAGCCGGCTTCACGCCAGCTTTCGGCACGCTTGTTGATGTCTACAGCGCCTGCGCTGGCCAGAACCGAACGCGCGTTCTCGACGCGGCTTTCATCGTCGACGTCAACCGTGACGACGGAGCCGCCACGACGCACGTGCTCGGAATAGTGGCCGACATGCTCGTCCTCCGTCCCGAAAAGATCACGGAAAAAACGCGAAACGCTTGCCATGAACCCTTCGGACTCATGGGTTTCGTCGGGTCGCTCGAGCGTTTCAACGTCAGAGCCTTCGCGCGCGGACGCCTGAGACTGCACGCGAACTGAACTTTCTCCAAAGCCCGCCTGGATCAGCGCTTCCCGTGCATCTTCTGCGTCGTCCATCGTGTCGAAAACACCCACTACTGTTTGCATTGCTTGACTCCTGAGTTTGAATTGAAGGGCACGGTCATCAGCGAACGTCCGGAATCCACTGCTGCGTAGCAGGATCCAGGCGCTCGACAATGACTTCTTCCTGCCGCAAGTCCACGTCTTCCTGGCCGCCGAAGAATTCCCGGCGGCGGACAACCCTTAGCTCTTCCACCACGAAAAGTTGTGTGACGAGTCGCTCTTCGTAGACGGGAATCACCAGCGTCTCGCCGTCCTGCCAGGGCGGCTCGCGTCGTTCGGCTGGCTCGTTTACCGGCACGCGCAGTGTCTCGACGACTTCCCGAAAGCCCGAGGCGTCGACCGGTTCACTGACGTGATGGATACGTTTGCGCAGGCGCACGGTACCCACGTGTTCCACCACGCGCTCGACCTCGAGCTCCTCCCGCACCACCGGGATGACGAGCCCCTCGTCACGTGCGCCCGCCGGTGAAGGCGGGATCGGTTCCGGTGATGGCGACGTCGGGTTCATGAAAAGTAGCCTGGCAAGGTGGGACAAAGCAACCGCGGCAAGCACGACATAGGCGCTGTGCGGTGGCGATCTCTTATCTTGCAGACTCTCCCGCTGGCGTGTGCGCGCGATAGGCCGCTCATCTCGTCAGCCCTTGCCTACACGACCGTCTTGCCAATCGAAACGGGCCGGGCGCCCGGCCCTTTCCTGCGCCCGAGTTATTTCTTCCGGTTGTCCAGCTGACGCGCCATCGTGAGGTGCTCACGAACAATGGGCACCATCTTGGAGGCGTAGGCCTTGAACTCCATGTCGCGCCCCTCGTTCTGCGCTTTTTCCAGCAACTGCAGCGTGCGCTCATGGTCGTTGACCCCGCTGCGCGCGATGTACTGCCTGTCGAAAGTGTCACCCGACAGCAGCTTGAGGGCCGTGGCGAGAGCCTTGTGCTGCAGATCCGTACTCTCGGGAAGCGCGATGTTCTTGTTGGCCGCAATCAGCCTGAGCTCGTTGAGCGCGGTGTTGTGGTCGTCGATCATGAGCTGCGCGAATTTGCGGACTTGCGGGTTTTGCGTTTTTTCAAGTGCGAGGCGGCCCGTCTCGATTTCGGCGAGGTTGGCGTGCACCAGATCGGCCATCAGGCTCTTGTCCTCGCTGGCGCGTACGGCTGCGGATGAAGGTGCAGTCGCCGCGCCCGTGCCGGTCTGCGCGAATGCTGGCGATCCGCCAGCAGCAGATGCCAGCGACGCCATCACTACAAGCCAGCGCGCGGTTCGTTCAAGTGCCGATGGTTTGGGGTCTTTGCCAATTCCGCGGAATCTGGGGACTCTGCGGGACGAAGAACAAAGCATGGGGTTCATGGCTCGACTCCTTTCGCAAGGGGCTGACTCAAGTCCACTTCAGCGCCACGCGTGCGTCAAAGGCAGCAGCAATGTCACGCATTCGATGTAGGAGTTCCCCGATCGGGCAACGCCGCAAGCCGGCGCGGTCGAAACGACGGAGGAGACGTCTAGTGGAGCGGCTCGAGCCCGCTCAGCCGGCGCGCATGCTCCCGGCAGTACAGGACGAATTTCTCCACATCTTCGCCCTTGTCGAAAACCTGATCCGCACCGAGCTGAAGGCAACGATTCGCAATATTGGACAGGCTGAAACTGGTGAGCACCACCACCTTCTGGTTGGGCTTTCGGTTGCCGCAATTGACCAGAACACCCAAACCGGAACCTTCAGAAAGCGAGAGATCGACGATGACAAGGTCCCAGTCATCACCATGCTCGCATAGCCACTGGCGAGCGTCGCGTTCGGTCTCCGCGTGGCCGACAAAACGCATGGGCGTTATCTCTTCCATCGCCTCGACCAGAATGGCCCTGACGTCCGGTTCGTCCTCAACAATGAAAGCGCTGATCTGCATGGCAGGCCCGTCTCTCACAGCCACAGAGAGCTGCATGTTGCTCACATTAGCTATTCCCTGCGATCGACGTGTCGGCGCTGACTCAGGCCTTGCGTAGGAACGCGCCTATCCGCAGCGCAGCGCGGCGGCCATCGCAGGGCTTTCACCAGCGTGGGGTACCGGCCTGCCCGCGTGAGGAACTCGACTCCCTATGTTCAATGCACGTGACGATGGTGTGCATCCGGGAAATGAGCATGGGTGTGGGCGAGACTTGCGTGCCTGTGCGTATGCGAGTGGCGCGTGCCCGCCACAACGGGGGTGTCGTGCTCATGCGCATGATGGTCGTCGCCCAGCCCATGCACATGCTCGTGGCTGTGCTCCATCGGCTCGTGCGAATGCTCATGCTGATGCTTTTCGGTCAGGTGCAGCCAGACCCCCAGGGCCATCAAGCTTCCAGCCAGCAGAAGCGGCAGCGTGACAGGCTCACCCAGCAAGAAGACGGCCAGCAGCGCGCCGGCGAACGGCGCTATCGAAAAGTACGCGCCTGTACGTGCGGTACCCAAATGGCGCAATCCCAGCACGAACAGCGCAAGGCTCGCACCATAGCTGGCAAAGCCGAGCAAGGCTGCTGCAAGGACGATGGGCGCGCCCGGCCATGTGGCGCCGAGCGCCAGGGCCAGCACCAGGTTCGTACTACCCGCCACGAGGCCTTTGACCATGGCAATGAATGAGGCATCGGACAGCGAGACCTTGCGCGTGAGGTTGTTGTCCACGCCCCAGGCCAGGCATGCGCCGATGACGGCCAGGGCAGGCCAGGCGCTGCCGATGCGTGCTTCGCCCGGCCACGAAAGTACCACGCTGCCCGCGACGATCGCCAGCATGCCCAGCGCGATGCGCCTGTCGAAGTTCTCGCGAAAGACGAACCACGCGATGAGCGCGGTCAGCACCCCTTCCGCATTCAGCAGCAACGATGCGCCCGAAGCCGGCATGCCCGAGATACCGAGCATCAGCAGGACCGGCCCGACCATGCCGCCCGATATCACGGCACCGGCCAGCCACTTGCGCTCCTCGGGCGGCATGCGCACGGGCTCTGCCCGGCGCATGCGCCGAAGCAGAAAAAGTCCGAGGCCCGAGCCCAGGTACAGCAAAGCAGCCAGCAGCCAGGGACTGGTCTGAACCAGGAGCAGCTTGGCCAGCGGCGTGCCGGCGCCGAACAGCACGGCCGCCAGCAGCGTGGCCAGAACGCCGGGTTGAGCGATGGATTGCACGGTTAGTCGGGTTCTTCAGGCGTCAGCGCGACGGCGAGCGAGCCTTAGAACAGCACGCGGCTCCGGAGGGTCCCGCGCACCTGGCCCAGCTTGGCCAGTGCCATGTCCGAATATGCCGCGTCGATGTCGATCACCACGTAGCCTACCGACTCGTTGGTCTGCAGGTACTGCGCAGCGATGTTGATGTTGTTGTCGGAAAAGATCTGGTTGATCTCACCGAGTACGCCGGGCACGTTGCGGTGAATGTGCAGCAGGCGGTGCTTTCCGGGATGCGCGGGAAGCGCGACTTCCGGGAAGTTGACGGAAGACGTCGAGGTTCCGTTGTCGCTGTACTTGACGAGTTTTTCAGCAACCTCGATGCCGATGTTGGCCTGCGCCTCCATCGTCGAGCCGCCCACGTGGGGCGTGAGGATCACGTTGTCCAGGCCTCGCAGCGGTGACTCGAACGTATCCTTGTTGCTGCGCGGCTCCACGGGAAACACATCGATGGCGGCCCCCAGCAGCTTGCGGCTTTTCAAAGCCTCAGCCAGTGGCTCGATCTCGACCACCGTGCCGCGCGACGCATTGATCAGCACGCTGCCGGGCTTCATGGCCGCCACTTCGGCCGCGCCCATCATCCACTGCGTGGCTGGCGTTTCCGGCACGTGCAGGCTGACCACATCGGACTGGCCCAGCAGGTCTGCCAGCTTGAGCACCTGCCGCGCGTTTCCCAAGGGCAGTTTCGTGACTACGTCGTAGAACACCACGTGCATGCCCAGCGCTTCGGCCAGCACCGACAGCTGCGTGCCGATCGATCCGTAGCCGACGATGCCGAGCGTCTTGCCCCGAATCTCATAGGCGTTTTCGGCCGACTTCAACCATCCGCCGCGGTGCGCCACCGCGCTTTTCTCGGGCACGCCGCGCAGCAGCAGGATGGCCTCGGCCAGCACCAGTTCGGCGACCGAGCGGGTATTCGAATAGGGCGCATTGAATACGGCGATGCCGCGCTCGCGTGCGGCCATCAAATCAACCTGGTTGGTGCCAATGCAGAAGCAGCCGATGGCCACGAGTTTGTCGGCATGGGCGAGCACCTCGGCGGTGAGCTGCGTCCGCGAGCGGATGCCGATGAAATGCGCGTCGGAAATCCGGGCCTTGAGCTCGGCATCAGGTAACGCGCCCGGCAGGCTTTCGATCTGGGTGTAGCCCGCCGCGTGCAGGACGTCGAGGGCCGACGGATGAATGCCTTCGAGCAGGAGAAATCGAAGCTTGGCCTTGTCGGTGGAGGTGGAAGTAGCTGTGGGGTTCATGAATGGAGGCGCACGGCGCGCCACAAAGCGGCTTGGCGTTCAAGTATGGCGGAAAGCCCATGCCCTGGCGCAGCGCGGCCTTAGAGCTTTGCTGCGCGGTTCGTCGGCGCCCGCTCAGTCGACGCCGAAGCGTTCGCGAAACGCATCGCAGAACGCAGGCGTTCCCGAGATCGAGATACTGAGGGTGTGGCGCTCAGGGCCCGCTTCGCCGGGCAAGATCACCACTTTCTGGCGCTCCAGGTCAAAAGCAATCTTGTCCAGCGCCACAGACTCGCGCGAACAGCTCAGTTGCACGTCCCACTCGAAGCCCTCGTCGAGCGGGCCGAGCAAGCCGGCAAAACTGTCGTTAGCCCAGCGGAGCACCACGTTGAGTTCTGCAAGCACGGCCGGCACGCGCTCGGCCAGGGTAGAGGCAACCGCATCGAAAGACCCCGCACCTGCGGCGTCTTCGCTGTATTCGAAATCCAGATAGCTCAGGGTCATGGTTTGGTGCCGTTGGCGTTGGCGTTGGCGTTGGCGTTGGCGTTGGCGTTGGCGTTGGCGTTGGC
>JAZKIC010000046.1:0-34923 GCA_040385065.1 Pseudomonadota bacterium
AATTTCCGCGTGAATTACTTCAAAACTGGCTCAGTTTTAAGAATGAATCAACACCCCCGTTACGCCGTTGAGTTTGTTGTGCGCCTGGGCGGTGCGCAGGATCGACTCGGTGACCGTGGTGGTCTGGGGTCCGACCGGGCGGCTGACGTAAAGCAGGCGAATTAGCATGCGGGCTCCTGAAGAGAGCTCGACCCTAACACAGGCGCTTCGTCACCAGTTTCGAGCCCCGTTGCGGCTCTACGCTAAGGTTCAGTCCGGAAGCATGGCGAGATACGCCGTGGTTTCTATGGCTCTGACCAAACCCTCGCTGGCCTTGTTGACGGCATCGAGCTTGATGCCGCGCTGCACGGTCAGGGCCTTGATGCAGTCGATGTGCAAATCCATCATGGCCTTGAGTTCGCCTCGCTTGCCGCCTTGCGAAAGGCGGTCGGTGAGCAGCTCGCCCATTTCAATGGCAAGCCAGGCAAGCTGGCGGACTTCCCTGGAATGTTGGCGTTCCCACGCGGCGCAGATTACCGGCAACTCAGGAAGGTCACGAACCCGGCTGTGCAACCGGCTTGTCCGCGCTTGGGCGAGGGGCATCGAACTCATTGGAAACTCCAGATTAAGGAAGCTCAACCTTAAATCGTCGGAGTTCGAATGCACAGCAGATTCAGCGCATGGATGTGCTCGTGTTGCGAAAATGTCGCGAGCTCAGCAGTTAGGCGCTGAGGTTTCAGCGTGGTCCGTGCGATGCCGCACGGAACGGCGCTTACCGCAGGCGCCTTGCCCGCTATTTCTTTTCAGCCGGTGTGACGGTAACGGTGGGTACCTCGACCTTTTTTTCCTCGGTCTTCACGGTGGGTACAGTCACGGTTTTTTCCGTGGTGCCTACCTTCACGTCGGGCGGCGTGACTTCGTACTTGGGCAAGGTGACATTGCCCTCCTGGGTCTTGGTCACTTCGACCTTAGGCACGGTAACGTTGCCTTCCTGGGTCTTTTTGACGTCGCAGGCGACCAGCGTCAGAGTGCTCAGCGCGAGTGCAGTAATGGTCATGGATGTCTTAAGCATGGCGGTTCCTTTTTTGCGGTGCCGGCGGGCGTTAACAACGTGCAAGCCACGCCGCACCTGTAGCCATCGTCACGCGCCGGGCAGGCCATGGCACATCAGTCGCGGTCTGTCGCGCTTGTCCGACACTGGCGCGTTTCTGACCCGGCAATAGCCTTTTGCCGGTCGGCGCTCAGCCCGGAGCTTTGTAATGTCAGCCGATGGCGCGCTGCAGATCGCGAGGATCGATGCCGTACATGTCTGCAAATTCAGCCGGTGTCTTTCCGCTGGTCTTGAAGGCCTTGACCAGTGCTTCACGCCGGGCAAGCGTTTGCGCATGTTCGCCGAGCGCTTCGGTCAGAAACGTGGTGGCTTCGGCATCAGCCGATTGAACACGGGCGACGTACTCGTGTGGCGTCAAGCCGGAAGCTTCGTACGCAGCAATCAATTGATTCCTGAGCTTGGGCAAGAGGTTCTCCGGTGAGCGCCCCTGGCGACGGCGAAACAATTCCAGCAGTGCCAGGTAGACATGCTCGGGGCTGACGTCATCGACAGCATTGCCATCGAGGTCGTGGCGCTTCTTGCGTGCCGCTATGCATTGCAGGTAGCGCGTCGAGCGCGTGTGCACGCCCAAGGCGAGCTTCAGGTCTTCCTTCTGAAAATCGCCGGGGTGCCTGGCCATCAGCTCCTGGAAAACACCGAGTTTGAGAGGCAGGAATTCGCTGCCGAACAGATGCGGGTACAGCTCGAACAATTTCTCGAGCACGGGCATTGCACGGCGCTGGCGGCCCGGTTCAGAGGCTTGCGGCGCAACTTCAGGGGTGGGCTGCGGAGGCGATTCGGTGGGTGAGCTGTTCATGGGCAAATAGAAGCTATCAGGACCGCGATTGTCGGCGAACTGTCGGGGCACCTCCGGCACCCGGCTGGGAATTTCTGAAGCCCGCTTTCTTTGGGTTATAATTTGAGGCTCAGCGGCTGTAGCTCAGTTGGATAGAGTACTTGGCTACGAACCAAGGGGTCGTGGGTTCAATTCCTGCCAGCCGCACCAAACGTAAGCCCTAGAACATCACTGTTCTAGGGCTTTTTCGTTGGCGCTGTCGTTGTGCTTGGCATTGGCCTTGGCGTTATCGTTGGCGTTGTATGGCGCACCGCCGGGTGCTATCTTTGAATCTCCATGAACAAAGCCTTCACCCGTGAGAGCGACGCACCCGAGGACGACGACGAGCTCGGCTCTGCGTTGCCTGCGATTGCGCCCGGCGCCAAAAATTACATGACGCCCGCCGGTTATGCCAGCATGAAAGCCGAGTTGCTGGACCTGATCGACAACGAGCGCCCGAAGGTCGTCGAGATCGTTCACTGGGCCGCGAGCAATGGCGACCGCTCCGAAAACGGCGACTACATTTACGGCAAAAAACGCCTCCGCGAAATTGACCGCCGCATCCGCTTTTTGACCAAGCGTCTAGAGATGGCCGAAGTCGCCGACCCGTCGGTGCATTACGGCAATGACCAGGTGTTTTTCGGCGCGACTGTGACTTACGTCGCAGACGGCGCTGAGGAAAGAACCGTCACCATCCTGGGCGTCGATGAGGCCGATACGTCAAAGGGGCAAATCAGCTGGGTGGCGCCGGTGGCACGTGCCTTGTTCAAGTCGCGCGTGGGTGATGAAGTGACGCTGATGACGCCCAATGGCCCGAGCACGCTTGAAGTGGTGGAGGTCAGGTACCCGACGCCTGGGGCCTGAGTATGGGTGTCAGATACGCGTGGCGCCGCCACTCTCGACGTCCCTGACACTTGAACCGTTCGCCCTGATCCTTAGACGGGCTCAGAACCAAGTACGCAAGCTATAGAAGCAAGCGGGCCATCTGGCGTGCAAGCGTGGTGCGCCCCGGTTGCCTCGCCTAGCGCGCAGACCCTTCGATACCTCAGGGTGAACGGAGGTGTGGATGCCTCTCACAGCGCGCAGACTTCGATACCTCAGGGTGAACGGAGGTGTGGTTCCCTCGCACAGCGCGCAGACTTCGATACCCCAGGCAGGTGTGGTTGGCTCGACCAGACCCCGATTTTTCTCCGTTCGGGCTGATGTATAGAAGCCGGCGAGCCATCTGGCTTGCAAGCGGGGTGCGCCCCGATGCCTCGCATAGCGCGCAGAGACCCTTCGATACCTCAGGGTGAACGGAGGTGTGGATGCCTCTCACAGCGCGCAGACCCTTCGATACCTCGGGGAAAACGAACGTGTCGTTTGCTTGTCTCGAACTCAGGTTCGGATCATCCCGAAGTGAGGGCATCGCGCAGAGGCCGCCTAAAGCCCCGGCTTGATCCGCTGCACGCGCAGCACGGTGGGTGTGCGCTTGACCTGGCGAATCACTGCGGCCAGATGCACCCGGTCGCGCACCGCGACGCCAAAGCGCAGGTCGGCCGCATCCTGTGGTGACTCCTGCGCCATGTCAACGTGGGTGATGTCGGCCTCGGCTGCGGCGAGCGCCGAGGCCACTTTGGCCAGCACGCCCTTGCCGTTGGATACGGTGACCAGCAATCCGGTCTCGAACAGGCGCTGCGGCTCTTCGGACCAGTCGACCGAAATGAAGCGCTCGCTGTCGCGGTGTTGCAGGCGCTTGGCGACTGCGCAGTCGTCGGTGTGCACCACCAGGCCTTCGCCGCGGCCCAGGTAGCCGATGATGCCGTCGCCAGGAATCGGGCGACAACACGGCGCGAACTGGACAGAGCCTCCCTCGCTACCGTCCAGCAGGAGCGACCCTTGCGAGACGGCATCGTGGGCTGTGTAACGCTCGCGGCTCATCAGGACGGCATTCGGCTTTTCGCCCGACTCACCCAGGAGCGAGACGATGCGCTTGGCCACGATGGTGGCGATGCGCTTGCCCAGGCCGATGTCCGTGAGCAGGTCATCCTGCGAGCGGTTGCCGCTGAAGCGCAGGATCTTTTCCCAGAGCACCCTGTGCTGATCGGTGTCCTGGTCGGGCAGTTTTTCGATACCCTCGGCCCTGAGCGCCTGCGCCAGCATTTTTTCGCCCAGATCCTGCGATTCGGTCAGCGCCATGGTCTTGAGGTGATGGCGGATTTTCGAGCGTGCCCTGCCTGTGCGCACAAACGCGAGCCAGCCTGGATTGGGGCTGGACAACGGCGCGGTGATGACCTCGATGACGTCGCCGTTGTGCAGTTCAGTGCGCAGCGGCACCTGCTCCCCGTTTACCTTGGCCGCCACAGTTCGGTGACCGATGTCGCTGTGGATCGCGTAGGCAAAGTCGACGATGGTCGCGCCGCGCGGCATGGCCATGATCTGGCTCTTCGGCGTGAAGACATAAACCGCGTCGGGGAAGAGGTCGATCTTGACGTGATCCCAGAACTCGGCGGCGTCGCGGGTTTCGTGCTGGATGTCGAGCAGCGACTGCAGCCATTGCGTGCCCAGGCGCTGGGACGCATCACTTTCAGGATCGGTTGCCTTGTAGAGCCAGTGCGCGGCCACGCCCGACTCGGCCACCACATGCATGGCCTCCGTGCGCATCTGGAACTCGATGCTGGTGCCGAAGGGGCCGACCAGCGTGGTGTGCAGTGATTGGTAGCCGTTGATCTTCGGAATCGCGATGTAGTCCTTGAACTTGCCGGGCAAGGGCTTGTAGAGCTGGTGCAGCACGCCCAGCGAGGTGTAGCAGGCCGTGAGGCCGCCCACGATGATGCGAAAGCCGTAGATGTCGGTGACCTGCGCAAACGACAGGTGCTTCTCGTCCATCTTGCGGTAGATCGAGTAGAGCGTCTTTTCCCGGCCATGGATGCGCACGGGGATGGCTGCGTCGGCGAAGGCCGCTTCAACTTCTGTCTGGACTTTCTTGATGACGTCGCGGCGGCGGCCACGTGCGCGGGCCAGGGCCTTTTCAAGCGTGGCGTAGCGCCAGGGGTGAAGGTGCCTGAACGAGAGGTCCTGCAGTTCCCGGTAAGTGGTGTTCAGGCCCAGCCGGTGGGCGATGGGCGCATAGATGTCAAGCGTTTCGCTGGCGATGCGCGCCCATTTGCTGCGCGGCACGTCGCCCAGCGTGCGCATGTTGTGCGTGCGGTCGGCCAGCTTGACCAAAATGACGCGGACGTCGCGCGCCATCGCCAGCAGCATTTTGCGAAACGACTCGGCCTGATTTTCTTCCCGGGTGTTGAACTCGAGCTTTTCGAGCTTGGTGAGGCCGTCGACCAGCTCGGCAACAGGCGCACCGAAACGCTCGATGAGCTCGGGCTTGGTGACGCCGCAGTCCTCGATGGCGTCATGCAGCAGCGCAGACATTAGCGCCTGCGCGTCGAGCTTCCATTCCGCGCACTGTTGCGCTACGGCGATGGGGTGGGTAATGTAGGGCTCGCCACTGTTGCGTAGCTGGCCCAAATGGGCTTCGTCGGCAAAACGGTAAGCGCGCCGGACGTTTTCAACATCGGCCGGGCTCAGATAGTCGAGCTTTGCCGTCAGCGCGGCGAAACTTGCCGCGGCAGCGTTGGCAGCTGCCGGTGTGGGCCGCGCAGCGACAGGCGAAAGCAGGGCGCTCATGCCTTAAATGTATCGCGAGGCGCAAGGCACTCGCAATTGCTGGTCATTACGCGGGCGCGAGAATAAAAAAAGCGCCGGCAAGCGGTGCTTTTTGTTGAGCCGGCAGAGTGATCAGCCTGGCACTTTCTTGAGCATTTCCAGACCAATCTTGCCTTCGGCAATTTCGCGCAGGGCAGTGACGCCGGGCTTGTTCTTGCTTTCGATTTTGGCGGCGTGTCCCTGGCTCAGCATGCGCGCGCGGTAGGTGGCCGCAAGCACGAGTTGAAAGCGGTTGGGAATCTTTTCCAGGCAGTCTTCGACGGTGATGCGGGCCATGGGAATCTCCGGTGGGCGTTGGCTGAGTTAATGGGCGTTCAGGGAATGTTCAGGGCTTTGAACGTGTCGGCTCGCGCGCGTCGCTGGGCCGAGAACTTGAGCCGCTGGGCGTGGACAATGCTTTTCAGGTCGAAAAGCGCACGTTCGAACAACTCGTTGATTATAACGAAGTCGAATTTCGACGCTTGAGCCATTTCAATGGCGGCGTTCTTCAGGCGCAATTCGATTACTTCGGGACTGTCTTCGCCACGCCTTTGCAGGCGCGAGCGCAATTCTTCCCAGCTGGGCGGCAGGATGAAGATCAGCACCGCATTGGCAAAAATCCTCTTGATGTTGATGGCGCCCTGGAAGTCGATCTCGAGAATGACGTCGGCCCCACGCTCCATGCGTTCCTCGATGGTGTGGCGCGACGTGCCGTAGCGGTGCCCATGCACGTGAGCCCATTCCAGGAAGGCGTTGCGCTCGACCATGCCGTCGAACTCCTGGCTGGACAGGAAAAAGTATTCACGGCCATGCTTTTCCTGGCCCCGCGGTGGCCGCGTGGTGTGCGAGACGGCCGGCTGCACGCCGGCGTCGATCTCGAGCAGGGCATTGACCAGGCTGGATTTTCCTGCGCCGCTAGGGGCAGCCACGACAAAGAGGTTTCCGGGGTAATCCATGGGCTAAGAAGAAAAAGGAAGAAGAAAGAAGAAAGAAGAAGGGTTGGCCGGGAGCAGGGCGCTTATTCGATGTTCTGGACTTGTTCGCGAATCTGCTCGATCAGGACCTTCATGTCCACCGATATGCGCGTGAGTTCCAGTGCGGTGGATTTCGAGCCTAGTGTGTTGGCCTCGCGGTGCAACTCCTGGATAAGAAAGTCCAGCCGCTTGCCCATTTCTCCGCCGGCAGCCAGGAGTCGGTCGATCTCGTCCAGGTGGGATGCCAGCCGCGTGATTTCTTCGGCTACGTCGATTCGGATGGCAAAGGCCGTGGCTTCCGTGAGGGCGCGGTCGCGGGCGGCCTCGGGGGAGGCGGCCCCTTCGACCAGGGCCATCGCTTCTTTCCATTTTTCCAGAAAGCGGGCCTGCTGCTGCTCTACGAGCTTGGGCACCAGCGGCGTGGCCTGCTGTGCGAGCGCACGCAGCTGCGAGGTCCGGTCTTTCAGCATCACCGCGAGGCGGGCGCCTTCGCGTTCGCGCGCCGAGAGCAGCTCCTTGAGTGCCTTTTTGGCGAGTTTGAGGAGGTCGTCGGTGTAGTCGTGGGGCTTGCGGTCTTCGTTGGTGGCCAGCCTCAGCACGTCGGCCACGCTCAGCCCCCGGGCGTTGGGTAGCCACGCCTGCACCGTGTCTTCCAGCGAACCCAGGCGCTGAAGAGTCAGCCCTGACGGAGCCTTGAGGCTGCTGCTCGAAAGGCTTTCCACGGACACGCGCATTTCTACCTTGCCGCGTTTGAGGCGGGCAATCAGGATTTCCCGAAGCGCTGGCTCGGCCTGGCGCATTTCGTCGGGCAGGCGGAACGACAAGTCCAGAAAGCGGCTATTCACCGACCGGATTTCGACACCCAGGCGGGCGCCCGCATCCGCAGGAATATCTCCGTTAGCGGGCGTCAAAGCGACACTCGATTGCACGGCTGAATAGCCGGTCATGCTGTAAACTGACATGGAGATAACGCTTTTTAGAGGGATGAGTACGGGGCGGCTTGCGCTACCCATCACCGAATTTATGTCAAAGGTCAAGCCCGCGCCACTTCCACCGGACTCAGTGATCGGTGGCTATCGCATCGTGCGAAAGCTTTCCGCGGGCGGATTCGGCGTAGTTTACTTGGCTGTGGATTCTGAAGGTCAGCAGGTTGCCGTCAAGGAGTACCTTCCTTCCTCGCTGGCCACCCGCGCACCCGGCCAGCTGCTCCCGCAGGTGATGCCCGAAAAGCTTTCGCTGTACCGGCTTGGCCTGAAAAGCTTTTTCGAAGAGGGCCGCTCGCTTGCCCAGATTTCGCATGGCTCCGTAGTGAGCGTGCTCAACTTCTTTCGCGAGAACGAGACCGTCTACATGGTCATGAACTACCTGGAAGGCGGCACGCTCCAGGACTTCATCATGACCGCGCGCGACCTCAAGAAGCCCAAGGTCTTTCGTGAGTCGACCATCCGCTCGCTGTTCGACGAAATCCTGCGCGGCTTGCGTATCGTGCATCAGCACAAGATGCTGCACCTGGACATCAAGCCGGCGAACATCTTCATCACCGACGACAACCGCGCCGTGCTGATCGATTTCGGCGCCGCGCGCGAGGTTCTGAGCAAGGAAGGCAACTTTATCCGGCCGATGTACACGCCCGGTTTTGCCGCGCCGGAAATGTACCGCCGCGATGCCTCCATGGGGCCGTGGACGGACATCTACGCCATCGGAGCCTGTATCTACGCTTCCATGCAGGGCTTCCCGCCCAATGACGTGCCGCAACGGCTCGAAAAAGACCGGCTCTCGCTGGCCTTGTCCCGCATGCGGGGCGTCTACTCCGACAACCTGATCGAAGTGGTCGAGTGGTGCATGTCGCTTGACCCTCTGTCGCGCCCACAGTCGGTGTTTGCGCTGCAAAAGGAACTTAGCCGCGAAGGCGAGCGCCGCTACACCAAGCTCACGGTGGGCGAAAAAGTGCGCCTTCAGTTCGACAACATCGTGGCTGACTCCAAGAAGTCGATGCGCTGATGAAGTTCTCCGTGTTCCAGGTCAGCCGCAAGGGCGGCCGCGAAAAGAACGAAGACCGGATGGGCTATTGCTACACCCGTGAATCCGGCCTTTTCCTGGTGGCCGACGGCATGGGCGGACATCCCGAGGGCGAGGTCGCTGCGCAGCTCGCGCTGCAGGCCATCTCGGCGATGTACCAGCGCGAAGCCAGCCCGGTGCTGCAAGACGTCAGCGGCTTTCTCGCCGCAGCCATGATGGCCGCGCACTACCAGATCGTGCGCTACGCCAGCGAAAAAGGCATGCTCGACACCCCCAGGACCACGCTGGTGGCGGCCGTGCTCCAGGACGGTCACGCCACTTGGCTGCACTGCGGCGATTCGCGCCTGTACGTCGTTCGGAGCGGCGAGCTGTTCACGCGCACCCGCGACCATTCCTATTTCGAGCAGCAAAGCGGTAACCCTTCTGCCCGCCTTGACAGGATCAACCGCAACATCCTGTTCACTTGCCTGGGCTCGCCCACCAAGCCCGTGTTCGACGTGACCGGGCCCATTCCGCTGGCGCAAGGCGACAAGATTTTGCTGTGCTCCGATGGACTCTGGGGAACCTTGGCCGACGAAGAGATCGTCACGCATCTTTCCAACAAGAGCGTGACCGATGCGGTGCCTGACATGGTAGAAAGCGCCTTGCGCAAGGGCGGAGACCACTGCGACAACGTCACCGTGATCGCGCTGGAGTGGGAAACCCCTGATCCCGTGGAGTCCACGCGCGGGGTCTCTACCGACAGCATCATGGACGGCGTGTTTGCCTCGACCATCCAGGCTGGCGCACCGGACACCCTCGTCGACGAGCTCGACGACGCGGCGATAGAACGCTCGATTGCCGAGATCAACGAAGCGATCAGGCGCTCGGCTGCCAACAGGGCCTGAGTTCCTTCTCCTGCTTTTTTCCTGCCTTTTCCAAACGCCGGTGTTGCGCTCTCCACGCAACCCGGCTCATCGTCCAATACAGGACACTACCCACCCGAAGGTATCTTGCGCATGACTTCCACTATTCGATCCGACAACCGCGCGGCCCATCAACTGCGGGCCGTTCGCATGACGCGCCACTACACCATGCACGCCGAAGGCTCGGTACTGATCGAGTTCGGCAACACCAAGGTTTTGTGCACCGCCTCCGTCGAGGAAAAAGTACCCGGCCACAAGCGCGGTTCCGGTGAAGGTTGGGTTACCGCCGAATACGGCATGCTGCCCCGCGCCACCCACACGCGCAGCGACCGAGAAGCCGCGCGCGGCAAGCAAAGCGGACGAACCCAGGAAATCCAGCGCCTGATCGGCCGCTCCATGCGGGCAGTGTTCGACCTCGTCAAACTCGGCGAGCGAACCATTCACCTGGACTGCGACGTGATTCAGGCAGATGGCGGCACGCGCACGGCGGCCATCACGGGCGCATTCGTGGCGGCGCAGGACGCGGTGAACAAGCTGCTCGCCAGCGGCGCGATCACGCAATCGCCCATCCGGGACCACGTCGCCGCGATCTCGGTGGGCATCGTCGGCGGAACGCCGCTTCTGGACCTGGAGTACACCGAAGACTCGGCCTGCGATACGGACATGAACGTGGTCATGACGGGAGCGGGGAATTTTGTCGAAGTGCAGGGCACCGCCGAAGGGGCCGCCTTCTCGCGTGCCGAGATGAACGACTTGCTGGCCCTGGCCGAGCAAGGCATTGCCGAACTCGTGGCCCTGCAAAAGGCGGCTCTGGCCTTAACCGCCTAGTTCGCCGCCTAGTTCGCCGCCTAATTCACTTCCCGACCGCCTGATCCTGATGAAGATAGTTCTCGCATCCAACAATGCCGGAAAGCTCGCCGAACTGCAGGCCATGCTCTCGCCTCTCGGGCTGGAACTGATTCGCCAGGGTGATCTGGGTCTGCCTGAAGCCGAAGAGCCATTTCGCACGTTTGTGGAAAACGCCCTGGCCAAGGCGCGGCATGCGGCAAGCCTGAGCGGCCTGCCGGCGCTGGCAGACGACGCGGGGCTGTGTGTCAACGCGTTTGGTGGCTTGCCGGGCGTCGACACGGCGTTTTATGCGGTGCAGCATGGCTACGCCAAAGGTGACGACAACAACGTGCAGGCCTTGCTGGAACAAATGGAACAGGTGCAGGACAGGCGGGCCGCCATGGTCAGCACACTGGTGGCCGTGCGCAGCGCCGACGACCCTGAACCGCTGATTGCCGTGGGCCGTGTCAGCGGCGAGATCACGCGCGAGCGCCTCGGCAGCAACGGCTTCGGCTTCGATCCCATCATGTGGCTTCCGGAGTTCGGCAAGACCTTCGCCGAGTTGCCGGTCGAGGTCAAGAACGCCAACAGCCACCGCGGCAAGGCGGCTTGCCAGATGGTGGCGCTGATTCGCGAGCGCTGGTTATGAAAGCCGTGGGGCACCGCTGACATGAAAGACGTCACGCATTACATGCGGCCGGGCACCTTGCAACTGCAGTCGCTGCCGCCGCTGTCCCTGTATGTGCATTTGCCGTGGTGCATTCGCAAGTGCCCCTACTGCGACTTCAACTCGCACGAAGCTGCCGGTGTGCTGCCGGAGCAGGCGTACATAGACGCGCTCGTGGCCGATCTTGAGGAAGCGCTGCCGCTTATATGGGGCCGTGTCATTCACAGCATTTTCATCGGCGGTGGAACGCCCAGCCTTTTTTCTCCCGAGGCGATCGATCGCTTGCTTGCCGATTTTCGGGCACGCCTTCGACTCGATGCCGACTGTGAAATTACCCTTGAAGCGAACCCCGGCACCTTCGAGAAAGACCGGTTCAAGGCCTTCCGGTCCGCGGGCGTTACGCGGCTATCCGTGGGCGTTCAGAGCTTTGACGACCAGCACCTCAAAGCACTGGGCCGGGTGCATGACCGGCGGCAGGCGATTGCTGCAGTGGAAGAAGCCGCGGACGCGTTCGACACCTTCAACCTCGACATCATGTATGCCCTGCCAGGGCAAACGCTGGAGGCGTTGGAGCTGGACCTTCGGCAGGCCCTGGCGTTCTCGCCGCCACACATCTCGGTTTACCACCTGACCATCGAGCCGAACACCATGTTCGCAAAGTTTCCGCCGGTGCTTCCCGAAGAGGACACGGCGTATGCCATGCTCGACCGCATCACCGAACTGACAGGTGCGGCAGGCATGGAGCGTTACGAAATCTCGGCCTACGCCAGGCCGGGACATCAGTGCTTTCACAACCTCAATTACTGGAAGTTCGGGGATTACCTTGGCATTGGCGCCGGCGCGCACAGCAAGCTCAGCTTTGCCCACCGCGTGATTCGCCAGACGCGCTTTCGCGAGCCTCGTCTCTATATGGAAAAATCCCTGCAGGGCAACGCCATTACGCAGGAAAACGAGGTCAGCCGCGCCGACCTGCCCTTCGAATTCATGCTCAATGCCATGCGCCTGAGGGCAGGCTTTCAGCTTCAGGACTACACCGGCCGCACCGGGCTCCCGCTGAGCTCGCTCGAGGGGCCTCTTGAAGAAGCACTGCGCCGCGGCCTCGTCGAGCGCGACTGGCAAAGCGTGCGCCCGAGCGAGCGAGGTTTTGACTTTCTCAATGATTTGCAGGCGCTATTCCTGCCTGACTGACCGTAACCAGACCATCATGCCTTTGGACCTTGTCGGAACTCTCTTGCTGGTAGTTACCAGCGCCATCAGTTTTTTTCTGGGACGCACTTTCGTCAACTGGCGAAAGAAGAAGCGCGAAAGGGAGGCTGAAGCACTGCGTCAGCATCTCGAGCGCAACAAGCCGCCCGAGATGCCGTCGCTCAATAAGTCCAAGCGCAAGCGGCAGGCCCAGCAGGCGGGGACCCCGCAGGGACCGCGTCCCTGAGGGGCTGCCGAAGAGCCGCTCGCCGCCTGGATGCTCGCCGCCCTGGATGCTGCCGGGTTTCCTACATCTGGCGCTGTGCTTTTCTGATGCATTCATTTCTCGCCACCGCTACATTGGGTTTCCACCTGTAAGAAAACAGCAACAGACGCGGCAGGCGTGGGTGGTGTCGCTGCCGAGGGAGCAAGCAATGAAGCTTTTTACCGATATTTTCAGGCGAACACCCGTGGATGCGCTGGTTGACGAACAGTTGTACGAAGCCCGCCGCAAGCTGCTCGAGTACGAAGCTGCAGCAGAGCATCACGCAGCCATGACGGAGATGTATCGCCGTCGGGTCGAGCGCCTGAGTGGCGGCGGTTCTGTCACGAGCGATGACAGCGCGCCCTACGAACTGCACACCGGAAAGCGGATCAGGACGCGCCCCTACGTCCGGATTTTCCGCAGCGTCGGCAGCACGGTGCACGCACCAGCCAAGTCCTGAGCTTGTGGGCTAGCGCCTGAACAGGCTCAGGCCGCCCGGATGAAGATTTCGGGCGCCACGGCGTGCAGATCGCCCGCCTGGGTTGAAGGTAGCTTCAGCCGCGCAATACGGGAAACCAGCTCTTCAGGATTGAAGGGCTTTGTCATGTAGTCGTTGGCCCCCGCAGCCAGTGCGTGGCCCACGTCGCTGGCCTGGGTTCTGGCGCTCAGCATCATGATGCGCGTATCTTTCCAGGCCGCCTGCGAGCGAATAAGTGTGACGAGCTCGAAGCCGTCCACAAAGGGAAGCATGATGTCCAGAATGGCGACATCGACCGGCTTGCCGTCCCTGATCTCAGCGACGGCCTCGCGGCCATCGGCGGCTAGTCTGACCGAAAACCCCTGCAGTTCCAGCATGCCGACCAACAGCTTTGCAATGCTCTCATCGTCTTCGACGACGAGCGCGCTTTGCGGCTGAGAAGCCACCTCGCCATCGATTGGCTGGGTCATGGATCACCCGATCTCAACTTGGATAGAAAGAACAATGTGGCAAAGAATGCCACGGGACGAAGCAGGGTGTTTAAAGCGCTGCTTTCGCCGATTTTACTCAACCTTCCGCGCTTTGACTCGGCCTTCGCGCGATGCCGTGCTTAGTCTTTCATCGCTTATTTCAGCGAACCGTATAGTGCGGCCGCTTAGCCGGGTTAGCTAAACCGCCGACCTGTCCAGTTGCTGGTAGTTGTTCTTGAGAATGACGCCAGCGTAGTGGACGTGCTCTCGCATCAGTTGTTCGGCCCGCATTGCGTCGCGTTCGATCACGGCCTCGACGATCCGATGATGGTCCACGTGGGACCGCAGGATCAATGCATGGTCGACGTCCCATAGCACAACGCGGTCCGAAGCATAGGGGATCTGGTGCGCCTGATCGACGAAGCGGTCGAGCCACTGGTTACCCGCAGCTTCGAGCAGTAGGTTGTGAAGTTCAACGTTCATCTTCTGATAGGGGGCGTGGTCTTCCGGCAACAGTCGGCCCTTCGCCAGGATGCGGTCTCCCTCAGTCAGGCACGCGATGAGGCGGGCCGCCTGTTCGGGTTGCAAGCCTCGCTGCGCAGCGCGACGACAGGCAAGGCCTTCCAGCACCGAGCGAACGTCATAAGCGGCCAGGATTTCCTCCAGGTCGAAGGCGCGCACCAGGTATCCACGCTTGGCTTGGTAGTCGATCAGGCCTTCACTGGCCAGCAAAGACAGGGCTGCGCGCACGGGAGTACGTGACACCCCCATCAGCTCGGCCGCCTGGATTTCCTCGATGCGCTCGCCAGGCTTGAAACGGCCATCAAGGATCCAGTTGCGAAGCTGCTCGGTGACGTGTTCGGAAAGCGTCTGCATGCCTTGTACCCACAGTTCTTTTGTTGACCAAGTATACATGACACCCTGTTTTAGGCTATTTATAGGGTATTCCCTAGGGATAATAAGATTCCATGTATGCACAATCGCCAGCTTCGAAACTTTTTCTTCCCGCCTTTGAGGCCGGGCATCGTGCAACATGAGCAATCAATTCCCGGAAAAACGGGTCGCCCTGATAACCGGGGGCGGCCGTGGCATCGGCGAAGGTATCTGCCGCCAATTGGCCAGCGCGGGCCTGAAAGTCGTGGTCACCGATATCGATGAGGCAAATGCCCGCCGGGTAGGCGCTTCGCTGGGCGCAGGCCATATTTCGCGCACTCTTGATGTGACGAATGAAGCGGCGGTTGCCGGTGTCTTCGACGAGGTCGAGGCCGATGTCGGACCTGTTGCGGTGCTGATCTGTGTGGCGGGCATTCTTATTCTTCCGGGCGGCGAGAGGCCCCTCATCAAGGACATGAGCCTCGACAACTGGGAGCGCAGTTTCGCCGTGAACACACGCGGTGCGTTTCTGTGCAGCCGCGAGTACCTGCGCCGCCGTGAGGCTCATCCCGTCGACGGCGGCCGGGTAGTGTTCTTCGGCTCAGTCGCGGCCCAACTCGGAGGCTATAGGTCCAGTGCTGCGTATATAGGGGCAAAAGCAGCCGTCATGGGTTATGCCAAGGCCTTTGCGCGCGAGTCGGCTCACCTCGGCATCACGGCTAACACCATCGCCCCCGGCCTGATCGACACGGACATGCTGCGCAGCACCATCACCAGTAGCGGCGCGCTCCAGGCGGCCTCTCAAAACATTCCATTGGGCCGCATTGGCACCGTGGACGACTGCGCCGAGGCCGTGGGGTATCTGGTCTCGCCAAAAGCGGGCTACATCACCGGCAATGTGATCGACGTCAACGGCGGTTACCGCATGCAGTAAGCCACCGAGCTTTGCCTGGCCTTTCTTCACAACCCTTCCTCAAGCTTTCCCCGACCCTTCCCTAGACCACTTCAAGGAGACTCGTATGAAAATCATGAAACCGCTGGCTGTCGCCATCGCCCTTTGTGCAGCCAGCCTGAACGTCGCGCAAGCGCAGCAGGAACCTGGCCTGACCGACAAAACGATCAAGATCGGCGCCTTCGCCCCCCTGTCGGGGAACTCCATGGCCTACGGCTTCGACGTGCTCAACGCCGCGAAGATGTACTACGACAAGGTCAACAAGGAAGGCGGCATTCACGGCCGCAAGATTGAGTTGGTGATCGAGGACGATCGCTGCAGCGCCAACGATCTGCTCGCCGCGGTCAAAAAGCTTACCGAGCAGGACAAGGTCTTCCTGCTTAACGGCGGCTCCTGCTCGGGTGCTGTGGTTGGCGCGCGGGAATACATCGAGCGGGAAAAGATCCCGTACGTGATGCTGAATGCCTCAGGCGACGGCGCTCTCTACCCACCGTCCAAATACATTTACGGTGCGTTCTCGATCTCCCAGCGTGCGGTGGGCGGCTCAATGGTGCAGTTTGCCCAGGAACACCTGAAAGCCAAGAAAATTGGCTACATCAACCACGACGACGCATATGGTGGCTGGAACCTCGAGGCCGCTGAATTCCAGTCGAAGAAGATCGGCGTCGATCTGCAGGTGCAGTCGATCAATCCGACCCTGACCGACGTCACGGCGCCCATGCTCAAGATCCGCGCGGCCAATCCCGACGTTTTGTTGATCACCACCTATGCACGCCCGGTCAGCCTGCTGGTCAAGAAGGCCCACGAACTGGGCTGGAACAAGCCGATCGTGATTGCGGTGAACGGCACGGCCGACCTGAAGCAGCTGGTCGAAAACGTGGGAAATAAAGAGGCATTCAAGAATGTCTATTTGCAAGAAGTGATGCTCGACGTGGCCGGTGGCCCGAAGCTCAAGTGGGTCTATGACATGTACAAGCAGGCCTATCCGGAACTGGCCGCCAAACCTGGTTACCCGCAGACTTATATGCCCTATGGGATTCCATCGGCCATGACGGTGGTCAATGCGCTAAAGGCCGCTGGTCCGCAGCCCACGCGTGAAAAAGTTCTGGACGCGCTGTCCAAGACGAAGTTCGACTCTGGCGTCATGGCCGGCCCAATCGAACTCACCCCGACCGACCACGCGGGCCAAAAATCCGCCATCTACCTGAAGTTCGACGGCGACACGATGACCGTAGTGCCCGGCGCATACCGCAGCCTCTGGACTTATCAAGGTCCGGCGGCAGCTAAATAACAGTCAGGAAAGGGCCGCTGGCGAAGAGCCGGCGGTCTAACCAAAATGAGCTCTAGCGACATCTGGCTGTTCTTGCAGCAGGGCGTTCTTTCCGGACTTGTGACGGGAAGTGTCTATGCCCTTCTGGCCATTGCCATCGTGGCGGTTTTCAAAACCACTGACGTTCCCAACTTCGCCCAAGGTGAAATATTCATGATTGGTGGCTATGTGGCACTGACCCTGCTGCTTATCGTAGGCTTGCCATTCGCGGTGGTGGTCCCACTCACGGTTGTCACGGTAGCGCTCATTGGCGCGCTGTTCCAGAAAGTCGTGATGGAGCGCGTCACCGCGTCCAAGGGAGTAGGCGTGCAACTCGTCATCGCCACGTTGGGCCTGGCTTATCTGCTCAAGGGGCTGGTGCGACAGACCGGCTTGGGCGACACACCCCGCTCGCTTCCTTCCATCGTCTCCAACGATGCCGTCATCATTGGTGATGCCGCTCTCACGCGACTGGATGTGGTGATCTTCATCGTGGCCGTTACGGTTATGGTGCTGCTTTACTTCATGTTCAGCCGCACGCGCATCGGCAAGGCCATGCGCGCCGTCGGCATGAATCCGAAGGCCTCGCAAATCGTCGGTATCCGCCTGTCGCGCATCCGCATGATGGTGTGGGCCCTGTCGGGCGTCATCTCGGCGGTGGCCGCGATTCTGATCACGCCAAAGATCCTGATCACCCCCGACATCGCGCACATTGCAATCCTTGCCTATGCGGCCGCCATCGTCGGTGGATTCACGAGTCTGCCCGGCGCTGTGCTGGGTGGCCTGATCGTGGGAATCGTCGAAAACCTCGTGGGCCTGTTCGTCTCGACCAATGCCATCGTGGTTGCCCCCTTCCTCCTGATCCTGATCACGCTGGTGTTGCGTCCGCAGGGCCTGCTGGGCGGCAAGCCACAGGTGAAGAAAGTATGAAAAACATTCCCATGGACCGGGTTACGCTGGTCGCTGCTGCAGGGGTCCTGCTGGTTCTGCCCTTCACCACCTCGGGCTATGTGCTCTATCTGGTCAATCTGCTGATGGTATTCGTGGTCCTTGCCTTGGGCATGCACCTTGTCATTGGCGAGGCTGGGCAGTTCGCACTCTCGCACACGGCCTTTTATGGCATCGGGATTTACACCGCGGGCCTGATCAATACGAACTGGCACCCACCCTTCATCGTTTCGATACTGGCCGGCGCCGCGCTTTCAGCGGTGCTCGGATACGTGATCGGTTTGCTGGCGCTACGAATGCGTGACATCTACCTGGCGTTGGCGACCTTTGCCTTCGGCGAGGCGATGCAGTGGGTGTTTCTCAACTGGGAAAAGGTGACCGGCGGGTCCAACGGCATGCGCATGCAGCCAGCAGAGCTGTTCGGCATGAAGCTGACCAACGACGCTGCGGCGTATCCCTTTGTCATCGCGCTCACGGCGTTGATGCTCTGGCTTACGGTAGCGCTGTCCCGCTCCCAGTACGGCTCGGCCTTGCGCGCTGTGCGCGAGAGCGATGTCGCGGCCATGGCCATGGGTGTGAACGTCAAGCGCATGAAGCAGAGCGCTTTCGCTCTGTCGGCCGCTTATGCCGGCATGGCTGGCGGGATGTACACCTTGTTCACCTCGTTCATTCACCCGGAGAGCCTGGGTTTCCAGACGACGATCCTGGTGCTCACCATGGTCGTCGTGGGCGGTATCGGTTCGGTGCGGGGCGCGGTTCTGGGTGCCATCGTCTTTGGTCTGATTTCCGAGCTGCTGCGCCAGGCCCTGTCGGTGCAGGAAATCATTTACGGCGCCATTCTCATGGGCTTCATGATGTTCAAGCCCAAGGGCTTGTTTGCCGACCGCAGTACGCGGGTCCCGCCCGTCGAGCCGGGCACGGCTGCATCGCCGTCTTCGGCGACGCGCCCCGTCGCAGGCGCCGGAAGCCTGGAGGTGACGCCGTGAGCGCCGTACCTTTTCTCAACGTGGATGGTCTTACGGTTCAATTTGGCGGTCTCACAGCCGTTAACAAGCTCTCGTTCGAGGTCGAGCGCGGGTCCATACATGCCCTGATTGGCCCGAATGGCGCGGGCAAGTCAACCACGTTCAACTGCATCTCGCGCTACTACACGCCCACGGCCGGCAAGTTAACGCTCGACGGCCAGGACATTACGCGCCTGGTGCCCTCGCGCATGGCGGGCTTGGGGGTGGCGCGCACCTTCCAGAACCTGGAACTGTTCGGTGAATTGACGGTATACGAAAACGTCCTGCTGGGCTGCCATTCGCACAGCGCGTCGACCTTCAAGGGCCTGCTAAGTCGACCGGACGTCGCCACGCGCGAACTGGTTGACAGCCTGATCGAACGGGTAGGGCTCACCGCAGACCGTGCCACTCGTGCGCGCGACCTGGACTTCGGCCATCAGAAGCTGCTGGAGATTGCACGCGCGCTGGCGCTCAAGCCGCGCCTCCTGCTGCTCGACGAGCCGGCCGCAGGGCTGCGTAATCGCGACATTGAGAGCCTGGACCATCTGCTCACCGATCTGGCTCGCAAGGACGGCATCACCGTGCTACTGGTGGAGCATGTGATGCAGCTCGTGATGTCTATCTCCGACCGCATCACCGTCATGTCTTTCGGCGAGAAGATTGCCGAGGGCACTCCACAGGAAGTTGCCGCGAACGAGCGCGTCATCGAAGCATATCTTGGCAAGGGAATCACTGCCGATGTCTGAACCTCTCCTCCAACTGAGCGGCGTAAGCGCCTCGTATGGCGCGATCCAGGCGCTGTCCAGGGTGTCGCTCGAAGTACCCCAAGGCCAGATTGTCGCGCTGCTCGGCAGCAACGGCGCCGGCAAGAGCACCACGCTCAATGCGATCACACGCCTGATCAACGCATCTGCCGGCGAGATCGTCTTCGACGGCAAAAGCATTGGCCGGCTGCCGTCCGACGAGGTGGTGCGACGCGGACTCGTGCAGGTGCCAGAGGGACGTGAAGTCTTCAAGGAAATGAGCGTCCACGAGAACCTGGAACTCGGCGCTTACCTGCGTCGCGACAGCCGCGCTACGGCGGAAGATTTCGATAAGGTTTATGCCATGTTCCCGCGTTTGCGTGAACGGTCCAATCAGCGTGCAGCCACGCTTTCGGGGGGCGAGCAGCAGATGCTGGCGATTGGCCGCGCGCTGATGTCACGGCCACGCATGATTCTGTTCGACGAGCCGTCGATGGGACTATCGCCGCTTCTGGTCGAGCAGATCTTTACTGCCATCCGCAAGCTCAATCGCGAGCAGGGGCTCACGATCTTGCTCGTCGAGCAGGACGTCCAGCTGGCACTCACGGTGGCGAGCCACGCCTACATCCTTGAAAACGGCGAGGTCACTTTGCAGGGACCGTCCTCCAAGCTGATCAACGACCCGGCAGTGCGCAAGGCTTACCTGGGCCTGTGAGTAGCCGGGTTCTCCCGCCCGGGAATGCGAAAAAAGGACGGGGCATGGCGGCAACTTCAAGTTGCCGCCATGCCCCACACCATCAATCGGAGTTGAATTCATGAACATTCTTGAAGGCAAGCTGGCACTGGTCACTGGGGCGGCCGGCGGGCTGGGTTCTGCCATAGCCCGGGGCATCGTGCGCGAAGGCGGACGCGTCGTTCTTGCGGACATGGACCGCGAGCGGGTAGACGCCGCGGCCGCTTCCATCGTCACGGCCGGGGGCCAGGCATGGGGCGAGGTGGTCGATGTCACTGATCGGACCGCCGTCGCTGACTTTGCGCAGCGCGTGAACGGGCAGTACGGCCCCATCGACATTCTGGTTAACAACGCCGGCATCTCCGGCCGTGCACGCATCGACGAGCCAGAGGCCGTGCAGGTATGGGATCGCATCATCTCAGTGAACCTGGATGGGCTGTTCAACATCACGCATGCCTTCGTTCCAGCGCTCAAGCAGACGAAGGGCTGCATTGTCAATCTGGCGTCCATCGTGTCGTTCGTCAGCGGCCCATCGTCTGCCGGCTATGTTGCCTCCAAAGGGGCTGTGCGTTCGCTCACGCAGGTGCTGGCGCGTGACCTTGCCGAGTTCGGTATACGCGCCAACGCAGTAGCGCCTGGTTTGATGCTGACGGAGATGGTGGCGCCGCAGCTGGCCGTTCCCGGTGGCGTCGACTGGTACATGAATCGGGTACCGATGAAGCGCGGTGGCCAGCCCGACGAGATCGTAGGGCCAGTTGTTTTCCTGGCGTCGTCCATGGCCAGCTATGTCAATGGCGTGGTGCTGCCCGTCGATGGCGGTTTTTTAGCTGCTTGAAGGAGCAAACATGACGAACAAGCATATGGCCCTTGTCACGGGGGGTGCGGGAGGCATGGGGCTTGCCACTGTGGAGCGTCTGGCACGCGACGGCTTTTCAGTGGTGATGGTCGATCGGATCGAGGCGCTCGCGCAGACCGAGACCGAACGGCTCCGGGGGCTCGGACTCGACGTGCATTGCCGCATTCTCGACCTGACCGATGAAGCTGCCGTGCGCGCCATGGTCCGGTCGCTCCCGCCGATCAGTGCCTTGGTCAACAACGCCGGTATCTTCGACGAGCGCAAATTCATGGACGTCACCAATGAGGACTTCCGCCGTGTTTATGAAGTCAATCTGATCGCTGTAGCCACGCTCACGCAGGAGGTGGCGCGCACCATGCCTGAGGGCGGACGAATCGTGAACATCGCTTCGCGCGCCTATCTCGGCGCCAAAAATCATCCGCACTATGTGGCTTCCAAGGCGGCGGTGGTGGGCTACACGCGAGCCAGTGCCATGGAACTGGCGCCGCGGGGTATCCTGGTCAATGCCGTCGCTCCCGGCCTTATCGACACTCCTATCTTGCGCGCACTCACGCCTGAAAGGCTGGCTGCACAACTTGCCTTGCAGCCTACCGGTAAAGCTGGTCGGCCAGAAGACATTGCGGCCGCCGTCTCCTTTTTGGTGTCGCCTGCCACGGACTTCATCACGGGGCAGGTGCTGTTCGTCGACGGCGGCAAATCTCTGGGAGGGTCGGGCTCATGAGCGTCCAGCCCTATGACGTGGAGTACGACCTTGTCGTCATCGGCGCCGGCGCTGGCGGGATGGCTGCCGCGCTGACCGCGCACATAGAAGGGCTGTCGGTCCTGCTGATCGAGAAGACAGACCGTATCGGCGGCTCCACTGCCATCTCGGGTGGCGCCGTATGGGCTCCGTTGAATGCACAGAGCGAGAAGGTGGGTCACCCCGACTCGCGCAGCAAAGTGCTCACCTATATGCGCAACACGGTGGGCGACGCCGCGCCCCAGGCTTTGCAGGAGGCATTCGTCGATTCAGCCGGCGCCGCGCTCGAGTATTTCGAGCGCCACACCGAGGTCAAGCTGGCCGCCCGCAGCTACTCGCCCGACTACTACCCGGACCGCGAGGGCGCTGCGTTGGGCGGCCGCTCGCTGGATCCGATGATGTTTGACGGGCGGAGGCTCGGCAAGAAACACTTCACCGAACTGCGCGATCCCTTGCCGGAATTCCAGGTGCTGGGCGGCATGATGATCACGATGACTGACGCCAAACACCTGCTGGGCGCGCTTCGCTCGTTTTCGTCGTGGCGTGAATCCATGAAGCTGGTGCTGCGCTTTTTCAGCGACAAGCTATCGGGATGGCATCGCGGCACGCGGCTCGTGCTCGGCAACGCGCTGGCGGCGCGCCTGTTCAAGAGCGTCCTCGACCGGAAAATCCCGTACTGGCTGGAAGCCAGCCCTCAGCAGCTGTTGCGCGGGCAGGATGGTCACGTCGACGGCGTCACCGTGCAGCGGAATGGTCGCCTCTGGAATCTGCGCGCGCGCCGCGGCGTCGTGGTGGCCACTGGAGGTTTCCCCTGGAGTGAGGAAATGCGGGGCAGCCTTTATCCGCAGCCGACTGGCCCGTGGTCCATGTCCCCGCAGGCAAACTGCGGTGAGGGCATTGCGCTGGCTCGGCAGGTTGGCGCGACCTTGGGAACCGGCCATGCGAGCCCTGCTTTCTGGGCGCCTGTGTCGATACTCAAAAATTCCGACGGCACAGTCACGCGTTATCCGCATCTGGTGTGGGACCGGGCAAAGCCTGGCCTGATGGCGGTCAATTCTGCGGGCCGGCGCTTTGTCAATGAATCCACCTCGTATCACGAGTTCGTGCGCGGCATGTACCGCGCTAACGAGACTACGCCCAGCGTGCCCGCCTACCTCGTCTGCGACAGCGACTTCATGGAACGCTGGGGTATGGGCCTGGCCCTTCCGGGGGGTCGTCCGCGCGAGCACCTCGTACGAGCCGGCTATCTGCGGCGTGCTCCCACGCTTGCGGCACTGGCCATCGAGCTTGGCATTGATGGCGAGGCATTGGCGGCCTCGGCCGAACGCTTCAACCAGGCTGCTGAAGCGGGCCGAGATGACGAGTTCGGCAAAGGCAGCACGGCGTACAACCGGTACCTGGGCGACCCCGACCAAAAGCCGAATGCCTGCCTGGGGCCTCTGCGGGCCGCGCCGTTCTACGGCGTGCAGGTCGTCGCAGGCGACATCGGCACGGCCTGCGGAATCCAGTGCAACGAGAACGCCCAGGCGCTCGACGCCGGCGGCCGGGTTGTCGAAGGTTTGTACATCGCCGGCAACGACATGCACTCGGTCATGGGCGGGCAATATCCTGCACCAGGGATTACGCTGGGACCAGCGCTCACCTTCGGCTGGCGTGCGGCCATGCATGCGGCTCAGTCGGGTTCGAGACCTCCTGTCGTGCGCCAGGTACCTCGGGGTGTTTCCGTCTGAGTCTTCATTGAAACGAACATCATGAAAATCTATTTCTCGCCCTTTTCACCCTACGTGCGCAAATGCCTCGTAACAGCCCACGAGTTGGGCCTCTCGGAGCGTATCGAGTTGCTGCCATCCAATGCACATCCTGTGCAGCGCGACCGCGAAATCATCGAGCAAAATCCGCTGGGCAAGGTACCGACGTTCATTACCGACGAGGGTCAGGTTATCTACGACAGTCGTGTCATTTGCGAATACCTGGATACGTTAGCCGCCGGTAGCCTGTTTCCTCGCGGCGGAGCCGCGCGCTGGCAGACGCTGACGCTGCAGTCGCTGGCCGACGGCATGCTCGACGCCGCCCTGCTGGCGCGATACGAAGATGTGGCCCGACCCGAGGCAATACGCTGGCCCGAGTGGCGGGCCGCACAGTTGGACAAGATTGAAACATCTCTGGCCTACCTTGAGGCCGATCCGGCCCTGCTGCAGGGCCGCGTCGACATTGCGACGCTTGGCATCGGCTGCGCCCTCTGGTATCTGGCGCTGCGCTTTCCTGCCCTGGGATGGGAGCAGCGTTTCCCAGAAGTCTCGCAATGGTGGCGCGAATTCGCCCAACGCCCTTCGATGAAGGCAAGCTGGAGTCTGCCAGACTAACTATGGAGTCAGACTCGACCGATTGGCGGGTGACGGGATTGCAACCGTCCAACTTCTGGGGGTCAGTTCAAGTTCGGGGCGGTTCACTCGGGAAGCTGTGTACCAACGGGAGCTAAGCCCATTACAGGCTACTTGTACTTGGCTGCTGTGATGAATTCGCTGAATGTCTCGCACCACACAATGACCGTCGTGTATTCAGACGGTTTCACTCCCGGCGGAATCGAGACACTAAAGTTACTGAATGTCTTGACGTCGCCGACACGTACCATCTTCGGTTTCAAGCGCTTGAAGTCGCTCTCGGTTTCGACGAATTCGGGCGAAAGGTAAAGCTTGTAGTCAGGGCCTGGAGCCAACTTGCCCACGAGGGAAATGGAAGCGTCGCCGATGGAGACCTTTCCCTCTCCCCAGTGCAGTGCATCGCTGTCCTTCAGATCTCGCCGGAACTCGGCGGTATACGTCGCCGTCTGGGCTATTGCCGATGCCTCCGCAGTCGATGGTGCAGCAGGTGCAATGAGAATGGGCAATACGTAGATGCCAGCCCCGAACCCAACGGCTCCCATCAAGGCATGGGAAAAAACGAGTAGAAAGATGTTTCTGGATTTCAAAGCTAAGGGCGTTGCGGTCTGTTTACACGTAATGTAGACCGAAAGGCCAACGCTGTCACCGAGTGCAAATTGGCGCCACGCCACCCCGCAACGGCTGTAATTGCCGGGGATATGGCGGAAGCGGTGAGATTCGAACTCACGGATGTCGCAAAACATCGCCGGTTTTCAAGACCGGTGCATTCAACCGCTCTGCCACGCTTCCGAAGGCCCTAGTTTAACCTGCAGTGCGCAACACCTCGGCCGCCAGGCGAGAGAAAGCGCGCGCGGTCAGTCGGGGCGAACGCCGAGCCGCGTGATGCCGTAGTAGGGCACGCCCCACAGCGCCCGAAAGCTCGCGCATACGAGCGAGGTCGCCATGTCATAGCCATCCATGACGGAATGTTCGGACTTGACGCAGATGCGCGGATGGGCCGCGGTAAAGCTGGCGGGGCCTTTGGGTCCCCATTTGAATTCGGCCGAGGTGTGCCCCACCGAGGGGTGCAGTGACGCCGACCCTACCGCGAGCCAGCTCAGCGCGTCGCAGATCAACTCCGAACCCTCGGGCGCGTTCTGCCCGAACTCGTAGAGGAAGTGGTCTACCTGGCCAGGATCGAAGTACATCAGCACGCCCTCGCAGATCAGCAAAACGGGCGAGCCGGAGCCCCTTGCCGGCAGGCCCAGGCGCTTCCACCAGCCGTTCTGCGTCAGGTCGACTTCCACTTGCCGGTGGCGCTTGCCAGGCCGGGGCAGAACGCGTCGGCGCGCCGCCATGACTTGGGAAACATCGGCATCTATCCACTGGTTGGAATCACGGTCCAGCCACTGAAAGTAGCTGGAAAGCCCGCAACCCAGACTTGCACCCAAGGCTTCCGGATACCGCTCAAAAAACTGTTCGGCCAGCTGGCGAAACACCCGGGTTCGTGCCATAACGCCATAAACGCTGGGCTTGTCCTTGAGGTAGGGACCGACGTCTTCGCCGATCCGGTGCAGGGCCGGCAGAGCGACCGCATCCTTGAGCGCGAGCGAGGGGAACAGGGCGTCGCCGAAAGCTCGTGCTGCCAGCGGAATCAGCAAGGTGGAGGAAACGCCGGTAAGCCGCTGAGGCGAAGTGCGTACGTCTGGGTGAGAAATTGGATGACTCATGAAGCCATCATCGCGCCACGGCTTCGGCTACTGCAAGCGCGGCAGTTAGCTTTTCAGGTAACGCCTTGCACTTTCTTGCGCCAGATCAAACGGCGGCCGAGGTCACCAACATGCCCTTGAGCTTGATGAAATCAACGATTTCGGCGAGGCCGTCCAAGGTCTTGAGATTGGCCATGACGAAGGGCTTGAGGCCCTTGGATGTCGTGCGCATCCGGATGGTGTCCTCGCGCATGACGCCGAGGTCGGCCCCCACGTAGGGGGCCAGATCGGTCTTGTTGATGACGAAGAGGTCGCTCTTGGTGATGCCGGGTCCGCCCTTGCGCGGAATCTTTTCTCCGGCAGCCACGTCGATGACGTAGATGGTGAGGTCGCTGAGTTCCGGGCTGAAGGTCGCCGCCAGGTTGTCACCGCCGGATTCGACAAACACCACATCGGCATCGGGAAACTCGACCAGCATGCGGTCGATCGCTTCCAGGTTGATGGAGGCGTCTTCGCGAATGGCGGTGTGGGGGCAGCCGCCTGTTTCGACCCCCATGATGCGTTCGGCATCGAGCGCGCCGCTCACGGTCAGCAGGCGCTGGTCTTCCTTGGTGTAGATGTCGTTAGTGATGGCGACCAGATCGAATTCGTCGCGCATGGACTTGCACAGCATTTCGAGCAGCGTTGTCTTGCCGGAGCCGACCGGCCCGCCGATGCCGACGCGCAGGGGAGGGAGCAGCTTGGTACGGTTGGCGATGTGGTGGAGGGTCATGGTTGCACGCTTGTGAAAGAAAAATCAGGAGCGAAAAAGACGCGAATACTGGTGCTCATGCTGGGAGGAAAGAATTGCCAGCATCGGGCTGAACGATTGCCGCTGCTCCGGCGCGAGCGCTATGGCCCGCTCCACGGCCACAGGGATCTCCCGGGCAAGGCGCGCGAGGATGCGCTGGCCGGAAGTCTGGCCCAGGGGGACAGACTTGAGCGCGGCCTGGACCATGTTTTCGCACCAGCCAAAAGCGAATGCCAGCAGGCAATCGGGCACGCCCGCCGTGGTGGCTGATACAGCCAGCGCAAATGCAACCGGGTAGGTGGGAGGCAGCGCCGCGCAAAAAGCCAGCTGTTCAGGGGCGATTCCTTCAACCTGCCGGAGCCATTCGACAAGGGAGCGGCCCATTTGTTCGGTTTGCTGCCGCATTTCGCGGGTTTCGCGCGTTTGCAGCAGCCAGCTGTTGAGCCGGCGAACCTCCGCCATATCTGCCTCGCGCCAGGCCGGTATGGCGGCTCCGATGATGGCAAGGTCGCTGCGCTCGAGGGTCAGCTGCAGTTGCTGGCTGAGCCAATGGGCCGTCTCGTCTTCGGACGAAACATGGCCAGATTCCACTGCGGCTTCGAGCCCCTCCGAATACGAGAATCCGCCAACCGGCAGGGCGGGAGAGGCGAGCCAGATGAGCTGCAACAGGCTGGAGGCAGACAGGCTCGCACCTCCTTTGCTGGCGGTCATGACCTAGTCGTGCCGATGCCCGTGGGGCTGGGTCGCATGGTCATGGCCGTCGTCAGGGCCGTGATGGTGATGCTCGTGCCCCGATTCGAGGTCGGGTTCATGCTTGTGCGAATGCCCAGGCTTGGCGGGGGCCGTGCTGTCCGAATGCGGATGCGAGTGCGCGTCGTGGCCATGGTGCGCATGGCCGCCCGCGCTGTACGCGCCGCCCTCGGGCTCGAAGGCTTCCAGTCGTTCCTGCACGATCAGATGCATGGAGCGGAGCATGTCCGCCAGGACGTGGTCAGGTTCGATCTTCAGGTGGTCCGGCGTCAGTTCGATAGGCACATGGCGGTTGCCGAGGTGGTAGGCCGCGCGGGTGAGGTCGAAGGCCGAGCCATGCTGCGCGCAGGCGCTGATATGCAGCACGGCTTGCGGTGCCGCGACTACCTTGACCATCGAGCCGTCTTCAGCCACCAGCACATCACCGCCGCGCACCAGAGTTCCACGCGGTAGGAAAACGCCCAGGTGACGACCCAGCGAATCAGTGGCATCGAAACGGCTTTTTTGCCGGACGTCCCAGTCCAGCTCGATCGTCGAGGCGCGTTTGACGAGTACAGGGGCAAGGCCCTTGCCCTTCGGGATGAGTTTGGAGATTTGCAGCATCCACGGATTAAAACAGGAACCCGAAAAACAGAGAACCTAGAACAGGAAGTAGCGCTGCGTCATGGGCAGTGAAGCGGCGGGCTCGCAGGTAAGCAACTGGCCGTCGGCCCGGACGAGGTAGGTTTGCGGATCAATCTCCATGTGCGGCAGATAGTCGTTGTGGACCATGTGCTGCTTGCGCACGCCACGCACATTGCGCACGGCGCTGAGGTTCTTGGCGAGGCCGAAGCGCTCCTTGATGCCGGCCGACAAGCCCGCCTGTGACACGAATGTGAGGGAGCCTTTGCTGACGGCGCCCCCGAAGCTGCCGAACATGGGGCGGTAATGCACGGGCTGCGGCGTGGGAATCGACGCATTGGGGTCGCCCATCGCGGCCAAAGCAATGAAGCCGCCCTTGAGTACGAGGGAAGGCTTGACGCCGAAAAAAGCCGGCCGCCAGATCACCAGGTCGGCCCACTTGCCCGGCTCGATCGAGCCCACTTCGTGCGAGATGCCGTGGGCAATGGCCGGGTTGATCGTGTATTTGGCGATGTAGCGCTTGGCCCTGAAGTTGTCGTGGCGCTCGCTGTCGCCCGGGAGCTTGCCGCGCTGCTGCTTCATCTTGTGCGCGGTCTGCCAGCAGCGGATGATGACTTCGCCAACGCGGCCCATGGCCTGGCTGTCGGAGCTGAACATGCTGATCGCGCCCAGGTCGTGCAGGATGTCCTCGGCGGCGATGGTTTCCTTGCGGATACGGCTTTCGGCAAATGCGAGGTCCTCGGCAATGCTGGCGTCCAGGTGATGGCACACCATCAGCATGTCCACATGCTCGTCGAGCGTGTTGACGGTGTAGGGCATGGTGGGGTTGGTCGACGAGGGCAGGAAATTTTCCTGGCCCACCACGCGAAGGATGTCGGGCGCGTGGCCGCCGCCCGCGCCTTCGGTATGAAACGCGCAGAGCGAGCGACCCTTGGTGGCCGCAATGGTGTTTTCCACGAAGCCCGATTCATTGAGCGTGTCGCTGTGAATGGCGACCTGCGTGTCGGTCGCGTCAGCCACGTCGAGGCAGTTGCTGATGGCTGCGGGCGTCGTGCCCCAGTCTTCGTGCAGCTTCAGTCCGATGACGCCGGCGTCGATCTGTTCGTGCAGGGCCTCGGGCAGGCTGGCGTTGCCCTTGCCGAGAAAGCCGAGGTTCATGGGGAACGCTTCGGCGGCCTGGAGCATGCGTTCGATGTTCCACGGGCCGGGCGTGCAGGTGGTGGCGAAGGTGCCTGTGGCGGGGCCGGTGCCGCCACCGAGCATGGTGGTGACGCCGGAGGTCAGGGCCTCTTCGATCTGCTGGGGGCAGATGAAGTGAATGTGCGAGTCAATGCCGCCAGCGGTGACGATCATCCCCTCGCAGCTGATGACCTCGGTGCCGGGGCCGATGATGATGTCGACGCCGGGCTGCGTGTCAGGATTGCCGGCCTTGCCGATGGCTGCGATGCGACCGTCCTTCAGCCCGATGTCGGCCTTGATGATGCCCGCGTGATCGACGATGAGCGCATTGGTCAGCACGGTGTCGACGGCGCCGCTGGCACGCGTGCGCTGTGACTGCGCCATGCCGTCGCGAATGGTCTTGCCTCCGCCGAACTTGACCTCTTCCCCGTAGCTGCCGGCGCGCAGCGTGTAGTCGGCCTCGACCTCGATCAGCAGGTCGGTGTCGGCCAGGCGAACGCGGTCGCCTACGGTGGGACCGAACATTTCCGCATAGGCGCGGCGCCCCATCGTTGCCATCAGAGAGCTTCCTTTTCCTGCGCTGCGGATTGATCAAGACTGCCTTGCACCAATCCCCGAAAGCCGTAGACCTGGCGTGCGCCCGCGTAGTCGACGAGTTCGACGGTGCGCTGCTGTCCTGGCTCGAAGCGGACGGCGGTGCCCGAAGCGATGTTCAGCCGCATGCCCTGCGCCGCTGCGCGGTCGAAACCGAGCGCCCCGTTGGTCTCGGCAAAGTGGTAGTGCGAGCCGACCTGAATGGGACGGTCGGCCGTGTTGACGATGACCAGCGTGCAGGTGCGCCGGCCCGTGTTCAGCGTATGCACACCGTCGTCGATGAAAAGTTCGCCCGGAATCATGCGGCTACTCGTCGTGGCGAAAGAGCCAAAACGCCGCGCCCACCACCAGCACCATGGCCGTGGCCACGGCCGCGAGGCTCCATGCATCAGTGGCATGCCAGTGCGGGCCGAAGAGGCCGTGTCCCTCGTGCGCGAGGGCTGCGGTGCTAGCTGCTCCGGCAATCAGTGCGGTGGAAAGTGTTTTGATTTCAAGACGCATGGCGTGGCCTTTGTTGTTCTTGTTCGGATGAGTGGAATATCGTGGAAAAAGGAAGCGTCGTGGCTGCCGCGAATGATCAGACGATAGGCTGGTGGACCGTCACGAGCTTGGTGCCGTCGGGGAACGTGGCCTCGACCTGGATGTCGGAGATCAGTTCCGCGATGCCGTCCATGACGTCGTTACGGGTGAGTACCGTGCGGCCTTCGCTCATGAGCTGCGCCACCGACTTGCCGTCACGCGCGCCTTCCATGACGGCCGCGCTGATAAATGCGACCGACTCGGGGTAATTGAGCTTGAGCCCGCGGGCCATGCGCCGCTCGGCAAGCAATGCGGCGGTGAAGATCAGCAGCTTGTCTTTTTCTCGCGGAGTCAGTTCCATGGGTGCCTCGTAGGGGCCGTTGCCGGCCGGGTTTCGCAATGCAGAGGTGCAAGTTTGGTGCCAAAAGCCGATTGCAGGCAAGGGCCTTGCCGACCGCCTGGAGGCGTGGCACAGAATCTGCACCGCTTCAACTTGCGCACCTGTACCCCTCCACCATGAACACCCCGGTCAAGTTTCTGCCGCCCGCGGCCCGGTCGGGTGGCGAGCCACCGGCGCCGGCTCAGCCTGAGGCTGTCCAGCGGATCATGAAGATCCGCCGTGACTACAACAGCTGGGTCGCCAGTGAAACCATGGAAGACTACGCGCTGCGCTTTACGCCGCAGCGCTTTCGCAAGTGGTCGGAGGCCCGAGTCGCCAACACGGCTTTCGGCGCCGCGTCCTTCCTGATCCTGGAGGCGGTGGGCGCAACGCTCCTCGTGACCTATGGTTTCACCAATGCGTTCTGGGCCATCCTGGCCACCGGCTTGATCATCTTTCTGGCCGGCTTGCCCATCAGCCTGTATGCCGCGCGCTATGGCGTCGACATGGACCTGCTGACGCGCGGCGCCGGCTTCGGCTACATCGGCTCGACGATCACCTCGCTGATCTACGCTTCGTTCACCTTCATTTTCTTTGCGCTCGAAGCGGCCGTCATGGCCTACGCACTCGAACTGGCGCTGGGCATTCCGCCGCACTGGGGCTATCTGATCTGTGCGGTCGCCGTGATCCCGCTCGTCACCTACGGAGTCTCGGCGATCAGCCGCCTGCAGGTCTGGACGCAGCCCCTCTGGCTGATGATGCTCGTGGTGCCCTTTGCGTATGTTTTGGTGCGCGATCCTGGTGCTTTTGCAGGAGTTCTGCACTACGGTGGTGAAAAAGGCGTGGGCGGCGAGTTCAATCTGCACTTGTTTGGTGCCGCTCTGACGGTGGGCATCGCGCTGATCACCCAAATGGGCGAGCAAGCCGATTACCTGCGCTTCATGCCGGTGCAAACACGGGCGAACCGCTGGCGCTGGCTGGGAGGCGTGTTGCTGGGAGGGCCGGGCTGGGTCGTTCTTGGGGTGCTCAAGATGCTAGGCGGCGCGTTGCTGGCCTTTCTGGCGATTCGAAACATGGTGCCGCCCGAGCGCGCGGTCGACCCCAACCAGATGTATCTTGCTGCCTACGAGTACGTTTTTCCGAACTACGGCATGGCAGTGGCGGCGACGGCCTTGTTCGTGGTGGTGTCGCAGCTCAAGATCAACGTGACCAACGCCTACGCCGGCTCGCTGGCCTGGTCGAACTTCTTCTCCCGGCTCACGCACAGCCATCCCGGGCGGGTGGTGTGGGTGGTGTTCAACATCCTCATTGCTTTCATGCTGATGGAGATGAATGTCTTTCAGGCGCTGGGTGATGTGCTGGGCCTGTACTCGAACATCGCGATTGCCTGGATCATGGCGGTGGTGGCCGACCTCATCATCAACAAGCCGCTGGGGCTATCGCCCAAAGGCATCGAATTCAAGCGCGCGCACCTTTATGACATCAATCCGGTTGGCGTGGGATCGATGGCCCTTGCCTCGGTGCTGTCGGTCAGCGCGCACCTGGGCCTGTTCGGACCGCTCGCGCAGGCTTTTTCAGCCGTCATCGCACTGGGTACCGCCTTCGTCGCCGCGCCGCTGATTGCGTGGGCCACGCGGGGCCGTTACTACATTGCCCGAACCTCGCCACTCGACGCCGGGGAACCGCCCGCCGTCGCGGCACGGGGGACTGATTTCCAGCCCTACGCAACGCGCTGCTGCGTGATTTGCGAGCGAGAGTACGAAACGCCCGACATGGCGCATTGCCCGGCATACCAGGGCCCCATCTGCTCGCTGTGCTGCACGCTCGATGCGCGGTGCGGCGACCTGTGCAAGCCGCATGCGAGCCTGGCGTCGCAATGGTCGGCGACTTTGCGCTGGCTGTTGCCCAAGCGCATCTGGCCTTACCTCGACACGGGGCTGGGCCATTTTCTCCTGTTGATGCTGGTGATCGTTCCGCTGCTGGCAAGCGTTTTCGGCCTGCTTTACCACCAGGAACTCGCCGCCCTGACCGAACTGTCGCAGTACTCGGACACTGCGCTCAGGTCGGGCTTCATGAAGGCCTACATGGCGCTCCTGGTGATTGCGGGGCTGGTGGCTTGGTGGCTGGTGCTGGCGCACAAGAGCCGGCAGGTGGCGCAGGAAGAGTCGAACCGGCAGACCCACCTCCTGATGCAGGAGATCGACTCGCACAGGCAGACCGACGAGGCACTGCAGCAGGCCAAGCGCGTGGCCGACCTCGCCAACCAGGCCAAGAGCCGCTACATCAGCGCCATCAGCCATGAGTTGCGCACACCGCTCAACAGCATCCTGGGCTATGCCCAGCTCATGGGGGAGGACCCGTCCATTCCTGCGCACCGGCAGCAGGCGGTGAGTGTGATCCGCCGGGGGGGCGAGCATCTGCTGTCATTGATCGAGGGAACGCTGGACATCGCGCGCATCGAGAGCGGCAAGCTCACGCTGAACGTGGCGCCTATGGATTTTGCCCACGGATTGCGGGAGATCGCCAACCTGTTCGAACTCGAAGCGTCGGGCAAGGGGCTGCAGTTTTCTTTCGAGACCGAAGGCGCGCTGCCGGCCGTGGTCAGGGCCGATGAAAAGCGCGTGCGGCAGATACTCATCAACCTGCTGGGCAACGCCATCAAGTTCACCGCGACGGGACGCGTGAGCCTGCGGGTGCGCTACGCACGCGAGATGGCGTCCATCGAGGTTGAGGACACCGGTCCCGGGCTGTCGCGGCAGGAGCATGAACGCATCTTCGAGCCGTTCACCCGCGCCAATACTCCCGGTGTGTCGGCGCCGGGCGCCGGCCTTGGCCTGACCATCGCCAAGATGTTGACCGACCTTATGGGAGGGGAACTCACCGTGGACAGCACGCCCGGCGTCGGGTCGATCTTTCGCGTCAAGCTTTTCCTGCCTGAGGTGCATGCCGCGCAGGGCTCGGGCTCCGCAAAGCGGGCTGCTGCGCCCCGTGTCCGGCTGGGCTACGCCGGTGCGAGGCGCCGCCTGCTGGTGGTGGACAACGAAGAGAACGACCGGGAGTTGCTCGTGAGCCTGTTGCAGCCGCTCGGCTTTGAGCTGCGCACCGCTGCCAGTGGCCACGACTGCCTGGACCTGCTGGCGGCGGGGTTCGCGCCCGATGCGATCCTGATGGACCTGGCCATGCCCGGCATCGACGGCTGGGAAACGGTGCGGCGTATTCGCGCCCTCAGTCCGGCAAGCGCCGATGTAAACATCGCCATCGTGTCGGCGAATGCTTTTGACAAGGGACTTGAAAACGACGTGGGCATCCGGTCAGAGGATTTCATTTTGAAACCCGTTCGGCACGCGGAACTGCTGGACTGGCTTGAGGCGAAGCTGTCGATCACGTGGCTGGCGGAGCCCTTCAGGCCCGCGCCGGCTCCGACGAAATCGGCACTGGTCGTGCTGCCGTCTGCGGACCAGCTCGCGTCGCTGCGAGAGCTGGTCAGCCTGGGCTATTTTCGCGGCATCATGAATTTGCTGGACGACATCGAGCGGCTCCAACCGGAGTGCAGCGGCTTTGCGACCGAGATGCGCGGCATGGCACGCCAGTTTCATTTCGATGCGATGGGGCAGGCGCTCGACACTCCCAGGCCCGACGCGGTCGAGGCGGGCGCGTGATGACAGGCAGGCTGGACAAGACTCTGGACCGCGCCAACAGCGACGTGGTGCTGATCGTCGACGACGTTCCCGACAATCTCTCGGTGCTGCATGACGCGCTGGACGAGTCGGGCTACACGGTCCTCATTGCCACGCATGGCGAGGCAGCCCTGCAGCGCGCCGCGCAGGCCTTGCCCGACATCGTGCTGCTCGACGCCATGATGCCGGGCATGGACGGCTTCGAGGTGGCCCGGCGCCTCAAGGCGCTTCCTGCCACCGCGCACATTCCCATCGTTTTCATGACGGGCCTGACCGAAACCGAATACCTGGTGGCGGCGCTCGAAGTGGGCGGCGTGGATTACGTCACCAAACCGATCAAGCCCAAGGAAGTGCTGGCCCGTATCGCGGTGCATCTGCAAGGCGCGCGCGAAAGGCGGCAGGCACGCAACGCGCTCGATGCCTTTGGCTATGCCACCATCACGGTACGGGTGAGCGATGGCAAGCTGATGTGGCAGACGCCGCTGGCGCGCGAGCTGCTGCACCGCTACTACGGAACCTCTGCGCCGGCCACGCCGGAGCCGGTCCTGATCTGGCTGCGGCGCCATTTGTCCATGGCCGAGCAACACATCGAGCCGCCCCGATTGAGCATTGAACTGGGACCCAAGCGATTGACGTTCCGCTTGCATCAGCAGACCGGCGACGACGACTGGCTCATCATCATGCAGGAAGCTTCGGATGAGACCGTCATCCAGGCCATGAGCCTGTCGTTCAAACTCACCGCGCGCGAGGCGGAGGTGCTGTACTGGGTGGTCAAGGGCAAGATCAACCGTGACATCGGCGACATCCTGGGC
>JAZKIC010000047.1:0-23020 GCA_040385065.1 Pseudomonadota bacterium
TTGGTCGGGATGGTCGTGTTCTTCTTGATCATCTTGGTCATCACGCCGCCCATGGTCTCGATACCGAGCGACAGAGGCGTCACGTCCAGCAGCAGCACGTCGGTACGGTCACCTGAGAGCACCTGGCCCTGGATGGCTGCACCCACGGCGACGGCTTCGTCGGGGTTCACGTCCTTGCGTGGCTCGCGGCCGAAGAATTCCTTGACCTTCTCCTGAACCTTGGGCATGCGCGTCATGCCGCCGACCAGAATCACGTCATGAATATCGCCGATGGCGACGCCGGCATCTTTCACGGCCACGCGGCAAGGGGCAATAGTTCGCTCGATGAGTTCGTCGACCAGGCTTTCGAGCTTGGCGCGGGTGAGCTTGATGTTCAGGTGCTTCGGACCGGAGGCATCGGCCGTGATGTACGGCAGGTTGATGTCGGTTTGCGCGCTGTTCGACAGTTCGATCTTGGCCTTTTCGGCAGCTTCTTTCAGGCGCTGCAGCGCCAGCACGTCCTTGCCGAGATCGACGCCTTGCTCTTTCTTGAACTCGGCAATGATGAAGTCGATGATGCGCTGGTCGAAGTCTTCGCCGCCGAGGAAGGTGTCGCCGTTGGTGGAGAGCACTTCGAACTGCTTTTCGCCGTCAACGTCGGCAATCTCGATGATCGAGATGTCGAACGTGCCGCCGCCAAGGTCATAGACGGCAATCTTGCGGTCGCCCTTTTCCTGTTTGTCCAGGCCGAAGGCGAGGGCGGCAGCGGTGGGTTCGTTGATGATGCGCTTGACGTCCAGGCCGGCAATGCGACCGGCGTCCTTGGTGGCCTGGCGCTGTGCGTCGTTGAAGTAGGCGGGAACCGTGATGACGGCCTCGGTGACAGGCTCGCCGAGGTAGTCTTCGGCGGTTTTCTTCATCTTGCGCAAGATGTCGGCGCTGACCTGCTGTGCAGACAGCTTCTTGCCGCGCACCTCGACCCAGGCGTCGCCGTTGTCGGCCGCCACGATCGCGTACGGCATGAGGTCGATGTCCTTCTGGACTTCTTTTTCCGTGAACTTGCGACCGATCAAACGCTTGACGGCGTAGAGCGTGTTCTTGGGGTTCGTGACGGCCTGGCGTTTGGCGGAGGCGCCGACGAGTACTTCGCCGTCTTCCTGGTAGGCCACGATGGAGGGCGTCGTGCGGGCGCCTTCCGAGTTCTCGATCACGCGCGGCGTATTGCCCTCCATGACCGAGACGCAGCTGTTGGTGGTCCCGAGGTCAATGCCGATGATTCTTCCCATGATTTCTCTCCTGTTATTGATGGTGTGACGGTCGTTGAATCGGCCGCTGGATTTGCAATTGATGTGGATGACTTGTGGATAACTATGCTGACTTCAAGGGTTCGCGGTCAGCATTCAGCGTGTTTATTTGGGCGCTGCGACCGTGACAAGAGCGGGGCGCAATACGCGGTCTGAAATGAGATAACCCTTTTGCAGCACGCTCACGACGGTATTGGCTTCTTGCGTCGAGTCCGGTGGCAGTGGCACCATGCTGATGGCCTGATGCTGGTGCGGGTCGAACTTCGTCCCGGCGGCAGGGGCGATTTCCATCACCCGGTTGCGCTCCAGCGCGCTCTTGAGCTGCTTGAGCGTTGCCTCGGTCCCTTCGCGGATCTGCTGGGTATTGGCGTCCTTGATCTGCAGGCCCGCTTCCAGGCTGTCCGTCACGGGAAGCAGGCTTTCGGCGAAGCTCTCCAGCGCGAATTTGCGCGCCTTGCTGATCTCTTCGTCGGCCCGGCGCCGGGCGTTTTCGGCCTCGGCCTTGGCCCGAAGGTATGCGTCTGACAATTCGGTGTTCTTGGCCTGCAGTGAGGCTATCTCGGCTTGCAAGCCGGCAACGAGCTCCTGCGACTCAGCCTCGTTGGCGGCCTGTGCTGCCTCGAGTTCTTCGATCGTGGGCTCGCCGGTCAGGGCCTGGTTGTTTTCAGGTGAGGTGTTTTCAGACATGCTTGAAGAGGGGGTTGTGTCGCCAAGAAGCCAGCTTGGGGCGCAATTGCCCCTTTCAAGACAGGGGAATAGAGTTCGGCGCGAATTTTTGAAGCTTGCGAGCTTGCGAGCTTGCGAGCTTTCGGGCTTTTGCCGGCTTAGAGCTCGGCAGCGGCCGGGTCAGGCTTTCTCGGGCGAAGCCCTGCCTGCCTGGGCGCCACGATCCTGTGTCATGCGCTGCAGCTTTTCGATCAGCTGGCGCTTGTTGTTGCGGCTGCGATGGGCGTGCTCGCGCATCAGCGCTTCAGCGCGTGCGCCTTCCTTGGCTTGAAGAGCCGCAAGCACGTCTTCATGATCCTGCTGGGCCCGGACGATGAACTCGTACTCGAGCCGCGGCAGCGCGCCGTTCAAACTCAGGGCGCCTGCCCCCGCCATCGGGGTCTTGCTGACGTGGGCGAGGGCAGAGGCGAGTGTGCCGTTGCCTGCAGCTCGCACCAGCGCCGCGTGAAAGCGCGCATTCATGGGCACCCATCTGGCTGCGTCAATTCGGAAGTCTGCCCGGCTTGCCGATTCGAGCAGCCCGCGGCCCTCGTCGATGCATTGCGTCAAGTCCTGCTTTACCGAATCATCCAGACCCCGCTCGGCCGCCTGCCGTGCGGCCATACCTTCAAGGACGCCACGCACGTCGACCGCATCCGATATTTCGTCCACCGTGAAGCGCCGCACCCGAAAACCACGCGTCGGGAGCTGCTCCAGCAGGCCTTCCTTCTCCAGCTCGCCGAGGGCAATGCGGATAGGCGTGCGGGACACCTTCAACGCTGCCGCGAGTTCGAGCTCGACCATGCGCGAGCCCGCGGGCAACTCGCCCTGCAGGATTTTCTGCCTCAGGTTGTCGGTGACGTAATGGATTTGGGATGACATGGGCTGACCAGTATTGCACGCAATATGGTCGAATAAAGAGATTTTGATCCCAAAAAACTCTGGTTACTGCTAGCATTGCGTGCAATAAAACTGGAGACAGACATGATCCCTTGCCCCATCGCGTCCCTGAAGTCTTACTTGGCAACGTTGCTAATGGCGGCATGCACCCTCGGGGTGGCTTTTGGCCCCGGCGTGGCCCATGCACAGGACACCTACCCCAACAAACCCATCAAGCTCATCGTCCCATTTCCTGCTGGCGGCGGGGGCGACACGCTGGCCCGTCTGGTCATGACACGGGCAGCCCGCGAGCTCGGCCAAACCATTGTTTTCGAGAACCTGGGCGGAGCAGGGGGCAACGTCGGTAGCGCCGCAGCCACAAAGGCGCCGGCCGACGGCTACACGCTGCTTTATGGCACCAACGGCACCCATGCGATCAACCACACTATTTACAAGAACCCCGGCTTCAACCCGCTGAAGGATTTCGAGCCCGTCAGCCAGCTCACACGCATTGCCGCGATGGTCGTGGTCCGCCCGACGCTACCGGTCAACTCGATGGCTGAGCTCACCAAGCTCTTGAAAGCCAATCCCGGTAAATACACCTTCGGTTCGGCCGGCAACGGCACAACGTCTCATCTGGCGGGTGAAATCTACAAGTCGCGCGCCGGTCTTGCCGTTGTGCATATTCCGTATCGCGGCGGGGCGCAGGCCATGACCGACCTGATCGGTGGCCAGGTCGATCTCATGATCGAGGTCATGCCAAATGCTGCACCCCAGGCCAAGGCGGGCCGGGTAAAGCCCCTGGCCGTCAGCACCGCTTCGCGCGTGGCAGGCTGGCCCGATGTACCCACCATTGCCGAGTCCGGTTTGCCAGGGTTCGATGTGAGTGCCTGGGACGCCATTTTCGCGCCGGCCGGAACCCCTCGTCCCATCGTTGCCAAGCTAAACGACGCCATCCGCAAGGCACTGGCCGACCCGGAACTGCGCAATCAGTTGCAGACCCGTGGCGCGGAAGCCGCACCCAGCTCGCCCGACGAGCTTTCGCGCCACATTACCGCCAGCCTCACGCTGTGGGGTGATGCCGTGAAACGCTCAGGCGCCTCCGTGGATTGAGGGCCCAGCAGCTGTTCTTTTCCATCTGCGCCGCACACAAGGAATTTTCCCGTCATGACTGCCTTTTCTTCGCAAGCACCCAGTGCGGCGGATCCTTTCGTCGGTTTGCCTCCGGCCTTGAATCCGGCCGTGCAGCAGACCAAGCATTACTTTGCCGCGCTCGAAAACTTCCAGCGCACGTTCGCTTTCAAGCAAGGCGACAAGGTTTTGCTGTTGACTGATCCTTTGCTGGACACGCGCGTTGCCGATGCGCTGCTCGGCCTGGGCCGGGCTCGCGGCGCGACGGTTCGGCAATACATGGAAAGCACCAGCCAGATCACGGCAGTGCCCGAAGCGGTCAAGGCGCTGGTGGCCGAGGCCGACTTCATCGTGTCGACCTGGTTCTGCTCGATCTTCGACCCTTTCTTCATCGCACAGCGGGCACGTGGCCAGCGCTGGGTAAAGATCACCTACTTTCGCGACCTGGACCTGTTGCACATGCCACAGGCGCGCTTTCCGGCTGAACTGGTCGGCGAGATCATCCGGGCGACCGCAACGCGCTACCCCGCAGGCAAAGACTTCACGGTCAGGTTTTCGGACGCGCGCGGCAGCGACTTCGCCATCGACTACACCCCTCAAATGCGTGAGCTGCTGCTGGCGCACAACCGGTGGCGCGGCAAGATGTTTGCCGACGAGGCCGGGTGCTACGTGCATTACCTTCCCACGCATGGACCCAACCTCTGGGACCGGACCGCGCACCGCAACGACTCGAATGCGCCGGTCACGATGTCGGGAACGTTTTACCCCGAGTGGGCCGTGGGATTCGACAAACCCTTCGCTGAGAAGATCGGCTGCCGCTTTGAAAGCGACACTATCGTCGAAGTAACCGGCGAATCGGCCGAGGCGGTCATTCTTCGCAAGATGCTCATCGGAGGTCGCTTGATCGAGCTGGGCTGCGGCTTTAATCCCAAGGCGCCTCGCCACACCATTTACCCGGCGGGTTCGAACGCGCCCGGGGCGCTTCACTTCGGCATCGACCTCGTCGAGCCGAGCGACTACATCATGCGCACCATGCCGCAATGGGAAGAGCCCCCCGTCCACATGGACCTCGTGTCGCTGGACACCACGGTCAGCGTGGACGGCCGAACCTTGATTGAAAATGGATTTCTGAGCGCACTGCGCGACCCGTCCGTGCAAGCCGCGGCAGCCGGCTACGGCGATCCTGTCGAGTTGCTGGAAACAGCGCTCTAGAGCTGACGGGCCGGCGTCAGCGGCGCCTTTTTTTCCGCCGGGCTCAGCCGGGCCTGCGCGGCGGCCCAGCGGGTGGCAAAAGCGGGCAGGTCGCCCAGCCGCTTGAGCAAGTCCGCGCCCTGGGGCGTGACAACATAGCCGTCGGTGCCGTGGCCCATGAGGCCGGCAGCGCGCAGCTCCTTGATGCGGATATTGAGCGTGTTGGGCGTGATATGCCCGATGCTGTCCTGGAGCAGCCGAAATGTCTGCGGATGGCCGTCTTTCAGCGCCCAGAGCACCCGCATGGCGTAACGCGATTCCAGCAGTTCAAGCAACTGACCGATGGCCGCGTTTTCCTTGACACTCATGGGGTGATTTCCTCGTTGATTCTGGACGGCAGCGTGACGCGATGGCGCGCCAAGGCCGGTCGTCCAATATAACGCAGTTCGGCGTTTGCTACGAGTTTTATAGCTGCGTTGCCAACTAGCACGGGCTTTGGGGGTTGGTGCAACCCGTGACTGAAGTCCGCGGGTACGGACGCAGGGGTGCTAGCCGCGAGCGTGAACCAGTGCTCGTGCGGACAAGGAAACGGGCGCGCCCGTTGCCGATGAATCCACGATCGCCTGGATCAGCTCCTGCACGTCGAGCGCAGAACGCGCACTGACCGTCGGGGCCACGCCCGACCGCACGGCGTCAAGAAAATCCTTCAGCACGGCACGATGGGCCGCATGGTCGAAGCCCATGACGTTCGCACCGGAGCCGAAGCCTTCGGCAGCGCCGGCCGAGTGCGAGGAGCCGTCGAGGAAAGACACCTTCAACTCCCCGCCTTGGAGCGTCGCCGACCCTTTGGAAAAGTTAAGTTCGATGCGCTCGGGGTAGCCGGGAAACGCGGCTGTCGTAGCTTCCACCGTGCCGATGGCACCATTGGGAAAGTGCAGCACAGCCGCGGCAGTGTCTTCGCATTCCATGCGGTGCAGCGGGCTGGTGCCGACCCGGCCGGACACCTGCAAAGGCAGGCCCGTGAACTGCAGAAAAAGGTCGAGCGTATGGATAGCCTGCGTCATGAGCACGCCACCGCCGTCGCGCGCCCATGTGCCGCGGCCGGGCTCGTCGTAATACGACTGCGGCCGCCACCAGCGCACAGACGCGCTGCCGCTGACCAGCTCACCCATTTCGCCGCGCGCCAGCAACTTGGCCAGTGCCTGAGCAGCTGGGCGCATGCGATGCTGCAGCATCACAGCGGCATGCACGCCCTGCGATTCACAGGCCTCGACGAGTGCACGCGCCTTCTCGAGTGTGACTTCGAGGGGCTTTTCGACCAGCACATGCTTACCCGCGCTTGCGGCCCGTCGTGCCAGTTCGAGGTGGGTGTTGGGCGGCGTAAGGATCAGTACGGCCTGCACGCTCGAGTCCTCCAGTACGTCATCCAGGCGAGTTGTGCGTGCCGCACCCACGGGGGCGGGCGCTTGCGCCAGGCGCTCCGGATTGCGCGCGCACACCCAGGCGACTTCGACTTCCGAAGCCAGATCGGCCAGGCTGTTGAAGTGCGGCGTCGAGCCGAGCCCCGCGCCGACCACGGCGACGCGCAACCGAGCCGACGCAGCGCTCACGCACGCACCATGCAGGGCATTTTGCTGTTGAACTTCCAGTTCGGCACGAGAAACTGCATGGCGATTGCGTCGTCGCGCGCACCGAGTCCGTGTTGCAGGTAAAGCTGGTGGGCTTTTTCGACCTCGACCATGTCGAGCTCGATGCCTAAACCGGGCTTCTTAGGCACCTCGATCTGTCCGCCGCGGATCTGCAGCGGCTCCTTCGTCAGGCGCTGGCCATCCTGCCAGATCCAGTGAGTATCGATTGCCGTAACCTTTCCCGGAGCCGCCGCGCCCACGTGCGTGAACATCGCCAGGGAAACGTCGAAGTGGTTGTTGGAGTGCGAACCCCAGGTCAGCCCGAAGGTCTGGCACATCTGGGCAACCCGCACCGAGCCTTGCATCGTCCAGAAGTGCGGATCGGCCAGCGGGATGTCGACCGACTGCAGCTGGATGGTGTGGGCCATTTCGCGCCAGTCCGTGGCGACCATATTCGTCGCGGTCATGAGGCCCGTTGCACGGCGGAACTCGGCCATGACTTCCCGGCCAGAGAAAACCCCTTCGGCCCCGCACGGATCTTCGGCGTAGGCCAGCTCGCGGTGCCGGTCCCGGCACAGGCGTATCGCATCCTTGAGCAACCAGCCGCCGTTTGGGTCGAGCGTGATGCCCGCGTCCGGAAAACGCTCGGACAAAGCAACTATCGCCTCAATCTCTTCTTCTCCGCGCAGCACGCCGCCTTTGAGTTTGAAGTCTTTGAAACCGAAGCGCTCGTAGGCCGCTTCGGCCAGGCGCACGATCGTCTCGGGGCTCATGGCTTCTTCATGACGCAGCCGCTGCCAGGCGTCTGCCGCGTCGGGCTCGCTGCGGTAGGCGAGGTTGGTCTTGGCCTTGTCTGCGATGTAGAAGAGGTAGCCGAGCATGGCCACAGACTTGCGTTGCTGACCTTCGCCCAGCAAGGCCGCCACCGGAACACCGAGGAATTGCCCGAGCAGGTCGAGGAGGGCGCTTTCTACGGCGGTCACGGCATGGATCGTGACGCGCAGGTCGAAGGTCTGGTTGCCGCGGCCGCCGCTGTCGCGCTCGGCGAACCGGGTGCGAAGGCTGTTGAGTATCTGGTTGTGGTTACCGATGGACTGGCCTTCGATGAGGCTGCGCCCGTCCTCAAGGGTTTGACGGATCTTTTCCCCGCCCGGTACTTCGCCCACTCCGGTTCGGCCGCTGCTGTCTGTGAGCACGACCAGGTTGCGCGTAAAAAACGGGCCGTGCGCGCCGCTGAGGTTAAGCAGCATGCTGTCATGGCCGGCTACGGGAATCACCTGCAACCGAGTAATTCGGGGCGTGGACGAGCCGAAAGATGCGGGTGCATCCGGATTCATTTCAGGATGAGAAGGGGTCATGCAGGAATTTGGTTGTCTGACGTCTAATGAGAAACCCGGGTTGGATGGATCAAACTCAGGTCTTGGAAGTTTTCGACTGCGCAAGAGCCATGCTTTGCGGCGCGCTGGCCGACGGCTGCATGGTGTGCGCGTTGTTGCCTTTGCGCAGCCGTTCTCGGCTGTTGGAAAGATGGGTCCGCATGGCCGCACGGGCGGCCTCTGCATCCTGGTTTCGGATGGCGTTGTAGATGCTTTCGTGCTCGCCATTGACACGCTGCAGGTAGTTCAGCCGCCCTTCAGGGGCGTTTTGCATGGTGTTCACCCGGGTACGGGGAATGATCATGGTGCCCAGGTAGGTCATGAGGTCGGCGAAGTGGCGGTTGCCGGTGGAGCGGGCCACTTCCATGTGGAACTGGAAGTCGGGCGGAACCGCGTCCGAGTCCTGGCTGATGGAGTCGTGGAATGCGCGCAGCGCGGTTTCCATCGCGGCAAGGTTTTCCGCCGTTCTCCTCTGAGCAGCGAGCCCGGCAGCCTCGGTTTCCAGGCTGATGCGCAGCTCCAGTACCGAGATGACATCGGCGACCGTGGTGAAGTCCTCGGCCATGATGCGAAAGTTGGCCGCGTCCGATTGCGCCAGCACAAAGGTGCCGATGCCGTGGCGCGTTTCCACCAGTCCGGAGGCCTGGAGCTTGGAGATCGATTCGCGAACCACCGTCCGGCTGACGCCGAACCGGTTCATGATTTCGGCCTCGGTGGGCAGCTTGTCGCCGGGCTGCAGCTGCCCCTCTCGAATGCTGCTCGCAAGCGACTCGACAATTTCGGAAACGAGGCCGCGGGGCCTGCGGGTACGGGTCGGCTCTGCCGTGCTGCCGGTCGGCGCAGCGCGGGTCATTTCGCTAGGGGTTTGCCTTGAGTCCATCAAAAAGGGCTTGACACGTGGTTCATCGCATTTCAAAATTAGTTATCAGACAACCTACATCTGACCTGTTGGACTGACTTTATCAAACTTGAACAAAAAGTCCAGCCTGTCTATCCCTTGCGAGCGGAATCTTTCGAATGAGCTTCAAAGTCCACGACAAACTTTTGCTGACCGGTGCCGCGGGCGGCCTGGGCAAGGCCCTGCGCGAACGGCTCAAGGCCAACTGCAATGTGCTCCGGCTGTCCGATCGCGTCGCGTTCGGCCCGGGCGGGCAGGATGAGGAAATCGTTCTTGCAGACCTTGCCGATGCGGCGGCGGTCGACGCGATGGTCAGGGGCGTGGAGGCTATCGTTCATATGGGCGGAGTTTCCGTCGAAGGGCCGTTTGGCCCCATCCTCCAGGGCAACATCCTGGGCGTCTACAACCTCTATGAGTCGGCCCGCAAACATGGTGTCAAGCGCATCGTTTTTGCGAGTTCGAACCACGTCACCGGCTTTTATCGCCAGAGCCAGACCATCAAGCCGAGCGACCCGCCGCGTCCCGACGGTTTCTACGGCATCAGCAAAGCGTTCGGCGAAGACCTGTCGCGGTTTTACTTCGACCGCTACGGCATCGAGACGGCCTGCATCCGCATCGGGTCTTCATTTCCAGAACCGCGCGACCGCCGCATGCTGGCGACATGGCTCAGCTACGACGACCTCCATCGCCTCATCACGGCCTGCCTGACCACGCCGGTGCTTTCGCACAGCATTATTTTTGGCATGTCCAACAACGCCGTGACCTGGTGGGACAACTCCGAAGCGCGCCACGTCGGCTTTGTGGCGCAGGACAGCTCGGACGTATTTCGCGAGGCCGTGTATGCGCGCACCGACGCGCCCGACCTGAGCGATCCGGCCGTGCAGTTCCAGGGCGGCGCCTTTGTTCGTACCGGGCCGTTCGAGTAAGGCCTTCTGCGACATGCCGCAACCTCAAGTCATATCCACGTCGCGCGACAAGGTCGGCGAATGTCCGGTCTGGGACGTATCCGGCCAAGCCCTCTACTGGGTCGATATTGAAGGCCGCCACATTCGCCGCTGGAACTGGGCAGCGACCGGCGAGCAAACCTGGGACTTACCCGAGCGTGTCGGCTGCATTGCGCTGAGTTCGCGCGGCACCGTGATTGCGGCCATGGAGTCAGGTGTTTTCGAGGTCACGCTGGGCGTTGCGCCGTCGGTGACGCTCAGGTTGATCGCCGCCATTACCCACCGTGAACCCAACATGCGCTTCAACGACGGGCGCTGCGACGCGAGCGGGCGCTTTTGGCTCACGACGATGCAGATGGACATGTCCAAAGGCTCCGACGTCGGCAGCCTCTACTGCCTGGACGAAAACGGCCTGAGCCCGGCCAAACTGTCCGGCTTGCTTACGCCCAACGGCTCGGCTTTCAGCCCCGATGGAAAGACGTTCTACCTGTCTGACTCGCACCCTCGGGTGCAGAAAATATGGGCGTTCGATTTCGATGCTCAGACGGCGGGATTGTCAGGACGGCGCCTGTTCCTCGACATGACTTCACTGCCGGGGCGCCCTGACGGCGCAGCGGTCGACAACGCGGGCCACTACTGGATCTGCGGCAACGATGCGGGGCAGATCCACAAGGTGAACCCGCAGGGCTCCGTGGTCTCCTCGCTCGAGGTCCCGGTTCCCAAGCCGTCGATGTGCGCCTTTGGCGGCCCAGACATGGATGTGCTGTTCGTGGCCTCCATCCCCCCCGCCGACGCCGCCGGCAATTCGCTCGATGGAGCGATGCTGGCATTTCAATGTAAAGAAAAGGGTATGCCCGAGCCCCGTTTCAGCCGATTTCCCGTAGCGTCGGGCTGATTTTCAGCGGTCATTTTTGGATCCGCACCCCGTTTTTCGTGCTTCCCGTGCTTCCTGTTCGTTTTCCGTTTGTGTTTTCTGTTCCGTAAAAACCAGGTCTTTAAGGAGACAACCATGACCTTTCGCCGACAACTCATTGCTGCTGCCGCCCTGGCTGCAGTCACCCTTGCAGCCCCGTTTGCCCAGGCGCAAACGGTTCTGAAGGCCGCTGACGTCCATCCGCTTGGCTACCCCACCGTGGTTGCTACCGAAAACATGGGCAAAAAGCTCGAAGCGGCCACCAACGGCAAGTTCAAGATGCAGATGTTCCCGGGCAGCGTGCTGGGCGACGAAAAAACCATGATCGAGCAAACGCAGATCGGCGCCATCAACGTGCTTCGCACGTCGCTCGGCCCGGTCGGCGCGGTAGTGCCTGACGTCAACGTCTTCAACATGCCCTTCGTATTTCGCAACGAGGCACACATGCGCGCGGTTATCGACGGCCCTATCGGCCAGGAAATCCTGGACAAAATTTCGAACGGCCCCACACGCCTGATCGCTCTGGCCTGGATGGATGGCGGCTCGCGTCACCTCTACACGAAAAAGCCGATCAAGACCCCGGCTGACCTGAAGGGCGTCAAAGTCCGCATGATGGGTAACCCACTCTTCGTCGACACCATGAACGCCATGGGCGGCAACGGTATTTCGATGGGTTACGGTGAGGTCTACAGCGCCCTGCAAACCGGCGTCATCGACGGCGCTGAAAACAATCCACCAAGCCTTTTTACCTCGAACCACTTCACGACGGGCACCAAGTACTACACCCAGACCAACCACCTGATCATTCCTGAACTGCTGGTGATGTCCAAGGTCACGTACGACAAGCTCACGCCCGCCGAGCAGGCAATGGTCAAGAAGTTTGGCCGCGAAGCCCAGTTCGAGCAGCGCGCCCTGTGGGACAAGAGCGTTGCCGACTACACCGCCAAGCTCAAGGCTGCTGGTGTTGAATTTGCTGAAGTCGACCAGAAGCCTTTCTTTGACGCCACGGCTCCCGTGCGCGCCAAGTACGGCGCTCCGTACGCAGATCTGATGAAGCGTATCGCCGACGTCAAGTAAGCGCGTGAACAAGCCGGCGGCGCGGACTGTTCCGCCCGCCGCTTCTGTTGTCGCATCCCGGCCAGCGTCGTTGCACGGCCTTTCAATTCAGACTCCTCATGAAACACTCCGTGCACGCCGTCCTGGACGGCATTTACCTGGCCTGCATTTGGGTTGCCGGGATCGCCATCTTCTTGATGAGCATCATCATTCCCGTGGGCGTCTTTGCCCGCTATGTTCTCGGCTTCGGCGCCCAGTGGCCCGAGCCTATCGCCATCTTGCTGATGGTCATCTTCACGTTCATCGGTGCCGCTGCGGCCTACCGCGCTGGCGCGCACATCGCGGTGGCCATGATGACCGACCGGCTCTCCCGCCCATTGCAGACGCTGTGCCGCTGGGCCGTCGATTTCATGATGCTGGCCATCTGCCTGTTCATGATCGTTTACGGCAGCAAGCTGTGCCTGGAAACCATGGGCCAGACGCTTGCCGATCTGCCTTGGCTGCCCGTGGGTATAACGTATCTTCCCGTTCCGCTCGGCGGACTGCTGACGCTTCTCTTTGTGATCGAGCAGCTGGTTTTTGGCGTGCAATACCAGCGCGCCGTTGTTTGCTTCGACCACCAAGTCGAAGATCTGGGAGCCTGAGCCATGGATACCGTCATTCTCCTGGGCAGCTTCCTCGTGCTGATCCTCATCGGCATGCCCGTGGCCTATTCGCTGGGCCTTGCCGCGCTGATCGGCGCGGTATGGATCGATCTCCCGCTCGAAGCCGTGATGATCCAGATCTCCAGCGGCGTCAACAAGTTTTCGCTGCTGGCAATTCCCTTCTTCGTACTGGCCGGAGCGATCATGGCCGAGGGGGGCATGTCACGCCGCTTGGTCGCGTTTGCGGGTGTGCTGGTGGGATTTGTGCGCGGCGGCCTTTCGCTCGTCAACATCCTGGCTTCCACCTTCTTCGGTGCCATCTCCGGTTCGTCGGTCGCCGACACGGCTTCCATTGGCTCCGTGATGATTCCCGAGATGGTCCGCAAGGGCTATCCGCGTGACTTCGCCACGGCGCTGACGGTCAGCGGTTCCATCCAGGCAACGCTCATTCCGCCCAGCCACAACGCCGTTATTTACTCCATGGCTGCAGGGGGTTCCATTTCGATTGCTGCGCTTTTCATGGCGGGTGTGTTTCCCGGATTGCTGCTCGGCCTGACGCTGGCCTGCTACTGCCTCTACATCGCCAAGAAGCGGAATTTCCCTACAGGCGAGAGCATTCCCATGCGCAAGGCCGTAGCCATTGCGGTGGACGCCCTGTGGGGTCTGATGACCATGGTCATCATCCTCGGCGGCATTCTGTCGGGGATTTTCACGGCGACCGAGTCTGCATCCATCGCCGTGCTGTGGGCTTTCTTCGTGACGATGTTTATCTATCGCGACTACAAATGGCGCGACCTGCCCAAGCTGCTGCACCGCACGGTGAAGACGGTGTCCATTGTCATGATCCTGATCGGTTTTGCCGCGAGCTTCGGCTACATCATGACGCTGATGCAGATCCCGATGAAGATAACCTTGGCACTGACCGCCTTCACGGATAACCGCTACGTGATTCTCTTGTGCATCAATGTGCTGCTGCTTTTCCTGGGCACCCTGATGGACATGGCGGCGCTGCTGCTGATCCTCACGCCCATCCTGCTTCCCGTGGTCAAGGCCGTCGGTGTTGATCCGGTGCATTTCGGCATGATCATGATCGTCAACCTCGGTATCGGGCTTATCACGCCGCCGGTGGGTTCTGTGCTGTTCGTCGGCAGTGCCGTCGGCAAGCTGCCCATCGAGCAGGTGGTCCGTGCGCTGATGCCATTTTTCGGCCTGCTGATCATTGTGCTGGGCATCGTGACCTACGTGCCTGCGCTGTCTCTCTGGTTGCCAAGGATGGTTGGAGTCTGAACATGAAGGAAACCGGGCTGGCACGCCCGCCGCTTCATATCCGCATGCATGCGTCGGATAACGTCGCCATCGTCGCGAACGACGGCGGTTTGCCCGCAGGAACGGTGTTTCCCGATGGTCTTGTACTCTGCGACAGGGTGCCGCAGGGCCACAAGGTGGCGCTGGTCGATTTGCCCAAGGGCGCCGCTGTGATGCGCTACAACGTGCCTATCGGCTATGCGTTGAAGGACATCCCGGCGGGCAGCTGGGTTCACGAGCGGCTCCTGGACATGCCTGATGCGCGCAGCCTCGACGGCTTGCCCATGGCTTGCGCACAGCGCGAACCCTTGCCCGCGCTCGATGGCTACACGTTTGAGGGCTTTCGCAACCCCGACGGCTCGGTGGGCACGCGCAACATTCTGGCGATCACCACGACCGTGCAGTGCGTCGCCGGCGTGGTGGACTTTGCGGTGCAGCGCATCAAGGCCGAACTGCTGCCGCGGTTTCCGTTTGTCGACGACGTTGTCGGGCTGGAGCACAGCTATGGCTGCGGGGTGGCCATCGATGCACCCGACGCGATCATTCCGATCCGTACCCTGCGCAACATTACGCTCAACCCGAATTTCGGCGGTGAAGTGATGGTAGTCAGCCTGGGATGCGAAAAACTTCAGCCCGAGCGCCTGCTGCCGCCCGGCAGCTTTGCCATCGTCGATGAGCGCAGCGCTGCAGGGCAGGGCGCAGTGGAAGCCGTGCTGGATGTTGTCTGTTTGCAGTCTGAAAACCACGTTGGCTTCATGTCGATGATCGACTCGATCATGACAACGGCACAGACGCACCTCGAGAAACTCAACAAGCGCCGGCGCGAAACAGTGCCGGCGAGCGAACTGGTCGTGGGTGTGCAGTGCGGTGGTAGTGACGCCTTCTCTGGCGTCACCGCCAACCCGGCGGTGGGCTTTGCCACCGACCTGCTGGTGCGCGCCGGTGCCAGCGTGATGTTTTCGGAAACCACCGAGGTGCGGGACGGCATCGACCAGCTCACATCGCGCGCCAGTACGACCGAAGTTGCCGAGGCCATGGTGCGTGAAATGGCCTGGTATGACGCCTACCTGCAAAAGGGCCGGGTCGACCGCAGCGCCAACACCACACCCGGCAACAAGAAGGGCGGCCTGTCCAATATTGTCGAAAAGGCCATGGGCTCCATCGTCAAGTCGGGCAGTGCCCCCATCACCGGCGTGCTGTCGCCGGGCGAAAAGCTCAAGCAAAAGGGATTGACCTACGCCGCCACACCTGCAAGCGATTTCATCTGCGGCACGCTGCAGGTGGCCGCAGGCATGAATCTGCACATCTTCACCACAGGCCGGGGCACGCCCTACGGTCTTGCCCCCGTGCCCGTCATCAAGGTCGCGACCCGCTCTGACCTGGCGCGCCGCTGGCACGACCTGATGGACGTCAACGCCGGTCGTATCGCCGACGGTGACGCCACCATTGCCGACGTGGGTTGGGAATTGTTCAACCTGATGCTCGACGTTGCAAGTGGAAAGAAAAAAACCTGGGCCGAGCAATGGAAGCTGCATAACGCGCTTGTGCTGTTCAACCCGGCCCCCGTGACCTGACCGCGCGCTTCTAGCTGCTGCCGCAACCCACGAAATATCAACCAGCGAGACTTCATGACCACCCCTACACCCGTCGCTCCCTACCAATCGTTTCCCAACAGCTTCAAGCGCGACCTGCTGGCCGGCAAGACGCTCATCGGCTGCTGGTCTTCCCTCGCCAATCACATCACCACGGAAGTGCTGGGCGTGGCGGGATTCGACTGGATCGTGCTTGACGGTGAGCATTCGCCCAACGATGTGAGCACCTTCATCCCCCAGCTCATGGCGCTCAAGGACAGCCGCAGCGCACCCATCGTGCGGCCGGCTTCCAACAACGAGATCGAGATCAAGCAATTGCTTGACGCTGGCTTCTACAACTTCCTCGTCCCCTTCGTCGAGAGCGCCGAGCAGGCGCAGCGCGCCGTGGCGGCTACGCGCTATCCGCCGCAGGGCATTCGCGGTGTGTCTGTTTCCCAGCGCAGCAACCGCTTCGGCACCATCCCCGATTACTTCAACCAGGTCAACCAGCACATCTGCGTGATGGTGCAAATCGAAAGCCTGGCTGGCGTTGCGGCAACGGCCGAGATTGCGGCGTTGCCGGATGTAGATTGCATTTTTGTCGGTCCGTCTGACCTGGCCGCCAACCTCGGCCACCTGGGCAACGCCGGACACCCCGAAGTGCAGGAAGTCATCGCGCGCGTGTTCGACGACGCCAAGGCAGCAGGCAAGCGCGTCGGCATTCTGGCGCCCCTCGAAGCGCATGCACGCAAATACCTCGAAATGGGCGCGACCTTCGTTGGCGTCGGCAGCGACCTCGGCGCATTTCGCAGCGCAACCCAGGCACTGCGCGACCGCTACATCGCCTGAGCGGCACGCGACCGCACCCCAACAACATCTACTGGAGTTATCTATGAGCAAGCTTGGATTCATCGGCCTTGGGATCATGGGCGCACCCATGGCCGGCCACCTCATCAAGGCTGGACATGAAGTGTTCCTGCAAACGCGCTCGACGGTGCCAGCTGAATTGCTGAGCCTGGGCAAGGCCCAGGCTTGCGCCACCGCGGCCGAAGTGGCGAGCAAGGCCGACATCGTCTTTCTCATGCTGCCCGATACGCCCGACGTGGCCAAGGTGTTGTTCGGTGAAAACGGGGTTGCTGAAGGCCTCTCCAAGGGCAAAACCGTCGTCGATATGAGTTCCATCTCACCGATGGAAACCAAGGAGTTTGCGGCCAAGGTCAATGCGCTCGGCGCTGATTACCTCGACGCACCGGTGTCCGGTGGCGAGGTAGGCGCCAAGGCGGCCAGCCTCACCATCATGGTGGGCGGCCCGGACGCGACGTTCGAAAAGGTCAAGCCCCTGCTCGAACTGATGGGCAAGAACATCACGCTGGTGGGCGGCAATGGCGATGGCCAGACCTGCAAGGTGGCCAACCAGATCATCGTGGCCCTGAACATCGCCGCGGTGGGTGAGGCCTTGCTGTTCGCCAGCAAGGCCGGCGCAGACCCCGCCAAGGTCAGGCAAGCGCTCATGGGCGGCTTCGCGGCATCACGCATTCTGGAAGTTCATGGTGAGCGCATGGTCAAGCGCACCTTCAATCCGGGCTTTCGCATCGGCTTGCATCAGAAGGACTTGAGCCTGGCACTGAGCGGCGCTCGCACGCTGGGCGTGGCGCTGCCGCAAACGGCCGGTGCAGCGCAACTGATGCAGGTCTGCGCCGCCAACGGCATGCAGGACCTTGACCACTCAGCGCTCGTTCGCGCTCTGGAACTGATGGCCAATCACGAGGTTGCCAAGGCAGCCTGAGTCGGCTCGAATTTTCTACTCCCTGGGGCTCACGGACCTGCCCTGCCGTGAGCCAGCACCTGCGGAGCCAATCAAGGGACGCCACAATAGGCGGGTGTTCCTTTTCGAAGCGGCATCGCCATGACGTCACCCCTCTCAGGCATTTCATCCATGGCCACCCGGCAGGTGCTGGCTGAGTTGATCGAGGATTTCCAGAGGCATTCTGGCCAGTCTGTAGCCATGGAGTCTGTCGGTGGCGTGGACGCGGTCAAGCGTGTCCAGGCCGGCGAAGCGTTCGACTTTGCTGTGCTTGCATCTGACGCCATCGACAAGCTTATCGCTTCGGGCCATGTGCTTGCCGGCAGCAAGGTCGATCTGGCTCGTTCAGGCGTTGCCGTCGCGGTTCGGGCTGGCGCGTCGCATCCGGATATTTCAACCGAAGCGGCTTTACGCGATGCAGTCTGGCGCGCGCGAACCCTAAGTTATTCGACAGGACCGAGCGGTGTCGCGCTGGCCCGGCTTTTCGAGCGTTGGGGTATCGCTGAAGAACTCAAGCCGCGCATCGTCACCGCGCCGCCGGGCGTGCCGGTCGGCACGCTGGTGGCCAGTGGCCAGGTTGAGCTGGGCTTTCAGCAGCTGAGTGAGCTCATGCATTTGCCGGGTCTGGATCTGCTGGGTGCTTTGCCAGAGCCGGTTCAGATCATTACAACGTTCTCAGGCGCCGCATGTGCAAGCACTTCCCAAGCGGTGGCGGTGCGGGCCATGCTCGAGTTCATGAACAGCGCCGAGGCCGCGCAAACCAAAATTCGCCATGGCATGGAGCCGGCGCGGCCTGTCTAAGGGGGGCGACCCCTTAATTGGTCCGGCAGAATAGACTGCACAGGGAACGCGGCGGCAGTCTGCGTCGGTCCGACATAATTTTTGAGTTCACCCATGAAAAAATCTCTCATCATCGACTGCCACGGCCATTACACGACCGCCCCAAAGGCGCTGGAAGAGTGGCGCAACAAGCAAATCGCCGGCATCAAGGACCCGTCGTCCATGCCCCGCGTTTCCGATCTGAAGATCAGCGACGACGAGCTGCGGGAAAGCATCGAAACAAATCAGCTACGTCTCATGAAGGAGCGGGGCAGCGACATCACGCTGTTTTCACCGCGCGCCAGCTTCATGGCCCATCACATCGGCGACTTCAACGTTTCCTCGACCTGGGCGGCGATCTGCAATGAACTTTGTTTCCGCGTGAGTCAGCTTTTCCCCGACCACTTCGTGCCTGTGGCGATGCTGCCCCAGTCGCCCGGCGTGGACCCGAAGACCTGCATTCCGGAGCTGGAAAAGTGCGTCCGTGACTACGGAAACGTCGGCATCAACCTCAACCCCGATCCTTCGGGCGGCCACTGGACTTCGCCGCCGCTGTCCGACAAGCACTGGTTCCCGATCTACGAAAAAATGGTCGAGCACGACATCCCCGCCATGGTCCACGTGAGCACCAGTTGCAACCCATGCTTTCACACCACGGGGGCGCATTACCTGAACGCAGACACCACCGCCTTTATGCAGTGCCTTACCTCGGACCTGTTCAAGGAATTTCCGACCCTGCGCTTTTTGATCCCGCACGGCGGCGGCGCGGTGCCCTACCACTGGGGCAGGTTTCGCGGACTCGCGCAGGAGCTCAAAAAGCCACTGCTTTCCGAACACCTGCTCAACAACATTTATTTCGACACCTGCGTTTACCACCAGCCTGGTATCGACCTGCTCAACACCGTGATTCCCGTGAAAAACGTGCTCTTTGCTTCCGAAATGATCGGCGCAGTCCGTGGCATCGACCCCGAGACCGGTCATTACTACGACGACACCAAACGCTACATCGAAGCCAGCAAGATCCTGAGCGCCGAAGACAAGCATCAGATCTACGAGGCCAATGTGCGACGCGTTTTTCCGCGCCTCGATGCGCGCATGAAGGCTCGGGGCCAATAGCCTGACAACGCATAGCACCCATAACGTCGACTCGAAGGAATCAGCATGACCCAACTCGGAATCGTCAAACGCAACATCACCCGCGCAGACAGGTCGGCCGTCGATCGGCTCGCAAGCCTGGGCTCTGCCACCGTTCACGAGGCCATGGGCCGCGTCGGACTCATGAAGCCCTACATGCGGCCCATTTATCCGGGCGCGCAGGTATCGGGCACTGCGGTCACTGTGCTGCTGCACCCGGGCGACAACTGGATGCTGCACGTGGTGGCCGAGCAGATTCAGCCGGGCGACATCGTCGTCGCGGCGCTAAGCGCGGACAACTGCGACGGCTTCTTCGGTGACTTGCTGGCCGCCTCTTTCAAGGCGCGAGGCGCGCGAGCTCTCGTCATCGACGCGGGGGTACGCGACGTTCGTACGCTCACGGAAATGGGCTTTCCGGCCTGGAGCAAGGGCATCAGCGCCAAGGGAACCGTCAAGGCCACCCTGGGCTCCGTCAACATTCCGGTGGTTTGCGCGGGCGTGAATGTCGAGCCAGGCGACGCGGTCGTGGCTGATGACGATGGCGTGGTCGTGGTGCCTGCTGCCTGGGCAGCACGCATCGCCGACGCCGCCGAGGCGCGCGAAGCCAACGAGGGCCAAAAGCGAGCCAAGCTCGCGTCCGGCATTCTCGGTCTGGACATGTACAACATGCGCGAAGCGCTGGCAAAGGCCGGTCTCAAGTACATCGATTGAGCGGCGAGGCCGAAGCCATGGACTTTCACAAGACGCCGGGCTGGCTCGACTGGTATCCGCAGCCGTCGCGTCCACGTTTCAAGTTGCCGCCGGGCGCGGTCGATGCGCATTGCCATGTGTTCGGGCCGGGCGCCCGCTTCCCCTACGCGCCCGAGCGGAAATACACGCCCTGCGACGCCTCGAAGGAGCAGCTCTTCGCCCTCCGTGATCATTTGGGTTTCGAGCGGAACGTGATCGTTCAGGCGACCTGCCACGGTAGCGACAACCGCGCGCTGGTGGATGCGCTCGAGCATTCGGCGGGCCGGGCTCGCGGTGTGGCGACAGTGCGGCGCGATATTACAGATGCCGAGCTGGAAGCGCTTCACGCGGCGGGTGTGCGCGGCACGCGATTCAATTTCGTCAAGCGCCTGGCGGACTTCACACCGCGCGACGAGCTCATGGAGATTGCCGGCCGCATCGCGCCACTGGGCTGGCACGTGGTGGTCTATTTTGAAGCCCACGACCTTCCCGAGCTCTACGACTTTTTCACCTCCCTGCCAACCACCGTGGTGGTGGACCACATGGGCCGGCCCGATGTGGCCAAGCCTGTCGAGGGCCCCGAGTTCTCAGCTTTCGTGCGCATGATGCAGGAGCACGAGAATATCTGGAGCAAGGTGAGCTGTCCCGAGCGGCTGAGCCTGTCGGGGCCGCCTGCGCTGCAGAGTGAGCAGAATGCCTACCGCGACGTGGTGCCTTTTGCGCGCAAGCTGGTCGAAACTTTTCCTGACCGCGTGCTGTGGGGCACCGACTGGCCGCATCCCAATCTCAAGGACCACATGCCCGACGACGGCCTGCTGGTCGACTTCATCCCGCACATCGCGACCACGGCGCAATTGCAACGCAAATTGCTGGTCGACAACCCGGCACGGCTTTACTGGAGCTGAGGCTTTCCACTGTATATGCCTTAGTTTGGGCCCAGGGGGCTCAACGCCTTTCCGACAAGAGAGAATCCATCCCATGCAAACACGCAATATCGGACCATTCGAAGTCTCGGCCATTGGCCTGGGCTGCATGAACCTCAGCCATGCCTATGGTGTCCCGCCGCCGCCCGAAGAGGGCGAGCGTCTGCTGCTGGCTGCACTGGACGCAGGCGTTACCTTGTTCGACACCGCGGCCCTTTACGGCTTCGGCGCCAACGAAACCCTGGTGGGCCGGGTGCTCTCCAGGCACCGCAGCCGGTTCACGCTGGCGAGCAAAGGCGGTATGGCGGGCGTAGAGACACCAGAAGGTCCGAAACGCGTTATCGACGGCAGGCCCGAGGCCATTCGCCGCAATTGCGAAGCAAGCCTCGAACGCTTGCAGACCGACGTGATCGACCTTTATTACCTGCACCGTTGGGACAAGAAGGTCCCGATCGAGGAAAGCGTGGGCGCCATGGCGGAGCTCGTGCGCGAGGGCAAGGTGCGGCACATCGGACTGTCCGAGGTTTCCGCCGCCACCCTGCGCAAAGCCCACGCGGTTCATCCCATCACGGCCTTGCAGACCGAATATTCGCTCTGGACGCGCAACCCTGAAATTGCCGTGCTCGACGCCTGCCGCGAACTTGGCACCGCCTTCGTGGCGTTCAGTCCGGTGGCGCGAGGCTTCCTGTGCGACAAATTGCACAGCCTCAATGGTCTGGCGGTCAGCGACATTCGCCGTGCCATGCCCAGGTTCGCGCCCGACAACTACGCGGCCAACCTCAAACTCCTCCCAGGCTACCGCGCCCTCGCTGCAGAGGCGAACTGCACCCCGGCACAGCTCGCCATTGCCTGGTTGCTGCACAAGGATCCGATCATTGTTCCCATCCCAGGAACGGGACAGGTCGCTCACCTCATGGAGGACCTCGAAGCAGCGCAAGTACATCTCAGCCCTGACCTGATGTCTCGCGTGGAAGCGCACATCAACGAGCACACCGTGAACGGCGGGCGCTACGGCGCGCAAGGCCAGTCGGAAGTCGACACCGAAACTTTTTGAACGCCGCCGCCATGCCCCCAACCTTGATGCTCTTGCCTGGCCTCGTGTGCGACGCGGCCGTTTGGTCGGAACAAAGCGCCGCGTTGCCGGCACGTTGCGTCGTTCCCGCCTGGGGACTTCGCAACAGCTTGAGCTCAATGGCGCAGCAAGTGCTGCAAGAGGCTCCGACCGAACGCTTCGCACTCGCGGGCCACTCGATGGGGGGCAGGGTGGCGCTGGAAGTGATGCGCATGGCGCCTCACAGAGTCGAGCGCATCGCCTTGCTGGACACGGGAACGCACCCGCTCGCGGAAGGCGAGGCCGGTGCCCGGGAGCGGGCAGGGCGCATGACGCTGCTGGAAGTCGCCAACACCCGCGGCATGCGAGCCATGGGTGCGCAGTGGGCTCGCGGCATGGTGCATCCGAGCCGCCTCGGCTCGCCCTTGTTCGAATCTGTTCTGGACATGATTGAGCGAAGCAGCCCGGCCCAGTTCGCCGCGCAGATCGAAGCCCTGCTGGGGCGCCCTGACGCGGCGCCGCTCCTGCCGACCATCGCCTGTCCCGCGCTGGTGCTGTGCGGACGCGAAGACGCGTGGAGTCCACCGGCACAACATGTGGCCATGCACGAAGCGATCCCACGATCGGAGCTTGTGATCGTCGAACAATGTGGTCACATGTGCACGATGGAGCAGCCGGATGCCATCAATGCTGCGCTGGCGAAGTGGCTGGCGATCTCGCTTGAGGTCGCTTAGGGGGTCTCGTAAGGGCTGAGCGTCCTCTTGGCTTCGGAATCGGTTGCAGAATCGCAGGCCTTGCGTCGCGGTGACCTCCGACCAGTTCGCGTGGGTTTTACCCCGTTCGGGCTGATGTATAGAAGCCATCGAGCTGTTTGGCGATGCAAGCCGGGTCTCGCCCCGGCCGGCGAGGCACCTTTTTTTGCTTCGCCAAAAAAAAATCCCCCAAAAAAAGGCGACCCGACTGTCTGGGTCCCTCCGCTTCGCTACGGGCAACCTGCGGTGCTCGCCGAAAGTGGGGTCGAGCTCAAACTCGCCTT
>JAZKIC010000048.1:0-14344 GCA_040385065.1 Pseudomonadota bacterium
TGGCGTTGGCGTTGGCGTTGGCGTTGGCGTTGGCGTTGGCGTTGGCGTTGGCGTTAAAAAAGTTTAGCGGCAAGAAAAAGTTTCGAAATGAGCTCCAAAAGCACGCAGCGCTCAAGCACCCGCGCCCTGGGACTACACGAGCCCTGCACCAGCGAATCGAAAGTCTCGTTTTTGCCTCCAAAGCAATTGTGCTGCCTTGCTCTTCAGGAGAACCCATGACATCGTTGACCGAAACTTTCTCGCCCGATGCGACCAACATGATCCGGCTTGATCACACGCATGTGCTGGCCACCTTTCACCAGTACAAGACCAGCAGCAGGCCACAGGTCAAGCGGGGACTTGTCAATACGGCGTGCATTGCGCTGGAAATCCATGCGCAGCTGGAAGAGGAAATTTTCTACCCTGCGGTGCGCGAACTGACGGACAACGAGGCGCTGCGCAAGGCCGTTCCCGAGCATGACGAGATGCGCCGCCTCATTGCTTTGCTGCGCAGCATGGAGCCCACCGACGTGCGCTACGACGCGACATTCATGGAGCTCATGCGGGACGTGCTGCACCACGTGGCTGACGAGGAAACCGTCGTGCTGCCCGAAGCCGAGCGCCTGCTGGAGGGGCACCTGGGCGACCTCGGCATGCGCATGACCAAGCGCAGGCTGCAACTGGCGGCGCCGCGCGCCGGAGAAATTGCCGCCAACATGGCGCGAGCGCTGCCGGGGCCTTCGCTGGCCGTGACCCTGAGCATGCTGGCCGCCGGACTATGGCTGGGCATGCGCATCGCACGGGCCTGACAACCGCAACAACCGCAGCCCGGCAAGTTGATCTGAAGGCTTGTCGCCTCAGGGCTGGCGGGGATCGACTTTCGCGACGGCAAGCGGTTCCGTACAGCCCTGCATCGGCCGTGTGTCCACGCCGGCTCTCACCCTTTCCAGCAGCGCCTGCCCGTCGGGGCTCAGTTGGGCAAAAGTGATCCGGTGCGAACGCGTCTCGGGGCGCTCCTGCACAACTTTCGCAGTGCGAACGCCGCGTGTGGAAATTTTCGCCAGCGCCTGGTCAGCCGCCGCCTCGGTGGCAAACCGCCCCAGGGAGAGGCCGGGCGAGAGCGCGGGCACATTGACAGCATCGAAGGCAATGCCTCTTTGCCGGAGTTCGGCGCGCTTGCGGGCCAGCAGTTCCGGGTCGGTATAACGGCCCATGTATACGACCCAACGAGCAGGCTCCGGCTGGCTTGCGACGGTCCAGCTTCCTGCTGGCAGAGCTGCTTCCAGCCGCGGTGCAAGGCTGGCCAGCTGGGCGTCATCGAAGGGGCCGAGCTGCACGCAGGCGGTCGCTTCCGACGAAACGGGCGCCATCGGGTCCTGCTGACCTGTAAAAGCTTGGCTCAAGCTTGCAGAGCCAGGTCCGCTGGCCGGACGGGCACGGCCGGCGGGCTCGATCCGCATCCGCTCGGGCTGAATCTGCTGCAGCAGTCGCTGGGATTCGGACGGGTCGGCCGGCTGCAGACCCAGCCCGGCCAGGAAACCGTGACTCCAGACAAAATAAAGAACGTTGGCCAGCAGAAGCGCCAATACGCCGAGTCTCAGCATGCGCTCTGCCCCGCATCGAATGCCATCGGCAGCGCATGGCCCCGCGGCCTGACGCTGACTTCGGAACTGCTCACTTCCTGCATACCCTTCGCCGTCAGGATGCGCAACGCGCCGGACTCGCTGACGCCATGCGCAGTGCCTGCGTTGCTGTTGGAAAGCATGACCTCACGCCCTGCCAGCACATCGCGAGCCGCAAAGCGCGTCTGAAAAGCGCCAAAGCCCAGCTGGGCAAAGGCCTGCAAATCCTGCACGAGCGGCGCCACCACCGCCTGAAGCACGGAGGGCGCCCGCCAGGCCGGGTCGAGCTCGTCGAGTGAAGCTGCGGTAAAAGCGCCGACTTCGGGAGTTGCGACCGACTCCTGCCTCAGGACATTCAGGCCTACGCCGACGACCACATAGCGAAGATCGCCCGCGCTGGCGGTCTCGACGAGGATTCCGCCAAGCTTGCGCTCATCCAACCAGAGATCGTTGGGCCATTTCAAACCGAGCACTGGACGAACGCCAGCGGAAAGCGGGGAAAGGCTCTGTGCCAGGCTGACGCCGACCGCCAGCGACAAGCCCGACCATTCGACGGGGTCCATCGCCATGCCCAGCGAAAACGTCAGGCTGGCGCCTGCGCTGCTTTGCCAGGTGCGGCCTACGCGACCGCGCCCCGCGGTCTGGTGTTCAGCTACGAGCAGGCAAGGCTCGACCTGGGCGGCCGCGCGAAACCTGCGCATCAGCTCGCTGTTGGTGGAACCTATGCTGGGCAGAATCTCCACGGTGAAACCCGGCAGCATCGGCTCGACCGCCTCCCATATCGCCTCGGCGGGCCAACGCATGACGGGGACGATGGGCGACGTCAAGGCAGGCTCAGCGCTTCTTGGGCGCCAGCAGCGTGCCCCGGCAATTGGGGGCGCCACACCAGCACGGGTACTCGGCCTTGAGCTTTTTGGTGTACGGCATGTCGATGATGAGGCCGTAATCATAGAAGAGCTCTTCGCCCGCATGGATGTTGCGCAGCGCCTTGATGAAGACGCGGCCGTCGACCTCGTCGGCTTCGCAGTTGGGCGCGCAGCTGTGGTTGATCCAGCGTGACGAATTACCGCCATGCTTGGCGTCGATCACATGCTCTTCGTCGATGTGGAAATAAAACGTGTGGTTGGGATCGCTCGGGTCATGCGGATGGCGCCTGAGCGCTTCTTTCCAGCTGATGACCTCGCCCACGTACTCGATGAGCACCTCCCCTTCGGCAAGATCCTGCACGGCGAACATGCCCTTGCCGTGTACGCCGGAGCGACGCGTCTGGATGCGGCGGCCGCTGGCTGCCGGGGCTTTTGCCCGGGGGCTCGTGCGGGATGCGGAAGGGCTTGTTTTTGGCACGATATGAAAATTTGGTATGGTTAATTCATGCAGGTGCGCGCACCCGGGCGGGGGCGCAGGCGCAAGCGCGCATGAGCGCGCAGGCGCGAGGAGCGCCTATTGTAAGTAGCAAGATGAAGGCCATTTGGGGCTGGCGGGTCGGCTGCGTCCGGGCGGCGGCGTCCCCGGTTCTGCCTGCCAAATTTCCGGATGTGGTGTACTGCGGGCCTTGACGACAGGCCAGCAAGGTGGCCTGTCCAGTCCGAATCGATCAGTCAAAGCCTTGCCGGCCTGGCATGGATAAGTTGAAGAAGTCATATGAAAACACTCGTGATCGCAGAAAAGCCCTCGGTGGCGCAGGACATCGTCCGCGCCATCACGCCGAAGGCCGGGAAATTTGAAAAGCACGATGAATATTTCGAGAGCGACGAATGGGTCGTCACCTCGGCTGTCGGCCATCTGGTCGAGATTCAGGCACCCGAAGAGTTCGACGTCAAGCGCGGCAAATGGAGTTTTGCCAACCTGCCGGTGATTCCGCCGTACTTCGACCTCAAGCCCATCGACAAGACCAAGACGCGCCTGAACGCCATCGTCAAACTCGCCAAGCGCAAGGACATCGGCGCCATGGTGAACGCCTGTGATGCGGGCCGTGAGGGCGAGCTCATCTTTCGCCTGATCCAGCAGTACGCCAAGTCCAAGCATCCGGTCAAGCGCCTGTGGCTGCAGTCGATGACGCCGGCGGCCATTCGCGAGGGCTTCGAGAGCCTGCGCACCGACGCGCAGATGATGCCGCTGGCCGATGCGGCGCGCTGCCGCTCGGAAGCCGACTGGATGGTGGGCATCAATGGCACGCGAGCCATGACCGCATTCAATTCACGCGACGGTGGCTTCTTTCTCACCACCGTGGGCCGCGTGCAGACGCCCACGCTTTCGGTGGTGGTCGAGCGTGAAGAAAAAATTCGCAAGTTCATCAGTCGCGATTACTGGGAAATTCACGCCACCTTCGGCGCGAAAGCGGGCGACTACCCCGGCAAGTGGTTCGATCCCAAATGGAAGAAGGCGCCAACTGCCGAGGGCGCGGAGCCCGATGCCGAGCAGCGCGCTGACCGGGTTTGGTCCGAACGCGAAGCGCGCGCCGTCGCCGAAGCGGTGCGCGGCAAGCCCGCCACGGTCACCGAAGAATCGAAGCCCACTACACAGGCGCCTGGACTGCTGTTCGACCTGACCTCCCTGCAGCGCGAAGCCAATGGCAAGTTCGGCTACTCGGCCAAGACCACGCTGGCGATCGCGCAGAGCTTGTACGAGCGCCACAAGGCATTGACCTATCCGCGTACCGACTCGCGCGCACTGCCAGAAGACTACGTTCCCGTCGTCAAGCAGACCTTCGAAATGCTGGCGGGCAGCGGCATGAAGCACCTGGCCCCGCACGCCGCCCTGGCCTTGAAAAACAACTACGTCAAGCCCAGCAAGCGTATTTTCGACAACGCCAAGGTCAGCGACCACTTTGCCATCATCCCGACGCTGCAAGCCCCGAGTGGCTTGTCCGAAGCTGAACAGAAGCTTTACGACCTGGTGGTCAGGCGCTTCATGTCAGTTTTCTTTCCGAGCGCCGAGTACCTCGTCACGACGCGCATTTCGAAAGTGGCCGAGCACAGCTTCAGGACGGAAGGCAAGGTACTGGTACGGCCGGGCTGGCTGGCGATCTACGGCAAGGAAGCCGAAGACGAAAACACCGACGAGAAAGACGCCAAGACTCTGGTGGCGGTGCAACCAGGCGAGCAGCCGCTGGCCCACACGGTCGACCCCAAGGGCCTGAAAACGCGGCCACCCGCCCGCTACACCGAGGCAACCTTGCTGGGCGCCATGGAAGGCGCTGGCAAAACGATCGAAGACGACGAGCTGCGTGAAGCCATGCAGGAAAAGGGCTTGGGCACACCCGCCACGCGCGCTGCCACGATCGAGGGCCTGATCGCCGAGAAATATATGTTGCGCGAAGGCCGCGAACTGATTCCTACTGCCAAGGCTTTTCAGCTGATGACGCTGCTGCGCGGGCTGGGCGTGGAGGAACTCTCGCGCGCCGATCTCACCGGCGAGTGGGAGCACAAGCTGGCACAAATGGAGCATGGCGACCTCAGCCGTGAAACCTTCATGGCCGAGATCGCCGCCATGACTGAGCGACTCGTGGCCAAGGCCAAGGGCTACGACAAAGACACCATCCCTGGCGACTACGCCACGCTCAAAGCGCCGTGCCCGAATTGCGGTGGCGTGATGCGCGAGAACTACCGGCGCTACACCTGCACCGGCAAACCCGGCAGCAACGAAGGCTGCGGTTTCTCATTTGGCAAAACGCCGGCCGGCCGCACCTTCGAGGTGGCGGAAGTCGAGCAGTTTCTGCGCGACAAACGCATTGGCCCGCTTGACGGCTTTCGCTCGAAAGCCGGATGGCCTTTTACCGCCGAAATGGTCATCAAGTTCGACGAAGAAACGAAGAACTACAAGCTCGAGTTCGACTTCGGTGACGACAAGAATGCCGAGACCGGCGAGATCGTCGACCTCGGCAACGCCCCCTCGCTCGGGCCCTGCCCCAAGTGCGGCAGCACGGTGCATGAGTTCGGCAAGAACTACGTTTGCGCCAAGTCCGTCCCCACGCTGGAGCAACCGACGCCGAACTGCGACTTCAAGACAGGCATGATGATCCTGCAACAGCCGGTTGACCACGAGCAGATGAAAAAGCTGCTCGAAACCGGCAAGACCGACATGCTCGACAAGTTTGTTTCCATGCGCACCCGCCGTCCCTTCAAGGCCATGCTGGCGTGGGACGCCGAAGCGGGCAAGGTGAACTTCGAGTTTGCCCCGTCGAAGTTCCCGCCGCGCAAGACCGCGGGCCCGGCACGTGCGGTCAAAACGCCGTTCGGTAAAACTGTCGCGGCAAAGGATGCATCGGCCGCCGCGAAGAAGGCGCCTGCAAAAAAAGTCGCGACGAAGAAAGTTGCCGCCAAGAAATCGCCGTCTGAAGCCAAGCCCAAAGCGCCGCGCAAAACTACCGCCGGCACGGGCCTCAAGCCGAGCGATGCGCTGGCGGCGGTCATTGGCGGCGAGCAGGTCGCCCGCACGCAGGTGATCAAAAAGCTGTGGGACTACATCAAGGCCGAGGGCCTGCAGGATGCCGCCAACAAGCGTGCGATCAATGCAGACGCCAAGCTGCTGCCGGTCTTCGGCAAGCCACAGGTGACGATGTTCGAGCTTGCCGGAATTGTTGGCAAGCACCTGAGCTGACGCAAGGGCGCCCGCGCAAGCTACGGCGATTGCTAGGAGGCTGGGCGGCAGAAGGCGTGCATAGCGAAAAGTGGTCCCGCCGAGGGCAGTTTTTGCCTGGTTTGAAGGCCGATAGCCTAGCTATCGGTCAAAAAGCGGGTGAAAAATGGACCGGCGCGGCCGCTTTGCAGCGCACGTTCCTTCTGCCGCCCAGCCTCCTACGCAGGCTGGCGCAGGCTCAGCCGGGGCCAGCCCCGCGCCGTGGCAATTGCGGCGAGCCTGGCGTCGGCATTCACCGCCACGGGCGTGCGCACCGCCTCAAGCAGCGGCAGATCATTGATCGAATCGCTGTAGGCCGTGCTGTCGCAATCCTCCAGGTCCATGCCGCGCGCGCTGAGCCAGTAGGCCAGCCGTTCGACCTTGCCATCACGCATGTTCAGCACACCCGTGGTTTTGCCCGTGAAGCATTCGGCGCGGATTTCCGGCTCCGTCGCGATCAGGTGTTCGATGCCGAACTCTTCGGCGGTGAGCTCCGTGATGAACCGGTTGGTGGCTGTCGTCAGCGCGATGACGTCATCTGCATTTTGATGCTGACGCACCAGTGTTCGCGCCGCAGGCGTGATGCGCGGACGAATCCAGTCCGACAAAAACTCACGGCGATACGGCTCCCAGAAGGCGATGGTTCGGCCGGCGAGTGTGCCGACATAGAAGTCGGCAAATTCCTTGAGCCCGACGGTGCCGGCCTGGTAGCGCGTGGCCATGTCCGCGTTGCGGGCTGAGAACTCCCCACGCTCCAGTAAGCCCTTGTCGATCAGGAAATCGCACCAAAGCACGTCGCTGTCGCCATCGAGCAGCGTGTGGTCGAGATCGAAAAGCGTGAGCCGCGTGGACATCACGCCTGCCGTAAATGCCAGGCCTTGGGCCGCGTGAAAGTCTGGATGCCGTAAGTCGACAACGTGAGGCCGACACCGGAATCGCCATAACCGCTCCAGGGCAGGCGTGGACTGACGCGGTCGCAGCAATTCCAGTAGACGCTGCCTGCGTTCACCTGCGCGAGCAGCGCCTTGGCGCGGGCTTCGTCCGGCGTGAACACACCTGCAGTGAGGCCGTAGCGCGTGTCGTTCATCAAGGCCACGGCATCGGCGTCGTTGCCGACGCGCTGGATGCCGATGATGGGACCGAAGCTTTCCTCCTGCATCAGGGCCATGCTGTGGTCTACATCGCTGAACACGGTCGGCTCGTACCAGTTGCCGGGGCCTGCGCCACGCCTGCCCCCGATCAGCAGTTTGCCGCCTTTGGCCTTCGCATCGGCCACCTGCGCGTCGAGTACATCGAGCTGGGGCGCCCGTGTGATGGCGCCGATGTAGGTGTCGGCAGACATCGGGTCACCCATCCGGAAGCCCTTCACCGTCTCGACGAAAGCGCTGACGAAGGCGTCGTAAATCGACTCGTGCACATAAACGCGCTCGACCGAGCAGCAGCTCTGGCCGGTGTTGTACATGGCGCCATCGGCGAGCGATTCTGCCGCGACCTGCACGTTGGCGTCCTCGCATACATAAGTCGGGTCCTTGCCGCCCAGCTCCAGCTGCAACTTCACCAGGCGGGGGCCCAGCGTCTGGGCAATGCGCGCGCCCGTGGCGTGCGAGCCGGTGAAGAACACCCCGTCGAGCTGCTGCGCGAGCAACGCCGAGCCCACCTCGGCGGCGCCAATGAGTGGGACGAATACAGACTCGGGGATGCCGGCTGCATGCAGCAGCCGGGCCATGGCCAGTCCCGTCATGGCACTGTATTCGGACGGCTTGTACAGCACGGCATTGCCGGTGAGAAGCGCGGGAATGAAGACGTTGCCGCCGACAAACCACGGGTAGTTCCAGGCAGAGATATTGGCGACCACGCCGAGCGGCACATGCGAGATCTGCTCGGTCATGCCGCCTTCGCTGTAGACCGTTTCGGTGCCGGTCGAGGACTCGACTTCCGCAAGGAAAAAATCGATGCGCCCGAGCAAGCCGTTGAGTTCGTTGCGCGACATCTTGATGGGTTTGCCGGTCTCGCGCGTCATGACCTCGGCCAGGCCCTCAAGTTCGCCCACTACGCCGGCTCGAAAGCGGGTGATGCAGCCCTTGCGCTCTGCCATTGGCGTCATGGCCCATGCCCCCTGCGCCGCGCGGGCCTGCCGGGCCTTGGCGCCGACCGACACAGCATCGTCGGCAGGCAAGGTAGCGATGAGTTCGCCAGTGGCGGGGTTGTGAACGGAAAGCTTGTTCATGTGGAATTCTTATGAGTGTTCTGGGAAGGCGTGTTGGCCGTCTGACTCTTCACGGCATCCGCTGCATCGAGAAAATCGTTCAGCACCGCCGCGTCGTCGATCGTTTCGGAGCCGGGCTGATGAAACTCGGGATGCCACTGCAAGGCCGCGATATAGCTCTTGCTGCGGTCCTTGCGGCGGATGGCTTCGATCAGCCCGTCATCGGCGCTGCGCGCCTCGACCTCGAACTCGGGCGAGAGGTCCTTGATGGCCTGATGGTGGATGCTGTTGACCAATACCCGGTCAACGCCGGGGTACAACCGCGACAGGTGCGAGCCGGGCACCAGGTCGACGCGGTGGAAATTCTGGTCGTAGGTGGCGGCATCGCGGTGTACGAACGAATCGGGCACTTGTGTATTGATGTCCTGGTAAAGCGTGCCGCCATAGGCGACGTTGAGCAACTGCAAGCCGCGGCACACCCCAAAAATAGGTTTTCCCACTGCCTCGAACGCTGCAACCAGGGCCATTTCGTACTCATCCCGTATCCGGTCACCCGCCCAGCGATCCTGCAAGGGCGTCTCACCATAACTGCCCGGCCAGAGGTCCGCGCCACCGTGCAATACCAGGCCATCGAGCCACTCCGCGTAATGCGCATAAGTGACGTCGCCGCGCTGGGTGCTACCCGTCGGGCACGGCACCATCACGACCATGGCACCCGACGACATAACCCAGTGTGCGATGGACTGCTCGACGTACTGCAGCGTCTTGCCCGTGAAGAAAGCACGGTTCGGGTCCGGATGCGAAAAGCAGGCGGAAATGCCAATCTTGAGTCGACTGTTCATGACCTTGTCCTCGCTGTTGCCTCCGCGCCTGCCCGAGCCGGCGTCGAAGAGGCGGTTCCAAGCGTCGTCGAAAGGTTTGCCTTGTGCGTCGTCGAGCGGTTTGCGCCGAGCCTCATCCAAGGCTTTCTCCTGAACGCCATCGAAGGGTTTGCCGCGAACGACTTCGACGGGTTTGTACTGAACGCCATCGAAGGGCTTGCCTGTGCGAAACACGTTTGCCCCGTCACCAGATTTCCGTTCGCCCTGAGGTATCGAAGGGCACCCCGGCACACGCAGGAGGTGCTGCTGCAGGTGAACGGACTGTCGCGTGACCCGTTCGTCCTGAGGTGTCGAAGGACGCGACGCGCAAAATGCCACTCACCGCAGTTCATAACGCAGCCTCGAACATGGTCTTGAAATCCTCCGCCGTGCACGGACGCGGATTGGTCTGGTGGCACATGTCCGCCGTGGCGATCTCGACCAGACGGCTCATGTGTTCGGGCTTGACACCATGCGCGGACAGTGGCCCGGTGATGCCGACGCTGGCCTTGAGCTGCCTGAGCCAGGGCACGAAGGCCTTGCCGCCCCCCGCAACGCCGCAGACGTGGGCCAGCTCATCAAACTTGGCCGGTGCGGCCTCGTAGTTCCAGGCCAGCACCGTGTCGATCATGAGCGCATTGGCCAGGCCGTGATGCAGGTCGCACACTGCGCCGAGCGCATGCGCGCACGAGTGCACGGCACCAAGGTCTTTCTGAAAAGCGATGGCGCCCATCATGGACGACATCATCATGTCGCTACGGGCCTTCAGGTTGCCGGGCTCTTTTACTGCGGTCAGCAGCGCGGCCGCCGCGATGCGCGTACCTTCGAGCGCGATGCCATCGCACAGCGGGTGGTAGGCGGGCGACAGGTAGCTTTCGATGTTGTGCGTGAGCGCGTCCATGCCCGTGGCGGCGGTGACGTGCGGCGGCAAGCCCAGCGTGAGTTCGGGATCGGCAAACACCACCTTGGCGAGAATTTTCGGGCTGAACACCACGCGCTTGAGGTGCGTATCGTTCTCGCTGACCACGCTCGAGCGGCCAACTTCCGAGCCTGTTCCGGACGTGGTCGGCAGCGCCACGAAATAGGGCAGCTCATGGGTGATGGGGCGCACATGCGGGTGGTCCCACACGTACTCCAGGATGTCGCCTTCGTGCGTAGCCGCTATGCCGACGACCTTGGCTACATCGAGCGCTGCGCCGCCGCCAAAACCGATGATGCAGTCGGCCTTGTGCGCTTTGTAGGCAGCGGCGCCATCCATCACCTGGCTGCAGGTCGGGTTGCCGAAGACGCCCGAGAACACGGCCGCGTCGAGCTCGCCCAGATGCGTCATGAACTCCGCAAGCACGGGCAAGGCGCCCAGTGCCCGATCGGTGACGATCAGGGGACGTTTGCAGCCGGCCTCGCGCAGTTGCGCGGCGACCAGCTTGCGGGCGCCGGCGCCGAACTTGATGGCGGTCGGGAAGGAAAAGGACGAGATGCTCATGGGGTATGCCGGGTTGCCGGTTTGCGTGAAGTTGAGAAAACAGATATCAAGAAAATGAGTTTGCGCAAGACGAGGCTCATGCGGCCTTCGCCGATGAAAGCGCCTCGGGCGCCAAGGTCAGCTGAAGCCCCATGTGAAGCTTCGCGAAGGACGCGCCCTTGACACGGATGGCATCGGGCTCGCAACCAAAAGTGATGAACCCCGCCCGTTGGTACAGTGCGCAGGCCGCCCGGTTTCCCTCAGTGACCGTCAACACCAGCCGCTCGATGCCCGAGCCACCGGCTTCGCCGAGGACCGTATCCACCAAAGCACGGCCGATGCCCCGACCCGCATACCCGGCGGCGACGTACAGGCCGACCAGCGCCGCCTTGTGGCGGTTCTTCACGCGGGTTTCCCGGCTGAGGCCCACCATGCCCGCCAGTTGCTCGCCCACGAAGGCGCCCCACAGCATTTCGCGCGGAGCCGCCGCCAGCCGTGCCTCGGTGTAGCTCTGCGGACGCTGCGCCTCTTCCTCGAAGTCCGAGGTAAATGCATCGGGATGCGCCGCCAGGGCAAGCAGGCGAAAAGCACGATAGGCCGGTGCATCGCCGGGCAGCAGCTGTCGGATGAGCAGGTCAGATGATTTCAAAATAGCGCTTCATTTCCCAATCGGTGACGGCATCGAGCCATTGCCTCCACTCCCACTCGCGCGTGGCCGCGAAGTGATCGACGAAGGTGTCGCCCAGCCAGTCTCGCGCAATTGCCGACTGCTTGAACGCCTGCGTCGTTTCGATCAGCGTACGCGGTGCGCGCGGAATATGCTCGGCGCCCTGGTTGGTCCCGGTGATTGCCGGGGTGGTGAGCTTGAGGCCCTTTTCGACGCCGTCGAGGCCGGCCGCAATCACCGCCGCCATGGCAAGGTAAGGGTTGACGTCGGCGCCCGGGCAGCGCGTTTCCAGGCGCGTGGCCTTGGGGCTGCCGGCGATGACGCGAAAGCTGGCGGTGCGGTTGTCGATGCCCCAGGTCGGCTTGACCGGTGCCCAAAACCCATCGACCAGGCGCTTGTAGCTGTTGATGGTGGGCCAGATCATGGGCCCGAACTCCATCATGCAGGCCACCTGCCCGGCGAGGTAGCTCTCGAAGAGCTTGCTCATTCTGGTGGGGCTGTTGGCGTCGTAGAACAGGTTGTTCTTGCCATCGGACAGGCTCTGGTGAATGTGCCCGCTACAGCCCGGCAATTGCTGGTTGGGCTTGGCCATGAAGCTCGGCATGATGCCGAAGCGGCTGCCGATTTCCTTGGCGCCGGTTTTGAACAGCACAGCACGGTCGGCTTGTTCCAGCGCCTCGCTGAAGCCGATCGCCACTTCGTACACGCCGGGCCCGGTTTCGGTGTGCAGGCCCTCGATGGGCACGCCGAACGCCAGCATCTCGTCCATCAGCGCCTTGAAAAACTCGCGGTTCTGGTTCATGCGCAGCAGCGAGTAGCCGAACATGCCCGGCGTCAATTGCTGAGGCGCAACGCCCTTCTTTTCAGCCCAGCTGTGCGGCGTTTCGAGAAAGTTGAACCACTCGAACTCCATGCCGGTCATGGGCGCGAAACCCATCTTCTCAGCGCGCTTGAGCACGCGCTTGAGTGTCTGGCGCGGGCACACCGCGTGAGGCGAGCCGTCAGCGTTGACGAACTCGCCCAGCACGAAAGGCACCTCGTCGTCCCATGGCACACGGCGGTAAGTCTTCAGGTCCAGCCGGGCGAGCGCATCGGGAAAGCCGTGTTGCCAGCCGGTGACGGAGGTATTGTCGTAACACGTATCCATCATGTCCCAGCCCAGCACGACATCGCAAAACCCGAAGCCGCCCGCAGGATAGGGTTCTGCCGCACCGAAGAACTTGTCCTTGTGCAGGTACTTACCGCGCAGCACGCCATCGATGTCGCTCACCGCCACTTTGATTTTCTGCGCGCCGGTCTGACGAATGGCCTCGAGGGCATGGGTGGGATCAGTGGCAGGCGTGGCAGGCGTGGCGCTCATGAGATCTCCTGAATTCGCTGGTCGTGCTGGAAATGGCGAGACATGTCAAAGCGCTGGCGCGGCTGACGAGATGCCCATCGAAGCGAGCGCGCCGGCAACAGCCTGGACGGCCTGTCGCATCTCGTTCGGCCCGATGGCCCCAATACACCCCACCCGAAAAGTCTCCACCTGGGTGAGCTTGCCGGGGTATAGGACAAAGCCGCGTTCGCGCGCGGCCGCGTAAAAGCGCTTGAACTCGTAGCGAGAATCGGCAGGCGCATGGAACGTCACGATGATGGGCGCCTGGATGTCAGGGTCGAGAAATGGCTTGAAGCCCATTGCCGCCATGCCCTCGACAAGCGTTGTGTAGTTGCTGGTGTAGCGCGCCAGCCGTGCCGGCTGGCCGCCCTCTTCCTCGAATTGCGCTATGGCCTCAGCCAACGCCACGACCACATGCGTTGGCGGCGTGAAGCGCCACTGCGTGGTTTTCTCCATGTAGACATACTGGTCGTGCAGGTCCATGGCGAGCGACTGGCTGCGGCCCGCGCAGCCACCGAGGATCGCCTTGCGAAGGAACACAAAACCCATGCCCGGCACACCTTCCAGGCACTTGCCGCTGGCCGCTACCAACGCGTCGAACCTGACCTTTCGTGCGTCGATCTCGAGCGCCGCGAACGAGCTCATGGCATCGACAATGAGGCCCTTGCCATGCAGCGCACAAACATCGGCAATTTCCTGCAATGGGTTAAGCACACCTGCGCCGGTTTCGCAGTGGATCAGCACGACGTGCGTGATGCTGGTGTCCTGCGTAAGCTGCTTTGACACGGCCTCCGGCGATACCTGCGCGGCTTCGTCGAAAGGCATCAGCGTGCATGTGCGGCCCATAAGGCTGGTGAGCCGCGCAGCGCGCTTGCAGTAAGCACCGTTGTCCAGCACCAGCACATGGCCATCGCGAGGAACCACAGTGGCGACGGCGGCCTCCACGCTGAACGTACCGCTGCCCTGCAACGGAACCACTACATGCGTCTCGTGGCCGTGGACGATGTCTAGCAGGCTCTTGCGCACACTCGCCGTAACGGCATTGAAGTCGGCATCCCAGGAACCCCAGTCCTTGAGCATCGCGAGTTTGGTTCGCAGCGTCGTGGTGAGCGGGCCGGGGGTCAGGAGGATTTTGTCTCTGTCCATGAGGATGTCTCTTTAGTTTTTAGGGGCCGCGCCGTCGCGATCTTCTGTTCGGGCCGAGGTGTCACAACTCGTCTCCCGATACCGTTCGCCCTGATCCTTCGACAGGCTCAGGACAGGGTACGCAAAGCGTATCGAAGGGCCTGCGCGCCACACCGTTCGCCCTGATCCTTCGGCAGGCTCAGGACCAGGGTACGCAAAGCGTATCGAAGGGTCTCTGCGGGCTTGCCGTTCAGTGCATCGGCGAAGCATGCCGGGGGTTGCCCGGCGGCAAGTAACTTTCTTTTGCTTCGCCAAAAGAAAGTCACCAAAGAAAAGGCGACCCCGCCGCCTGCGACCCCTGCGCTGCGCTCCGGGGCAACCTGCGGTGCTCGGTCCAGCCGGGGTCGAGCTCGAACTCGCTTCGCTCA
>JAZKIC010000049.1:0-53984 GCA_040385065.1 Pseudomonadota bacterium
AATCCGGCACGCCAAGGGCATTCACGTTGAAAACTCGAACGGCAGCAACCGCTGCATCAGAGTCACAAGCGTTGCGAATCGCTACGTCGGCAATGGGCACGAAGCCAAATTTGGCGAGCGACTCCTGATTGGCGGCGCAATAGGTTGCCATAAAGCAGCCGTTAACCAATACCCCTAAAAAAGCGCCATTGCAGCACTGGACTGGGCGATGATTTGAAGGGTAGCAACCCACTTAGCGCGACCAAGTAGGGTTGAGGCAATTCGGATAGACCACCTCCAGCTTTTGCATCAGTGGGGGCAATGGTGGGGGCAATTTAATAAACTGAAGTCGGAAAGAAGAAAGGACTTAGCCCCTTTCGAAGCTAAGTCCTTGATTCATATGGTCGGTGTGAAAGGATTCGAACCTTCGACCCCTTGCACCCCATGCAAGTGCGCTACCAGGCTGCGCCACACACCGAAGCCTTAAATTATAGCGCGCTCACAGGCGCGAATTGCCGGGTCAGGCGCTGAGCAGATCGCGGATTTCGAAGAGCTCGCGGCGCACCAGCAAGAGCCGATGCTGTGCCATGGCGTCCGGGTCGGCAGCCGTGATGTCGCTGGGCTGTGAATCTTCGAAGTCGCTGTGGTCTTCGGGCAGGTCGTCGAGGATGGAGTCGCTCACCTCCAGCACTTCCAGGCCATCCAGCAAGACTTCGCCGTTGCGGCGTTTGTCGCGCTCGGATTGAACAACTTCCTGAAGCTTGTTGCGAGCCCCGCTGATCGTGAATCCCTGGTCGTAGAGAAGGTCGCGGATGCGGCGGATCATCAGCACTTCATGGTGCTGGTAGTAGCGGCGATTGCCCCGGCGTTTCATCGGGCGAAGCTGTGCGAACTCCTGCTCCCAATACCTGAGCACATGAGGTTTCACACCACACAATTCGCTGACCTCACCTATGGTGAAGTAGCGCTTGGCCGGGATCGATGGAAGAGGTTTCTCCAATTAAATCAATACGATAAGAGGGAAAACTCTGAATCTACTCCAACCTTAAACTTAGCGCAAACGGTTACAAAAACTATCTGTTGTAACGATGTGAATGCGTTGCTCTTGCCGGAATCCCGCGCCGGGGCGTGGGTGCCATCAATGCTTCAGGCGGGCTTTTTGGGGCCGGCCGTGTCGCCCTGGATCTGTTCTTTGAGCTTGTGGCTGGCGTGAAAAGTCACGACGCGGCGCGCCTCGATCGGGATCGATTCGCCGGTGCGCGGATTTCGCCCGGGGCGCGGAGCCTTGGTGCGGATCTGGAAGTTGCCGAAGCCTGAAATCTTGACGTCCTGGCCTTCGACCAGCGTGTCATTGATCAGCATGAAAAACGCATCGACCATATCTTTGGACTCGCGCTTGTTCAGCCCGATCTGTTCAAACAAAAGCTCGGCCAGGTGAGCCTTGGTCAATGCCGGTGTTTCCAGGCTTTCAACGGTGAATTCCATGAGAGTCCTTGCGAGCTTTCGATCAGGCGCGCAGACGAGCACCGATGCGCGTCTGCAGGCTGGCTACGATGGCCTGGATGGCCTTGTCGATCTGGTCTTCAGTCAGTGTAGCGGTCTCGCTGCTGAGCATGAGCCGCACGGCAAGGCTCTTTTCACCGAGCGTCATGGCAGGCGTCGATTGCTGCGGACGGTACACATCGAAGAGCGTGGCTGAGCGGAGCAAATCGTTCACGCCAGCCGAATGGATGGCGTCCATCAGGGCGGCATGTGTCACGCTTTCGGCCACGATCACGGCAATGTCGCGCTCGACCGGTTGGAATTTGCCCACGGGCGCAAAGACCGGCACTGGCTTTGCCAGCAACACGCCGAGGTCAATCTCGAACAGCACGGGCGCGAGTGCCAGCTCATATGACTGGCGCCACTTCGGATGCAGTTCACCCACGTAGCCCGCAACAACGCCGTCGACCTCGATGCTTGCAGATCGGCCCGGATGCATGGCGGGGTGCTGGCCCGGCTTGAACACGGCGCTGCGCGGCGCCAGCAATGACTGGATGTCGCCTTTTACATCGAAGAAATCGACATGCCGGCTTTCCTGGCCCCAGCGTGCCGCTTCAAGCGGGCCGTAGGCCAGGCCAGCTGCTTTCATGGGCTGGGAAAAACCGGCCACAGTCGTGTCAGAGTTCTGAGACGACGGGTCGCGCAGAAATACCCGCCCAAGTTCAAATACGCGAATCCGGCTGGCCTTGCGATCGAGGTTGAACTTCAACACCTGAACGAGGGAACCCGTAAGCGAGGAGCGCATGACGCTCATCTGGCTCGCGATGGGGTTGAGCAACTTGATGGGCTGCGGGTTGCCAGCGAGTTCGTGCTCCCAGCGTTCCTCGACGAAACTGAAGTTGATCGTTTCCTGGTAGCCAAGGGCAGCCAGCGCGCGGCGCACCGCAAACGGGCTGCGGCGCGATTCCGGCAGCAGTCGGGCCGATATCGGCGCGAGCGGTGGCGTAGACGGAAGCGCGTCATAGCCGATGATTCGCACCACCTCCTCGATGAGGTCTTCTTCGATCTGCAGGTCAAAGCGGTAGCTCGGCGGAACGACGGTCAACGTGCCATCGCCCTCCTCGACCTGCAGGCCGAGGCGCTTGAAGACGCCTGCGCATTGCGCCTGATCCAGCGGCATGCCGATGACTTTGGCGGCACGTTCCACTCGGAGCGTGACGGGCGCGGCAACCGGCATGTTCACCTGCAAGTCGTCGAGCGCGCCGCAGGTGGTCTCGGGCGTTCCGCAGATCTGCAGGACCAGTTGGGTGATGCGCTCGATGTGCTCGAGCGTGGTACCCGGATCAACCCCTCGTTCAAAGCGGTGGCCGGCATCGGTAGAAAAGTTGAAGCGCCGCGAGCGGCCGGCAATGGACTTGGGCCACCAGAAGGCGGCCTCGACATAAATATGACGCGTGTCGTCCGAGACGGCGGTGGCATCGCCACCCATGATCCCGGCTAGCGACTCCACCGCCTGATCGTCGGCGATCACGCCCACTTTTTCGTCGACGTTGACCGTTTCGCCGTTGAGCAGCTTCAGGCTTTCGCCAGCCCTGCCCCAACGAACTTCAAGTCCGCCGTGGATCTTGTCCAGATCGAAGATATGGGAAGGGCGCCCCAACTCGAACATGACATAGTTGGAGATGTCGACCAAAGCGGTCACGCTGCGTTGCCCGCAACGCGCAAGCCTGTCGACCATCCAGGATGGCGTAGCCGCTTTCGTGTTGACGTTGCGTATGACGCGGCCGGAGAAGCGGCCGCACAGATCGGGCGCTGTGACACGTACCGGCAAGCTGGCCGCATCCGTGACCGGGTTAGCGGGAAATTCCGGCGCCAAAAGCGGTGATCCGGTCAACGCGGCCACTTCACGGGCAACGCCGTAAACGCTCAGGCAGTGCGCAAGATTGGGGGTGAGCTTGAGCGTGAAAAGCGTGTCGTCCAGGTCGAGGTGCGCGCGAATGTCTTGACCGGGCACGGCATCAGTTGCCAGTTCGAGCAGGCCCCCGTGGTCTTCGGACAACTTGAGCTCGCGTGCCGAACACAGCATGCCCTGGCTTTCGACCCCGCGCAGTTTGCCAACCTTAATGACGAAAGGCTTGCCGTCTTCGCCCGGCGGAAGCTCCGCGCCCACCAGGGCGCAGGGCACCTTGATGCCGACGCGTGCATTGGGCGCGCCGCAAACGATGTTGAGCAGATCCCCCTGGCCTGCATCGACCTTGCAGAGACGCAGCCGGTCGGCGTCGGGGTGCTGCACCGCTTCCTTGATCTCACCGACCACGATGCCGTGGAATGGTGGCGCGACAGGCTTGAGTTCTTCCACTTCGAGCCCCGCCATGGTGAGCATGTCGGCGAGCTGTTGCGTGCTCAGCGGGGGGTTGCAGAATTCGCGCAACCAGGATTCCGGAAATTGCATGGGAGCCTTGCTATCGTCTTGTAGTTGTGTGTGCGAGTCGAGTAGAAACTGCCGGGCAGCGGCTTACCTGAACTGGGACAGGAAACGAATGTCGCCATCGAAGAAAAGGCGCAGATCGTTCACGCCATAGCGCAGCATGGTGAGCCGGTCGGGGCCCATGCCGAAGGCAAAACCGATGTAGCGCTCAGGATCCAGGCCCATGTTTCTCACGACGTTCGGATGCACCTGCCCCGACCCGGAAACCTCCAGCCAACGTCCCGCCAAGGGTCCGGTCTGGAACTGGATATCGATCTCCGCACTGGGTTCGGTAAAGGGGAAGAAGCTTGGACGGAAACGCAGCACCAGGTCATCCGATTCGAAAAACGTCCGGCAGAAATCGGTGAACACGACCTTGAGGTCCTTGAAGCTCACGTTCGCACCGATCCACAGGCCTTCGCACTGATGAAACATGGGCGAATGCGTGGCGTCACTGTCGACTCGGTAGGTGCGGCCAGGCGCAATGACGCGAATCTCTGGCATCAGGCCGCCCGCGTCAATCAGGGCGCGGTGTTTCTTGACATGCTGAACCGCATAGCGGATCTGCATCGGACTCGTGTGCGTCCTGAGCAAGTTCGGCGCGGTCTCGGTGCCACCTTCGACATAAAAAGTGTCGTGCATCGAGCGCGCCGGATGGTCTTCTGGCGTGTTCAAGGCGGTGAAGTTGAACCAGTCGGTCTCGATCTCAGGACCTTCGGCGACATCAAAACCCATGGAGCCAAAAATCGCCTCGATGCGCTCCAGCGTCAGCGATACGGGGTGCAGGCCGCCGGGCGTACGCTGGCGTCCTGGCAGCGTAACGTCGAGCGCTTCTGCTTTCAGTTGGGCCTGCAACTCGGCATCTGCAAGGGCTTGCCTGCGCTCGGTGAGCGCGGCCTCGATGGCCTGCTTGGTCAAATTGATCGCAGCACCGCGCGATTTCTTTTCCTCGACGGGCAAGGCCGCAAGGCCTTTCATCAATTCGGTCACGCGACCGGCCTTGCCCAGAAACTGCGCCTTGGCATTTTCCAGATCGGCAGGGGTGCTGGCCGCGGCAAAGCTGCTCTTTGCGAAAGAGACCAGATCATCGAGGGAGTCGGGCTGGGTCATTGGCATTCGTGTGTGTGGATGTACGGAGGAAGGGCTGTCCGGCAGGAACGCCCGTCTGCTTGCGCCATGAAAAAGGGCCGAAGCTCTTGCAAGCTCCAGCCCTGTTCAGGTTTCTGAAATTCCGCTATTGATTCAACAGCGAGGTTTCAGGAAATCAGGCCGCAAGCTTGGCCTTGACCTGCTCGACGATGGCGCCGAAAGCTGCGCTGTCATGGATGGCCATGTCAGACAACACTTTGCGGTCAATCTCGATGCCGGCCTTTTTGAGGCCGTTCGCGAACTGGCTGTAGGTCATGCCGAAAGAACGGCTGGCGGCGTTGATACGCGCAATCCACAACTGGCGGAAGACACGCTTTTTGGTGCGGCGGTCACGGTAGGCATATTGCCCAGCCTTCATGACCGCTTCTTTGGCGATCCGGAAGACGTTACCGCGGCGACCGCGGAAACCTTTTGCAAGGGCGAGAACTTTTTTGTGGCGGGCGCGAGCCGTTACACCACGTTTGACGCGAGGCATGTGAGTACTCCTTGTTCGTCGTTAATTAAATGCCCATGCCGGGCAGCATCTGTGCCATGTGACCCATATTGGTCTCATGAACAGCAACTGAACCACGCAGGTGACGTTTGTTTTTGGTGGTCTTCTTGGTCAGGATGTGACGTTTGAAGGCTTGGCCGCGCTTGACGGTACCACCCGGACGAACGCGAAAACGCTTTTTAGCGCCGCTCTTGGTCTTCATTTTGGGCATTTGAATGCTCCTTTTCATTTGTGCTCGTGAGGCGCCGCGAACCTTACGCGGACTTGATGGCCCCGAGCCACTTGTCGTGAAGCACTTACGCACCTCACGCAGCAGCAGGCTCTTCAGCCCGCCACCTTCGCGCAGCCAATGTTTCCATCGCCTGCGCAGGAAGCGCATTTCGCACCCCCCCTTTAACTTCTTCTGCGGACTTCGCCGCAGACTATTCAAATTTCAACCTACGACCCAACGCCTCAGGCGTTCGTCGCTGCACTTTCAGACGGTGCGGCAGCCGGCTTTGCAACAGGCTTTTTCTTGCCGGGAGCGATCATCATGACCATCTGCCGACCTTCGAGCTTGGGAAACTGCTCCACCACAATAATGTCTGCCAACTCATCGCGGATACGCGCCAGCAAGGCCAAACCCAATTCCTGGTGCGTGATCTCGCGGCCCCGAAAACGCAAAGTGATCTTGCACTTGTCGCCCTCTTCGAGGAAACGCTTGATGTTGCGCAGCTTGATGTTGTAGTCCCCGTCATCAGTGCCAGGACGAAACTTGATCTCCTTGACCTCGATGACTTTTTGCTTGGACTTCGCTTCCGCCGCCTTTTTCTGCTCAGCGTACTTGAACTTGCCGTAATCCATCAAACGACAAACTGGCGGCACCGCCGTGGGCGAGATCTCGACCAGATCGACGTCGGCCTCACCTGCAAGGCGCAAGGCCTCCATGATGCTGACGATGCCCAATGGCTCATTGTCCGGTCCGCTGAGGCGGACTTCGGGGGCCATGATTTCACGGTTCAAGCGGTGCTTGCGTTCTTCGCGCTGGCGGCGGTCACGAAATTCAGTAGCGATGGTTCTGATCCTTCAAATCTTGCTATAAAAGCTATAGCGGCTTGCACCCGTCCTGCACGACGACAGGCCAGACAAATCAACACAGGTCAATCGATCAGGCTTTTTGTGCAATGTCTGAAGCAATGTGCGAGACAAAGGCTTCAAGGGACATTGCTCCAAGGTCGTTGTTACCCCGGGCGCGCACTGCAACCGCGCCAGCTGCCTTCTCTTTGTCGCCTACGACAAGGATGAAAGGTAGCTTTTGCATTGAATGCTCGCGTATTTTATACGTAATTTTCTCGTTACGCAGATCAAGCTGAACCCTAAGCCCTTGATTCTGCAGCGATTTAGCTATTTCACGACAGTAATCGGCCTGCGCATCGGTAATGTTGAGCACTGAAACCTGCACCGGCGCCAGCCATGTCGGCAGTGCTCCGGCGTGTTCCTCGATCAGGATCCCGATGAATCGCTCCAGGCTTCCGACAATGGCCCGGTGCAGCATCACGGGGCGGTGCCGTGCGCCGTCTTCGCCTACATATTCGGCGTCAAGCCGTTCGGGCATGGAGAAGTCGACCTGCATGGTGCCGCACTGCCACTGGCGACCCAGCGCGTCTTTCAGTGTGTATTCGATCTTCGGGCCGTAAAAGGCGCCATCGCCCGGCGCAAGTTCGAATTCGCAACCCGAGGCGCGCAGGCTTTCCATCAGCGCGTGCTCGGCCTTGTCCCAGCTTTCATCCGAGCCAATGCGCTTTTCAGGGCGAGTCGCCACCTTGTAGATGATGTTCTTGAAGCCGAAGTCCGTGTAGACCTTTTGCAGCAGGGTCGTGTAGGCCACACATTCGCCCAGGATTTGCTCTTCCGTGCAGAAGATGTGGCCGTCGTCCTGCGTGAAGCCGCGCACGCGCATGATGCCGTGCAAGCCTCCCGAAGGCTCGTTGCGGTGGCACTGGCCGAACTCGCCGTAGCGCAGCGGCAGGTCGCGGTAACTCTTGATGCCCTGCTTGAAAATCAGGATGTGGCCGGGACAGTTCATGGGCTTGAGCGCGTACTCGCGCTTTTCGCTTTCCGTCGTGAACATGTTTTCGCGGTACTTGTCCCAGTGGCCCGTCTTTTCCCAGAGCGTCTTGTCGATGACCTGCGGGCCCTTGACCTCCAGGTAGCCGTTATCCTGGTAGACGCGGCGCATGTACTGCTCGACGCCCTGCCAGACCGTCCAGCCCTTGGGATGCCAGAACACCAGTCCGGGCGCGTGGTCGTCAATATGAAAAAGGTCGAGCTCGCGGCCGAGCTTGCGGTGGTCGCGCTTTTCGGCTTCCTCCAGCATCGTGAGGTATTGCTGCAGTTCTTCCTTGCTGGCCCAGGCGGTTCCGTAGATGCGCTGGAGCATTTCGTTGCGATGGTCGCCGCGCCAGTAGGCACCAGCCACTTTCATCAACTTGAAGAACTTGAGCTTGCCGGTGCTGGGCACGTGGGGGCCGCGGCACAGGTCTTCAAAATTGCCCTCGCGGTAGAGCGAGACGTCCTCGCCCGCCGGGATGCTGCCGATGATCTCAGCCTTGTAGTGCTCGCCCATCGATTTGAAATGCGCCACCGCCTCGTCGCGCGGCAGGACCCGGCGCTGCACAGGCTCGTCCTTGGCGGCAAGCTGGGTCATACGCTTTTCAATGGCTTCCAGGTCTTCGGGTGTGAAGGGACGCTTGTACGAAAAGTCGTAAAAGAAGCCGTTTTCGATGACGGGGCCGATCGTCACCTGCGCATCGGGGAACAGCTCCTTGACCGCATAAGCGAGCAAGTGGGCAGTGGAATGGCGAATCAGTTCGAGCCCGTCAGCGTCCTTGGCCGTGATGATCGCTACCGTACTGTCACGTTCGATCAGGTGGCTGGTATCGACCACCTTGCCATCGACCTTGCCGCCCAGCGCCGCCTTGGCGAGGCCTGAACCGATCGAAGCAGCGACCTCGGCCACGGTGACAGGCTGCGGAAATTCACGTTTGGAACTGTCGGGAAGTGTGATCTGGATCATGGCGATATCAGGACTTGAGATGAACAGGGGGCAAGAAAACGAGGCATAAAAAAGCGCGGAACATGCCGCGCCTCGTGCCGATGGAAAGCGAAGTGAAAAAATTCAGCTTCGTGTGCGCAGGATCGGCCGGACGCGCGGGCTGGTTGCCCAGGGCGAGGTCGACGTTCGCGGGGTCATAACCCGCGCGATCCTTCCTGTTTCCAGTTTGATTGATTGCATCGCCCGATTTTACGCCGAGATGAAAAAAGCCCGGAACCCTCATTCGGAGGTCCGGGCTACGCCCTTTGACAAGAGCGTCGAGAACAAAGGCCAGGCCTTAGTGGAACTGCTCTTCTTCGGTAGAACCCGTCAGGGCCGTCACGCTGGACTTGCCGCCCTGGATCACCGTGGTGACTTCGTCAAAGTAACCGGTGCCCACCTCCTGCTGGTGGGACACGAAGGTGTAGCCGCGCTCGCGCGCAGCGAATTCGGGCTCCTGGACCTTCTCGATATACGCCGTCATGCCGCGTTTCACGTAGTCTTGTGCCAAGTCGAACATGTTGAACCACATCGAGTGAATGCCGGCCAGCGTGATGAACTGGTACTTGTAGCCCATGGCACCGAGTTCTTTCTGGAACTTCGCAATGGTGGCGTCGTCGAGGTTCTTTTTCCAGTTAAACGAAGGCGAGCAGTTGTAGGCCAGCATTTTGCCAGGGTGGACCTTGTGCACGGCTTCGGCAAAGCGGCGGGCAAACTCGAGGTCGGGCGTTCCGGTTTCGCACCACACGAGATCGGCGTAGTGCGCATAAGCCACTGCGCGGCTGATCGCCTGGTCGATGCCCTTGCGGGTCTTGTAGAAGCCTTCAGACGTACGCTCTCCGGTGATGAAGGGCTTGTCGTTCTCGTCGTAGTCGCTCGTCAGCAGATCGGCCGCTTCAGCGTCCGTACGTGCAATGACCAGGGTCGGCACACCGCAGACATCGGCGGCCATACGGGCAGCGATCAGCTTTTGGTTGGCCTCGGCCGTAGGAACCAGCACCTTTCCGCCCATGTGACCGCATTTTTTCACCGAAGCGAGCTGGTCTTCGAAGTGAACGCCGGCGGCGCCCGACTTGATCATGGCCTTCATCAACTCAAACGCGTTGAGCACGCCGCCGAAACCGGCTTCGGCATCCGCGACGATGGGCGCGAAGTTGTCGACGTATCCTGCGTCGCCCGCATCGATGCCTTTGGCATGCTGAATTTCATCGGCGCGGCGGAACGTATTGTTGATGCGCTCCACCACCGTAGGCACCGAGTCGACCGGATACAGCGACTGGTCAGGGTACATGGCCGCGTAGCCGTTGTTGTCTGCGGCAACTTGCCAGCCAGAGAGGTAAATCGCCTTCACGCCAGCCTTGACCTGCTGCATGGCCTGACCGCCCGTGAGGGCGCCGAGGCAGTTGACATACGCCTCGGTATTGACCAGGTCCCAGAGCTTTTCAGCGCCGCGGCGTGCCAGCGTGTGCTCAATGGGAAAGGAGCCACGAAGACGCACGACATCGGCGGCGGAATAACCGCGCTTGATGCCCTTCCAGCGGGGATTGGTCGCCCAGTCCTTTTCGAGGGCGGAAATTTGTTGGTCGCGGCTGAGCTGTTCGGTGAAGGCTTGGGGCATGAGATCACTCCAGGAAGTTGAACAAAAGTGGGAACACGGCGGAGGATTCAGAGCAATTCGCGGGCCTTGCGCCTTCGTCTCTCCATGGACCCTACTTTAAGTCTTGTACAAGACCTTTGGAAGCTCTTATGTCTTATATAAGAGAAGAATAATTTTGTTTAAGATCAACATGTTAGCGACTGGATTTCGCAATGCAAATTATCGACTCTCATATTGAGAAATTTTGCGGCAGTGCAGCAAGTCAACATTTCATATTGTGAAGCGTCGTTTTGAGCGTCGCTTGAAGTGTTGTGCGGGCACCTCGGGCCAATGCACGCTTTCAGACCGCTCCCTCCGGCCCCGTGCACAGGCGCCACTGCTCAAGCGACTGCGCGCTAAGGCATCATTGCGCCAGCGCTTTCGCCCTGGCTCAACGAATCTCCCCTACCAACCCATGAAACGATTCACGGCCTACGGCTGCCTGGCCTTGAGCATGACGCTGGTCGGAAGCTACGTGGCGCTTTCCAAACCTCTGGTGGCGGCGTTGCCGGTGTTTCTGCTGGCCTGGCTGCGCTTTGGCATAGGAGGCCTGGCCATGGTTCGATGGCTGAAAAAGCCGCCAGATGAAGTACCCATGACACGGCAGACGAGCAGGCTTCTGTTCCTGGAGTCTTTCCTCGGTAACTTCCTTTTTTCGATCTGCATGCTATTTGGCGTGAGCATGACGAGCGCCGTGGCGGCGGGCGTGATCATGGCGTCGATTCCGGCTGCCGTGGCGGTCATGAGCTGGCTTTTCCTGGCCGAACGTGTGCCTCGGCGAGTTTGGTGGGCCGTCGCGTGTGCGGTTGCCGGGATCGCCCTGGTTTCCCTGGCGAAAAGCGACGCGACGCCCGCCCAGCTGCAAGACACGAGCCGCGATCATTCCTGGCTCGGCAATGCTCTGTTGGTGGGTGCGGTGCTATGCGAAGCCGCTTATGCCGTGATCGGTAAAAAACTCACCGGCGCCTTGAGTCCCAAGCGAATCACTGCCCTGATCAACCTTTGGGGGTTTGCGCTCGTGGCGCCTTTCGGCCTGTGGTTCGCGTGGGGTTTCGACTTCGCCCGGGTTTCGCCGCCGACCTGGCTGCTGCTGATTTTTTATTCGCTCGCGGCCAGCATCTGGACGGTCTGGCTCTGGATGACCGGCCTGAAGTCCATACCGGCCAATCGCGCGGGGGTTTTCACCGTGATGCTGCCGATCAGCGCGGCTGTGGTCGGCGTGCTTTTTCTCGGCGAAAGGCTGGGAGCTTTGGAAATCGCGGCCTTTGCGCTGGCGTTGGCCGGCGTGGCGCTGGCTACCCTGCAAACACCCCCGCAAGGTGCGGCGGTGCCGCACGCCTGAGCAAAGGCTATCCGGCCTGAGCCGCGCGCTGCTGACGCACGGCCGCGCTGATCTCACGCTGCCTTCGGAGCTGCCTTCGGGCCACGACCAAGCTGTAGATGATGATGCCCAGGCTTACGGCGGCGATCAACAGCGTGGCAGCAGCGTAAATTGAAGGGTTGATACCGCGCCGCGCATAACTGAAGATAACCTGCGGCAGGGTTGTCACGCCGGGTCCCGACAAAAATTCGGAAATGACGACGTCGTCGAACGACAGCGTAAACGTCAACAACCAGGCCGCCACCATGGCCGGCGCAATGCTGGGCAGGGTGACAAGAAAAAAGACCTGCATGGGCCGGCACCCCAGGTCCATGGCGGCCTCCTCGATGGAACGGTCCATTTCGCGCAACCGTGACTGGATAACCACTGTGGCGTAAGCCATGCCGAGCAAGGTATGGCCAATCACGATGGTGCCCGTGCCCCGCTCTGGCCAACCGAGCGTGCGCTGCACCGCCACCATGAGAAGCAACAGGGACAGCCCGATGATCACCTCCGGCATGATGAGGGGCGCATTTACCAGGCCGACAAAAATGGGCCGGCCTCGAAAGCGCTCATAGCGCACCAGGACGAACGCAGCCAGGGCCCCGAGAACGGCGGAGAGTGTTCCGGTTATCAGTGCAACTTTCAGCGAAAGCAAAAAGCCTTCGACGAGGCGGGAATCCGCGAAGAGTGCCGAGTACCAGCGCAGCGAGAAACCTGTGAATACGCCGTCCTGCCGCGTGCTGTTGAACGAAAAGACGATCAGGAACGCGAGTGGCGCGTACAGGAAAAGATAGACCGCCACCAGCCAGAACTTGCCGAGGTGATTCTCCAGAAAACGCAGAACGCCACGCATGTCAGTTGTTTTCCGCTGCGTTGCGGTCGGCACTGTAGTGGTAGTAAAGCGCCAGCGGGAAAAGGATGAGTGCAATCATGACCACCGCCAGCGCGGCAGCGCGCGGCCAGTTGTTGCTGCTGAACATCTCGTCCCACACGACGCGACCAATCATGATGTTTTCGGCACCGCCCAGTAGCGACGGTATGACAAACTCGCCCACAGCCGGAATGAACACCAGCATCGCACCCGACACGATGCCGGCCTTGCTCAGCGGCACCGTGATGAGCCAGAAAGCATGCCATGGGCTGGCGCCCAGGTCATGCGCCGCTTCCAGAAGCCTGAAGTCCATCTTCACGAGCGTGGCATACAGCGGAAGCACCATGAACGGCAGGTAGACGTAGGTCATTCCGACCAGCATGGAAACGTCGGTGTAGAGCATGGCAATCGGCTCCTGGATGAGGCCTACCGACATCAGGAAATTATTGAGTACGCCCTGATCGGCAAGAATGCCTTTCCACGCATACACCCGAAGCAGGAACGATGTCCAGAACGGCAGCATGACGAGCATGAGAAGGGCCGGCCTGACCGAGGCGCGCGCGCGGGCAATGAAATAGGCGAACGGATAGCCGATGAGCAGGCACAGCAGCGTGGTCAGCAAGGCGTACTTGAGGGAAGTCTTGTACGCATCCATGTAGATGGTTTGACCAAACACGGAGCCCGCTTCGCCCGCGCTCCTGAAGATCGACGCGTAGTTCTCGTACTTGAAGACAAGACGCCAGGCGCCGCCGGCGACTTCCACCAAGGGTGCAAATGGATCGACCCCGTTGCCCATGTCCGTCACGCTGATGCGCAGCAAAATCAGGAACGGCAGCACGAAAAAAGCGACCAGCCAGACGAACGGAACCCCGATCACGAACCGGCGGCCCGGCCTGGCGCTGAAGGGAAGGTCGAGCTTCATGCGGCGCGCCTACTGGGTCAGGGTGACGGGCGCCGTGGCATCCCACCAGAAAAACACTTCGTCATCCCAGGTTATGGCGTCGTGCTCGTGGCGCATGGTGTTGACCTGCGTGATCTTGACGCGCTTTCCCCCGGCCATTTCCACAATGAAAGTGCTGTAGCTGCCGAAGTAGGCAATCTCGCACACCTTGCCCTTGAAGAGGTTGATCGCCACGTCGGGGCGCTCTTTGGCTGCGTGAATTTTCTCGGGCCGCACCGCAACAGCCAGTTGCATTCCCAATGCACCACTGATGCCATGCCCAACGTGGATTACGCCTTGCGGAGTCGTGATCTCGCAGCGGTCGGCCGCGTCCCCGGTCAGCTCGCCGTCGAAGAGATTGACGTTGCCGATGAAGTCGGCGACGAAGCGGCAATTGGGATGCTCGTAAATTTCCTTGGGCGTCCCGACCTGCAGCACCCTGCCGTGGCTCATGACGGCAATGCGTGACGCCATGGTCATCGCCTCTTCCTGGTCATGCGTCACCATGACACAGGTCACGCCCACCGATTCGATGATGTTGACCACCTCGAACTGCGTTTGCTCGCGCAGCTTGCGGTCGAGCGCGCCGAGCGGCTCATCAAGCAAGAGCAGCTGCGGCCGCTTGGCGAGGCTGCGTGCCAGCGCCACACGCTGCTGCTGTCCGCCGGACAGCTGGTGCGGTTTGCGTTTGGCGAACGCCGTTAGCTGCACCAGGCGAAGCATCTCGTCCACGCGCTCCTTGATCTGGGGCTTGGGCATACCCTCACGCCTGAGGCCAAAGGCGATGTTGTCCCAGACGCTCAGGTGCGGAAACAAGGCATACGACTGGAACATCATGTTGATGGGCCGCTCGTAGGGCGGAAACGACGCGATATCGACCCCGCCAAGCGTAATCAAACCAGCGGTGGGCTTCTCGAAGCCTGCCAGCATCCTGAGCAGCGTGGACTTGCCGCAACCCGAACTGCCGAGCAAGGCGAATATCTCGCCTTTGTTGATCGACAGTGAGACGTGGTCCACGGCGGCGACGTCGTCAAAACGCTTGACGAGGTCGCTCGTCTTGAGAAATCCATCGCCGGGCGCAGTAGAAACAATCATTCAAGGGTTCTCTGATGTTCTCGTGGTGAATTGAGTCAGCCACAAGAAAAAGGCTGTGCCAGCGAAACGCCTGCACAGCCTGTTCTGACAAGACCGAATGAACGGGCTTATTTGCCCTTCTTGAACTGGGTAAACACGTTGGCCATGGACTCGCGCGCCTCGTTGCTGAAGCTGGCCGGAGAAACCATCTTCTTCAGATTGTCAGCGTCGGGAAACACGGCGGGATCTTTCGCGATTTCGGGCTTCACGCTGGCCAGGCTGCCTTTGTTGGCCGTTGCGTAGCTCAGTTCATTGGTGAGCGAAGCGGACACTTCGGGGCGCAGGAAGTAGTTGATGAAGGCGTGGGCGTTGTTCGGGTGCTTGGCATCCTTGGGAATGGCGAGCGTGTCGAAGAAGATCAGCCCGCCCGTGCTCGGCAGCAAGGCCTGGATCTCGTTCTTGCTCTTGTTTTCGATGGCGCGATTGCGCGCAATGTTGATGTCGCCAGCCCATGCCAGCGCCACGCAGGCTTTACCGCCAGCAAGGTCGTCGATCATGGTGCTGCTGAACATGCGGATGTGCGGACGGACCTTGGCCAGCATATCGGCGGCGGCCTTGTGGTCGGCCGCATCGTTCGAATAAGCATTTTTGCCCAGGAAGTGCATGGCCGGCGGAATCACCTCCGTAGGGGAATCCAGGAAGGCAATGCCGCAAGACTTGAGCTTGGACGTGTAGGTGGGATTAAAGACCAGTTCCCAGGCGTTGGCCGGCATGGGCGTAGAGCCCAGCGCCTTGGCGACCATGCCCTTGTTGATGCCCACGGTCGTAAAGCTCCAGGCCCAGGGTACGAGATGCGCATTGCCTGGGTCAATCGTCGACAGCTTGGACATGATCTCGGGGTCGAGGTTGGCTGCGTTGGACAGCTGGGCCTTGTCGAGCTTGAGGAAGAGACCACCATCGATCTGCGGTTTGGCGAATACGGCGCCCGGCACCACGATGTCGTAGCCGGTATTGCCTGCGACCAGCTTGGCGTGCAGGGCTTCGTTGTTTTCGAAGGTTTGGTAATTGACCTTGATGCCGGTTTCCTTTTCGAAATTGGGCACCATGTCGGCCGTGATGTAGTCAGGCCAGTTGTAGATATTGAGGACTTTTTCCTCGCTGTTGACCGCGACTGCAGGCGCGCTTGCCGCAGGAGCCGCCGTTGGAGCAGCTTTGGGCGCTTCTTCTTTCTTGCCGCATGCCGACAGCGCTGCTGTCGAAAACACGAGTGACCACAAGAGCTTGTTCATGATGTCCTTAGCCATAAAAAGGTAAAAAGTACAGCCGCGCACGGATGCCGCCACCCATGCAAGCGCGAATTGTAAGAGTTATTGAAGACCTCCCGCCAGTGGGCGAGCCGCTCATCCGGCGTATTGACGGGAAGCGAAATTCAGGCCAGGCACCAGGGAGCGGTATCGTGGACAAGGCCCATCCACAGGGCCCACAGGGAAGTGGCCATGAGCGCCAGGCCCGCCACGCGGATCGCCCATGCGCCAGAGCCCTGGCTGCGGAGCTTGAGCCAAAGCCAGGGCCCGGCCAGGAGCGACACCCCGCTGCCGACGGCGAACAGAGCCATGACCGCCGCCCCTTCCATCGCATTGCCGGTCAGGCCAGCAACGAGCAAAGCCGAGTAAAGGAGGCCGCACGGCAGGAATGCCCACACGAGGCCCAGGCTCAAGGGCGCGCCCAGACCGGCGCCGCCGCCGAACTTCCTCACACGGCCCCAAACGCTGCGCGCCGCTGACTCCAGCCAGGCAGGCTGCCGGGCTTGCCAGAGCAGCATCAGCCCCATCAACGCCGCGGCAACGTGCAGAAAAGTCCAGACTGGACGAAGTGCCGCCGATTGAATGCTGAGCCAGCCCAAACCCTGCATGGACGCGGCGGCCAGTCCTCCCAGGGCCGAGTAACCCACCAGGCGCCCTGCCTGAAATGCCCAGAGTGCGCCGCTCGGCCTCGTCGCGGATTTGCCGGGCCCCGCCACGCGGCCCAGCCCGGCGCACGCAGCGCCGCACATGGCCACGCAATGGGGCCCACCGACGAGCCCCATCAGCAACGCGGTAGCGGCCAGTGCAGTCTGCATCAGATAATTTTGGAAAAGCGGTTGCGATTCCGGTCGGTCTGCAGGTAACGGTCGAACACCATGGCAACCGCCCGTACGAAAAACCACCCCTGCGCCGTTACCGTGATGGCGTTATCGCCCAGCACAACCATTCCTTCGTTGACCAGCGCCTCAAGGGCTTCCATCTCCTGCGCAAAATAGCTGCGAAAATCGATCAGGTAGCCGAGCTCTACCGGCTCGAACTGGACTTCGCCCTGGCACATCAGGGCCATGATCACCGCCCTGCGCACCAGATCGTCACGCGTCAGCGCCATCCCCCGAACGACGGGCAACCGGCCCTGGTCGAGATGGTCGTAATACTCCTCGAGCGTCTTGGCGTTCTGGCTGTACGTCGCTCCCACCCTGCCGATGGATGAAACGCCCAGCGCGATGAGGTCACAGTCCGGCTGCGTGCTGTAGCCCTGAAAATTGCGGTGCAGGCGACCCTGGCGCTTGGCGATGGCGAGTGCATCGTTGGGCAAGGCGAAGTGGTCCATGCCGACGTACACGTAGCCGGCCTGCTCGAATGCATCGAGCGAGCGGGACAGCATTGCGATCTTGGCGGATGCACCCGGAAGCTCGGCCGGAACAATGCGGCGCTGCGGCTTGAATCGCTCTGGAAGGTGGGCGTAGGCGTAGAGCGCAACGCGATCCGGCCGCAGCGTGGTGACTTCAGCCAGCGTACGGTCGAACGACTCGGGTGTCTGCAAAGGCAGGCCATAAATGAGGTCCACGTTGACCGATTCGAATCCAAGTTCTCGCGCGGCCTTGACCAGCGCGAACACTTCTTCTGCCGGCTGGATGCGGTGCACGGCCTTCTGCACGGACGGATCGAAGTCCTGCACGCCAAAGCTCAGCCGGTTAAAGCCTAGCTCCGCCAGCACGGCCAGGCGCGCCTGATTCACGGTGCGCGGATCGACCTCAATCGAGTACTCACCCCCTGCGGTAAAGGTGAAACTGCGCCTGAGCATGGACATGAGCGCCCGAAGCTCATCATCAGAGAGGAATGTGGGGCTTCCCCCCCCGAGGTGTAGCTGGCTGACGGTCTGGCCAGCGCCCATGTGCTCGACGTGGAGATCGACCTCCCGGCTCAGGTAGCGCAGGTAGGGTTCGGCCCGGTCATGGTGTTTTGTGATTATCTTGTTGCAGGCGCAGTAGTAACAAAGAGCCTCGCAAAAGGGAATGTGAACGTACAGCGACAAGGGCATACGGATGGCCGTGGCGCCCGAGCGGCGCTGCGTCAGTGCCTGGACATAGTCATCCGCGCCGAAGGCTTCGACGAAACGATCAGCTGTGGGATAAGAGGTGTACCTTGGCCCGTTGAGGTCGTATCGGCGCAGTAGTTCAGGCGAGGCAATGCTCATGGGAGTCCCTGTGGATTTACGCCTACTTTGCCTACGCGCGTGTCAACGTGCCTTGACATGGATCAACTGCGGTAAGAAATTGGAAAGGCAGACGCCCCTTCGCGACACAAGCTGTAAGCCGAAAAAATGAAAGCTTGGAAAAAAGGCCTCATAGGCCGAAAATCAACACATGAACAAGGAAACCATCAAAGTCGCCTGCTCTAACTGCAACCTGCGAGAGCTTTGCATGCCGGTGGGACTGAACCATGAGGAACTGGTTCGCGTGGATGAACTGGTCGCGACGCGACGCGCCATCAAGCGCGGCACAGCCTTGTTTCACAACGGTGAAAAGTTCACGGCGCTTTACGCCATTCGCACCGGGTTTTTCAAGACCTCCGTCAATACCGAAGACGGCCGCGACCAGGTGACGGGCTTTCAAATGGCGGGCGAAATCATCGGACTAGATGGCATCGTCAACGACCAGCACACGTGCGACGCGATTGCGCTGGAAGATGCCGAAGTGTGCGTGATGCCCTTTGACCGCATCGAGGAAATCTCCCGTGAGGTGAACGCACTGCAAAAACATGTGCACCGAATCATGAGCCGGGAAATCGTGCGCGAGCATGGCGTCATGCTGCTGCTGGGCAGCATGCGGGCGGAAGAGCGTTTGGCTGCGTTCCTGTTGAACCTGGTTCAGCGCCTGCAGGCGCGTGGTTTCTCGAAGACTGAACTCATTCTGCGGATGACGCGAGAAGAAATCGGCAGCTACCTGGGCATGAAGCTCGAAACGGTCAGCCGTACTTTTTCACGCTTCGCGGAAGACGGAATGATCGAGGTCAAACAGCGCCACATCCACATACTTGATGCGGACAAGCTCAAGCGGATTGTCAATCCGCAGGTCTGCCACTGACAGCGCCGTCGGTTTCAGACAGCCAAAGGGCCAGCGCCGTACAGGCGACCGAAATTGCCCAGAAAGCAAAAAAAGCCATGGTGTAAACCCCTTTGCGTGACGGCGCGAACAAATGGCCCGGCCAGTGCAACTCGCCGGGATCGACCATCGAAAAAACCAGGGCTTCCAGCAGGCACGCAGCCAAGAAGCCTGTCCAGAGCGCCTGAAGCCAGTGTTTGGCCCGACCGCTTTTGACCTCAACGGCCGTTGACATCCGTTTTGCCTCCGGTCGCGCTGTGATTGCGTCCCGTCTGAGCCGGCTGCATCGGCGGAGTCGCCGTCTTGACCTGGCGTGCCATTTCGATGCCTTCACGGTAGTAATCCTCTGAAACCAGCGCATCCGGCCCTTGCAGGATATAAAACGCCGTGATGGCGCATGCAATCACGGCGGACAGCGGGCCCGCTATCACCATCCAGACATAGAACTCTCGGTACCAAGGCCGGGGTGATGCGCCCACAGGCCCTGTGGACAAAGTTGAACTGCTTGCTGCCATGAGCTGTCTCCTTGCTTTCGGTAAAAGTACGTGCGCCTAGCGGGGCACGATGAACACGGCCTTTTCGCTGATCTGGTCGGTGGGCCTGCCCTGCGTTGAGATCTGAAAAGTAATGGGGTGCGAACCCGGCTTCGCGGCATCGGGCGGTACCTGAACCCGCACGGGAATCCAGCGCGACTCGGCGGCCTCGACTTTGACGGTCGAATCGGAAACGATCTGCGCGCCTTCGAGTCCCGAAACGTTCAGCACATACTGTTGCCCCTCTTCCGTCGCGTTCATGACCTGCAACCGGTAGACGTTCTCGACCTGGCCTTTGCCGACGATGCGGGCCAGTGAACCCCGGTCGCGCACCACGTCGACCTTGAAGGAAGAGCGCATGACCAGGCTTCCCAGAACGCCCACGCAGATGGCAAGCAATACCGTCGTGTAGACGAGCACCCGTGGCCGCAGGACCCTGCGGACCATGTCGGCCGCAGAAAGCTTCAGCGCCATCCCGTTGGGCGTGCTGTAACGAATGAGACCGCGCGGATAGTGCATCTTGTCCATCACGGTATCGCACACATCGATGCAGGCCGAGCAGCTGATGCACTCGTACTGCAGGCCCTTGCGTATGTCGATCCCGGTGGGGCAGACCTGCACGCACAACCCGCAATCGATGCAGTCGCCCAGACCCCTGGCCCGATAGCTTTCAGCTGGCTCCGACCGGGCGCGCGTGCCCCTGCCCTCGCCGCGTGCCCCGTCATAGGTAACGATGAGGGTGTCTTTGTCGAACATGGCGCTCTGAAAGCGGGCGTAAGGGCACATGTACTTGCAGACCTGCTCGCGCATCCAGCCGGCATTTCCGTAGGTTGCAAACCCGTAGAACAGCACCCAAAACAACTCCCAGGGACCGAGGGAGAACTGGGCAACTTCCTGGGCCAATTCGCGGATGGGGGTGAAATAACCCACGAAGGTGAACCCCGTCCACAGACCGATGGCGATCCAGACCGCATGTTTGGCCCCCTTGCGAGCCAGCTTGTTCAGGCTCATCGGCGAGGCGTCGAGCTTCATGCGGGCAACCCGGTCACCTTCGATCTTGCGCTCGATCCACATGAAAATTTCGGTGTACACCGTTTGCGGACAGGCGTAGCCGCACCAGAGCCGCCCCGCCACGGCGGTGAACAGAAACAGCGACAGGGCACTGATGATGAGCAGGCCGGTCAGGTAGATCAGGTCCTGCGGGTACAACACCAGATTGAAGATATAGAACCGCCGTGCGCCCAGATCGAAGAGCATGGCCTGACGGTCATTGATGGTGAACCAGGGCAGTCCGTAAAACACCAGCTGCGTGGCCCAGACCAGCGCCCAGCGCCAGCGGCTGAACCAGCCGCTCACGCTGCGCGCATAGATCTTCTCGTCAGACTGGTAGAGCGACGCGACGCTGCTGGAGTCTTCCTGGCGTATTCCGTCTAACGCCTCGATGGGAGTGATGGGAATGACCCGCCGAACAGGAGCGGCTGGGTCGGTGGAAACGGACACTTCGGATAACCTCTTATTTCGCTGCCGGCGCTTTGCCCTCGGCTGCAACGGGAACTACTGGTGCTGTCGCCACCGGAACCAGAGCGGGGACTGTTACCGCTACCGGCTTTGGAGTCGAACCCGACAGGCTCAGCACATAGGCCGCCACCACGTGGATCTGATCGGGCGTGAGCTTGGGAGCCTGTGCCGGCATGACGTTGGTGCGGCCATTCTTGATAATGCTCACAATCGCTTCCTCACCCCAACCATGGAGCCAGTAGTCGTCTGTCAGGTTAGGGGCGCCCAGTGCCTTGTTGCCCTTGCCGTCCGCCCCATGGCAGGCGGCGCAGGCCGTAAAGAGTTTCTTGCCGCTGAAGGCCTTGATCTCATTGTGCGGACTGCCTGACAGCGACAGCACGTAGTTCGCCACCTGGCTCAGTTCGGGCTCGCCGCCAATGGCAGCGCCCATTGGGGGCATGGCGCCAGTGCGTCCTTGCGTGACGGTCTGCACGATGTGCTCGGCGCTGAGGTTGCCCAGCCAAGCCGAGTTTGCGTTCGTGAGGTTGGGGTAGGACTTGCTGCCCCGAGCGTCGGAGCCGTGGCACTGCGCGCAGTTGTTCATGAACACTCGCTCGCCAATGGCCAGCGCTCGCGGGTCATGCGCCAGCGTCTCGACGGGCTTGGTCTTGAACTCGGCGTAAAGCGGCGCGACCTGCTCCTGCATGCGCGTAACGTCCTGCTGGTGCTCGCCGCTTGTGGACCATTTCGCAGCGCCCTGGTAGCTGCCCAGCCCGGGAAAAATCACGAGGTAGGCCAGCGCAAAGATGACGGTGAGGATGAAGAGCCACATCCACCAGCGTGGCAAGGGGTTGTTCAATTCGCGCAGGTCTTCGTCCCAGACGTGACCCGTCGTGTTGTCGCCGCTCGCAGTTGCCGAAGCATTGACTTTTGCCTTGCCCGCCAGCCACAACAGCAAGGCGCAGGCAAGGATCGAGACCACGCTGATGGCCGCCACGTACCAGGGCCAGAACCCATTGGTGAAATCGCTCATGAAATCTCCTACTCAGACCGGAAGGGCAGTTGCGCCGCATCGTCGAATTGCGCCTTTTTGGAGGGCAGGCAGGCCCAGACCAGAATGCCGAGGAAAGCCACGAATGCCGCGACCGTCACCAGACTTCTCAACAGATTGATGTCCATGTCAGTGCCCTTTCATTTCAGCGCCAGGCCAAGGCCCTGCAGATAGGCGACCAGGGCGTCCAGTTCGGTCTTGCCCTTGAGCTCTTCAGGGGCCGCGGCGATTTGCGCGTCGGTATAGGGCACGCCCACGCGGCGCAGCGCCGTCATGTGGGCCTGGATGGTGGAGGCATCGGCCGGCTCCTTCTCAAGCCAGGGGTACGCCGGCATGATCGACTCGGGCACCAGATCGCGCGGGCTCACCAGATGCAGGCGCTGCCATTCGTCGCTGTAGCGTCCACCGACGCGGTGCAGGTCCGGGCCCGTGCGCTTGCTGCCCCACTGGAAGGGATGGTCATAGACGAACTCGCCAGCGACCGAATAGTGGCCGTAACGCAGGGTCTCGGCCACGAGCGGACGGATCATCTGCGAATGGCAGTTGTAGCAGCCCTCGCGCACGTAAATGTCGCGCCCCGCCACCTTGAGCGGCGAGTCCGGGACGATCCCGGCAATGGGCTGTGTCGTTGATTTCTGGAAGAAGAGCGGAACGATCTCGACCAGTCCGCCGACCGCAACGACGACGAGGATCAGAACAATCATCAGCCAGTTGCTGGTCTCTACTTTTTCATGGGAGAAAGACATGTCGGGCTACTTTCAGGCGTGGGCCAAAGCGGTAGGAGCGGTAGGAATTGGGGCATCGACGGCCTTGCCGGCAAGGCACGTCATGGCGACGTTCCAGGCCATCAGTGCCATGCCGCCGAGGTACATCAGGCCGCCGCAAAAGCGCACCACATAGAAGGGGAAGGTCGCCTTGACACTCTCGACAAAGGTGTAGGTGAGCGAGCCGTCCGGATTGATCGAGCGCCACATGAGTCCCTGCATGACACCGGCAATCCACATGGCGGCGATGTACAGCACGATGCCGATGGTGGCCACCCAGAAGTGGACCTCGATGGCGCGCACGCTGTGCATTTTTTTCTGGCCGAACATGCGGGGGACGAGGTAGTACAGGGCGCCCATCGAGATGAAGCCCACCCAGCCCAGCGTGCCGCCGTGAACGTGTGCAATGTTCCAGTCGGTGTAGTGCGACAGCGAGTTGACGGTCTTGATGGACATCATCGGACCTTCGAAGGTGGCGATGCCGTAGAACGACAGCGCAACGATCATGAAACGGATGATCGGGTCATCGCGCAGCTTGTGCCATGCGCCCGACAGGGTCATGACGCCGTTGATCATTCCGCCCCAGCTGGGAGCCAGCAGGATCAGCGAAAACACCATGCCGAGCGATTGTGTCCAGTCGGGCAGCGCCGTGAAATGCAGGTGGTGGGGACCGGCCCACATGTAGGTGAAGATCAGGGCCCAGAAGTGGACGATCGACAGCCGATACGAGTAGACGGGACGCTCGGCTTGCTTGGGGATGAAGTAATAGACGATCCCGAGAAAGCCTGCCGTGAGAAAGAAGCCAACGGCGTTGTGGCCGTACCACCACTGCACCATGGCGTCCTGCACGCCTGCATAGGCCGAGTAGGACTTCATGATGCCGGCAGGCATGACTGCCGCGTTGACGATGTGCAACAAGGCCACGGCAATGATGAACGCGCCGTAGAACCAGTTCGCGACATAGATGTGGCGAACCTTGCGGATGCCGATCGTGCCGAAAAAGACGATGGCGTAGGCGACCCAGGTCACGGCGATCAGGATAGCGATGGGCCACTCGAGTTCAGCGTATTCCTTGCCGCGCGTAAAGCCCAACGGCAGGGAGATCGCAGCAGCCAGGATCACGAGCTGCCAGCCCCAGAAGTGGAATGCGGCCAGCTTGTCCGAAATGATGCGGGTCTGGCAGGTTCGCTGAACGACGTAGTAGCTTGTCGCAAAGAGTGCGCAACCGCCGAAGGCAAAGATGGCCGCATTGGTATGCAAAGGACGCAGGCGGCCGAACGACAGCCAGGCAATGCCCATGTTGAGTTCGGGCCAGGCCATCTGCGCGGCGATGAACACGCCGACCAGCATGCTGACCACGCCCCACACGACGGCGGCAAGCGCAAATTGCCGCACGATGCGATCGTTATAGACCGTTGCATGCGATGCAGACCAGCCCGATACGGAGGTATTTGAAAGGGGATGCGAAAGTACGGCGCTCATTGAAAGCTCTCTAGTGCCAAAGTTGCTTCAAGTTTGCCGTCGACCAGCTCTGGCTGGCTTGACGTGGATCAAGCTTTGTCGTCTGAGCGTGCCGCGCCAGCCTCGACCGGCGTCTCGGCTTCCTGAAAGATGCGTTGGCCTTCCACCTCGACATCCTCGAACTGGCCGGACCATACGGCCCAGGCAAGGATGCCCATCACCGCCAGTGCCAGGGCAACGGACAGCGGGACCAGCAGAAACAGAATGTCCATCAGATGCCTTTCGCGGATCGCGACAGGCGCGACGCATTGGCGATCACCAGCAGTGAACTCAGCGCCATCCCCAGGCCTGCGAGCCACGCATCGAGCGATCCGGTGAGCGCCAACGGCACGCACACGGCGTTGTAGAGCGCCGCCCAGCCGAGGTTCTGCCGGACAATGCGCAGCGTCTGCCGCGCCTGCCGCACCATGGCTGGCAGCATCATGAGTTGCGCGCCGGGCATGATGAAGTCAGACTGCGCCTGCGCAAGCGGCACCGACTGGCCGATAGCCACAGACACATCCGCAGCCGCAAGCACGGGTCCGTCGTTGAGCCCATCGCCCGCCATCAGGACACGATGGCCGCTGCGCTGCAAGGCCTGCACGTGCGCCAGCTTGCTTTGCGGCGTGCAGTCCGCCGTCATGGCCTCAATGCCAACCCTGCGCGCGATCTGCCGCGCCGACGCGGTGCGATCCCCGGACAGCATCTGGACACTGAGCCCCAGCGCAGACAGAGCGGCGACCGCCTGCGCCGCATCCGGGCGAACCTGCTCCTCTAGCCTGAAGCTTGCGAGCCAGCCCGCCGCGTCCGACAGATAAACCGTCATGCCGTCATCGCCTGCATCCGGAGCATCGCCTGCCGCACCTTGCGGCAATCCGCAAAATGCGGCCGTTCCCAGCCGTGTCCGGCCCTGCCCCGCTGTTTGCTCTACGCCCTGCCCCGCCTGTTCCCTGACCGATGGGATTTCGAGCCATGCACTGTCGCCCTGCGCCTCGCGAAAAGCCGTCACCAAAGCGCGCGACACCGGATGCAGGGAGTGCGAAGCCAGCGAGGCTGCAACACGCAGAGCCTCAGTTGCGGTGACGCCTATCCTGGTCTGGACATTTCGCAAGCCCATGTTGGCGTCGGTCAAGGTCCCCGTCTTGTCGAACACCACGGTGTCGATGCCCGCCAGGGACTCGAGCGCCTGGAGCCGACGCACCAGCACACCTTGCCTGGCCAGCCAGCCCGCGGAAGTGAGCATCGCTGCGGGCGTTGCCAGCGAGAGCGCACACGGACAGGTCACGACCAGCACCGCCACTGCGGCCAGCACGCCCCGAGCGGGGTCGCTCGACCACCAGAATGCCAATGCCGATCCGGCTGCCACCAGGACAAACCAAAGGAAGGGCCTGGCCACGCGGTCTGCAATTTGGGCCAGCCGGGGCTTGTCGACGCTGGCCCGCTGCATCAGCGCGACGATCTGCGCATAGCGGGTGGACGGGCCAGCCCGGGCGATGCGAACCTGCACTTCAGACGCCAGGTTATGGCTGCCCGCGAGCACGCTGGAGCCCATAGGTCTGGGCACCGGGCGTGACTCGCCCGTGAGCAAGGCTTCATCCGCGAACGTATCGCCACACGTGATGACGCCGTCTGCAGGAAATGCTTCGCCCGGCAGGACCCGGATGAGGTCGCCCTCGACCAGGCGGCGCGTCGCGACGCGCTGGAACTGACCGTTCCTGGACAGACGATCAACGCTTTCGGGCAAGCGCTGCATCAGGTTCTCGAGTGAGCCAGAGGTGCGCGCACGGAGCCGCTGCTCCAGCCAGCGGCCCGTCAGCAAAAAGAAAACGAACATCGCGAGCGAGTCGAAATACACCTCTCGGCCCCACCAGCCGGCGGGCTCGAACGTCGCGGCGGTGCTGATGGCAAAGGTCATCGCCACCCCGAGCGCGACCGGCAGATCCATGCTGATGCTTCTGTGGCGCAGATCCCTGATGGCGTTGCGGAAGAACGGTCCGCATGAAAAAAGAATGACCGGCAGGGTCAGCACCCATGAGGCCCAGCGCAGCAAGCGCGTGATGTCAGGGGTGATGTCGCCGGGCTGGGTGATGTAGGCCGGAAAGGCATACATCATCACCTGCATCATGCAAAAGCCGGCCACCAGCCAGCGCCACAGGGCGAGCCTGGCGTCCTTGCGGATCTGCAGCGAAGACACGTCGTCCGGCGCGGGCATCAATCGGTAGCCCAGCGGCAGGGGCGCCGTCATCCACTCCGACGGTCGCGTGAGCGAAGGCGACCACACCACCACAGCCCGCTCGGCGGCCGCACTGACGCGCGCTTCCCGCACGCCAGGCACCGCCAGCAATGCCTGCTCGAGCGTGAGCGAGCAAGCCGCGCAATGCATGCCCTGCACCACGACGCGTGAGGACATCCAGTCCGCCCCGCCGTCGGCCCCACTGCACGTTTGTGAAAAGGCGTCCCACTCTTCAGGCTCGTCAAACACGGACAGCCGAAGCCGCGCCGCTTGTTTGGGGTCGATCAACAGGAAACCTGCCGGCGCAGGCAGGACAGCGTCTTGCATGTCAAGAAGCTTAAGCCGGGCGGCGGCAAGCACCCTTGACCTGGATCAAGACTGCGGGTCTTGCGCCCTATAAGCTGAGTTTCACCGACACAACCAGCGAGACCTCACCATGTACAAGCGCATTCTCATCGCGACCGACGGATCCCCCTTGTCGCGCAAGGCGGCCAGCACCGGCATCGAGCTCGCCGCCCTCATGGACGCTCAGGTTATCGTTCTGAACGTCGTCCCGCGCTACCCCACGAGCTATTTCGAGGGTGGTGTTGCGATGGCGGCCACGGAGGTAGCCAGGATCGAAAAGCTCTGGACCGAAAAAGCCCAGGACGTCGTCGATGGCGTCAAGGACCGCGCCGAATCACAAGGTGTAAAGGCAAAAGCGGTCACGGTGCGTTCGGATCTGGTGGCCGAGGCCATCATTGCGGCCGCCAAAAAGCACAAGTGCGACCTGATCGTCATGGCCTCGCACGGCCGCAAAGGACTCAAGCGCATCTTGCTGGGCAGTGAGACCACGCACGTGCTGACGCATTCCACCATTCCGGTGATGGTGCTGCGCTAACGCTAACGCTGAGCAGGCATCCGGCCTGCGCAAGCCGCTCAGGCAAACAGGGCTTTGTGCTGTTCGCGCAAGAGGTTCTTCTGAACTTTGCCCATGGTGTTTCGGGGGAGTTCGGACACCACGAAGCAGCGCTTGGGAATCTTGAAGTTGGCGAGCTGGGACTTCAGGCTGGCGATGATTGCGGCCCCATCGAGCTGTGCGCCAGGCTTTGCAATCACCACGGCAACACCGACCTCGCCGAAATCCGGGTGCGGCACGCCCACCACGGCGCTTTCGGCCACACCGGGCATGTCGTTGATATAGCCCTCGATCTCGGCCGGGTAAACGTTGTAGCCTCCGCTGATGATGAGGTCCTTGCTTCGCCCGACGATGCTGACGTAGCCGAGCTTGTCGATCTTGCCAACGTCGCCCGTTTTGAACCAGCCGTCAGCGGTGAACTCTTCACGTGTTTTCTCGGGCATGCGCCAGTAGCCCTTGAAGACGTTGGGGCCCTTGACCTGTATGGCTCCGATTTCGTCGACGCCGAGGTCCTGGTCGTTCTCGCCGCGCACGCGAAGTCCAACGCCCGGCAAGGGAAAGCCTACGGTTCCGCCGCGGCGCTCGCCCTGCTTGGGCGAATAGGGGTTGGACGTGAGCATGACCGTCTCGCTCATGCCGTAGCGCTCCAAAATGGTGTGTCCGGTGCGCTCCTGCCATTCTCGGAAAGTTTCCACCAGCAAGGGCGCCGAGCCGGCAATGAATAGCCTCATGCTGCGGCAAGCCTCCCGGTTCAGGCCGGGCTCGGCGAGCATGCGCACATAGAGCGTCGGCACGCCCATGAAAACCGTCGCCTCTGGCAGCTTTTCCACCACCAGGCGCGGATCGAACTTGCCGAGCCAGATCATCTTGCTGCCATTGATCAGCGCACTGTGGATCGCCACGAACAGGCCGTGGACATGAAAGATCGGCAGTGCATGAATCAGCACGTCGCCAGGAACGAAGCCCCAGTAATCCTTGAGCACCCGCGCATTACTGAGCATGTTGCCGTGCGTGAGCATGGCACCCTTGCTACGGCCCGTGGTGCCGCTGGTGTAGAGGATCGCGGCGAGGTCGTCTGCGCCGCACTGGGCGACCTCATGCTGGTCGCTGCAATGGCTTGCGCGCTCCAGCAGGGTGCCCCGGCGATCGTCGTCCAGCGTGAAGACATTTTGAGTGCCGGCCTTGAACGCGATTTTGCTGATCCAGCCAAAATTCTTGCTGCTGCAGACCACAACGGCTGGCTCGGCATTGCCCACAAAGTACTCGATTTCTGCACTTTGGTAAGCCGTGTTGAGCGGCAGGAAGACCAAGCCTGCACGCAGCGTGGCGAGGTAGAGCATGAGCGCTTCCACCGACTTTTCCACCTGGACTGCTACACGCGAGCCGCTTGGCAACTCCAGTGACTGCAGCAGATTGGCCATCATGGCCGTGCCACGCTCAAGGTCGCGCCACGTGTAGTTCAAGCCGTTATCTGTTTCGACTGCAATGGCATCCAGATCAGCCGGAAAGGCAGCGCGAAGCGCAGCAAAAAGATTATTGTTTTTCATGAGTTCGGTGTCGCGGGACAAAGCACGGGAAGTCCAGGCTTTGCCTCGGAGTTTTTTACGTTGCATCCTTGTGCCGCCCGTAGAGACGCAGCGGCATCAGGCACGCGCCGGTCAGTCCAGTTTGGCGCCCGAGGCCTTCACAACTTGCGCCCACTTCTTGATTTCCTTGTTGATGAAGCCGCCGAACTCGGGACCAGCCAGGTTCGAGAACTCAGCACCCTGGGAAGCCCAGACTGCCTTGGCCTCGTCCGTCTGGCAGGCCTTGCGGATATCTTCGATAGCTCGGGCCTGGGCATCGGCGGGGGTGCCTTTGGGCGCCCAAACGCCATACCACGTGGTCACTTGGTAGTCAGGCATGCCCACTTCGGTTGCACTTGGGATATCTGGAAACGCGGGATTGCGCTTGCTGCCTGAGACCATCAGGGGCTTGATGCGTCCGGCCTTGATGTGCGTGGCCGATGAGCCCAGGCCGTCGAACATCAGGTCGACCTGTCCACCGACGAGGTCCCGCAGCGCTGGACCCGCGCCGGTGTACGGGATGTGCGTAATAAAGGTTTTGCTCTGCTGCTTGAACAACTCGCCCGCCAGGTGGTGCGATGTGCCCGTCCCCGCTGAGCCGTAGTTGAAGCGGCCGGGGTTCTTGCGCAGCAGTTCGAGGAATGATTTGAAGTCGGGCGAGGCGATGTTCTTCGGGTTGACGACGACGACCTGCGGTACGCTGGCCACGAGGATCAGCGGGATGAGGTCTTTTTCGAGGTCGTAGTCGAGCTTGGGGTACATGCTCGGCGCAATGGTGTGGTGCACCGCGCCCATGAAAAGCGTGTAGCCGTCTGGCTGGGCGCGCGCCGCCAAGCCCGCTCCCAAGGTGCCACCCGCGCCACCGCGGTTGTCGATGATGAGTTGCTTGCCCGTCAGCCGGGCAAACTGCGCGGAAAGGGGTCGCGCAAACGCATCCGTTCCCCCGCCTGCAGGAAACGGAACGATCATGGTGACGGGCTTGGTGGGCCAAACCGATTGGGCCCTGCTACCGAGTGCTACTGCCGCAGCGCCTGCGGCGGCGATGCGCAAGACATTTCGTCGCGAGGCTTGTCCATGGATCGGATTGTTCATTCGTGTCTCCTGTTGTTTGGTTAATTGGGCTTGAGTCAACTGTACAAATCTTCTATCGCACCTGATACGGGGATTTTCCCCTGAGCCAGCAGGGCCCTATGCTTGTCGAGCCGCTTGATGTCGTAGAGGTAGTTGACCATGAGGCCGAAAGACTGCTTAAGGCCTTTCGGCGACGGGTCGCCGCCCCAGTTGAGCCGCTCGACGCGTGCCCCGTTGCCCAAGTGAAACCTTGCCACAGGGTCCAGAGGCTTGCCGGCGTCGAGGCACCGGCCCAGGTAGTAGCCCGCGCTGCGCAGCAGTACTCGGCGAACTGCCGATTTCTCTTCGAGCTTGAGAGGACTCTCCGCCGCCGCGAGAAGCGTGGCCGTCGTGAGCGGCGCGCCCTTGAGTTCACGGCTAAGCAGGTTGCGTTCTTTTTCGTCGAGCCGCGCCAGCACACTGTCTCCATTTTTGGCCAGCCATTGCCTGAAGCCGGGTATGGGCGAAAGCGTGGCGAAAGTCTTGAGCCGGGGAAACTCCTCCCGCAGGGTTTCGACCACGCGTTTGATCAACGAATCGCCAAAGCTCACGCCGCGCAGGCCCGTCTGGGCATTGCTGATTGAATAAAAAATTGCGGTGGTCGCCCTGGCGAGGTCGGCCGGGGCCGCAGACTCATCGAGCAAGGGCGTGATGCTGGAGGCCATCTCGTCGATGAGCGCCACTTCCACAAAAATCAACGGCTCATCCGCCATGCGCGGATGAAAGAAGGCATAGCAGCGCCGGTCGCTGTCGAGCCGGTTCTTGACGTCGTCCCAGCTCTTGATGTCATGCACCGCCTCGTAGCGGATGAGCTTTTCGATCAGGGACGCCGGCGAATCCCAGCTGATGCGGCGCAAATCGAGGAAGCCGACATCCAGCCAGGTCGAGAACATGTATTCCATCTCGACGTCGAGGGCCTGCAGCCGTTTGTCGCTCTTCAAATGCGGCAGCATTTCGGCCCGCATGTTCACGAGAAAACGAAAACCTTCCGGAAATGCACTGAAGCGCTGTAGCAGTCGCCTGCGCGGTGAGACGGTCGAGCGCCTGAAGCGAACCTCCGCCACAGCCTCATCGGGCGTCCCGACGGCCGCTGCGAGTTGAGCCTGCGCTTCCTTGAGCCGCTTTGCGTCGGCAACGAATTGCTCGCTCATCAGGAGCCACAGATCGCGCCTTTCGGCCGGCGTAGCTTGCGCGTACCACGCGGCAACAGCGCTGGCTCGCCGGCCCCCTTCCACCTCGCTGACCTGTGGGTCGACGATAGCGTGAAGCTCGTCGAGCGTGCGGCGCAGCAAGCGCGGCGAAAGGGCCTCGTCTTTGCGCCTGAGCGTGGCCTTCAGGCGTTCCTGGGTGGAGCGTGGCTTCAGGGGTGGGTCCTGCGCAGGGAGGTGTTCGGCCACGGGTTTCGAGAGGGGTGAACCCTTGAGCCAGTCGATCGCGCTCATGCTGCAAGCCTGTTCTTGCTGACGTGCCCGAGGTCGCGAAGGGCCTCGCGCTGCCGCATCAAATGAGTCCGCATGGCCGCCTCGGCGCCATCGCTGTCGCGGCTTTGCAGCGCAGCAAAAATACTCAGGTGCTCGGCCAGGCTTTGCGCAAGGCGGCCCGGTGCGCGCAACTGCTGCAGCCGCGCAAGTTTGAGGATTTTGCGCAAGTCCGCAATGGTCTGCGCCAGCCAACGGTTGTCGGCCAACAAGATGATGGCCTCATGAATGGCGAGGTTGGTCGCGTAGTAGTCCTGGATGCGCCCGGCTTTGGCGTGGGCGCGCAACCGGTCGTGCAAGGTGGCCAGTTCGCTGAGCTCGACGTCCTTGGCATTGCGCGCCGCTTCATAGGCGCAGCGCCCTTCCAGCAAGGCGATGACGGGAAAAATGTCGTCAAGATCCTTCTCTGTCACCTCGTTGACGAAGCAACCCCGCCGGGGTTCATGCCGCAACAGCCCTTCCGCCGTCAGGACCTTCAGCGCCTCGCGCAGCGGCGTGCGGGAAATATGCAGGCTTTCGCACAGCGCTATCTCATCCAGGAAGCTGCCGGGCAACAAGGCCCCTGAAAATATCTGCTCGCGCAGCGTCGCAGCTACTTCCTGATGCAGTGAGTCTTTTAAGAGCCGCATGAGATATCCCGTGGTCAACGCAACCGATGAGGCCGCGAAGTAGCCGAACACGGCGGCCACTTCGCTCACGAAATTCATGCCCTTGCATGTAATTACGCGTAATTATGCAATGGTTGACGTGGCTTGCGCTGGGGTCAAACCCTAGTTGTGGCCGCTTTTCCACAAGCGCGAAGTGCGGTTCTTACAGTGATATGCCTGCGATGCGCGGAGCTTGCTCAAACCGCTCTGCGGTTGAGCGCAATGCCCGCGGCGTTCAGGCCTGCCGGCGCGAAGCCCAGGTCCAGAGCCAGGCGCCGGCCACGATCATCGGGATGCAGAGCCATTGGCCCATGCTCAAACCGAGCGCAAGAATCCCGAGAAAGTCGTCAGGCTCCCGGAAGTACTCGGCAATGAAGCGCAGAACGCCGTAGCCCATCAGGAACGCTCCAGACACCTGGCCAGTCTTGCGTGGCTTGCGCGCATAGAGCCAGAGAAGAACGAACAGCAACAGGCCCTCGAGAAAGAACTGGTACACCTGTGAGGGGTGGCGAGGCAACATCGAGCCGCTTTGGGGAAACACCATTCCCCAGGGCAGCTCGGGGCTGCTGAAACGGCCCCAGAGTTCGCCATTGATGAAGTTGCCGACGCGGCCGGCCGCCAGCCCCGTGGAAACGCACGGCGCTACAAGATCCATCACCTGCAGCCAAGGCCGCCCACGCGTGCGTGCAAACCAGACCTGGGACAGCAGCACGCCGATGAGGCCGCCATGGAAACTCATGCCACCTTGCCAGACAAAGAAGATCTCCAGCGGATGCGCGAGGTAGTAGCCGGGCTTGTAAAACAGGCAATAACCGATGCGACCCCCGATGACCACGCCCATCACACCCAGGAACAAAATGTCTTCGATGTCCTTGCGTGTCCAGGCCGCCGGACCGGTCATGGATGCATAAGGCTCATGCCTCAGGCGGCGTAGCGCCAAAAACAAAAACAGCCCGAAGGCTGCGAGATAGGTGAGTCCGTACCAATGAATGGCCAGCGGGCCCAGCTTCAGGGCGATGGGGTCGATCGTGGGGTGGATCAGCATGCGACTCATTGTGCCAGCGCGACTTCGAGAAAACGCTGCACGCAGGGGTTCGCCGGACCGGTGGGCCAGACCAGGCTTGTTTCGCACAGCGGCGCGGAAATGCCCTGCTTCGCGCTCAAGGTGCGGTAGACCACGCCAGAACGCTGGAATTGCGTCACGCTCTGAGGTACCCACGCCACGCCCAATCCTGCCGACACCAGGTTGACAATCGTCTGCATCTGGATCGCCTCCTGCGCGACCACGGGCGACAGCCCCGCCGCATGGTAGATGCCCATGACCGCGTCGTGCAGTGAAGGCAGAATGCGGCGGGGAAACACCACGAGACTCTCCGCAAGCACTCGTTCCAGCCTTAGCAGCCGGGCTGACGCCAGCGGATTCTGCTCGGGCACCGCCAGCACGAAGGGCTCCAGCGCAACCGGGCGTCGCTCGAGGCCCACGGGCTCGAAGCCGGGCGCGTGAAGCATGATGCCCGCATCGATTTCCTGGCGGTCGAAAGCCTTGAGTTGCATGTCGCCGGTAGCTTCCAGCAACTCCAGCCCGACCTCGGGATAGCGATCGCGAAACGCGCGCACCCACCGCGGAAGCAGTGCGAAGCCCGCGGTCGATACGAACGCCAAGCGCAGCCTGCCAACCTCGCCTGCTGCCGCGGCGCGGGCGCGGTGGGGCAATCCGTCGGCCCGCAAAATAAGATCCCGAACCTCCGGGAGGATGGCGTCCCCGGCTTTAGTCAGTCGCACGCTGCGCTTGGTCCGGTCGAAAAGGCGTACCTCCAGCAACTGCTCCAGATGCGCGATGGCTTGCGTCAAAGGAGGTTGCGTCATGTGCAGGCGCTGGGCAGCCCGGCCGAAATGCAGTTCGTCGGCGAGAGTGGCAAACTGCCGCCACAGCCTGAGCTCGACGTTTTTGTTCATACGCATAACCTATTAATAAGCGTCAAAACATATATTGGAAGCGAAAATTGCCGCGGTGCATACTCTGCGCTTGCTTTCTTCAGGCACGACTTTCAAGGACTATCAATGACCCAAGGCCAGAACCCCGACGACGCGATCAACCGCCGCAGCCGCAACATCACCGAGGGCACCTCGCGCGCGCCCAACCGTTCCATGTACTACGCCATGGGTTACGAGTCTGGCGACTTCAAAAAGCCCATGGTGGGCGTGGCCAATGGCCACAGCACCATCACGCCGTGCAACAGCGGGCTGCAGAAACTGGCCGACGCCGCGATTGCCGGCATCGAAGAAGCCGGCGGCAACGCACAGGTTTTCGGCACCCCCACGATTTCCGACGGCATGGCGATGGGCACCGAAGGCATGAAGTACTCGCTGGTCAGCCGCGAAGTGATCTCGGACTGCATCGAAACCTGCGTGCAGGGCCAATGGATGGATGGCGTGCTGGTCGTCGGCGGCTGCGATAAAAACATGCCCGGCGGCCTGATGGGCATGCTGCGCGCCAACGTGCCTTCCATCTACGTATACGGCGGCACCATTCTTCCCGGCAGCTACAAGGGTAAGGATCTGAACATCGTCAGCGTGTTCGAGGCCGTGGGCGAGCATGCGGCAGGCCGCATGAGCGATGAAGATCTGTTGCAGATCGAGCGCCGTGCCATTCCGGGCACCGGCAGCTGCGGCGGCATGTATACGGCCAACACCATGTCGAGCGCATTCGAGGCCTTGGGCATTTCACTGCCCTATTCCTCGACGATGGCCAACCCGCACGACGAGAAAATGAACTCGGCCAAGGAGTCGGCGAAAGTCCTGATCGAAGCCATCAAGAAGAACATCAAGCCACGCGACATCGTGACGAAGAAAGCCATCGAGAACGCAGTGGCCGTGATCATGGCAACGGGCGGCTCCACCAATGCGGTGCTTCACTTCCTGGCCATCGCCCACACGGCAGGTGTCGAGTGGACCATCGACGACTTCGAGCGCATCCGCAAGAAAACGCCCGTGCTGTGCGACCTCAAGCCCAGCGGAAAATACCTGGCAGTCGACCTGCACAAGGCAGGCGGAATTCCCCAGGTCATGAAGACTTTGCTCGCAGCCGGGCTGCTGCACGGCGATTGCCTGACCATCACGGGCCAGACCATTGCCGAAGTGCTCAAGGATGTGCCTGATGCGCCACGAGCAGACCAGGACGTCATTCGTCCCATTGATAAGCCCATGTATGCGCAAGGCCATCTGGCCGTGCTCAAGGGCAATCTGTCGCCCGAAGGCTGCGTCGCAAAGATCACCGGCCTGAAGAACCCCGTCATGACCGGCCCTGCACGCGTATTCGACGACGAGCAGTCGGCGTTGGCTGCGATTCTTGCGGGCAAGATCAAGGCGGGCGACGTGATGGTGCTGCGTTACCTGGGCCCCAAGGGTGGCCCAGGAATGCCAGAAATGCTCGCTCCTACCGGCGCGCTGATCGGCGCCGGACTCGGCGAAAGCGTTGGCTTGATCACCGACGGACGTTTTTCTGGCGGCACCTGGGGCATGGTCGTGGGCCACGTCGCGCCGGAAGCGGCGGCTGGTGGCAACATCGCCTTCATCGAAGAAGGCGACTCGATCACCATCGATGCGCGCCAGCTCCTGCTACAACTCAATATCTCGGACGAGGCTTTGGCAGCGCGAAAGGTCGGCTGGAAAGCTCCCCTGCCGCGCTATACCCGCGGCGTCCAGGCCAAGTTTGCCTTCAATGCTTCGAGCGCCAGCAAGGGCGCGGTGCTCGACGACTATTGAGCCGACGCATCACCTGAAGCAAAAGCCCGCAGCCTTGGCTCGCGGGCTTTTTTGGTTTTGTTGCGCAGTGTGTCCGGTCAGGAGTTGCGCTGCGATCGAACCGATGCGCGAAGGCCGCAGTTCTGGCCTGGTACGAATTTCAAAATGCCAACGCCCTTAAGTGCCCCGCTACTTGCGCCGCTTCAGGCCCATGTCTTCGCGCTGGCGGTCCAGCCTGGTCTGCTTCCGCTTTTCGAGCTTGTCCATTTCGCGGCGCTTGGTATAGCCGCTCGCGTCGGTCCAGGTCCACCATGCCACCGCCAGTGCGAAGGGCGCCAACACCACCCACCAGTCCCACGCGGCGACGGGTCCCCACCCGATTGCCTTGAGCGTCAGCGTGGCAAGACCCAGCAGAAGAAAATACATCGACAGGAACTCCTTTTGGCCTTGGCGGTCTCACAAGGGTGAAGCCGCAGGCCGTCAACCAGCCTGTATCCTGAGGCGTTTTAACTGTAACCCAGCCGTGAGGGTTTCCCGGTCAACGTCTAACCACAAGGTCCTCCATGACTCGAATTTATCTTGCCTTTGCAACAGTTGCTGCCGGGTTTGCAATCTCCACGCCAGCCCTGGCGGACCTGCAACTGGCTACAGCCAAGAACTGCATGGCCTGCCACGCTGTAGGCACCAAGCTCGTGGGACCCGCCTACAAGGACGTAGCCGCGAAATACGCGGGCCAGAAAGACGCGGTCGACAAGCTCTCGGCCAAGGTGATCAAGGGAGGCTCGGGCGTGTGGGGTCCGGTGCCCATGCCGGCAAATTCCCAAGTCACCCCCGACGAAGCCAAAAAACTCGTGAGCTGGATCCTGACGCAGAAATAAGTCAGCACCCCGTCCAGCAAAAAGCCCGCAGTCTTGAGCGACATGCGGGCTTTTTTACGTGCGCTAGAAATCAGGAACCAGCAATTTTCATGCGGTTCACGAGGATGGAGCCCACCGTCTTGGCACCGTAGTTGTAGGCGTCCGCACCTATGGCCTCGATGCCCATGAGCATGTCCTTGAGGTTGCCCGCAATGGTGATTTCTTCGACCGGAAAGGCGATCTGGCCGTTTTCGACCCAGAAGCCCGAGGCGCCGCGCGAGTAGTCGCCCGTGACGAAATTCACGCCCTGCCCCATCAGCTCTGTGACGAACAGGCCCGTGCCGAGTTTGCGCAGCATGGCGTCGAGGTCGTCGCCCGCCTGGGTCTGTCGGCTGGTCATGGTCAGGTTGTGGGAGCCGCCGGCGTTGCCGGTGGTGCGCATGCCCAGTTTGCGCGCCGAATAGGTACTTAAAAAGTAACCCGTCACGACTCCGCCCTCCACGACCTTGCGAGCTCGGGTTTTAACACCCTCTTCATCGAACGGTGCACTGCCTTTGCCCTTGCGCAGGTGCGGGTCCTCGGCCACGTCGATATGCGAGGGAAACGCCGGCTTGCCAAGGCTGTTGAGCAGAAAGGTGCTCTTGCGGTACATAGCGCCGCCGCTCACGGCCTGGACGAAGCCGCCCAGAAGCCCAGCCGCAAGCGGAGACTCGAAGAGCACCGGGCATTGGGTGGTGGGGATTTTTCGGCTTTTCAGGCGCGACAAGGCACGCTCGGCGGCGTAGCGGCCCACCGCCTGGGGACTTGCCAGCTCGGCAGCATCACGCATGGAGCTGTACCACGAATCGCGCTGCATGTTGCTGCCCTTGCCTGCAATGGGTGCCACTGAAATGCTGTGACGCGAGCTCGCATAGCCGCCGCGAAAGCCGCGGGTATGTGCGCTGAAGAAATGGCTCTGCTGCGCCGAAACGCCTGCACCCTCGCTGTTGGTGATGAGGCGGCTGGTGCCCATGGCGGCAGCTTCGCACTCAAGCGCCAGCACGGCCGCCTGCGCGGACGTGATGGCCCACGGGTGGAACAGGTCGAGCTCAGGGTGGACGCGGGCAATGTCGCGATCGGCTGGCAGGCCCGAGGTTTTGTCGATCGCGGTAAATCGCGCGATGTCGTAGGCCGCCTGGACCGTTTGCTGGATGGCAGCGACAGAAAAGTCGCTGGTCGAGGCGTTGCCGCGCTTCTGGCCGACGTACACCGTGACGCCTAGCGATTTGTCGCGGTTGCGCTCGACATTCTCGAGCTCGCCCTTGCGAACGCTGACGCTGAGGCCGCAGCCTTCGGAGGCTTCCGCGGCGGCATCTGTGGCGCCGAGCTTTTTGGCATGGGCTAGCGCGGTATCGACAAGCTCTTCGAAGAACTCGCGGTGGTAGCTGAATCCGGATTCGGGCTGCGCGGGCTGGCGCGCCTTGGCAGAGGGACTCTTCAGGGTGTTTTGGGTCATGGTGGCTATGATACTGACTGCTATGAACAACAAGACTATCAAAGGCTATTGGTCCAACGGCCGCTTCGTAAAGCCCGAAGAAATTGCGCTCGAAGAAGTGGGCCCACCGAGCAAGACACAGCTCAAGGCCGAAGCCGATGAAAAGCAGGCGCTGGGAGAAGCACTGCTGACTTTGCGCGCCGACCTGATGGCGCGCCTGGACCTGCCCGAAAAATTGCGCGACGCTTTGAAGGACGCGAAGAAAATCACCAACTTCGAAGGCCGGCGCCGGCAGATGCAGTTCATCGGCAAGCTCATGCGCCCCCTCGACCCCGAACCCATTCGCGCCGCCATCAACGAGCAACTCAACGGCTCGGCCGAACTCACGCTGTCGCTGCATCTGGCTGAACAGTGGCGCGACCGCCTGATCGAAGATGACGACGCACTCAACGAGTGGATGAACACGCAGCCCGAGACCGACGCGCAGCAGTTGCGAGCGCTCATACGCCAGGCCCGCAAGGACGCCAAGCCGGAAAAGCCGGGCGAGGCGATCCGGCACGGCAAGGCCTACCGCGAAATTTTCCAGCTCGTCAAAGAGCAGATGTCTCGTGTCTGAGCCGGCACCCGCTTTCGATGCCGTTCGCATCGGCATTGTCTCGGTGAGCGATCGTGCCTCGTCGGGCGTCTACGAAGACAAGGGGTTGCCAGCACTCAAGGAGTGGCTGTCGCGAGCGCTGCAGAATCCGGTCGAATTCGTCGAGCGACTGATCCCGGATGAACAGGGTCTCATCAGCACCACGCTGGTCGAGCTGGTCGATGCGGGTTGCTCGCTGGTCCTGACTACCGGAGGCACCGGCCCGGCGCTGCGCGACGTCACACCCGAAGCGACGCTCGCCATTGCCCACAAGGAAATGCCCGGTTTCGGCGAACAGATGCGCCAGATCAGCCTGAAGTTCGTGCCCACGGCGATTTTGTCACGGCAATGCGCCGTCATACGTGGAAAGAGCCTGATTTTGAACCTGCCAGGCCAGCCCAAGGCCATTCAGGAAACGCTGGAAGGACTTCGAGGCGATACGTCACAGACGAGCGTTCCGGGCATATTTGCGGCAGTGCCCTACTGCATAGACCTGATCGGCGGGCCGTATCTTGAAACGAATGATGCGGTGTGCAGGGCGTTTCGGCCCAAGTCAGCCCTCAGACCCCGGTTCAGCTGACGCTTCAGCCGACCTGGGCGCGGCTTTCAGCCCCGAGCAGTTCGCGTACCTGCGCCAGCGTTGGCATCGCGCCGATGGCGCCCTGCCCGGTCACAGACAATGCGGCCGCCGCGTTGGCACAAGCCATCGCCTCGGCCAACGGCTCGCCCCTCGCAAGCGCCGCTGAGAGCGCACCGGTGAAAGTGTCGCCAGCGCCGATGGTGTCGAGCACGTTCATGCGCCGGCCCGGCAGTTTCAAGGTGGGTTCACCTGCGCGGTAAAGCGCGCAGCCCGCCGCGCCCAGCGTGACGAGCACAGCGCCAACGCCGCGCTTTAGGAGCGCCTGTGCGGCGGCGTCAAGACTCTCCTGCGCTCCGCTTCCCGCCAGCAGCTTCAGCTCGCTTTCGTTCGGCGTCAGCACATCGACCAGCAGGGCGAGCGCGTCGCTCAAGGGCCGGGCGGGCGCGGGGTTCAGAACCGTCATGGCACCCGCCTCGCGCGCGATGGCGAAGGCTCGCTCGGTCACTGCCTCGGGCACTTCGCACGAGGCCATCACCACGCTGCACCGGGACAGCATGCTGGAGCCGGAATCGGCGTGTCCGGCGGACAGGCCTGCCGTGGCGCCGGGAAAAACCGCAATGCTGTTGTCGCCGTCGTCATAGACCAGGATCTGCGCCACGCCGCTCGCCTCACCGGCGACCTGTTCAACATGCTCGCAAGAGATGCCTTCATTCGCCCAGAGCGCCATGCCCATGCGACCGAAGTCATCGTCGCCAATGCGCGCGATGAGTCCGACCTGCGCACCCTGCCGCGCCGCCGCGACGGCCGCATTGCTGCCCTTGCCGCCGGGGCCGGTGGTGAAGGCCGAAGCCATCAGGGTTTCGCCGCGACCGATCGGCCGGGCCACGCGGGAAACGAGGTCTGCGTTCCAGCTGGCAACGCAGACCACTTGAGCCGGCTTGCCCGTCATACCCCCGGCACGGGGACGTAACCCATCTGCTTGGGTAGCCACAGCACGATCTCCGGAAACACGGTCATGGCCAACAAGAGACACAGCAGCATGAGAAGAAACGGCCAGCCTTCCTTCATCATCTCGCCAATGGGAATGCCGGTGAGCGCCTTGGTCACGAAGAGCAGCATGCCAAACGGTGGATGGATGAGGCCGATCATCATGTTGAGGACCACCAGCACACCAAAATGGACCAGGTCGATGCCGAGCAGCTTGACCGCCGGCAGCAGCATGGGCACAAAGACCAGCAGCAGTACGGATACGTCGAGGAAGCAGCCGAGCACAAGGAATAAGGCGTTCACCAGCAGCAGGAAGCCGAGCCGGCCGAGGTGCAGGCTGTCCACCCAGGAAGCCATCATCTGCGGCACGCCTTCTGCGGTGAAGGCGTAGTTGAGCATGAACGAACCGGCCAGGATGATGGTGATGACGGCGCTCGAGCGAGTCGACTCCAGCACCACGCCCCAGAAGGCCTTCAGGCTCAGGGCGCGAAACACTACGGCGGCCAGAATCAGCGAATGGAACGCCGCCACGGCTGCGGCTTCTGTCGGCGTGAAGGCCCCCGAGTAGATGCCGCCAAGCAGGACGATGGGCATGGACAGCGGCAGTGCGCCGCGAAACATGATAGCGGGCCACTCCTTCAGGGGAATGGGCGCTTCGCGCGGCATGTTGCGCTTGACCGCGATGAAATGCACCACGATCATCATCAGAAAGGCCATGCACAAGCCCGGTACTACGCCGCCCAGAAAAAGCGCCCCGACCGACGCGCCTGAAACCAGTGCGTAAATGATCATCGGGATAGACGGTGGAATGATGGGGCCCAGCGTCGCGCTCGCCACCACCACTGCGCCTGCAAAGCCCGGCGTGTATTCTGGTTTTTTCAGCATCTGGCGAATGGTGACGAGGCCCGGTCCGGCTGCGTCGGCGATCGCGCTACCGCTCATGCCCGAGAAAATCACGCTCACCAGAATGTCCACTTGCGCCAGCCCACCGCGCATGCGGCCGACGAGAATCTTGCAGAAATCAAAGATGCGTTCGCTGACTGTGCCAGCGTTCATGATGTTGGCGGCAAACACGAACATCGGCACCGCCAGCAGCACATAGCTGTTGTACAGACCGTTGCTGACCTGCTCGGCTACAAGACCCAGGTCCTGACCCTTGACCAGCAGGTAGGCCACACCGGCCATGAGCATTGAAAACCCGATGGGCATGCGCAGCAGCATGCCGAAGACGACGACGCCGACGAGCGCCCAGAGTGCAGGACTCATGACGGAATACCTTGTTGTTCGAGGCCTTCGCCCTTGATCGATTGCCAGATGGCCCACACGCTGCGAACCACCAGGGCAAGCATGAGCAGCACAAAGGGCATGAAAACCCACATGAAAGGTATGTCCAGAACGGGTGACTTTTCGCGCGCCATGAATTTGACGTAATCCCAGGTGGCCGGAAGGGCGACCAGGGCCAGCCCGCCCACCATCAGGTTGCCCACGATCCGCATCACCCGCCGCACGGAAACCGGGACGCTGTTCCAGAGAAGATCGAACATGACGTGCTCGCGCTCGGGGACCATGAAGGCCGCAGCCCACAGAATCGCCCACAGGTAGAGGATCACGGCAAGTTCATCGGTCCAGGGGAGCGGGCGGCCAAAGCCGAAACGTGCCGTGATCTGAATCAGAAAGGTCAAAAAAAGCGCGAAGAAGATCAGGCCGCCCAGGGTATGGGCAGCTCGTTTGAGCTGACCCATGGTGTTAACGCGTGCTGTTGATGCGCTCGATCAAGCCTTTTGGCCAGACCTTGGCATAGTCGGAATTCAGGTAAGCGCCCTGAACGGTCTTGCGGAACGCATCAAGGTCAGGCGTCGTGACCGTGAGGCCTTGCTGCTTGAAGAAGTCGACGATCTGGGCTTCTTCCTTGATGCGGTTTTCGTTGTTGTAGGTCGACGCAGCCTGGGCGGCCGCATTGACCTTCTGACGCTGTGCTGGCGTCATCGCGGCGTAGGCCTTGTTCGAGATCGCGATGAAGATGCCGTCGACCAGGTGGTTGGTCAGCACGAGCTGCTTGGTCACTTCGTAGAACTTGGCGGCGCGCACGGTAGGCAGCGGGTTGTCCTGTCCATCGATGGTACCGGTCTTCAAGCCGAGGTACACCTCACCGAAAGCCAGCGGCGTGGGCGTGGCGCCAAGGGCTTCGCCCAGGAACAGCCATTCCTTCGTGCCGGGCATGCGCAGCTTGATGCCTTTCAGGTCAGCCGGTGTGCGCACATTGCGCGCTTCACGCAAATTGACCTGGCGGGTGCCGAGGTAGATGGTCGACAGTGGCGTGACTTCCATCTTGTCGGCGACCATCTTGAACATCTCGGTGCCGATGGGGCCGTTGAATATCTTCTGCTGGTGGTCGGGATCGCGCACGATATAGCCGGCCGTGAAGATTGAGAACTCGGGCACCAGCTTGGCGATGTCGAAGGCCGAAATTGACGACAGTTCCAGGTTGCCACGTGCCATCGCTGCTGGCTCGGTACCCTGCTTGAAGAGCGACGCGTTCAGGTTGATCTGCACGTCGAATTCGCCGGGCGCGCTCTTGTCGAGCGAGTCCTTGAAGACCGTCCACATCTTCGCGTGCCAGTCGTCCGGCACGGCGGGCGTAGAGATGCGCAGCAGCACCTTGTTTTGCGCATGTGCGGCGGGCATTAGAGCGCCCATCAGCATCACAGCCGAAGCGGTAGCCAGCAGGGTGCGGCGAAGAAGGGAAGCGGTCATGAATGTCTCCTTGAATTGAAAAACGAAACTGAAACGGAACCTGAAAAAAAGCCGGCTGGATCTCAGTCTTTGCCGGCGTCGAGCGAAAAGCTTTTGACCAGGCCGGCGATGGACGCTACCTCGGCAGGCTTGAGTGCCACCAGTGGCGCCCTCACCCTCAGCCAGGCCGGGTTGCCCGTGAGCGCCGCCATGATGCCCTTGAGTCCGGGCATCAGGGAATAGTCGCCCAGCGCGGCGATCAGCGCAACCACTCTTTCCCTGTCAACCGGCGTGCTCGGTGCATCGGCCTCCAGAACCAGGCGGTGAACGAGGCGCGGCATGAAGTTGGCCAGGCCGCTGATGGCGCCCGTGCTTCCCCGACGGCCCATCTCGGGAAGGTCCGGCTCGAAGCCGACGTACACCGTGAGGTCTTTCATGAAGGCTTCCGCCAGGCCAACCGAATGCTCGGTCGAGCAGGCGCTGTCCTTGATGCCCAGGATGGTCTCGGGGTACATCGCCTTGAGCGTGGCGATGACGTGGTGCGAAAGGCCGACGCCCGTAACCTGGGGGATGTGATACAGGTAGAGCTTCAGCGGCGTGCCCGCCATACGGTCGAGTACATAGCGATAGCAATCGATCACCCCTTCGTCAGACACACCCTTCAAGAAGAACGGCGGCAACATCAGGCAGCCATGGACGCCGACGGAGACAGCGTGCTGTGTCAGTTCGAGCGTTTCCGGCAGTGCGGCGCAGCTGGTGGAGACCATGATTCGCTCTGCCGGAACCCCGTGGGCGATCAGCTGGTCGATGGCTTCGCGCCGCTCGGCCATCGAGAACGAGGGCCCTTCGCCGGTGGTGCCGAACGCCGTGACGCCGCCGCAGCCGGAGGCGATCAGGGCCTTGGCATGCGCAGCAAAGGCCGCATGGTCGATCTCGAGGGCCTCGTTCAGGGGCGTGAGCATGGCGGGCCAGATGCCGCGAAACGCGCCCGTAGGCGAAAGAAAATTCACTTCAGTTTCTCCAATGACCACGGCAATTCGGGCCGTGGCAGGCCGAGCACACGGCGGTGTGCACTTTCAATGTGATGCGTCAACCGCTGTGAGACGGCGACGGGGTCGCGCTGCTTGAGCGCGTCGATGAACCAGAGGTGCTCTTCCATGGCTGGCAGCAGCACGTCGGCACTGAGGGTGGTGCCCTCGATCTTGATGAGGCGCAGGCGAAGGCTGTTGATGCGGTGCACGTCCGAAATCAGCTCGTTGCTGAAGCCGTCGATCATGAGGTCGTGCAGGCCCCAGTCGACCATGGTCGCGTCCGTCAGCAAGGTGTCGTCGATGGTTCCGCTCTGCGCGCGCCGCACGATGTCGAGATGGGCTTCCTCGATCGCCTTGAGATCGGCGTCGGACACCGTGGCGGCAAAACGGACCGCCGCTTCGCGCTCCAGCAGCAGCCGAAGCTGGAAAGCGTTGTTGATCAGCTTGAGGTCGACATGGGCGATCTGCAGGCCACGCTGGGGCACGGTGCGCAGCAGGCCTTCAGCCTCCAGCCGGGGAATGAGTTCACGCACGGCGCCCAGGGGCATGCCCAGCAACTGCATGAGCTCGCGCTGGGAAATGAACTGCCCGGGCCGGATGTTGGCCGCCACGATCTGCTGCTGAAAGCTCTCGTACGCCTGGGCCCGCAGGCTGCTGGCCGGAACCCGCTGGGAACTGCTAATGGCCATCGTGCAGCACTACGCCTTTGCGCAGGATTACATTGCCGTAGACCCGCAGTTCGCCCGTGGCCACGATCGCGAAAGCCTGGGCCGCTCGTTCATAGAACCCGAAGCGCTCCAGCGCGCCCGCCGGGGAGCAGCCGTGCCGGGTCAAAATGCGCTGAATATCAGCCACCGCTGGCGGAATTGCCTGGGCCTCGCCAACCACCTCCATGGTGAAGGCTGGCTGGTCGACGAAAGAATCGAGCGGCAGGACCGACAACACCGCATCCAGAACTTGTGCCGAGCCGATGCCGGGCAGGCGGATCAACCGCTTGGCATGCGTGGCAGCGGGAAAATTGGCATCGGCCAGCACGATCTCATCTCCATGCCCCATCGAAGCAAGTACGTGCAGCAGGTCGGCAGACAGCAGCGGAGACAAACCTTTGAGCATGGGATTCAGGCGGATGGCGGAAATGTGGACGCAGGAGGCGGAAGGCGAAAGATAAAGTCGAGATTGCAGGGTTATCGGCGGTTGACAGCTGACATGTTAGCGCTACGATCCTGACATTCCGATCCGTGAAAACCCGTAGCCCTGGCTCATCGTCACCTCAACCTTCGACTACTTCTTAAGAGGCCGCGTTTGTATCCCCCCACCGATTCCACTGAAAAACTCGCTCTGAGCGCAGGTCGTTACTTCCCGCCGACCCGTTCCGGCCTGCGCCTGGGCCTGGGCGGTGCCGCCATCGGCAACCTCTTCAGCGCGGTGACCGATGCCGAGGCGCGCGCCGTCGTCGACGCCGCCCTGGCGGACGGATGCGCGACTTTCGATACCGCGCCCCACTACGGCCAGGGACTGAGCGAGCACCGCTTGGGAAGCGCTTTGCGCGGACTTTCAAGGGATAGTTTTGCCCTGTCGAGCAAGGTGGGGCGCGTGCTCGTGGCCGACTCCTCGGCGCCACGCGAACAGAACAGCTACGTGGATGTGCTGCCTTTTTCCCAGCAGTGGGACTATTCCGCGGCCGGTGTGCGCCGCAGTGTGGAGGACAGCCTGCAGCGGCTCGGCATGTCCCGGCTGGATGCCGTCTATGTCCACGACTGCGACCGGCACTGCCACCCCGATCGCTATGCCGGGGTCCTGCAGCAGGTGATCAGGGAGGCTTTACCCGAACTCCAGCGCATGAAGCGCGAGGGTCTGGTGCGCGCCATCGGCCTCGGCGTGAACGACGTCGAGGTCTGCCTGGACGTGCTGGCCGCGGCCGACCTCGACGTCTTGATGCTGGCGGGTCGCTACAGCCTGCTGGACCACAGCGGGCTGGACTTATTGCTCCCGCTGTGCAGTGAGCGGGGCGTGCGTGTCGCGCTGGGCGGCGTCTTTAACTCGGGCATCCTGGCGACCGGCACGCGCTCGGGCAACGGCGCGCCGATGTTCAATTACGCGGCAGCGCCAGCCGCCTGGATCGAACGCACCCAAAAGCTCGAAGCCCTTTGCGAGCTACATGGCGTGCCGCTCCGGGCCGCCGCATTGCAATTTCCGCTGGCCCATCCGGCAGTGGAAATCGTGATGCTCGGCGCGCGCAAGGTCAGCGAATGGCAGGACGCCATGAAGATGATGCAGCACCCGATTCCGTCAGCGTTCTGGGAAGCGCTTCGTCGCGACCTGCTTGTCCCTGAGGCAGCTCCCCTGCCCGGCCTGCTCGCATGATCGATTCGCACTTTCACTGCTGGCAACTGGCACGCGGCGACTACGGCTGGCTCACGCCCGCGATGGGCTCCATTCACCGCGATGTCTCGGTGAAAGACTGGCAAATGGAGTCGGCCGCGCATGGCATAACAGGCGGCGTGCTGGTGCAGGCCGCACCCACGAAAGCAGAGACGCTCTTTCTGCTCGACCAGGCCCGCGCAAATCCTGCCGTGCTGGGCGTGGTCGGCTGGGTCGACTTACTGGCAGCCGACGCGCCGGAGCAGATCGCAGGGCTGGCGCAGAGCCCCAAACTCAAGGGTTTGCGTCCGATGTTGCAGGACATAGCCGACCCCGACTGGATCCTGCAGCCGGCCCTGGCACCCGCATTGCGAGCCATGAGCGAACTGGGGCTCGTGTTCGATGCCTTGGTCAAGCCCGAGCACCTGCCGCGCATTCTCACGCTGGCACAACGGTTTCCCGCCTTGCGCCTGGTGATCGACCATGCCGCCAAGCCCGACATTGCCGCCGGGAAGTGGCAGCCATGGGCCGACGACCTGGCGCGCATCGCGCAGCAGACCGAGGCCACCTGCAAGCTCTCCGGCCTGCTGACGGAGGCGGGCCCCTCACCCGCCGCCAGCGCAGTGCGGCGCTGGGGTCAACACGTACTCGACGTTTTCGGCGAAGGCCGGGTCATGTGGGGGAGTGACTGGCCCGTTCTAGAACTCGCCGGCACGTATGCCGACTGGTTTACCGAAGCCCGGGCAATGGCGGCCTCGCTCGGCGAATCGGCACGCCAGCAGGTCTTCGGCGCTACGGCAGAGCGCGTCTACCGGCTCTGAAACCCGATACAGTCTGCACCGGGACATCCGGCTCGCGAGGCCGCGCCCCGATTGCAGGGCCTGGGGCCAGTCCGGGCCGGGACAAGCACAAGACAAGACAAGACAAGAAGACACGACCAGGTAAACGAATGATCAATCCGCCACTCAAGACCACGCTCAAGGATGCATCGCTGCCCACCGATGCCCACCACGCCGTTCTGGTCGGCCGCATCTGGCAGCCAGGCATCGGCCCCACCGCCGTACTCGTCCATGAAGGGGCCCTGTACGACATCTCGGCTGTCGCGCCCACCATCAGCCAGCTGATCAATCTCGATGCGCCGGTCGGGGTCTTGCGCACCGCGCTGGCGGCGACACGTCTGCCGCGCGTTGCCCTCCTTGCCGAGGTGATGGCCAACAGCGACGAAAGCGAACGCGACCTGAGCCGCCCCTGGCTGATCGCCCCGTGCGATCTGCAAGCAATCAAGGCCAGCGGCGTGACGTTCGTCGCCAGCCTGCTGGAGCGCGTCATCGAAGAGCAGGCGCGCGGAGACGCCGGCCGCGCCGATGCGATCCGCAGCGCCCTGAGCGGCATCCTCGGCGACAACCTCGCCGGCATCGTGCCCGGGTCGGCCGACGCCGAGCGCGTCAAGAAGGTCCTGATCGAGCGCGGCGCCTGGTCGCAGTACCTGGAGGTCGGCATCGGACCCGACGCTGAAATCTTCACCAAGGCGCCCGTACTGGCCGCGGTAGGCTCGGGCGCCGACGTTGGCATCCATCCGGGTTCGGCCTGGAACAACCCCGAGCCGGAAGTTGTGCTGGCCATCAATGGACGCGGCGAGACCGTTGGCGCTTCGCTGGGCAACGACGTCAACCTGCGCGATTTCGAAGGCCGCAGCGCCTTGCTGCTGGGCAAGGCCAAGGACAACAACGCCTCCTGCGCCATCGGCCCCTTCATCCGCCTTTTCGACGAGCACTTCGGCATCGAGGACGTGCGGCACTGCGACCTGACGCTGACGGTGTCGGGACCCGACGGCTTTTCCCTAAAGGGGGCGAGCTCCATGTCGCAGATCAGCCGCGACCCGCTCAACATCGTGAGCCAGTTGATCGGCCCCAACCACCAGTACCCCGACGGCGCCATGCTCTTTTTGGGCACCATGTTCGCGCCCTCGCAGGACCGGCACGGACCGGGCCACGGTTTCACGCACGAAGTGGGGGACGTGGTGACGGTTTCGACACCGCTGCTGGGCAGCCTGGTCAACCGGGTGAACCATTCCGACAAGGTCGCGCCGTGGACCTTCGGCGTCACTGCCCTCATGCTCAACCTGGCCGAGCGCGGCCTGCTGCGCTGAGAACGCGCTTGTTCGCCTCAGCGCCTGCCAACGCTTGCCGAAACCAGGGGTGCGTCAGGGTCGAGGATGCGCATGCCTGAAGACTCTTTCATGCAAGCCGCGCTGCAACTCGCCAGGAACAGCCTTTTCCTGAGCGACCCGAACCCGCGCGTCGGCTGCGTCATCGTTTCCGCCTCGGGGGAGACCCTCGGCAGCGGATTCACGCAGCAAACGGGAGGCCCGCATGCCGAGGTGATGGCGCTGCGCGACGCAGCGCGCCTTGGGCACGACACCCGAGGCGCCACCGCTTACGTCACACTGGAGCCGTGCTCGCACCATGGCCGCACCGGCCCCTGCTGCGATGCGCTGCTGCAAGCAGGCATCCAGCGCGTCGTGGCGTCCCTGACGGACCCCAACCCGGCGGTTGCCGGACAGGGGTTCGAGCGGCTTCGAGCCGGCGGTGTCGAGGTAATCGTCGGCCCAGGCGCGGCCGAATCGCGTGAGCTCAATATCGGCTTCTTCAGCCGCATGATCCGCAAAACCCCCTGGGTCCGCATGAAGATTGCAGCGTCGCTCGACGGCACCACGGCTCTTGCCAACGGCACCAGCCAATGGATAACGTCGCCCGAAGCCCGGGCCGACGGTCATGCCTGGCGCGCTCGCGCTTCCGCCGTGCTCACCGGAATCGGCACGCTGCTGCAGGACAACCCCTCCCTGAACGTCAGGCTGGTCGACACACCACGCCAGCCGCACCGCGTCATCGTCGACAGCGCCCTCCAAACGCCACCCGATGCGCGCCTCTTCGAGGCCGGCGGACAAGTCTGGATTTATACGGCTTCAGGCGACGAAGCCAAGGCGGCCGCGTTGCGCGCGCGAGGCGCAACCGTCACGGTTATTGCCGGAGCCCGTGGGAAAGTCGACCTTGCTGCCTTGATGCGCGACCTCGCTGCACGAGAAGTCAATGAACTTCACGTCGAAGCTGGCTTCAAGCTCAATGGATCACTGCTGCGAGAGGGTCTCGTCGACGAGTTGCTCGTGTACCTAGCGCCGAAGTTGCTGGGTCAGGGGATGGGCATGGCGGCGATTTCCGAGCTTGCAAAGCTCGACGGCGCGCTGAATCTCGAGTTCGCCTCAGTCGACCGTGTCGGCCGGGACCTCCGGCTACTGGCACGGGTACAAGGACGGGGCGCCTTTTGAGCGGCGGCCTCAAGGCCCCCTTGCGCCGCACCTGCCTCCGACGCGCGCTCGCGCCCTGCTTTGAACTTGATAAGGGGTCGCCGCCAACTTGGTTTCCGGTCCAACCCAAGACCTCGCTTCGTTCGCCCACACCTCTTCATCTCGCATACGTTTTGCCCGGCTATCAATGAACCGTGCGGATTAAGATATCGAAGCCAGCGAGCTGTTTGGCGAGGTAAGACAGCTCTCGACTCCTCTCCCCCGTTCGGGCTGAGGTATCGAAGCCCAGTGTGAGAACCGTTCGCTGGCGGGTGAGCGTTTGAGGAGATGCTTTGCAAGCTCAGTACAGGCCCTTCGATACCTCAGGGCGAACGGGGGGCGGCGACAGGGGCTAATCCGCAGGTACATCTCGCATCGATCTGCCCCGGGATTCAAGCCCCCCGCTGGCGGCCATACGCCTGCGCAACCTGCCGAGGTAAGCAAGTCAACGGCCCGAAACGCTCACTCCGCATCCCTATCCGGAGCGCTCCAACCGGCCCCTGGCAAGGCCCATTCATTTACCTGCGAAAATAACGGAATGTTTACCGGAATCATTACCGGCGTGGGGCGCATCGTCGCCGTCCAGCGCCTGGGCAGCTCTTTGGACCATGGCGCTCGACTCACGCTCGAGGCGCCAGCGGGCTATCTTGACGACGTCGGCCTGGGCGACAGCATTGCGTTGAACGGTGCCTGCATGACGGCCACCGCCATCGATCTTTCCGCCCGCACCTTTTGCGTAGACATTTCGGCGGAATCACTCGACAAGACAACCGGCCTCGCCCAGACCGACACCGCCATCAACCTCGAAAAGGCCTTGCGCGCCAACGAGCGGCTGGGCGGGCACATTGTTGCGGGGCACGTCGACGGCATCGGCACGGTCACGCACTTTGCCCAGGTCGGGGAAAGCTGGGAACTGCGCATCCACGCGCCTGCCGGGATCAGCAAATACCTCGCCTACAAAGGCTCGATCACCGTGAACGGTGTCAGCCTTACCGTGAACCGCGTCGATGACCTTGCCGGTGCCGAGGCCGGCAGCGAGATCAGCATCAACCTCATTCCGCACACCGTTCACAACACGGCCCTGCAGCACCTTGCGCCGCAGTCCCGCGTGAATCTCGAAATCGACCTCATCGCCCGCTACGTGGAGCGCATGCTCCAGGACACCCGAAAGCCCCTGAACACATGACCATCGCCATTTCCCCGATTGAAGAACTCGTTGCCGACATGGCTGCGGGCCGAATGGTGATCCTCATTGACGATGAAGACCGCGAGAACGAAGGCGACCTGGTGCTCGCGGCCGACCACGTCACGCCTGAAGCGATCAACTTCATGGCGCGTTTCGGCCGGGGACTCATTTGCCTGACCCTGACGCGCGAGCGTTGCGAGCTCCTGCAGCTCAAGCCGATGGCTACACGCAACGGCACCAAGCACGCCACGGCCTTCACGGTGTCGATCGAAGCCGCCGAAGGCGTAACGACCGGTATTTCCGCGGCCGACCGCGCACGGACAGTGCAAGCTGCCGTCGCGCGCAACGCGAAGGTCGACGACCTCGTTCAGCCTGGGCACATTTTTCCATTGCAAGCGGTCGATGGCGGCGTGTTGATGCGGGCTGGGCACACCGAAGCCGGTTGCGACCTCGCGACGATGTCGGGCTGCTCTCCTGCCGCCGTGATCTGCGAGATCATGAAAGACGACGGCACCATGGCGCGCCTACCCGACCTGCTGCTGTTTGCACAAGAGCACCAACTCAAGATCGGCACGATTGCCGACCTGATAGAACACCGCAGCCGCCATGAATCGCTGATCGAGCAGGTGGGCAGCCGAACGCTGCAGACCGCCTTTGGGGAATTCACCGCACACGCCTTTCGCGACAAGCCGAGCCGGGGCCTGCACCTGGCCCTGGTGAAAGGTTCATGGACGGCGGACGACATCGTTTCAGCGCGAGTCCACGAGCCGCTGTCGCTGCTGGATGCCCTTGAGAAGAGCCGCAGCATGCACTCGTGGAGCCTGGACCAGAGCCTGGCCTACCTCGACAAGGTTGGCAAAGGCGTTGCCGTGCTGCTGAACTGCGGGGAATCGGCGGATCAGCTGCTCGCGCAGTTCGAAGGCACCGCCAAGTCGAGCCACGCGCCCGAGCGCGGCCGCATGGACCTGCGGACCTATGGGATTGGCGCACAAATCCTGCGCGCCTGCGGTGTGCGCCGCATGCAACTCATGGGCAATCCGCGCCGCCTTCCCAGCATGATCGGCTACGGCCTGGAAATCACCGGGCACCTGACCAAAGACATGGCTTGAGTTGGCCTGAGATGGCCTGAGCCTTCACATCAAAGAAAAAAGGAAATCCCGTGTTCGCTGCAGAAAAAGGCCAGGCCGACAAGCTCGATGGCAAATCCCTTTCGATCGGCATCGTCCAGGCGCGCTTCAACGAAAGCATCACCGACGCACTCGCGGCGGCGTGTGTGGACGAGCTTAAAAAACTGGGCGTGGACGCGCGAAAAATTCAGCACGTCAAGGTGCCCGGCGCGCTTGAAGTGCCGGTTGCCCTGCAGGCCATGGCCGAGCAGGACAAACACGACGCCTTGATTGCGCTGGGCTGCATCATCCGCGGCGAAACCTATCACTTCGAACTTGTAGCCAACGAGAGCGGCTCCGCCGTGACACGCCTCGCGCTGGACTATCAAATACCCATCGCCAACGCCATCCTGACGACAGAAAACGTCTTGCAGGCCGAGGCGAGGCAGGACGAAAAGGGCCGCGATGCGGCCCGCGTGGCCGTTGAAATGGCCAACCTGCTCGACGAACTTTCCTGAGACCTTCATGTCCGCCAATCCTCCCAAACGCCCACCCCAGACCCGCACGGGCCTCACCGACACCGGGGTCAAGAAGGCCGCCGACAAGTCAGGCCGCACACGCGCACGAGAGTTTGCGTTGCAGGCCCTGTACCAGCACCTCGTCGGTCGCAACGAGTCTGGCGCGATCGACGCGTTCACGCGGGATCTCGTCGGATTTCACAAAGCCGATGCCGCGCACTTCGATGCTTTGCTGCATGGCTGCATCGAGACTGCCGACGCGCTCGACGCCTTGATCACCCCCTTGCTCGACCGCAAGATGGCAGAGATTTCTCCGGTCGAACACGCCGTGCTGTGGATCGGCGCCTACGAGTTCAAGAACTGCCTGGACGTTCCCTGGCGCGTCGTGATCAATGAATGCATCGAGCTGGCCAAAGGCTTCGGCGGAACCGACGGACACAAGTACGTCAACGGGGTGCTGAACAAACTCGCGCCGGTGCTGCGTCCTGCCGAAGTCACCAGCGACCGCGGGGCCTGAGTCGATGGCAGCGGCGCCCATGAGAATTGCGGAGCGCGCCCGACGGATTGAGCCCTTCTATGTGATGGAAGTCGGCAAGGCGGCCGCCGCGGTGGCTGCGCAGGCTGCAGGCACCGACAAGCCGATGATCTTCCTGAACATCGGCGAGCCGGACTTCACCGCTCCACCGCTCGTTCAGCAGGCCGCTGCGCGCGCCATAGCGGAGGGCAAGACGCAATATACCGACGCGACTGGCCTGCCGCTGCTGCGCGAAAAAATCAGCGCCTGGTATGCCAGCCGTTTCCAGGCGCAGGTCGACCCGCGTCGCATCATCGTCACGGCGGGCGCATCCGCAGCACTGCAACTGGCCTGCCTTGCCTTGATCGAGGCCGGCGACGAAATCCTGATGCCAGACCCGAGTTATCCGTGCAACCGGCACTTCGTCGGTGCGGCGGAGGGCCGGGCGGTGCTGGTGCCCAGCGGCGCGACGGAGCGTTTTCAGCTCACCACCGAAAAAGTCGAATCGGCCTGGACACCTCGCACGCGCGGTGTGCTGCTCGCATCCCCGTCCAACCCGACCGGCACCTCGATCGCCCCGGAAGAACTCGAAGCGCTGCACCGCGTAGTGCAATCGCGCGGCGGCATCACGCTGGTGGACGAGATATACCTCGGCCTGAGCTACGAAGAGCGTTTTGGCCACAGCGCGCTGGCCATGCCCGGCGA
>JAZKIC010000050.1:0-18384 GCA_040385065.1 Pseudomonadota bacterium
GCAGCGCGTGGCTGGTGTTGTTGATGTCTTCGCTGGTGCAGGCGAAATGCACGAATTCCGCGCAGGCCTGCAATTCGGGCCGCGCGTCGAATTTTGACTTGATCCAGTACTCCACCGCCTTGACGTCATGGTTGGTGGTTTTCTCGATGTCCTTGATCGCCAGCGCATCGGCTTCCGAGAAGTTGGCGACCAGCGAGGACAGGTAGGTGCGCGCACCCGGGCTTAGTGGCTTGAATTCGTCGAAACCGGCATCCGAGAGCGCGACAAACCAGGCGATTTCAACCTGGACGCGGCGGTGCATATAGCCTTGCTCGGACATCAGGGGACGCAATTGCTGGAGCCGGGCGGCGTAGCGGCCGTCGAGGGGAGACAGGGCGTTGATCGTGGAAAAGCTCATGATTCGATTGTAGGCGGCGGCCCTCCGCGCCATCGCACGTGCCTCCGGCCGCGCTTTGGCGGAGGCTGGGCCTTAATCGATAGAATGCATACGAAGCCACGACCGACTGCAATCACATGAAACTTATCGGATCCACCACCAGCCCCTATGTACGAAAAGTACGCGTTGTCATGGCCGAGAAAAAACTGGACTATGACTTCGTACTCGAAGACGTCTGGGCCGCCAGCACGACGATGTCAGACTCCAACCCGCTCGGCAAGGTCCCTTGCCTCGTGATGGAGGGCGGCGAGGCGGTTTTCGACTCGCGCGTGATCGTCGAGTACCTGGACACGCTTTCGCCTGTGGGCAAACTCATCCCCGTTCAGGGTCGCGAGCGCGCGGAAATCAAAACCTGGGAAGCCCTTGCGGATGGCCTCGTCGACGCGGCCATCCTGGCGCGGCTGGAGGCCACCTGGTCGGGGCGTACTGAACAGCAGCGCAGCCAGGGCTGGATAGACCGGCAGATGGGCAAGATTCGCACAGCATTGAAAGCCATGAGCACGGGGCTGGGTGAGAAGGCTTTCTGCAGCGGCATTCACTTCAGCCTGTCGGACGTGGCGGTGGGCTGCGCACTCGGTTACCTCGACCTTCGCTTCAAGGAAGTCGAATGGCGCGACAGCTACCCCAACCTGGCCAAGCTGCAGGAAAAGCTCATGCAGCGGCAGAGCTTTGTCGACACGCTACCGGCCTGACCTTCACGCGCCTTCGTTGGCGCGTCGCTTGAGCCAGCGCATCAGCCCGCCGACCACCGGCAACTTTTCATAGAGTTCTTCCGCCGCGTCCCAATAGTCGCGGTGGTAGGCAATGCGCCCGTCGCTGGACAGCTTCAGGTGCGAGCCACCGCGCACCGTCTGCACCGTAGCAGTATCGAAGCGCTTGAACCTGAAGACGAAATCCCATGTCAGGAAACACTGGTCGCCGTCGACCAATTGAGACGTGACGATAAAACGAGGCTCGTCAAGTGCCACGAACATGTGCGAAAAAATACGCCTGACTTCCGGCAAGCCACGCACTTCGTTGAACGGGTCCTTGAAAAATGCGTCGGCCGTGTAGAACTCTTCCATCCGCGCCACGTCGGCGGGGCTGAAAGCTTCAAAGAATTGCGCAATGCGGGCGACAGCTTCGCGCCGCGACGGGTGCGACAGGTTAGAGGGTTCAGCCGGTTCAGGCGGGCTGCTTGGCGTACTCATCTTCTTCTTTCACCAGCCGTTTCACGACCGGGAAATAGGCTGCGTAAGGCAGCATCTGCAGGGTCTTCATCCAGCGCGTGAAGCGCTTGGGAAAGTGGATCTCGAATTCTCCCTTTTTCCAGCCGGACAGGATTTCGGCAGCGGCCTGGGCCGGTGTGATCAGCGCGGGCATGCTGAAGCGGTTCTGCGCAGTCAAAGGCGTTTCGACAAAGCCCGGGTTGATCAGGCTCACGCCGATATGTTTGTCGTGCAGGTCGACGTAGAGCGTCTCGGCGAGGTTGATCAAAGCTGCCTTGGTCGGCCCATACGCCAGGCTCTTGGGCAGGCCCCGGTAGCCGGCCACGCTGCTGATCAGGCTTACATGGCCTTCCTGCCTGCGCACGAAGTCGGGCAGCACCGCGTCGAGCAAATGCAGCGCTCCCACGTAATTCACTTGCTGATGACGCAGCATTTCGCCGAGGTCAAAGGCGTCTGCGCGCATGGCCTTGTAATAGCCCGCGCAGTACATGGCGAGCGCCAGCGGTCCCGATTGCATGACGGCCCTCGCGGCTTCGGCAAACGAGGCCGCGTCGGAAGCGTCGAACGCAATGCCGACGGCGCCAGGATGGGCCGCTTCAAATTCCTTCAGGGCCGCTGCATTGCGGGCCGAGACGAACACTTTGGCGCCCTCGGCGTGAAGCGCCGATGCGGTGGCCTGGCCTATGCCGCTCGATGCGCCGATGATCCAGACGTTCTTGCCACGCCAGTCATTGAATTGAGGGTTGTAAGCCATCCGCTGCCTCTTCTTTTTGATTGCGATTGGTGGCGGACGTCAACGTTTGATGAACGCCAGCGTCACTTCGCCGAGACGAAAGCCGAACTTGCTCATCACGGCCTTGTTCAGCATGACCTTGTCGTCCATCAGGTACATCCAGTCATCGAACTGAACGTTGATCACCCGACCCTCCACGGGCAGTCGGAGCGTGTAGCCCCAGCGGAATGCATTGCCTTTTTCTTCACCCTGTGCCTGGCCTTCGACGTCGGCGGCCGTGCCGCTGTAGCGCCCGTCCGGCATGCGGCGCAAGGTCCAGACGCGGCGGTCCCGGGTACCGTCGGAGTATGTGAATGCCTCATCGAGCGTGCCGACTTCCTGCCCAGGGGGGCCTTGCCAGCTGCACGTCATGACAACGGTGAAGCGCTTGACAACTTTCCCCGCGCGGTCGGTAAAGAGCCCGTGCGCATCGATCGTTCCGTTGAAATACTGGCGCAGGTCGAGCACGGGCTTTTGCGCGGCATAGTCCGTTACCTGTGGGCCAGCGCACCCGGCCAGACCCAGCAACGCGGCGCTCAGGGCAAGGGCCGAGAGTGCGGCAAGAGATCTCGTTTTCATCGTGGTTGGGCTTTCTGTGGAGAACGAATGACAAGGACATACAGACACGCCGCAGCGGCCAGCTTGAGAAGGCATGGCAGCAGGCAGTACGCCGCCACCAGCGCACCGAGCGCCTGGGCATCACGTGTTCCGGGGACATAGCCGAACGCGCCAAGCAGCGGCAGCGCCAGGCCCGCCGCGAGCGCCAGATTGAGCTTGGTGGCGAAATTCCACCAGCCGAAGAAAGCGCCCTCGGCCCGACCCGACTGGCCCGAAGCCTGTATCACCCCGGCCAGCAACGCGCCCGGAAGCGCGAGGTCGGTTCCCAACGCGACGCCCGACAACGCACAAATGAGGCCGAATGCGATGAACTGGCCTTCTGCGACCTGACTTGCCCAGGCAAACACCGCGATCGAGATAAGCATGCCGACAAGCCATGTGCGAGCCAGCCCCAGGCGCTTGACCACGACGAGCCACAGTGGAATCGACAATGCCGCAGCGAGGAAGTAGCTGCCCAGAAAGATCGGCTCCAGATCTGACGGCGCCTGCAGCCGGTCCTGGATGAAAAAGAGCACCAGCGTCGCAGGCACCGCACTGGCAATGCCGTTGAGCATGAACACCGCGAGCAAGCGCCTGAAGGCGGGCTCACGAAACGGCAGCAGCACCGACCCGGTTTCACGCCGCACGGCGGGTGCGGGCTGGATGCTTGCGCTCCACGCCAGCCAACCGAGCAACAGCATGACGCCGAAAGCAGCGGCGGTCACGCCAAGGCCGAGCACTGAAGGCAGCACCGATGCCGTCACAACCCCCAGCAAGCCCAGCCCTTCGCGCCATGCCACTACGCGGCTGCGTTGAACCTCGTTGCCCCCCAGCATTGCGCCCCAGGACTGGTGCGCAATGGAGAGCGTGCTGTAGCCGGCGTAGGTCACAAGCAGCATGAGCCCAGCCCACAGGGCAAGTGCATCGGGGCCCGTTACCTGCGGGAAAAACAGCAGGCAAAAACCGGCAAACAGCACCAGCGCCGCGACACCACCGAGCGCCAGCACAGCACGTGAAGACCGGGCGAACAGACCGTCCGTATAGCGCCCGATGGCGGGGTCCACCAGCGCATCGAAAAGGCGCGCCGCAAGCAGCAACGCGCCCAGTGTTGCCAGCGGCACGCCAAACTCGCGTGCATAGTGGTTCGGCAAAATGACGTAAAGCGGCAATGCGGCAAACGCCAGCGGCAGCCCAAGCAAGCCGTAGGCCAGACCATTGCGCGCCCTGAACGCTGCATCAGCTGTCGACTCCGGCCGAAAGTCGCCTGCAGCCTGGCCCACCACAGCCTTGGCCACCGCCGCTTCACTCACGGCGCGGCTCCGGCCAGCAGCGCGGCCCGCATGGCCGGCTCCGACGTGCCGGGCGACAACCAGATGCCGAAGAAAAGGCGCGAAAACTCGGGGTCGGCGATTTCGCCGGAAAGTTTGCCGTTGAACCAGATTACTGTGCCAACACCCGGGCGATGCTGCCCCAGAATGCGGTCGCCCTTTTTGACATCGGGGAAGACCTTGCGCATGGCTTCCATCCAGGTGGCCGCCTGCGCAGTCGTGAAGTTGCCGCTGCGCCGCATTTCCTTGATCGACCGCTCGGCGATGTCGGCTGCTGCAAAGTCACGCAGGTAAACGAGCTCCAGCGCCAACGGGTGACTGGCGTAGCGTGCCGCGGAAAAGCCCGGTGCTGACCAGAGCGTCGCATCGTAAATGTCGAAGCCCCAGACCTTGAGGCGGGCCTTGCCGACCCATTGAGCCTGCGGCAACGCGGCGCTGACTTCCGGTGGGTTCGCTGAACCGTTCACCGGGGCAGGTGTCTGTGCCAACGACGCAAAGCTCATGAGCCAGACCAGAAGAAGACCGGAGCTGGCAAAAAGGGGGCGCATGGCGAAGTTTTCCTGGCGCGCTTCAGGCAGCGCGTCGACGCAAGGTGTATTGCACGACATCGGTGTTGGCCTGCGCAAAAGCCGCCTCGCAATACGCCAGGTAAAACTCCCAGATACGCACGAACTTCTTGTCGAAGCCGAGCTGAAGCACGCGCGACTCCTGCGCCAGGAAAGCGTCGCGCCACAACTTGAGGGTGTGCGCGTAGTCCTGGCCGAAGGAGAACTCGTCGACGATCTCCAGCCCTGCGGCATTGGCTTCTGCACGAAAGGCTGAGGGACTCGGCAGGCAACCACCCGGAAATATGTACTGCTGGATGAAGTCGGTCGAGGTGACGTAGCGCTCGAAAAGCGGATCGGCAATCACGATGCTCTGGATGCAGGCCTTGCCGCCCGGCTTGAGCAGACGGGCCACCGTCTGGAAATAGGTGGGCCAGTATTCGCGCCCGACGGCTTCGACCATTTCGATGGAGCAGATGGCGTCGAATTGAGCGTCTTCCGTTACTTCCCCAGGCTTGCCGATATCGCGGTAGTCCTGCAGGCGAAGGTCAGCGCGGCTGCCGACTCCGGCCGTTTGGAGGCGTTCGCGGGCCCAGTCGAGCTGCTCCGTGCTGAGTGTCACGCCAACGAGTCGCGCGCCGAACTGCACGGTCGCCATTTCGGCGAGCGCGCCCCAGCCGCAGCCGATTTCAAGTACTCGGTCGCCCGGCTTGACGTCGGCCATGCGCAGCGCGCGGCGGACCTTGGCATCCTGCGCCTGGCTCATCGGCATGTCCGGCGTTTCGAAAAGCGCCGACGAGTAGTTCATCGTGTCGTCGAGCCACAGCGAATAGAACGCATTGCCCAGGTCATAGTGGGCGTGAATGTTTTTCTGGCTATTGGCTCGGGTGTTTCGGTTCAGCAGATGCTTGAGGCGGTAGGCGAGCCGGCCGAGCCAGGTGCCGTAAATCGCATCTTCAACTTCCTTGCGGTTCACGATGAGAACGCGCAGCAGTTCCGTAAGGTGCGGCGTAGTCCAGTCGCCAGCGATGTAACTCTCGGCGAAGCCAATGTCGCCCGAGCGCAGCGCGGCACTGCAAACCTTCCAGTTGAGCAGGCGAAGGCTCGCGGTCGGCGCGGCGCCAGAGCCGAATCGCCGCATGCTGCCGTCCGGCAACAGAAGCGTCAATGTGCCGTGTTTGAGTCTGGAAAGAATCCTGAACGCCGTGCGCGCAGCCGCAGGCGCACCAGGGGGAAGCAGTGCAGGGTCGGCGGTTGCGGAGGAGGAGTTGGTGGCAGTGTTCATCGGGTCACGAATATTTCGGGGGGCTCGGGTTTGCGGACGAAGGGCACACGTTTAAGCCAGAGCTTGAGTGCCTGCCAATGGATGCGCGCCATCACGCCGAAAGTCATGGCCGGGTAGCGCCACAGGGCCAGGCGCACCGTGGCCCCGGTCAGTGGCACCAGCGTGCCGCTGACGCTGGTTTCAAGCAGCGGGCCAGAGGCATCGTCGTAGTCGATTCTTGCCACGGTTTTCTGCACGCCGCCGTGCAAGGCTCGCATGAATCGAAAACGGTAGCTGCCCTGGAGCGTGCAGAAAGGCGAAACGTGAAAGACCTTGTCCGCCGTCATCTCGCGTCCGTAGGCAGGCGCATCCAGGAAATAGCAATGCCGTTCGCCAAACGTGTTATTCACCTCGACCACGATGGTGCAGAGCGCACCCGCTTCGTTGTGGCAATACCAGAAACTCACCGGCTTGAAGGTGTAGCCCAGCACGCGCGGATACGTATGAAGCCAGATTTCGCCGGTAGCCTCATGCTGGCCATGCTGGACCAGCAGCGCGTCTATCCATGCCAGGCAATCGTCGTCGCCAGCGCCATGGTCCCGGTCGTGAAAGCTGAGTGCCGCAGCGCGGTTGCGCGCGAGCTTTCCAGGGCCACCCGAGCGCAGGGCCCGCAAGGGGAGCATCAGAAAATAGGTGGGATACGAAAAGGCGTTGCGCACAGGCTTCAGGCGCGTGTGGCGAACCTCTCCAAACCCCAGCAAGGCTTGTAAGGCGCCCCGTTCCGGGGTCATGCGGCCAGCCTTTGAGAGCGCGTCGCTGTCATGTCGTCGCGCAACCTGGCCGCCACGTGCAAGCCGGATTTCAAACCGTCTTCATGAAAGCCATAGCCCGTCCATGCTCCGCAGAAGTAGGTGTGCTGCTGACCCTGCAAGGCCGGCAGCCGCTTTTGCGCGTGGATGGCCGCCGCGTCAAAAACCGGATGGGCGTACTCGAACTGCCCCAGCACATTCGCCGGATCAATCTCCTGCACCGGGTTGAGTGACACGATCACCGGCTGAGTGAATGGCAGCGGCTGCAGCATGTTGAGCAGGTAATGAAGGCATACGCGCGATGACTCGCGGTCCGCGTCGGCAGCGCGTTCGTAATTCCAGGCGGCCCAGGCCAGCTTGCGTTCGGGCAGGACCGAAGTGTCCGTATGCAGGACGGCGCGATTCGGCTGGTAGGCGATTGCTCCGAGCACCGATCGCTCGCCCGCGGTGGGCTGCGCCAGCAGGGACAGCGACTGATCCGAATGGGTCGCCAGCACTACCTTGTCGAAATCCTCTGCGTGCATCGCACCCAGCCGCTCACTCACAATGCGCACACCGCGCACGGTGCGCTCTATGGATCGCACCGGAGAGGCGAGTCGCTTGTCGGGAATGCTGGCCACGATCTTGTCGACGTAGTGGCGAGCGCCGCCCTGAACGGTCCACCACTGCGGGCGATCAGCCACCTGGATCAGGCCATGGTTGTGGCAAAAACGGATCATCGTGGCTACGGGGAACTTGAGCATCTGATCGGTCGGGCAGGACCAGATGCAGCCCATCATGGGCAGGAAATACCAGTCCCGAAACTCGGGCGAAAACTTTTGGGCTCTTAGGAATTCATCAAGCGGCTGCATCAAGGCCGCGTCTGAGTCCGCATTGGCAAGCGCCAGCGCCGTGGTTACCCGGTTGAACCGCAGGATGTCCCTGAGCATGCGCAGAAACCCGGGCTTGAACAGGTTGCTCCGCTGCGCAAAGACCGAGTTCAGGTTGGACCCGCTCCACTCCAGAGCGCCGCCGGTGCGGCCTGCCGGCACCTTGACCGAAAACGACATGTCCGAGCGTGAGGTCCTGACACCCAATTCCTCGAACAGGCTGATCAGGTGCGGATAAGTTCGCTCATTGAACACGAGAAAGCCGGTGTCCACGCCGTGCGTGACGGGGCCTGCCGGGCCGGGCAGCGTGACATCGACCGTGTGGGTATGGCCGCCAAAGTAATCGCCCGCCTCGAACAGCGTGATATTGGCATCGCCGCGCAGCCGGTGTGCCACGGCCAGGCCGGAAATACCGGAACCGACGATTGCGACACGAGGGCGAAGAAGGGAGGCGACGGCCATGTCAGCCGGCCCGGAATAAAGATGCTGCGAAGCGCCCCGGCGCGAACGAGGGAGGGAGGGAGGAGGAGGAGAAGCGCCCCGGGATTGCATCCAGCCCCGTGGGGCGTGGAAGGCTTCGCAACAGTAAACAGTTGCAGTGCTTGCCGCTTCCTAAACTGGCAGGCACGGCTATAAAACGTCTGAGCCCGACCATCATTGGCCGGTTCCCGAAAGCGCGCATGAAGCCCGGGTAAAAGTTTGTTAGGTCAAGACTCATTGCAGCGCTACGGTAAAGGTACGAGGCGGGGCTGACCCAATGTTCACACCACCTATTACCCATTGGTTTAGATTATGACTGACTAGTTTTCTCTCGCCAATCGTCCAGCTCTTCAAAGCCCTCAAAAGTTGCGGGGCTTATGGCAGCGTCGCTCCGAAACCATCATCGAAGCCCGGCCCCCGGTTGTCCCTTCATCAATACGTCGAAGGGAGCACTGTGGATTCAGAACCCGGCAGCCTATGGAAATGTCCCGCTGGACACGGCGCGCCGGCGCCTCCAAGACCCCGCCTGCCTATGCGTCGGCTTACCCGCCTAAAATCTGGTTCTACATCTGAGGCGGCATCTGCTGCGTATGGAGACACATGCTTTATCCCGAACTATTCAAGCAGCTCGAGTCGGTCCGATGGGACATGGACAAGGACATCCCGTGGGCGAGCTTCGATGCCTCTCGCCTGACCGATGAGCAGGCCCAGACGATCAAAATGAACGCCATCACGGAATGGGCAGCCCTGCCGGCCACCGAGATGTTTCTGCGCGACAACAAGGACGACAGTGATTTTTCGGCCTTTATGTCGATCTGGTTCTTTGAGGAGCAAAAGCATTCACTGGTGCTGATGGAATACCTGAGGCGCTTTAGGCCCGAACTCGCGCCCACCGAAGAAGAACTGCACGACGTCCGTTTCGAGTTCGAGCCCGCGCCTGCGCTTGAAACACTGATGCTCCACTTTTGCGGCGAGATCCGGCTGAACCACTGGTACCGCCGCGCGAGCGAATGGCATACCGAGCCGGTGATCAAACAGATCTACACGCAGCTCAGCCAGGATGAGGCGCGCCACGGCGGCGCCTACCTGCGCTACATGAAGCGCGCCATCAACAAGTGCGGCAACGAGGCCAAGGCGGCATTCACCAAAGTCGGGGTGCTGATGGCCAGTGCACGGCGTACCGCGCAGGCGTTGCACCCGACCAACCTGCACGTCAACAAGAGCCTCTTTCCGCGCGACACCATCCAGTCACGCCTGCCCAACCCGGAGTGGCTGGAGCACTGGCTCGATACGCAGATCAAGTTCGACGCCGTGTGGGAAAACAAGGTGGTGGAGCGCATCCTGCACAACATGAGCCTGCTCATGGACAGGAGCTTCAAGACGGTTCAGGATCTCAACCGTTTTCGCAAGGAGTTGAGCAAGGAAATTGCCGCTGCGGCCGCAGCCGACAGCAAGCCGCAGCCGGTGTGAGCGAGCCCGCTTTTCTGGGCAAGATCACGGGCCGCGCCGAAGCGGCCGCGCGCGTTGCATCGCTGCCCAGGCCAGTCATCTTTACCAACGGCGTTTTCGACGTCCTGCACCGGGGCCACGCAACGTATCTTGCCCGGGCACGAGAGCTCGGCGCCAGCCTCGTGGTGGCCTTGAACACCGACGCCTCCGCCCGACGCCTTGGCAAAGGCCCGGACCGACCACTGAACAATGAGACCGACCGCGCCGTGCTCATCGCGGCGCTGGAGTCGGTAAGCCTGGTCACGTGGTTCGACGAGAACACGCCGCTCGAACTCATCTCGGAAATCCAGCCCGACGTACTGGTCAAGGGCGGCGACTACGACATGGACAAGCTGACCGAGACGAAGGTCGTGAAGGCGTATGGCGGCACGGCGCTCGCCATCCCTTTCGTCGACGGCTATTCGACCTCGGCGCTGGTGGGGAAAATCCGCTCCGGCGCCTGACGCACCCAGGAGTGTGGGCGGCAGAAGGCGTGCATGGCGAAAAGTGGCCCCGCTGAGGACAGTTTTTGCCAGATTTGAAGGCCGATAGCCTATCGCGACCGCTTTGCAGCGCACGTCCCTTCTGCCGCCCAGACTGCCAGGGGTCCGTCATCAGCCTCTTGGCGGCACCAAGGCAGGGTCCGGCATGGGCTCCGGCTGACGCCTGATCCTTCGCACTGTTCTGCGCACCCAGTGCTCGATGTCGTCGATGTACGTGAACACCGCCGGCACCACCAGCAGGCTCAGCACCGTTGAAGTAATGAGGCCGCCGATTACCGCAATCGACATCGGCGAGCGAAAGCTAGGATCGGCAGCGCCCAGTCCCAGTGCGATCGGCATCATGCCCGCGCCCATGGCCAGCGTCGTCATGATGATGGGGCGGGCCCGCTTGTGGCAGGCGTCGAGCAAGGCCTCCAGCCGCGTCATGCCGTGGTCGCGCCGCGCCACGATCGCGTACTCGACCAGCAAGATCGAGTTCTTCGTGGCAATGCCCATCAACATGATCAGGCCAATGAGGGACGGCATCGAAAAGCTCTTCTGGGCAACGAGCAACCCGACAAACGCACCACCCAGGGACAGCGGCAGTGCGGCCAGGATAGTGACCGGGTGCAAAAAGTCCTTGAACAGCAGCACCAGGACGATGTAGATGCACAGCACGCCCGTAAGCATGGCCAGGCCGAAGCTCGCAAAGAGCTCACCCATCACCTCTGCATCGCCGATTTCCACCACTTTCACGCCGGGCGGCAGGTTCTTGACGGCGGGCAGGTTTTGCACGGCCTTGGTGACGTCACCGAGCGGAAGTCCGGACAGCTCGATCTCGAAGTTCACGTTGCGGGAGCGGTCGTAGCGATCGATCACGGCCGGGCCTGCCGCAATCTCCAGCGTGGCCACCTGACCCAGCATGACTGGGCCAGCGCGCGGTTTACTGCTGGGCACGGTGAGTCGCTCCAGCACCGAGAGATCTTGCCGCGCCGAGTCCTCGAGCTTGACGACGATGGGAACCTGCCGCTCAGCGAGGTTGAGCTTGGGAAGGGACACGTCGTAATCGCCCAGCGTCGCGATGCGCAGCGTCTCGCCGATCGCGGCACTTGTCACACCAAGGTCGGCCGCGTGCGCGAAGTCGGGCCGCACGGCGATTTCAGGCCGGCTCAGGCTGGCGCTCGAAGCCACACTGCCCAGGCCGGGGATGGTGCGCAAGTCTTTTTCCACATTGCGCGCTGCGGTTTGCAGCGCAACCGGATCCTCACCCGTCAGCACCAGCACGTACTTTTCGCCGGAGCCACCGAGGCCGACCTTGGTTCTGACACCCGGCAGGGCCTCCAGTGCGGCACGCATCTTGTTTTCGATGCCCTGCTTGCGAGGGCGCTCGCTGCGCTCAGTGAGCAGCACGGTGAGCGTGGCCTTGCGCGCTTCGGCAGCGCCGGCCATCGCGAACGGGTCACCACCTGCGCTTCCGCCCCCAATCGTCGTGTAGACACTGCGTACGTGCTCGACGCGGCTGATGATCTGCCGAGCCTGTTCGGCCGACGCCTTGGTCTGGGTGAGCGTCGAGCCTGGCGGCAGCTCGACGTAGACCTGCGTCTGTGAGTTGTCGTCGGGTGGAATGAAGCCGGTTGGCAGCAAAGGGATCAGCGCCACGGAGCCGAAGAAAAACAGCGTGGCGCCGATCATGGTCAGCACGCGGTGCTTCAGGCACCAGGCGGCTGCGCGCATATAAGCCTTGAGCCAGCCCGGCTCCTTGTGATCGCCCACGATGGGCTTGAGCATGTAAGCTGCCATCATGGGCGTGAGCACGCGGGCGACGATGAGCGAGGCCAGCACCGCCAGCGATGCCGTCCAGCCGAACTGCTTGAAGAATTTGCCGGCCACGCCACTCATGAAGGCTGTCGGCAGGAACACCGCAATCAGCGTGAAGGTGGTGGCCACGACCGCCAGGCCGATCTCGTCAGCGGCCTCCATGGCTGCTTGGTACGGCGTCTTGCCCATGCGCAAGTGCCGCACGATGTTCTCGACTTCGACAATCGCGTCGTCCACCAAAATGCCGATTACCAGGGAGAGTGCGAGCAGCGTCACGACGTTGATCGAAAAGCCCAGCAGGTGCATGCCGATGAAAGCCGGGATCACCGACAGGGGGAGGGCCACGGCGGACACAAAGGTGGCGCGCCAGTCCCGCAGGAACAGCCAGACCACGAGCACCGCGAGAATCGCGCCCTCGTACAGCAGGTGCATGGAGCCGTCGTACTCTTCCTGCACGGGTTTGACGAAGTTGAACGCCTCGGTCACCACCAGATCCGGATGCTGCGCCTTCAGCTCGACCAGTGCTTGCTGGATGGCTGCGCCCACCGTCACTTCGCTTTCGCCGCGGCTGCGTGACACCTCGAAACCCACCACCGGTTTGCCGTCCAGCAGGGCCGCGGAGCGCGGCTCCGCTGTGGTGTCGCTGACGGTGGCGACGTCATCGAGACGAATCCGTCGCCCGTCGCTCAGTGCCAGTTCAAGTCGCCCCAGTTCCGCTGCCGATTTGACGGTCGCCAGCGTGCGAACCGGTTGCTCGCTGCCCCCGAGGTCGGTGCGGCCACCCGCGCTTTCGGTCTGCACCTGGCGCAGTTGGCGGGAGATGTCCGCAGCGGTGGCACCCAGCGCCTGCAGCCGCGACGGATCGAGCGCCACGCGCACTTCGCGCGTAACGCCGCCGACCCGGTTGACAGCGCCAACGCCGCGCACAGCCAGCAGCCTGCGGGAGACGTGGTTGTCGACGAACCAGGACAGCGCTTCGGCGTCCATGCGCGCAGAACTGATGGTGAAGGCCAGCACCGGCTGACCCGCCAGATCCATCTTGCTGACGATGGGGTCGCGCACATCGGCAGGCAGATCCGAGCGCACCCGGGCCACGGCCGAGCGCACATCATCCACGGCCTCCTGCACGGGCTTCTCGAGCCGGAACTCGGCGGTGAGGGTCACGCCACCGTCCTGCACCTTGGTGTAGATGTGCTTGAGACCCTGCACCGTTGCGATCGAATTTTCGAGCTTGCGCGCGACTTCAGTTTCCAGCTGCGCGGGAGCTGCGCCCGGCAGCGATGCCGAGATGCTGACTGTCGGCAAGTCGATGTCGGGAAAGTTCTGCACCTTCATTGCCTTGAAGGACAACACGCCGCCGAAGGTCAGCAGCACGAACAGCATCACGGCCGGAATCGGGTTCTTGATGGACCAGGTGGAGACATTCATGGCGCGCTCCTTATTTGGCTTGCGACGCGGTCGCAGCAGCCACAGAAGCTGCGGAGGCTGCGGCGGCTGGCCCCTGGGCAGCAGCCACGCTTGCCTCACCGACACGCACCAGGTCTCCATCGTTCAGAAAACCTGCGCCGTCGGTGACGATGCGTGCGTCCGCGGCCAGCCCCGTCACCTCTACCCGGTCACCTGCAAGCCGGCCGCTTTGAACCTTGACCTGCCGGACACGGCTATCCGAGCCGAGCTGATAGACGAAGTTGAAACCGTCGCGCACCACGAGTGCGCGCTGCGGAACCGTGAGCACGTTCGATGCGCCCAAAATGAATTCGCCGCGCGCAAACATGCCAGCAAGCGCACCCCTGCCCGCCACGGCGGGCAGGTCAACATAGACCAGCGCCGAGCGGGTCTGCGGATCGACGGTGGGGGCGATCATGCGCACCCGGCCGCGGATGTCGCCGCCGCTGGCCGGATGCACCACGGCCGTCATGCCCGGCGCGATGCGCCCGAGCTCGGCCGAGGTCACTTCGGCACGCCATTCGAGCCGGCCCTGGCGGATCATGCGGAACAGCTCCGTGCCGGCGCTCACCACAGAGCCCACCGTGGCCGTGCGCGAGGAAATCACACCGCTGTCGGGGGCCAGCACCTGGGTCTGCCTGCCACGCAATTGCTGTGCGCCCAGCACAGCCCGCGCCGCTTCCACCCGGGCCTGCGCCGTTTGTGCAGCGGTGAGGTACTGGTTGATCTGCTGCGTGCTGAGCGCGCCCGAGCTTTGCAGCGTACGCGCGCGTTCGGCATTGGCCGCCGCGTCTGCAGCGCTGGCCTCGGCCTCCACCAGGCTGGCCCGGGCCTGAGCCACGTCGGCCTGCACGCTCTCGGTCGAGAACACCGCCAGCACCTGCCCGGCCTTGACGGCGTCACCTACGTTCACGAGCACCTGCGTGAGCCGCAGGCCGTTTGACTCGGATCCGATGACGGCTTCCTGCCAGGCGGTTACGTTGCCGTTGGCCGCGAGCACGAGCGGCAAGCTGGCTGCCTGGGGCTGCGCCACGGATACCGTCAGCGCAGGCTTGGGCTCGGCTGCGGGCTTGGCAGCATCCGATTTGCGGGCACTGAAGAAATACACGGCAGCGGCCGCTAGCAGCAGCACCAACACGACGATGGCAAGCGGTTTGGCAGAGATTTTTTTCATGAGATCACCGGTTCAAGGACGGGCACTTTAGGAGAAACAAAAAGACGAAGAAAGGGCACGAATACAAAAAACATCTGAACGAAGCCGGGCGGGCATTAAGCAGAGCGGCAAATCGGCAAAGAGGCTCGGACTGTCAATCAAGGACCGGGAGGCAAATTGGCTCGGGCAATGGCCGCCTCGGTGTTCTGCGACCATCCGCCTCCGGCAGCCCGGTACAGCCCGACCCACGCCGCCAACCGCTCGCGCTGCAACGAGGCCTGCGTGATTTGAGAAGCCAGCAGCAGACGCCTGGCGTCCTCGAGTTCGACCAGGCTCGCAAGCCCGGCCCGGTAGCGCGCTTCGGTCCCGATGAACGACGACTGGTAGCCGGCCACAGCAGCCGTTGCGTCGTCGCTGCGGGCCGCCGTGCTCTGCAAGTTAACCAGCGATTCTTCAACTTCCCGCACGGCTTGGCGCACCTTGGCGCGGTACAGCGCGGCGGCTTCGTCATAGCGAGCCTTGGCGGCCTCGACGTTGGCGCTGCGCCGCCCACCATCGAACAGCGGCAGGCTCAGGCTCAGTGGGCCGATGGACCAGGTGCTGAGGTTTGAACTGACGCCGCCGATGCGCAGGTTGGACACACCGATAGAGCCGTTCAGGCCGAGGCGCGGGTAGCGCTCGGCGTCGGCACTGCCTACGTCGGCGCTGGCAGCAGCAACTTCGCGCGCGGCACTGAACAGATCGGGCCGCTGCGCGAGTACCTCGGCGGGGAGCAGAGGGAGTGCCAGGGGCGCAGCGACCTTCAGGCCCGCACTCGAAGCAAGGAGCTTTTGACGAAGTTCTGGCTCGGACACGCCCGTTAACGCGACCAGCGCCTTGAGGTCGATCTCGCACTGCGCTGCCTGCTGCGTCGCGCGGCCGCTGGCCTCGGCCGAACTCGCGCGCGCCAGACCGGCGGTGGCGGGCGCGGTAAAGCCGGCCTGCATGCTGAGCTCGGACAGACGCGCCGTTTCGCGCCGCGAGCCGGCGTCGGCAGCGGTAATGCCGGCCAGCTGCCGGCACGACCGCAGGCCGTAGTACTGCAACGCGACTTCAGCCGCCACCGACACACGTGCGTCATGCCATTGCGCCTGGGCACCGGCCAGCCGCTCGCTTGCAGCATTCCGGCTGGCTGCGTTGCCCCCGAACACGTCCACTTCCCAGGCCGCCTGCAGACCGGCCTGGCTGCTGGTAAGCGTGGCCGCGGGCGCGCCGGGCTGCTGCGATCGGCTTCGGCTTGTACTGGCCGACGCGTCGAGCGAGGGAAGCAGTGCGGCCGCGGCGGCAACGCGCGTCGCACGCGCCTGCTCAAGACGCGAATACGCACTGGCCACCGTGGGGCTCGCCTGCTGGGCCGCATCGATCAGCTCGACCAGAAGCGGATCGCCCTGCTGCCGCCACCACTGGCCGAGGCCCGCCAATGAGCCCTGATGCGGCAGCGCCGCCGGGCCGGGCTCGAGCGTAGATGGCCCGGGTGCTGCGGCAAACCAGCGGGAAGGAGCGCCTCCCTCCACAGCAGCTGGCGGCGACTGCAGGGCGCAGCTGGCAAGAAACCAGGGGGCAATCAAAACGACAGCCTTGGCAGATCTGCGAGCCACTGCAGGGCGCGGAGAGAGCGAGGGCAACCAACGTTTCATCATCATCACTAGTTCACCTTCTTGACGGGCTTCGCCCGTTTTGGATTGCCTGGCTCGTCACGCGCAAGCGCCGCGCGCGGGGCCGATGGCTTGGCTGTCTTGTTCCTCGTGGCCGATGCACTGCGACGAGCGCGGTCTGCCTCGACCATGGCCTCGGCAAAGTCGGCCATGCGGCTGGCCCAGGTTTCGATGGCCCTGCTATGGCCCAGCAGTTCGGGACGGATCGCTTCGATCACGTCACGCGTCACGAAAATCTGCATGGCCAAGCCCGTGATGGAAAACGCCAGCCGGTGCACGTCGTCGTCGGCCTTCTTCAGCTCGAGGTGACGGCACAGCACCTGAACCAGCGCCGCATGCGCAGGCTTGATGTGCCCCTCGATCTGCTCGGCCCACAGCCCTGTGGGCTCCAGCATCTCGCGAAAGTGCAGGCGCGTCAGTTGCTGGGCCAAGTCGCCCTGCTTGATGGGCTCCAGGAAGCTGGCAATAAAGCCCTCCATGGATTGGCGCAGGCTCAGGTCTTCCGGCAAAAACCGCCCGATGTCATCACACGGCATACCCATGGGCTCGGCAAACACGGCACGGTAGAGACCGGCCTTGTCGCCAAAGTAGTAGCTGATGGAGGCGATGTTGGTGCCCGCCGCCTGCGCGATTTCACGCGTCGAGGTATCCGCGAAACCCTTCTGGGAAAAGAGCCTCAGTGCCGAAAGCAGCAAGTGCTTTCGCGCTTCGGCGCCGTCGGAGCGCGGCCGGCGCTCGGCCGGTCTTTCTGCGGCAGAGCTTGTCGTCGCGCGCATGCGCTCAACGGATTTATGAGAAGACGTCATGCGCCCGATTTGAGCACATAAATCAAACGATCGTTTAGTTTAAGGAGAAACCGTTCGGCGCGAAGCGCTGGTGCAGCTCGCCCGGATGATCGCGAGCGTGGATTGCTCAGCAGTACGTGCATCAAGCTGGCTCCCGGCCATGGAACTCGCTGACGGCATCGGCCGGCAGGCTATTCGCCTCAATCTCTGCGGGCGTGAGGCTGCGGACCTGCAGAAAGCGGTTGATGTGGAAATTCTCTTTCTTGTTCTTGCTCAGAAAGTCGCCCAGATAAAAGCTGGATATCTTGAAGGTGTTTCCCATCATGTTGATGATCGCCCGGCCCGGTTTCAGGCTCTGGAGATTTTTGAGCGTGGCGATAGGGATTTCCTCGACCGAGACTTCCTGAACTCGCTTGAATCCAAAACCCTCGTTGTGTTGATAGTTTTTTCGAAGGGCCACCGTCACCTTGTCCAGATACTTCTGAATCATTTCGTTGGTCTTGTTGGCGTCGTCGATGCGCATGAATATTTTGGTCACCTGATTCGCCAACATGGCCCCCGCTTCGGCAGCCTTCGATCCTTCAGTCAGCTTCTCGATGTCTTGCGCTGCCGCGATCATGGAAAAGCCCAGCGAGCGCGCTTGCGCAAACATGACGGCGATGCCATCGGCAAAGTAGTAGCCCAGCTCATCAAGCGCAACGATGTAGGGATAGCGCGCCTCTGTCGCCTTGGACTCCAGGATTTCGGAACGCTTGCCTTCGATCTCGGCGCCCAGATTTTTGCCCATCATGACGCGGAGCACTGCCACGTTGAGTTTGCCCAGCGACTCAGCTTCCTGCGCCGATCGTTCCAGGCTGGGAATCAACATGGCGAGGATGCGGTTATTGAGCGTGACGTCAACCATGTCAACTTCCGAAAATTTGTCACTGAAGATATGCCCATACGTCTTGTCCAACAAGTTGAGGGCCGGGTTGAGCTGAGTCGAACGGTAGCCGTGCTGGTCATGACAGGTCGCGTCCTGCTCCAGCGGCTCAGGCTTGCCCATGGGATTGGCGGGAGCAGAATTCAAAAGCTTGTGCTTTCGCAAGCAGCGATCTATTTTGAAACCCGGCAGTCCCACTTCGAGGTAGCTCTTCATCCCCTCGAAGCCTTCGGTGTTGATACATCAAGCAAACTGAGCCAGTGTTCACGTTGAAGAGTGAGCCACTTG